>NZ_NCXO01000099.1 GCF_002104795.1 Mycolicibacillus koreensis
CAGAAGGCGTCGGTTGCCATTGTGGGTTCGGGCAACATCAGTACCGATTTGTTGTACAAGTTGTTGCGGTCGGAGTGGTTGGAGCCGCGGTGGATGATCGGTATCGATCCGGCCAGTGAGGGGTTGGCGCGCGCTCGCAAGCTGGGGCTGGAGACCAGTCATGAGGGGGTGGACTGGTTGCTGGCCCAAGATGAGAAGCCGGATTTGGTGTTCGAGGCGACCAGTGCGTATGTGCATCGTGATGCGGCCCCGAAATATGAGGCGGCCGGTATTCGGGCGATCGATTTGACTCCGGCGGCGGTGGGTCCGGCGGTGATTCCGCCGGCGAATCTGCACGAGCACCTCGACGCCCCCAACATCAACATGATCACCTGCGGCGGGCAGGCCACCATCCCGATCGTGTATGCGGTCAATCGGGCGGTGGCCGGCGCCGGCGGGGTGCCCTATGCGGAGATCGTGGCGAGTGTGTCCAGTGTGTCGGCGGGCCCGGGTACGCGGGCCAACATCGATGAGTTCACCAAGACCACCTCGGCCGGTGTGGAGACCATCGGGGGAGCTGCGCGCGGTAAGGCGATCATCATCTTGAATCCGGCGGATCCGCCGATGATCATGCGCGACACGATCTTCTGCGCGATTCCTGAGGATGCCGATCGGGAGGCGATCACCGCCTCGATTCATGACGTGGTGTCTTATGTGCAGACCTATGTGCCCGGGTACCGGCTGCTCAACGAGCCGCAGTTCGACGAGCCGTCGCTGAACTCCGGTGGGCAGGCGTTGGTGACGACGTTCGTGGAGGTCGAGGGTGCCGGTGATTATCTGCCGCCGTATGCGGGCAACCTCGACATCATGACCGCTGCGGCCACCAAGGTCGGTGAGGAGATCGCCAAACAGATGGCGAGCGTTTCGGAGGGGAACAGCAAATGACCGACAGCATCTTCGATGTGCGGATCACCGACACCAGCCTTCGGGACGGATCGCACCACAAGCGTCACCAGTTCACCGCCGATGAGGTCCGCGGCATCGTCACCGCCCTCGACGCCGCCGGCGTGCCGGTCATCGAGGTCACCCACGGTGACGGGCTCGGCGGGTCGAGCTTCAACTACGGCTTCTCCAAGACCCCCGATCAGGAACTGATCACACTGGCCGCGCAGACCGTGCGCGACGCCAAGATCGCGTTTTTGATGCTGCCCGGGGTCGGCACCGTCGACGACATCAAGCAGGCCCAGGACAACGGCGGCTCGATCTGCCGGATCGCCACGCACTGCACCGAGGCCGACGTGTCGCGCCAGCATTTCGGCAAGGCCCGCGAGATGGGGTTGGAGACCGTCGGGTTTTTGATGATGGCCCACACCATCTCCCCGGAGAAGCTGGCCGCCCAGGCCCGCATCATGGCCGACGCCGGCTGCCAGTGCGTCTACGTCGTCGACTCGGCCGGGGCGCTGGTGCTCACCGACGTGCGCGACCGGGTCCAGGCGCTGATCGCCGAACTCGGTGACGACGCCCAGGTCGGGTTCCACGGACATGAGAACCTCGGGCTCGGGGTGGCCAACTCGGTGGAGGCCGTGCGCGCCGGGGCCAAGCAGATCGACGGCTCGGTGCGCCGCTTCGGCGCCGGGGCCGGCAACGCCCCCGTCGAGGCACTGATCGGGGTGTTCGACAAGATCGGGGTGAAGACCGGCATCGACTTCTTCGACATCGCCGACGCCGCCGAAGACGTGGTGCGCCCCGCCATGCCCACCGAATGCATCCTGGACCGCAACGCACTGATCATGGGCTACTCCGGGGTGTACTCCAGCTTCCTCAAACACGCTGTACGCCAAGGCGAACGCTACGGTGTGCCCGCCCACGAACTGCTCCACCGCGCCGGACAGCGCAAACTCATCGGCGGCCAGGAAGACCAACTCATCGA
>NZ_NCXO01000100.1 GCF_002104795.1 Mycolicibacillus koreensis
CGTTTGATCCGGCTGAGCATGGCCGACATTCCGCGCACCCGCAGCGGGCTGATCAGCTCGGCCAACCCCAGCGCCGAGTAGAAGTCGTCGGGGACGGCGAGGATGTCGGCGGCCGGCTGGCGGTCCAGACCGGCCGCCAGGATCGCCGCGAACCCGCGAGTGGTGGGCGCCTCCGGCGGCGCGGAGAAATACAGCCGCACCGCGGTGGGATCGCTGGCGTCGACGTCGAGGAACAGCGGCGACTGGCACTCCGGAACCGGCTCCATCGCCGCCTCTTCCAATTCGGCGGGGATGGGGGGCAGCTCCTCGGCGAACTCCAGCAGCAGCGCCAGCTTGTCCTGGCCCTCGACCTCGGCGAAGTCCGACACGACCTCCGCCAGCGGTGCGGGCAGGCTCATCGGCTCGGCAGTTCCCCGGGCTGATCGCCGGCGACGATGGGAACCCGCACGGTGTTGCCCCACTCGGTCCACGACCCGTCGTAGTTGCGCACACCTTCCTTGCCCAGCAGGTAGGTCAGCACGAACCAGGTGTGGCTGGACCGTTCCCCGATGCGGCAGTAGGCGACCGGCCGGTCGTCGGGGGACAGGTAGCCGTAGAGCTCGTCGAGCTCTTCACGGCTGCGGAACTGGCCGTTGTCAGTGACCGCTTTGCTCCACGGGATCGACACCGCGGTGGGGATGTGTCCGCCGCGCAGAACACCCTCTTCCGGGTAGTCCGGCATGTGGGTGCGTTCACCGGTGTACTCCTGCGGGGAGCGCACGTCGATCAGCGGCTGCGTGCCGATGATCTCCAGCACGTCTTCCTTGTAGGCCCGGATCGGGGCGTCGTTGCGTTCCACGACCGGGTAGTCGGTGCCGGTCTTGGTCGGCACATCCAAGGTGGTCTCCCGGCCCTCGGAGAGCCACAGGTCGCGACCACCGTTGAGCAGGCGCACGTCGGGATGGCCGAACAGGGTGAACACCCACAGCGCGTAGGCGGCCCACCAGTTGGACTTGTCCCCGTAGATGACCACGGTGTCGTCGCGGCTGATGCCCTTGCGGTTCATCAGGTCGGCGAACTCCGCGCCGCTGAGGTAGTCGCGCACCGGGTGGGTGTTGAGGTCGGTGACCCAGTCGATCTTCACTGCGCCGGGGATGTGGCCGACGTCGTAGAGCAGCACGTCCTCATCGGACTCGACAACCACCAGGCCGGGCTGACCCAGATTGGCGGAGAGCCAATCGGCGGTCACCAACCGTTCCGGGTGGGCGTAGGACTGCAGAGCGGGGCTGGGGTCTGTTGGTACTGGCACGCCCCCGAGCCTACCGCCCCTACGGTTTTCGGAGCACCGCCGGTGCGAACACCGGTCCTAATGCTTTTAATGTCGAGCCCCGCGCACGGCGAGAACGCTGCGGGCGGGACGGTTCGGCTGGCCGGCGACGGGACAGACCCCCTCTGTCCGGCGGGGC
Organism: Mycolicibacillus koreensis; assembly: GCF_002104795.1. GTDB lineage: Bacteria > Actinomycetota > Actinomycetes > Mycobacteriales > Mycobacteriaceae > Mycobacterium > Mycobacterium koreense. The sequence continues at coordinate 1,446 of NZ_NCXO01000100.1, forward strand.
CGCCGGGGCATCGGATTCCGCGAAATGCCGGGGCGGCTGCGCCGGTTATGCCCCCAGTGCCACCTCGTAGGCCACAGCGAACCGGCGGGTTCCGGGGGTGGGCCGAAAGAGCGCGGCGCCGCCGGTGCTCCAACTGACCACGCGCAGTAGTTGTTTGCCCGCCGCGAGGCGGCGGCGGACGACATCGGACAGGGCTGATCGGAGGCGTTCGGTGTCGTAGCGGTCGATGTCCCGCGGCACCTGGATGTCCCACATGGTTTCTTCGACTGGCATGCCTTCAGTGTGGCGTCGGTCACAGCGAATCCGGGTGAGCGCCGCCGGTGTGCCACGCCTCGGCTGCGTTGCGATCAGGTCACGGT
>NZ_NCXO01000101.1 GCF_002104795.1 Mycolicibacillus koreensis
AGCCTCAATCCACCGATGAGCGGTTGCTCTGAGGTCGGATTGCGTTGTGTGCGTTGGGACTGGGGTGTGTCGGGATGTGGGCGTAGGCGGTCGCCCGACCTGGCGTATCGGGTTGTTCCTTTTGGTCTTTCGTGTCGAGGGACGGGTGGGACGGCTGCGTTAGGTGGTGAGCGGTCGATGTCGTTGAAACAGATTGGTGAACAGGGCGTTCCAGGCTGATTCCCAGGGCCAGTCGCGTGGTAGGTGAAGGGTCAGGCGTCGGGCTGAGCAGGCGATGCGGGCCGGCACGGTGATCAGGGTGGCGCGGATGGTGGCGGTGTGGGCTTTGGCCAGCGCCGGCCCGGTGAGGGTAGCGGCGGCGCGGGTGAGGTTGAACGCGATGGCGGCTAGGACCAGCCAGGCGGCATTGGCGGTGAACCGCCCCGAGGGCAGGTGTGCCAGGGCGGAGTTTTTCAGGTCGGCGTGGACCTGTTCGATGATGGCGTGCCCGCGGTGGGTCCTATCAGCGGTGATCATGTCGAGGTCGGTGGTGGTGAAGAACGCGTGGAAACGCCACACGTCGAATAAGCTCTGCTGGCCGTCACTGCCGCTGGAGTTGAGGTCGGGGATGCGGCGCACCACCAACCGGCCCGGCACTTGCTCACTGGTCTTGCGGGAGGTGAACGCGGTGAATCCGATCTCGGCGACCTCGGCACGCGAGACCCACTGCCCGGTGGAGTCGTCATAGATCGCGTCGGTGTATTCGATGGGCGTCCACGCCTGCTCGTCGATGGCGGCGATGGCGGTCTTGACCGCGGGGTCCAGGCGCACCGTGATCGACACCTCGGCACCGCCACGCATCGCTGCAGCCACGCTGCGATAGCCGTAGAACGCCGAATCCGCCCGTACCAGCGGCTTGGCGGTGGCCTGCGGCGAACGCAGCCGTGTCAGGCCTGCCAGAGTGTCGGCGATGATCCGGGCCGCCCCGCGTGGGGACCCACACGAACCCTTACGCAGGCGTTGACCACAGATCACCGGAGCCGCGCCCTCGGTGGTGACCGTGGCCAGCAGTGCGTTGAGGCCGCGGACCCCCGAGTAGCCGTATCCCGATCCTTGTTTGGCATAACCGTGCACTTCGATGATGGTGTCGTCGAGATCGACCAGCACTGGGCCGTCGATCCCGGCCAACAACGGGGTGCGCTCGTGCAGCCCTATCAGCAGCCGCGACGCGACCGCGTCAAGTTGGCGGACATGACCGAAGGTGAACTCCCGCAGGAACGACCCCAACGTCGAGGGGGCATACGGGCGGTCGAACACGGTGCCCATGGCGCCGTGGCGTAGCAAGGCCATGTCATCGATGCTGTCGGCCCCGGCGACCATCCCGGCGACCAGGCAGCTCACTTTCGCCCCGGCGTTCGAGCCCTTATCGGTCGGCACCGTGAGATGTTCATCGGCCAGGGTAGCCAGGCCGCACTGCTGGGTCAGGGCTGCTACCGGGACCAGCCCAGCGCACGACACCAGATTGGGATCATCGAAACGAGCCGCCGTCACCGGCCGCGTGTGAGATAGTTGCATCTACGAGATGCCCTTCGTTGTGGCCGAATAAGATCCTCAAGAAATCTCATTCTCCCACCACGACAGGGCATTTCGGCGCTACGCCCCACCCCGAACCACTACCTCATCGGCGCATCCAGGCT
>NZ_NCXO01000102.1 GCF_002104795.1 Mycolicibacillus koreensis
GGGGAGCTGGAACTGGGGGAGGAGGGGAAACGTAGTTCCTTGGGACTGGTGATCGTGACCCCAGCAACTGCTGATTGCAGCGTTGCAGCGATGCGGCCATCATCAGCCTCAAGCGCTGCTTTCGCGCCGTCGCGGCGATCACGCAGCGCTTTCAGCCTGGCTACCGCCTCGCGGTACGCCAGCTCTGCCGCCGCAGACTCGTCGATCATCATCTGTGTGCGCGCCGCGTCGGCTACAGACTTCGCCTGCTGCACCTCGGCCAGGCGGGGCGCTGCGGCGTCGTATCGCCCCGCGGAGTAGCGCATCTCGCGGTGGGCCTGGGCGCAGGCGGACATCAGAATCGCCACAGCCTCCAAAACAGCACGTGAGTCTTCCAGCGCCCCGTTGCTGTCATTCGCACGCTGACTTTTGGCCCCTCCGTTGATCGCGGTGACGATCTCATGCAGGCCACGGCCCAGGCTACTGAGATCGACCGATACACCATCGACGCGATCTGACCAGGCAGAATACTCGAAATCGAAGTTGGGATCAGGGAAATCAGCCATCCACAGCCACCGCCATATCTACTCGCTGCAGGATGTCACCTGCGTCGAGTACATCTCACCTGATAGCGGCTCGACATCGGGGCTGAGGCACGCCCGCGCACCGATCGCTTCCAGCACAGGCTCCATCGGCACGGCGATGTCATCGCCATGAAACTCGTCACCCCCAACGAGGGTGCCAACTAGAACAGCCTGCCTGCCTTCGGTGACTAGGAATACAGGGGCTCCGGAATCGCCATTAACGGTCCCGCCCTCCACAACAAAGTGCCGCACCACACGGCCGCTAAGTCCTCCGATGGTGATTTTCCCGCAATGTAGCCCCGTGATGGCACCCGCAACGCAGATCGGAGTGCCAGAGTCCAACCGGTACTGCGCACTGAGCACGCCCGCCACCGGGTACTCGCCGATGCGTGTCGTAGCATCCCCGACTTTGGCCATCCACAAAGGTGCGGAATCGTAACCGGCCGCAGTATCGACGCCCACAGCTAGCTTTGTCTTCCCATCCGCCGTGCCGGGTGTTACGAGGTACTGGCCAGCACCCACTGCGTCAGATACGCAGTGGCCAGCGGTGAGCATTCCAACCTGATCGCCGCTGGCCACTGCTGGGCCGAGGGTGCACAGCGCAGGAATCTCGCCGCCGGGAACCTCAACATCATGGGTGACCGCGATTCCCGGAGTCGGTGTAGGTCCGTACTGCGCGTGCCACTTTTCATCAGTCGGCCCCTTGTGGCTGGGGACGGTGATCCACGTCGGTGCAACCTCAGCCGTGTATTCCGCCACCTCCGACGCCGAGACCGTGGCGTGGCCAGCCACCGTCTGCGTGCAGCCCGAGACCGCCACCGCGACAGCCGCGGCGGCCGTCGCGAGGAAGGTGACGGTCTTCGTGCTCATGGTGCTCATTGTCCCAGCGCTTGTACCAGCCGTGCCCGAAGCGCGTGTCACGTCCTTCACGGCTCAGACCCCTCACCACGGCGGCGTGAGCGGGGTTGTTCCCGTCGCCGCCCCGTCGCGGATGTAAGCGCACTCACTCCTCCCCGCTCACGCGGGGGTGTTCCC
>NZ_NCXO01000103.1 GCF_002104795.1 Mycolicibacillus koreensis
TGACTATCGGCGCCGATCGTCGCCGCCGCGCGGTGTTCCTCCGCGAGGTTCGCAGACACGGCCGTTCGACCGCTGTCATTTCCGGTTACGACGATGGGAGTCGTTGCCGTAGTCGCCCGTGCGTGAAGCGCAGTGGTGGAGCCAAGCTCCTGGCCCCTAGATCGCGACGTCTGTGCAACTGCCGGCCAGGCTCATCGGTGACGCGGACTCGCGGGTGTTTGTGGTAACCCGACCCTCTGGTGCCGGAAAGCTGACTACGCGAAGGGATTTCGAAGACTAGGCATCGGCGTTGGCGGATCTGTGACGGGGTGTCAGTTGGGGGTGGGTGGTGGTTGGGGTTGGAATGGTTGGTACCACCACCAGTCGGCGTGTTCGCCGGTTGGTCCGGGGCAGGGTGGGACCTGTGGTGGTGGTGTGGTTGGTGGGTGGGCGAGTGATCCGGGGTGCAGTGTGTTGCCGTCGGCGTCGGTGACGGTGAGGTTGCTGGCGGGGCCGGTGATGGTGATGGTGCCGCGGTGGTGGCTGCGGTGGTGGTAGGCGCAGAGCAGCACCAGGTTGTTCAGATCGGTGGGTCCGCCGTGTTCCCAGTGCACGATGTGGTGGGCGTGGAGGCCGCGTGTGGCGTCGCATCCCGGGATGGCGCAGGTGGGGTAGCGATGCTCGAGGGCGCGGCGTAGTCGACGGTTGATGGTGCGGGTGGATCGGCCTGCGCCGATGGGTTGGCCGTCGCGTTCGAACCAGACTTCGCAGGTGGCGTCGCAGGTGAGGTAGCGGCGTTCGGCGTCGGTGAGCAGTGGGCCCAGGTGCAGGGCGCCGATGTGTTCGGCGACGTCGAGGTGGACTACCACGGTGGTGCGTTGGCCCTGTGGTCGGCGTTGGACTTCGCTGTCCCAGCTGGTCTCGACCAGCCGCATAAACGCATCGATGGTGGTCGGCATCGGGGCTTGGGCCGCGCCGCCGCCGCTACCGCCGTTGCTGTCGCCGTTGTCGGGATGGTTGGTGTCGCGGGTGCGTTTCCATTCGGCGTGGAGGGCGTCGGCGTGGGAGTGTAGGGCGGCTTCGAACATCGCCGATTCGGTGTGGGGCAAGGTGATGCGCCAGAAGTCGAATTCGGTGTCGCTGGTTTTGCTGATTGTCGGGGTGCGTGGGGGTCGTGGTTCGGGGTCGGGTCGGGGTTCGAGTTTGACCGCGGTGCGTAGCTGGGTGACGGTGGCGACTCCGGCGAGTTGGGCGTAGTGCTCGTCGGATCCGTCGGCGGCGCGTGCTGCGATCGCCCCGATCTGGTCGAGGGAGAAGCGGCCTTCTCGCATGCCTTCGGCGCAGCGGGGGAACACCTCGATTCGGTGCGCCACGGTCGCGATGGTCTCGGCGTTGCTCGGTGAGCAGCCGGTCTTCCAGGCCACCAGCGCCCCGAGGGATCGGGCCCCGGTGGCACCCCACAGCTGGTCGTGGTCGATCTCGGCGACGATCTCCACGATGCGCCCATCGATCGCGTTGCGCTGCCCGGTCAGCTCCGACAGTTCAGCGAACAACGCCTCAAGACGCTCTCCCGGACGGGCATCCG
>NZ_NCXO01000104.1 GCF_002104795.1 Mycolicibacillus koreensis
CTCTTCCCGATTCAGAGTGCGTTGATCCGGTCTTGAAGTTGGCCGGAGTGGATCAGGGATCGCAGGATGTAGTGGTTGAGGTTGCGGAATCCCAGGGCGATACCGCGTAGGTGTTCCAGGCGGCCGTTGATGGCTTCGACGGGGCCGTTGGAGACACCGACATCGAAGTAGGCCAGGATCTCGTGGCGGCGCTTCCACAGGCTGCGGCCCAGCTGCGCCAACTCATCGAGTCCCTTGGGAAGTCCGGTTCGAATCCGTTTGAGGCACTTGAACATCGCCAGCTTGCCCGCCCGCCGATCCGGGTTGGCGTAAGCGGCGATCAGGTCCTGGTAGTAGCAGGCGGTGACCTCTACCGCCGCGTGCGCATCATGGGCAGCCAGAGCGGTGTCGAGCTTGGCTTTCTGCTTGTCGGTGAGCAATTCGGTGCGGGTCAGCAGGATTCGGCGGATCTCGTACAGCGGATCACCGGTACGCCCACGGTGCCCGCAGGTGTCCTGCTGGACGCGTTGACGGCACAAGGTGAGCTTGTCGGCAGCCAGATGCACGACATGGAACGGATCCATCACCGCCCGCGCCGCAGGTAGGGCATCAGCGGTGGCGGTGCGGTAGCCGGCGAACCCATCCATCGCCACCACCTTGACCCGGCTGCGGAAGTTCGCATCCTGGGCGTTGAGCCAGTCCTTGAGCACCGTGGCTGATCGTCCGGCGATCATGTCAAGTAGCCGTGACGGTCCGGTGCCGTCGATGACCGGGGTCAAGTCGACCAGCACGGTCACGAAGTCCGCCTCACCTTGCCCGCGGCAGTGCTTCCACTTGTGCTCATCCACGCCGAGGTAACGCACCCCATCGAGGTGGCCGGGTGAGCCGAAGACCAGCTCACGGGTGAGTTCGGCGGCTACCGCGTTCACGGTGTTCCAGCCCAGGCCCAGTGACTTGGCGACCGCCGATACCGACATCTTGTCGATCGCCAACCGCTGCAGAATCCAGCGGGCACACCGGCGAGTGGTCGATGCCTTCGGTGCCGCGACCCGCTCGATGCCCTGCCGGAAGATCGTCACCGGGCAGCTCTCATCCCCACAGATGAAGCGCGGCACGCGCAGCCGCAGCCGGGTCGGATGCCCCACCACCGGCAGGTCGGTCAGGATCCGCTCGACGTGATCACGCAGGCGCCCGGACGTACCGCATTTCGGGCAGATCGGATCGTGTTCGACCGGTCGGCAATCGATCCAGGTCAGCTCCTCGGCGATCGCCGCGCCGGTGATCGTCACCCCCAACTCCACGGTTCGGCAGATGGTGTCAGCAACAAGGCACGTAGGCTCAGACATGGGTCCTGTGGGTGGTTGATTTGGCGTGTAGGAACCCTCATCCTCACACCCCAGGACCCGCCTACATCCCCAACCTCACCGCCGCACCACGAACCAGCTCATGCACTCCCAATCGGGAAGAGCC
>NZ_NCXO01000105.1 GCF_002104795.1 Mycolicibacillus koreensis
GGCTCTACGCCACCAACCTGGGTCTGCGGGTTCTGATCCGTGATGGTTGTTGATTGTGGAGTATCCGGCCGTGGTTGAGAAGCAGGCGCAGCCGGTAGTTGGCGAAGTTGCGGAATCCGCGGGCGGTGCGCTTGGTGTTTTTGATCTTCAGGTTCAACGACTCGGTCGGCCCGTTGGAGACGTCGGGGTGAGCGAAGTGGGCGAGGAACTCGGTGCGCCAGCTGTGCAGGGTGCGTCCCAGGCGGGCGACCTCGGGAACCGGGCAGTCCCGTGCGGCGGTGATCACCGAGGCAGCGGCGGCCGTGTCGCGGGTCTTGTAGCAGCGCATCAGATCTTGGGCGATGATCCAGGCCGCAGTGAGCTCGCCGTCGGGATCGCCGGCGAGCAGGCCGGCGCGCAGCCGGTCGCGGGCGCGTTTGGAGAGCCGGTCGGCACGCCGGCGCAGGACGCGACGGATGCGGTAGAGCGGATCGTCGCGATGGCCGCGACGTCCGAAGGTGTCCTGCTGAACTCGGCGGCGTACCTGGTCGACGACGGTCAGGCCGAGCTTGGTGACGTGGAAGGGGTCAAGGACGCGAACCGTGTCGGGCAGTTGGTTTGCCAGCGCGGTGGCGTAGCCGCGGAACGGGTCCAGCGACGCGGTCGCGACCTGGTCTTTCCAGTCGCTATCACGGTCGGAAAGCCAGTCGGCCAGCACCACACCGGAGCGTCCGGGCACCACGTCACACAGCCGCGCCGGCCGGCCTGGCGTCAGGTCGGCGACACCAGTGGCATACATCGTCGGGTGGGTACCAGTGGCCCGCAGGAACGCGGTCTCATCGACCCCGATCACCGTCGGGTCGTCCAGCCGGGCCGGGTCGTCGATGATCGGCACACCGCGGGCGGTGACGATCCGCATGATGGTCGCCCAGCCCACACCGAGCGCAGAAGCCACCTGCGCCACCGTGTGATCACGAGCGCCGACCTGCTCAAACGCCCAGGCCCGGGCGCGCTCGGTCAGACACGCCCGGGACTCGATCGCCGGGTGTGCCTCGGTCCAGGTCTTCTTGGGACACAACACCTGTGGACAACACCAGATCCGCTTGTGCCAGCACACCACGACCGGTCGCCCGCCGATCGGCAGGTCGCGCACCCACACCGGCCGACGGTCCTTGGTCTTGGCCACCGCGCCACAGTCCGGGCACGGGGCCACCGACACGGTGGTCTCGACCAGCAGTTCTACCTCGCCGCCGGCATCGGCTGCTGCCAGCACCCGAAACCCGTCCAATCCGAACAGCACACCAACAACCGAACCGGTAACGTCTGCACTCACCTGGGGCTCCTCGACAATCCGTGTGATCTTGGTCGTGATCACGGATCGTGCGAGCCCCAGGCCCACGATCAGTTCATTTCACCGTTCGCGGCGTGTCGCCCGGACTCCCCATCTCCCAGGTTCGTGGTGAAGAGCC
>NZ_NCXO01000106.1 GCF_002104795.1 Mycolicibacillus koreensis
GGTTGCGTCCACCAGAGTGGTGTACGAGTCGGGACCTGATCTTGGTGACCGGCGTGTCGTAGCCAAATGATTGAAGGTCATCGCGTGATTCTTCGAGAGACCCGTCAAAGTCACTCGAGCAAAGGAATCAACGCGATGACCGACGCCCACGATATCGACCTGCCGGCTGTGCTGGCCGAGCGACTCACCAGCGCCCACCCCGACGTGCTGCGCGAGCTGCTGGCCACGTTCATCCACACCCTGATGGGGGCAGAGGCCGACGCGCTGTGCGGGGCCGGCTATGGCCAACGCAGCGCTGAGCGCACCAACCAACGCAACGGCTACCGGCAGCGCCGGTTCGACACCCGGGCGGGCAGTCTGGATCTAGCGATCCCGAAACTGCGTCAGGGCTCATATTTTCCGGATTGGCTACTGGAGCGGCGCAAACGCGCCGAACGGGCCCTGACCACGGTAGTGGCCACTTGCTATCTGCTGGGGGTGTCGACCCGCCGGATGGATCGGCTCGTCGACACCCTGGGTATCGCTGGCCTGTCGAAATCCCAGGTGTCGGTGATGGCCAAAGAACTCGACACCGCCGTGGAAGCCTTCCGCACCCGTCCGCTGGATGCCGGCCCGTACACGTTCATGGCCGCTGATGCCCTGGTGCTCAAGGTGCGTGAAGCCGGCCGGGTGGTCAACGTGCACGCGTTGATTGCCACCGCCGTCAACGCCGAGGGCCACCGCGAAATCCTGGGCATCGACGTCACCACCGCCGAAGACGGCGCGGGCTGGCTGGCTTTCTTGCGGTCGTTGACAGCGCGTGGCCTATCCGGGGTGCGCCTGGTCACCTCCGATGCCCACGCCGGCCTGGTCGCCGCGATCGGCGCCACCCTGCCCGGAGCCACCTGGCAACGGTGTCGCACCCATTACGCCACCAACCTGATGGCCATCACCCCGAAAGCCTCCTGGCCGTGGGTGCGCACCTTGCTGCACTCGGTCTACGACCAACCCGACGCCGCGTCCGTTGCCGCTCAATACGACCGGATCATCGACGCCCTGGTCGACAAGCTGCCCAAGGTTGCCGAGCACCTCGAAGACGCCCGCGCCGATCTGCTCGCGTTCACCGCGTTCCCCAAACAGATCTGGCGCCAGATCTGGTCCAACAATCCCCAGGAGCGCCTCAACAAGGAGATCCGCCGCCGCACCGACGTCGTCGGCATCTTCCCCGACCGGACCGCGTTGATCCGCCTCGTCGGAGCCGTGCTCGCCGAACAACACGACGAATGGGCCGAATCCCGTCGCTACCTCGGCCTCGATGTCCTCAGCAAATCCCGCACCGAGCCACCACTCCCGACAGAACAGGAGGCCACCCCGGCGGCACTGACCGCCTGAACCATCTCAACGAAGAATCATGCGACGACGTCGTACACCACACCCGTGGACTTGACC
>NZ_NCXO01000107.1 GCF_002104795.1 Mycolicibacillus koreensis
GATCTGGAACATGCTCTTTGGTCCGGACGGCAAGGGCAACTGGACCCCCGACCAGTTCCTGGCGAACCTGCCGAACCTGTTCACCCAGTTACCGAGCAGCACGATCGAGTACTTCCTGACCCACATGGCCGCCAATCCGGCCGACTTCCCGGTGATCATCGAATACCTGATCGCCTGGAACACCTACCGCGCCGTGATGTGGACGCTGCGCACCCTGCGGTTCCTGGTTCAGGAATTGCCCCTGCTGGTGACCGTCGGGGTCGGTTTGGGTGTCGCCGCCCTCGCACCGTTCACCGGCGTCGGAGCCACCGCGGGCCTCGCCGGGCTCGCCGGTCTGGCGGGACTGCAACCGGTGGTGCCGGCACCGCTACCGGCCGCGGCGGGCTCGGTGCCGATGCCGGTCGGGCCGGTCCCCACGGTGCCCGCGACCGGGGCTACGATCCCGACTGCCCCGACCGCGCCGGTCACCCCCGCCGCGGTCACGACCGCCGCACCGGCGGCGCCGGCACCCCCGCCGCCGGGCCCGCCGGGCGCGCCGGGCACCGGTCTCGAGGGCTTCGGATACATGGCCACCAGCTTCGGCTTGCGCCAGGATGCGGCGGCGCGGACACCGGCGCGGGACCGGAGACCGGTCAGCGACACCACCGCCGCGCCGCATGCCCCCGAGGACGCACCGGTCGGGCAACGGGCCCGCCGACGGCAGCGCTCGCTCATCGACCGGGGGCATCGGTACGAGTATCTGGACCGGCCCGCAGACCCCGCGGGGGCGACGGCGTCGCAAAGCGCGGCCGGCCCCCTCGGGTTCGCCGGCACGATCGCCAAGCCGGCGGCCGGCGCCGGCGGCCTGACGACACTGGCGGTCACCGACGACACGGGCCTCGTCCACCCGATGATCCCCGAGACCTGGGACGGCGACCCGCCACGATGACACGAGATTTCATTTCCGCAAATTAGTCACTGATTGTCGATATTCAGTCGATATCCGGCAAGTTCACATGATTACCTCCGCTGTTGCGGATAACTCATCCTTGCTAGGCTTCGCCGGTGAGGAGAGTGGGTTCGACCGGCGGCACACGATGAGCGCGCGCACCCCACACCGCTCGAATTCGGCCCGTGCGGGGCGGCGTAACGTCCCGGCCATGTCTGGAATCCGTAGCGACGACGACAGCTGGGACATCACCACCAGCGTCGGGTCCACCGCCTTGTTCGTAGCCACCGCCCGCGCGCTGGAGGCCCAGAAACCCGACCCGTTGGTCGTCGACCCCTATGCCGAGATGTTCAGCCGCGCCGTCGGCGGCGACTGGGCCGGGGTGCTCGACGGCGACCGGCCCGATCACGACCTCAAGACCGCCGAGTTCGGTGCGCACTTCGTGAACTTCCAGGCGGCCCGCACCCGCTACTTCGACGACTACT
>NZ_NCXO01000108.1 GCF_002104795.1 Mycolicibacillus koreensis
TGAACCGCACTGGGTTCGGTGGAGGCTCGGACTATTGGATTCCGGCCAGGGCTTGGCCGGTCCGGGTGTCAGCGTAGAAGGTGTCCTCGAACTCGGTCGGCGGGACGTCGCCGAGGTAGCCGTGTAGTCGGTCGGTGTTGTGCCAGTGCACCCAGCCCAGGGTGGCTAACTCGACGTCCTCGACGGTCTTCCACGGCCCCTTGCGGGTCGGTCCGTAGATCAATTCGGCCTTGTAGTAGCCGTTGACCGTCTCAGCGAGCGCGTTGTCGTAGCTGTCGCCGACGGTCCCGATCGACGGGGTCGCCCCGATCTCGGCGAGCCGCTCCCCGTAGCGAATAGAGGTGAATTGAGCTCCGGCATCGGAGTGGCACCGCAGGCCCGGCAGGGTGGTTCCCCGTGACCAGCGGGCCATCTCGATGGCATCGAGCACCATCGTGGTGCGCATATGCCCGGCGACCCGCCACCCGACGATCATCCGGGAGAACGCGTCGACGATGAAGCAGACGTAGGCCACCCCGGCCCAGGTCGGCACATACGTCAGGTCGGTCACCCACAACTGATTGGGTGCGGTCGCGGTGAAGTCACGTTTGACCAGGTCCGGGTGCCGCGGCGCCCCCGCCTCGGGGCGGGTGGTGCGTACCTGTTTGCCGCGGCGCACCCCGGCGATACCGGCCGCACGCATGAGTCGCCCGACCTGGTCACGGCCAATGGCGTGGCCGGCGCGCACCGCGGCCTTGTGGAGTTTGCGGACCCCGTAGACCTGGTAGTTGTCGTCGAAAAGCTTGACCAGGATCGGTGTCATCACCGCATCCCGGATCGCCCGCGCCGACGGGGCACGTTTGCGGGCGGCGTAGTAGGTGCTCGGGGCCACCCGCACCCCTGCGGAGCGCAGGACGGTGCAGATGGGCTCGACCCCGAAGTCCTCGCGGTTGGCGTCGATGAAGTCGACTATTTCTTGTGTTGGCGGTCGAGCTCCGCCCCGAAGAAACTGGCCGCTCGTTTCAGAATCTCGTTGGCGCGCCGGAGTTCTCGATTCTCCTGCTCAAGTTCTTTGATTCGGCGTGCCTCGGTCGTGGACAGCCCGGCGGTGTGCCCGTCGTCGATGTCGGCCTGGCGGACCCAGGCCCGCACCGATTCCACCCCGTAGCCGAGCTGGCCGGCCACCCGGGAGATCACCCCGTGCTCGGTGCCCAACTCGGCCCGCAGCGTGCGCACCATCCGCACCGCCGAGGCCTTCTGCTCGGTCGTGTAACGCCGTGCACTGGCCGCCGTCTTGCCCGCCGCTGCGGATTTCTCCTTCGCCATGACTCCATCCTCGTTTCCAAGGTTCGGAGCCTCCACACGACCCAGTGCGGTTCA
>NZ_NCXO01000010.1 GCF_002104795.1 Mycolicibacillus koreensis
GGGTAGTCGTGGACCACGTCGGGCTCGCCGCCCGGCGGCATCTGCCAGCGTTCCCACGGTGCGCGCATCGGGCGACCGGCAGCGGCGTTGTCGCCGTCACTCATGTCTTAGCGGCCTCCGAAGTGCGGTGGGTGGCGGGGTGGCGCGAGGTGCTCCTGCTTGTGCTGCGATGCACACCGAGACGCCGGGCCGCCGCGGGGATCACAGGGGAGCCGACCGGGGCGGCGGCGCAAAGCTGCTTCGATGATACTGAGCGGAGGCCTCCGACGCGATTTCGAGGGTGTCTCGATTCAGCCACCGGAGTGCATGATGTCCGCGCCGGCGGGCACCGCGCAGTCGTCGGGGTCGGCCAGCCACCCCTCGGGCAGCGCCACCTTGGCCGGCGAGCCCTGGCGGCCGCGCGGGCCGGTCGCCGTGGCCGGGAACGGCACCGTCGGGTCGAGACGGGCGAGCAGCTCGTCGAGCCCGTCGAGGGTTGTGACCAGGGCCAACGACCGGCGCAACGCCGAGCCGGCGGGCAGCCCGTGCAGGTACCAGGCGACGTGTTTGCGGATGTCGCGCATCCCCTTGTCCTCGCCGAAATGCTCGGCCAGCAGCGCACCGTGGCGGCGGATGATCCGGGCGACCTCGCCCAGCGTCGGCGGTGTGGGCGCGGGGGCGCCGGTGAACGCCGCGGACAGCTCGGCGAACAGCCACGGCCGGCCCAGACAGCCCCGGCCGATCACCACCCCGTCGCAGCCGGTGGAGGCCATCATGGCCAGGGCGTCACGGGCCTCGAAGATGTCGCCGTTGCCCAGCACCGGGATGGTCGTCACCGCCTCCTTGAGTGCGGCGATCTGGGACCAATCGGCGGTGCCGGAGTAGCGCTGGGCGGCGGTGCGGGCGTGCAGCGCCACCGCCGCGGCCCCCTCCGCCTCGGCGATCCGGCCGGCGTCGAGGTGGGTGTGGTGGCCGTCATCGATGCCGACCCGGAACTTCACCGTCACCGGCACGTCGGCGTCGGCGGTGGCGCGCACCGCGGCGGCGACGATCTGACCGAACAGCCGCCGCTTGTAGGGCAGGGCGGCCCCGCCGCCGCGGCGGGTGACCTTGGGCACCGGGCAGCCGAAGTTCATGTCGATGTGGTCGGCGAGGTTCTCCTCGACGATCATCTTCGCCGCGGCGTAGGTGGTGGCCGGGTCCACGGTGTAGAGCTGCAGTGAGCGCGGCGACTCGTCGGGCGCGAACGCCGTCATGTGCAGGGTGCCGGGGTGGCGTTCCACCAGGGCGCGGGCGGTGACCATCTCACAGACGTACAACCCGCTGACGGTGCCCATCAGCGAGCCCTCCAGCTCCCGGCACAGGGTGCGGAAGGCGACGTTGGTCACCCCCGCCATCGGTGCCAGCACGACCGGGCTGGCGAGCGTGATCGGCCCGATCCGCACCCGGGTTACCGCCGGGACAGCGTGAGGGTCCCCGCGGTGGCGAGCACGTCCTCCGCCGAGATCGACCGGCCGGTCTTGGCCTCGCGCTCCAGCCGGCGGTGCTTGGCCGCCTCGAACTTCTCGCAGGAGTCCTCGAGGTCCTTGATGACCACGGCGAGTTCGTTGCGCAGCCGGTCGGCTTCGCCGGTGAGGTCGTCGCGCTCGAAGATGCGCCACTTCTTGAGCACCGGCATCACCACGTCCTCGAGGTGGATCCGCGGGTCGTACACCCCGCCGAGGGCGATCACCAGGGCCTTGCGCCGGAACCCCGGGGTGACGAACCCGGGCATCTTGAAGTCCTTGAGGATCTTGTACATCGACTGCATGGCCAGGGTGGGGGAGAGCTCCAGGGCGGCCTCGGACAGGTCGCGGTAGAAGATCATGTGCAGGTTCTCGTCGTGGGAGATCCGCGCGAGCAGCTTGTCGGCGATCGGGTCCTCGCAGGCCTTGCCGGTGTTGCGGTGCGAGATACGGGTCGCCAGCTCCTGGAACGTGACGTAGATGATCGAGTCGAACAGGTTCTCGGCGCGCTCGTCGCCCTGGCGGTTCTGGCCGGGGGAGAACCCGCGGGTGACCTGCTCGACGCGCAGCAGCTCCAATTCGACCGGGTCGACCGCACGGGTGACCACCAGGTAGTCGCGCAGGGCGATGCCGTGCCGGTTCTCCTCGGTCGTCCAGCGGTTCACCCAGTTGCCCCAGGCGCCGTCCATGCCCATGTAGGTCGCGATCTCGCGGTGGTACGACGGCAGGTTGTCCTCGGTGACGAGGTTCTGCACCATCGCGACCTTGGCGACGTCGGAGAGCTGCGACTGGCCGGGCTCCCAGTCCTGGCCGCCGAGGGCGTAGTAGTTCTTGCCCTCCTGCCAGGGGATGTAGTCGTGCGGACTCCAGTCCTTGGTCATGGACAGGTGCCGGTTGATGTACTTCTCGGCGACCGGCTCAAGCTCATGCATCAACTGCAGATCAGTCAGTTCTGCCGACATGGCAATGGGTGCCTTTCCGAGAGGTCGAGGTATCTGTGTCGATAAGTTGCAGTCAATATATCTGTGTATGCCGGTGACATCAAGTTGATGGGTCGGTGCGCCGCGAACCGGTTCCGACCGACTCCGGGCGCCCCGCCGTGACCAGCATGTCTACGCAGAAGTCGATGAACTGGCCCCGGTCCGCGCTCAGCCGGCCGTTCAGGTAGGCGGAGAACAGCCCGGTCAGCCCGCCGATGAGGCTGGTGGCCACCAACTGTTGGCGCACCGGGTCGCCGAGGCGGGTGAGTTTGTGCTGCAGCAGCGCGATGAAGTTGGGCATCCACTTCGACCCGGAGCGGGTCAGGGCGGGTTCGGTCTCCGGGCCCAGCAGCAGCACCCGGCCCAGGATCGGGTCGTCGACCATCAGTGCGACGAACTGTTCGACGGCCTCGCGGGCGGTGTGTGCTGAGGCCAGGGCGGCCATCGCGCGGGTGCCGACGTCGTCGTAGACGGCGCGCACGAATTGGTCGCGGTCGCTGAAGCTTTCGTAGAAGTAGCGCTCGGTGAGGTCGGCCTGCCTGCACACCGCGCGCACGGTCAGCGGCGCTCCGTCGGCATCGCCGAGGACCCGCACGCCGGCGGCGAGCAGTTGGTCACGGCGCAGCGCCTGACGGTCGGCCAGGGGAACACCCGACCATCGGCCCCGGCGTTGACTCGACGTCACGCGCCCTCCTACACTCCATTGTGACAACGCCCGTAGTCAAAGTTTGACTGACGTGACAGGAAGTCCCCATCGTGACCCAAGATACGTCCCACGCCGTGCCGCTGACCAGCGAAAGCAGCGCCGAAGTCGCCGTCACCGGCGGCTGTCCGGTCTCCGCCTCCGGCTACGACGCCGTCCCGCTGGGGCCGGACTCGTTGACCTGGAAGTACTTCGGGGACTGGCGCGGCATGCTGCAGGGCCCCTGGGCGGGCTCGATGCAGAACATGCACCCGCAGCTGGGCGCGGCCGTCGAGGAACACTCCATCTTCTTCCAGGAGCGCTGGCCGCGGCTGATGCGCTCGCTCTACCCGATCGGCGGGGTGGTCTTCGACGGCGACCGGGCCCCGCAGACCGGCGCGGAGGTGCGCGACTACCACATCCCGATCAAGGGGGTGGACGCGCAGGGCCGGCGCTACCACGCGCTGAACCCGGACGTCTTCTACTGGGCGCACGCCACCTTCTTCGTCGGCACCCTGATCGTGGGTGACTGGCTGTGCGGCGGGCTCAGCGAGGACGAGAAACGCCAGCTGTTCGACGAGCACATCCAGTGGTACCGGATGTACGGGATGAGCATGCGCCCGGTGCCGGGGACCTGGGAGGAATTCCAGCAGTACTGGGACCACATGGTCCGCGAGGTGCTCGAGGACAACAAGGCCACCCGCGACGTGCTGGACCTGTCCACCCTGGACAAGCCGCCGTTCATGCCGTGGCTGCCCACCTGGCTGTGGAACTTGCAGCGACGGATGGTCAACCCGCTGTTCATCTGGGTGACCGTGGGCCTGTACGACCAGCCGGTGCGCGACCGGCTCGGCTTCGAATGGTCGGCGCGCGACGCGTGGCTGCACCGCCAGTTCGGCAAGGTCGTCAACGCGGTGTTCAAGCTGGTGCCGCGCCGCTACCGGATGCACCCGCGCGGGCGGGCCGGCTGGGACCGCGCCACCGGGCGCATCCCGGCGGATACGCCGCTGGTGCACACCCCGGCGCGCAACCTGCCGCCGCTGGAGCACCGGGACAGTCCGATTCACTACTGCCCGAAGGTCTAAGCCCCGCGGCCTGTGATTAGGTAGCTGCGCAGCCGAGTTTCAGGAGGCGAGATGGCGCGCAGCGATGCCGACAGTTGGGATCTGGCCACCAGCGTGGGGGCCACCGCGACGATGGTGGCCGCCCAGCGGGCGTTGGCGGCCGCCGGTCCCGAGCCGCTGATCGACGACCCGTTCGCCGCGCCGCTGGTGCGCGCGGTCGGCATCGACGTCTACACCCGCCTCGTCGACGGCGAGATCCCGGTCACCGAGGATTCCGGGTTCGACCCGGAGCGCATGGCGCGGGGCATGGGGCTGCGGACCCGCTTTTTCGACCGGTTCTTCCTCGACGCCGCCGCTGCCGGGGCGCGCCAGGCGGTCATCCTGGCCGCCGGGCTCGACGCGCGGGCCTACCGGCTGGCCTGGCCCGCCGGCACCACCGTCTACGAGGTCGACATGCCTGCGGTCATCGAGTTCAAGACCACCACCCTCGAGCAGTTGGGCGCCGAGCCCACCGCGCAGCGACGCACCGTCGCGGTCGACCTGCGCGACGACTGGCCCGCCGCGCTGAAGGCCGCCGGTTTCGATCCCGGCGCCCCGACCGCCTGGAGCGCGGAGGGGCTGTTGGTCTATCTGCCGCCGGCGGCCCAGGACGCGCTGTTCGACAACATCACCGCGCTGAGCGCACCCGGCAGCCGGCTGGCGTGTGAGTTCATGACCGACACCGCGCCGTTCGACTCCGAGCAGTGGCGCACCCAACAGCAGAAGATGGCCGAACTCGGGTTCAGCCTCGATGTCGCCGAGCTGATCTACCACGGGGAGCGCACCCACATCGTGGAGCACCTGAGCGCCGCGCAGTGGCAGGTCGATGCGCGCACCGTGGCGCAGCTGCACGCCGACAACGGGTTCGTCTACCCCGACGACGAGCTGGCCAGCCGGTTCGCCGACATGACCTATCTGCGGGCCGAGTTGGGCGGTTGATCGATCTGGTTGGTGCCCCCACTAGGACTCGAACCTAGGACCTGCGGATTAAAAGTCCGTAGCTCTACCAACTGAGCTATAGGGGCGCGAGCAACAGGATAACGCCTCCGGTTTCCGGGCGCGTTTGAGGATTGGGCATACTGTGCCCTAAGCTAGCGTGGCTCCCAGCGACACCACGTTGTGAGTACCCCGGAGAGATTCGGTTCTGGCCCCCTTCGTCTAGCGGCCTAGGACGCCGCCCTTTCAAGGCGGTAGCGCGGGTTCGAATCCCGTAGGGGGTACGTGCGACGCGGAGACGCGGAGCAGGTAGTAAGTAAGTAGTAGCAAGGCCCTGTGGCGCAGTTGGTTAGCGCGCCGCCCTGTCACGGCGGAGGTCGCGGGTTCGAGTCCCGTCAGGGTCGCTTAGTACGGCGAGGCACACGCTGCCTTCCGGCCAGGTAGCTCAGTTGGTACGAGCGTCCGCCTGAAAAGCGGAAGGTCGCCGGTTCGATCCCGGCCCTGGCCACCGAGATGGAGTGGGTGAAGTCCAGCAAGTTCCTACGTCGGCCGGGCATCGAAAACCCAGCGGGCTGTTCTGTGCTCGAGCAAGCCAGGTGGCCGGGTTTCGCAGGTCGACGGGATTGCTCGACAGTGGGTGGACGATCAGCGCAGCCACGCCGAGACGGTGCCGAAGTAGTTGTCGATGAACACCCGCTCGGGGGTGCGCAGCCGCAGCCGGCCGCCCCAGGTCCAGATCGTCAACGTCAGGGTGCGGTCCGCCAGGTCGGGCACCACCTCACTGAGCAGGACCACCCAGTGGTTCGGGAACAACTCGGAGATCCAGGAACTCTGCTCCTTGGGTGCGGTGTCGCTGTCGACGATGGTGCTCCCCGAGATCAGGTCGGTGTGCAGCAGAACCGCGGTGTCGGTGCCGGCGTACATGCCGATCGCCGTCGCGTCGGGGATGCCGGGGTTACTGGCCCAGCGGCCGTCGTCATCGACACGTGACCAGATACCGGTCTGTCGCATCCAGTCGGCGAGTTCCTCGGGCCGGGTCATGCCGGCCAACTCCTGGTCGGGGTCCCCGCGCCACTGCGGCTGCCAGAACGGCTGGGCGGTGTTGCGGATCGCGCCCAACATCATCCATTCGGCTTGCGATGAGATGCTTCCCCGCGCAGACATAGCGCCGAAGTCGGCGTCGAGCAGGTCCTGGCCGGCGTGGACCGCGAAGGTGCCGATCGAACCTGAGCCGGTATCGAAGAGGTCGGTGGCATAGCGGGCCACGGCGACCGGGTCGCGCCCCATGGCCATCATCAGCAGTGCTGCCGGTCCGCACAGGTTGAGCCCCGCCTGCTGCAGGCTCCGATAGCCCACCCCCGAGTCGCTGCCCTGGGTGGGGGCGATCAGTGTGGCCAAGCGCGCGGCGACGGTGGCGCGGTCCAGCGATCGCCAGGCGCCCGCGGACGGGGAGGCGGCGAACGTCGCGATGAGCGTCTGCGCATCGGTGAACGAACTGAGCGTCTTGTCGTCGGCGAAACGTTCGTCTTCCATCATGGTGCGCAGGGCGTCGGCGTCGGTGAACCAGCCGGTGTCGGTCGGGCTGGGCAGGTCGGAGTCGGTTGTCATGGCGGGGCCTCCGTCGGTCAGTCGGATCGGTTCCACCCCAGCCCGGGAGCCGGGTCGGGCGTTTTGGGCAGCCGTTTGCAGATGAACGCGAGGATGGACAACTCGTCGCTCTCGGATGTCGGTGTTGGCGGCGTCGGGGGGCCGACCGGGTGAGGCCGCGGTACCACCGCGACCGGCCGCAGTGGGCGCGCCGCGAGGCTGCTGTGCCACACCGGCCGCGCCACCGCGGTGCGCGCCGCGAGCGCGGCGGCGTGTGCCGGCGACGGTGTGGCGACGGTGAAAGTGCTGGCGTCCAGGCTGCGAAACAGGCGCGCGGTCACCGACACCGGCGGCGCGGGGGCCGATGTCGGGGTGCGCATGTCACGCACCTGCACCCGCTTCAAGATCTGCGGATCAAGCTTGACCGTCCGATGATCCCGGGCCGCCAGTAGGTTGGCGTCAAGGGTGAACCGGAGATCGCGTCGGGGCCTGGGGGTGTCGGATCCGACCTCACGGACGACGATCTTGCGGACGAACACGCAGGCGACCGGATAGGCGGGACACCTCCCCTGCGGAGGGTCGGCTCCGTCGCTGAGCCTGAGCCCGGGATCCGCGCTGCGCCAGATGCCGGAGGTCAACGCCTGGGCGTCGAACCAGGGCCGCACCAGGGTCACCGACCGGTACTCGAACGCCACGCTTTCCAGCAGTGCCCCGGTGTCGTCGTCGAGCACGACCTTCAACGAATCCGGGGCCGCAGCAACTAGTGAACGCATCTCGGCCGCGGCGAGATCGAAGCTCAGCCACGCGTTCTGCTCGGCGAAGTTCAGCGGGGAGTACCCGGTGGGTGCGTACCGGTTGCCGCCGGCGTCGGTGGCCATGTCGACGTCGGGGTTGAACGCCTCCTGCCATTCGGTCCACCGGGCCCTTGGCGCGTCGAGCGCGGTCGCCCGTAGCGCCTGCAGCGCCTGTTCGATCAGGGCGCGCTGACCCAACGTCTCCCAGTCGTTCTCCGCCGCGTCGAGTACGCGGCGGAGCGCCGGTTCGTCGACCTCGGTCCAGTGCTTGCGGGCCTCCGGGTCGTCACCCTCCTCGGCGGAGAGCTTGTGCTGCCCGTAATCCTCGCGCGCAGCGAACCACGCGTCCCGGTATTGGCGGTAACGCTTGAGGGCGTCGCTTTCCACGCGGCTGCCGTCGGAGGCCGTGGTGAACAGAATGCTCGTCTGGTCGGCGCCATCGGCGGGTTGGCGGGTGGTGGAGGCCACGTCGGCGCGGTCGAGGACATCGCGGTAGATGTCCCACAGCATCGGCCCGGAGGCGTTGGCCACCAGGCCACGCGGTACGAAATTGACGATGCGGGCGAAGTCGGCGGCGGCGGCATAGTCTGCCGCCGACGCGGGCGCGGCCAGCGCCGCGAGTTCCGCGGCGGTGAAGGTGAGCGGCGAGAGCAGCGGGAAACACAGGTCGACGTCCGGATCGACGGCAAAGACGCGTTTGGCCTTTTCGATCAGCGCCAGCTGGACGAATGCTTCCATGCCACCGCCCCTTCCGGGCCCGGTTCAGATCCAGGAGTCGGCGGGAATGTCGGCTGCGGGGTCGGGGCTCTTGGGCAGCAGATGGCACTTGAAGCCGATGAGCTGCATGCCGTCGACCGCCATGGTGTTGTTCTCGAACTTGAAGCCGTAATCCCGCCGGGTGTCCCCGGAGCCCGAACGGGTGGCCCCCTGCCCGCCGGCGAAGAACGGCCCGAAGCTGAAGTACCCGCCGGCACCGGTCGCCTGTGAGCGTGCGTTGTCGACGTAGTCGCTGAAGCTGTGGTTTTCGCCGAACTTGAGGGAGAGCTTTCGCACGAAGATCGCCGTCATCGGAATGGCCGGCATCTTGCCTTTCGGCGGCGAGCCACCGTCGGACAGCCGGTCTCCCTTGACCACCACGTTGTTCTGGTCGAAACGCCAGTAGTGGCTGGTCAGAAACGCGGTTCGCAGCCACGGCCGGGCGATGGGAACCTGGGCGATCTCGAAGCTCATGTCGACGTAGCTGCTGTCGAACGTGCCGTGGTACTCGTTGTGGCTACTCGACGACGAATGCGAGGCGCTGCCACCGAAGATGCCGAGAAAACCGCCGCCACCGCCGACACTGCTGCGCGACCATTGGTAGTTGGAGTTCGAATGGCTCTCGTAGTCGCCGGCCGTGAAGCCGAATCGGGTCCAGCCGGTCGACGTGGCGAAATTCCCGGGCACCAGCGAGGTGAAGAAGAAGTCCGAACCCGACACCGGCGAGGTGAGTCGTGCCTTTTCCAGGTCCTCGACATACTCCTGTTTGAGTAGCGCCATGTCCCGACGCCCCACCTGCTCGAAGAACGCGGCGATTTTCTCGAAGTCGGTCTTGTGCCCGGCCGTCTCCCAATCGGCCAGCGCCGCCTTTACCTTGTTGCGATAGATATCGGCGTTGATCGCCCAATCGTGCACCGCGCGTGAGTCGGTCGCGGTAAGCGCGTCGATGCGGCGTGCGTTGTACTCCAGCGCCGCATCGCTGTAGGCCGCCATCTTGGCGTTGTAGGCGACGACCAGGTCACTGGGGACTGTGCACTCGGTTTCCTCGCCGGTGATGATGTCGGTGGACTTGACGGTTTTCTGCAACAGCCCGTTGAGGCGTTTGATCTGCTCCACCGTCTCCGGCGGCAGGTCGACCTTCATGACCTGGCTCATTCTGAGTGCGTAGTCGTAGATGTCGGAGAGCGTGCCGTCGTTGTTCTGCACCGACAGGCGGGCGAACTGCTCGTTGGTGCCGGCGGCGACGTCGGGGACAAAATCCAGCAGCCGGGCCATGTTCTCCGCCTGCATGTACAGCCGCGAGGTGTCCTTGGCCATCAGGTCGGCGAGCTGCTCGGGTGTGAGCGGCGGCGGCGGTGGCGGCGTGCCGCCGGAGGCGGCCACCGCGCTGGGTTGCATGGCGTCAACTGCGGACTTCTTCACCACCCCGGTCAGCCCCTGCGTCAGGTATTCCAGGTCGGCGGGCTCGATCGGGATGCCCGGCGTGCACCAGGAAAAGAAATTGTCGTCGGACGGCGGCACGGTGTCGTCGCCGTTGGTCAGCACGTCGTAGAGCTTGCTCATAATGGTGTTGGCGAGCACGCTCGGTTCTATCAAGGCCATGGCCGCTGCTCCTGGCTAGCCGATCGGGGAAAAACGGATCTGCCGCGCTCGCCTGCCCGCAGGGCCTGCGGGCGGGTTCTGCGTACCTAATTTGTGACGGACCGAAGGTCGGGGTGCACCCCTAGGGGCAGTATCGCCGGTCGGCGCCACATCGCACACGGGTAGGCGCCTACCCCAAAATTGCGCGGGCAGCCGGACGGAGGTCCGCGCCCCGTCGGACCGTCGAACCCGGATGCGGATGTTTCGTTTTTGGCGATCCACCCCGCCCGCCGCGTTCTACGCGCTTTGGCCGATGTTGCCGAGATCGGTCTCGTCGGATAGTCGACGTATCAGATCTCGGTGTGCGGTGCCCCCGTACCCAACCAGGAGGGATGTCATGGCGCCCCACAGGCTGCGCGTGCTGATTTCGTCGGCGTTTTCACTTGCGGTGCTGGCGGCCGCTATAGGCCAGGCACCGGCGGTGGCCGAACCGTTGCCCTACGGCCCCGACACCTGCATCGACGGCTACGTCTGGCGCGACGGCCGCCCCGGCGATCACGTCTGCGTCACCCCGGCGGTCCGTGACGCGACCGCCCAACAGAACGCCGACGGCGCCGTCAACCGGGAACCGAACGGCGGAGAATACGGTCCTAACACCTGTAAGCAGGGCTTCGTGTGGCGGGAGGCGTTCGGTGGCGACGCGGTCTGTGTGACCCCCGACGTGCGCGATCAAGCCCGAGCCGACAACGGGGCGGCCGAATCGCGGAAGCTCGCCAACCAGGCGCAGCCGCCGGTCGACCCCCCGATCGGCCCGCCGCTTGACCCACCGAAACCGCCGGATGGGCCGCCGACCTGTCCGCAGGGCCAAAGCCTCGGATCGGACGGCACCTGCATCACCAAGCGAATGGTAATCACCATCCCCTGCCTCGGCCACAATCTGATCGGCGACGAGATCTGCCCGCTGTGGGCACCGCCGCCGCCCTCGGCGTGGACGTTCTGCCCGGACGTCTTCAACGCAGCCGAAACCCTCAAGGGGCCGGGAGGCTGCCCCAAGCCGTGGTGAACGGTCAGGCTTCGTCTCTCCCGGAGGACGGTGTCCTCGAACTCATCGACAACTGGCGGGCCCGAGGGCCCCGGCGTCGCTCAGGAGGCGGTCCCCTCCTGAGCCTCCGACCCGCCAGCCCCGGACTCTGCCCCCGCAGCGGGGATCGTCTTGGCCGCCCGATTGTAGTCATCCAGTTCGTCGCGGACCGCGGCCGTCAGCGCCCGGTCAAGGCTGGCGTGCGCGGCGCGCCCGGCCACCCGGCGCATCACCGCGATGATGTCGGCGGCCCAGGCGAGTTCGGCGTCGTCACCGGGATACCAGCCGGGCCCGCGTTGCCGGGTGATCTCGGTGTGGCCGTGGCGCACGATGGCGCGGGCCGCGGCGTCCAGCTTCTTGTCGGTGGCCGCGGTGGCCTTCAGGATCGCGGCCAGCGGCATGCCACGGGCGATCAGCTGCGCATAGTCGTCGATGATCCGGCGGTCCGGCACCAGGTAGCTGTCCGCGTCGCCGGTCGGCTCGATCACCCCGGTGCTGCACAGTCGTCGCAGGGTCGGCGCGTCCAAATCGCCGAGCCGCTCGGTCAACTGCGCCAACGACATCGTCCGCGACTCCGGATGCGACCACGGCGCGGTGACCAGCTCCGCCAGGTCATCGAGGTTGAGCACCTCCGCCAGTTCCTGGCCGTCGCGCAGCCCGGTCAGGAACTTCAGTATGTGCTTGACGGTGAATCCCTCGCCGAGCAACCGGATGACGGTCTGCAACTGGCGCAGGTGCCGGTCGGTGTAGATGGCGACCCGGCCGCGCCGCACCGGGCGGGTCAGCAGTCCGTTCTCCTGATAGACTCGCACGTTGCGTGTCGTCGTCCCGGCCTCCCGCGCCAGGTCGTCGATCCGGTACTCCACCACGGCCCGCCCCTAGCCGACCGCAACCGGGCTGCCCAGCTCCTGGCGGGCGACGATCTTGTAGTCCTCCAGGTCAACGTGCTTGAGCTGGTTGACGTATTGGGTGGCGAAGCCGGGGAACATGGTGGCGTTGAAGCCGTCCTCGGTCAGATACCAGCTCTGGCATCCGGAGTTCCACGTGGTGGACTGCAGCCGCTGCTGGATGTCCTCGTTGTAGCGCGCCTGCACTTCGGGGCGCACGTCCAGAGATTTCCAGTTGAACTGCAGCAGCTTGCCGATCGCGGTGACGATGTAGTCGATCTGGGCCTCCATGTACACCAGCGCCGAGTTGTGGCCCGGCCCGGAGTTCGGCCCGAACGTGAAGTACAGGTTCGGGTAGCCCGACACCGCGACGCTGCGGTAGGCGAACGCGCCGCTGCTCCACTCCGAGGCCAGATCCCGGCCATCGACACCGGTGATCGCAAACGGGGTGCCGGCTTTGGAGACGTCGAATCCCGTGGCGAAGACGATGCAATCGAATTGATGCTCGATGCCCTCGACGGTGCGGATCCCGTCGGGCGCCAGCCGCGCGATCGGCCAGGTCACCAGCGTGCAGTTGTCGGCCTGCAGCGCGGGGTAGTAGTCGCTGGTCATCAGGATGCGTTTGCACCCGGCGGAGAAGTCCGGCGTCAACTGCCTGCGCAGCCACGGGTCTTTGACCTGTCGGCGCAGATTGAGCGCGCTGACCGCCTCCACGATCCGGGTCACCGGGGTATCCCACACCAGCCCGAGAGCCATCGACTCGTGGCCCCAATACCAGGCCGACCGCGCCACCTTCTGAGCCAGAGGCAGCTCTGTGAAGACCCGCTTGACCAGCTCACTGCTGCGTGCGTTGACCCGGGGCAGCACCCAGCCCGGGGTGCGCTGAAACACCTTGACCGCGGCGGCCGTCTTGACCAGCTCCGGAACGATCTGCACCGCGCTGGCGCCGGTGCCGACCACGGCCACCCGCTTACCCGCGAAGTCGTAGTCGTGGTCCCAGCGCGCACTGTGGATCTTGTGCCCCTGGTAGTCGTCGATGCCCGGGATGGCCGGAAAGCTGACGTTGGCCAGCGGGCCGGAGGCGACGACGACAGCGCGGGCCCGCACCGGATCCTGGTCGGCAAAGCTGACGGTCCACTCGCCTGCGGTCTCGTCGTAGACGATCCCGGTCACGTTGTGCCCGAAGCGGATGTGGCCACCGATGCCGTTGGATGCGACCATGTCGTCGATGTAGTCGAGAATCTCGGCGCTACCCGAATAGGTGCGCGACCAGTCGGGCTTGGGCGCGAAACTGTAGGAGTACAGGTGCGACGGGATGTCGCACGCCGCACCCGGATAGGTGTTGTCCCGCCAGGTGCCGCCGACTTCAGTGTCCCGCTCGAAGATCACGAAATCGGTGATGCCCTGATCCTTGAGCCGTATCGCGGCGCCGATGCCGGCGAAGCCGGCACCGATGATGGCTACGGAGAGCGTCATTGCGTGCGACTCCTTCAGGCGACCGGCTCGTAGGTCAGTTCACGCGACCAGGTCGGGGTGTTCCGCACCAACGGCAGCGGGATGATGCTGGTGGCCTTCACCAGCGAGTCCGCCAGCCAGTGGTATTTCGAGGTGCGGTCGATGACCTTGCGGGCCTGCCAGGACACGATCCGGTACATCGGCAACCTGCGGGTGAATTCGCTGCGCTCGCCGACTCCTTGGAACCGGCGCATGGCCTGGTACAACTTCTCCTCGTTGACGCCCATGGCGACGATGTTGTCGCGCATCTTGTTCAGCAGCGGGAAATAGCTCAGGACCCCGATCAGGAAAGAGGGTTTGATCCATCCGCCGACCAACTCGATCAACAGCCTGTGCATGTCGGCCTGGCCGAGCAGATGCATCACCTCGAAATCAACGGCCAGGTGCCGAGATTCGTCGGAGTTGATCCGCCGGAACACCTCTTGGGCGATCGGGTCTTTGACCTCGTCGGTGATGAACTTGATCAGCGCCCCGTCCAGGGCCACCTCCAACATCGGGATGACGGTGCCCAAAAACGTCAGGCCCATCCCGTCGGAGTGCTTGTCGAGCCAGTTGATCACCAACTGCACGTTGACGTTCGGCGCCGGGATCTCGTCGTCGTCGAGCATCCCCCAGCGGCGCATCAGAGCGAGTTCGGCGTTAGCGTGCTTTTGTTCCTCGGCGTGGAAATGTTCGTAGATGCTCTTGAGGGTGGGTGTCGGAGCCTTCTTGGCCAGCGCGGCAAAACCGCGGGCGCCGACGTTCTCGATCCACATCAGATCCGACATGAACGGTTTGAGCTTGGCCCACAACTCCGGCTCAATGAGTTCCGCACCCGGTGCGTGCCAGTCGATGTCGGCCAGCGCCCACTGCCGGTCCTTGATCGTCTGGAGCATGGCGTCCATGTCCATTGCCATGATCGATTCCTTTCAGGGGAGGGCGGGTCAGTTGTCGGGCAGCAGCCGGCCGAGCAGCCCGGCGCCGCGCACGTAGAGGCCCGGGAGGTGTCGTTTCAGGTGCCAGATGACGGTGGCGTCGAGCTGCGGCACCACGTAGAGGCGGCCGGCGTCGTGGGCATCGAGGGTGCGGGCCGCGACACTGTCGGCCGACAGCCCGGTCCAGCGGGCCAGCTGCTTGCTCAGGTTCATCGAGCCGGGGGTGATGCGGCCGTCGTCGAAGACGTTGGTCTTGACGAAGGTCGGGCACAGCACCGTCACGGTGATGTCGGTGTCGTTCAACTCCGCGGCCAGGGTCTCCGACAGCGACATCACCCCGGCCTTGGAGACGTTGTAGGCCGCCATCGACGGCGCGGCGGCGAACCCGGCGGCCGAGGCCACGTTGATGACGCCGCCGCGACCCGCCTCCCGCAACAGCGGGGTGAACACCTCGCAGCCGTAGATCACGCCCCACAGGTTGATGCCCAGGGCCCAGTCCCAATCCTCGAAGCCGATGTCGCCGACGGGCTTTCCACCGATACCGACCCCGGCGTTGTTGATCACCAGGGTGGGCGGCCCGCCGAATACCTCCTGGGCGGTCGCGGCGAGTTTCTCCACCGCGGCGCGATCGGACACATCGCACTGTGCCGCGTGCGCACTGCCGGTGGGCAACTCGGCGATCAAGGCGACGGTCTCCGCGGCGCGGTCTGGATCGATATCGGCGCAGATGACCTCACCGCCGCGGCGGGCGAGTTCCAGGGCGAACGACCGCCCGATGCCGCTGCCCGCGCCGGTGACCACCGCCTTGGCGTCAGCGGAGCGTCGGTCGGTGCGCAGCATGTTGAGCAGGGAGTCGAGGCCGAACATCAGCACATCTCTTCGATGTCGCGGGTTCGCGCGGCCCGGCGTGGGGCGTGGGCAGGCGCCAGCGGCAGATGTGGTTCGTCGGATTCCGTCACGCACAGCAGTTCACCACGGATTGTGCCGTTTGACAATGGCACAGTCGAAGATGACGTGCTTGGTGGTGGTGGGTGACAAGGGGTTGCCGGCGCCCTCACCACCCGCGCCCGATACTTGCACGGGGTGTCCGGGTGGCAGGGCAGGCCGCGACGTCGTTCAGTCGGTGGAACCGGCGGCGCCGCGTGCCAGGTTCACAGTGATCGACTCCAGGGCTCGAGACAGGTCGGCCTCGGCCCGTTCGTGATCCACCCCGGCCCGATGCAGGGGACCGGCGTCGTCCTCTTCCTCGAACAGCGCCAGCAGCAGGTGTTCGGTGCCGATGTAGTTGTGGCCGAGGCGAAGTGCGGTGCGGAATGTCAACTCCAAGACCTTGCGGGCCGGGCCGCTGAACGGAATCAACGCGGGCGATTCGGTGCCGCCGGGCGGCAGGGTGACAGCGGCGACGACAGCATCGGGGTCGACCTGCTGGGCGGTGAGCAACTCGGTGGCCAGCGCGCCGCGATCGTGCAGCAGGCCCAGAACCAGATGGTCGGGGGTGATCTCGGCGTTGCGCGCCTGGTGGGCGGCGTTTTGGGCCGCCACCACCGCGCTGCGTGCCCGTGGCGTGAAGCGGTTGAAGCCCTGCTCGGCGTCGATTCCGGTGGCCTCGGC
Organism: Mycolicibacillus koreensis; assembly: GCF_002104795.1. Taxonomy (GTDB): domain Bacteria; phylum Actinomycetota; class Actinomycetes; order Mycobacteriales; family Mycobacteriaceae; genus Mycobacterium; species Mycobacterium koreense. The sequence continues at coordinate 15,912 of NZ_NCXO01000010.1, forward strand.
CCGCGGGACGAATCTCTTCTGCGCCGCCTGTTTGGTGACGCCCATGCACTTGCCGATCTCGGTCCACGACGCGCCGGACCGGCGGGCCTGGTCGACGAAGTGGCCGATCAGATGGTCGGCGACCTCGCTGAGGTGCTCGGCCGCCAGGACCGCGTCGGTCAACTGGTCCAGGGGATTGTCGTGCACGCCGGTGATGGCGTTGATCAGATCGTCGAGGCGTACGGATTGCGCGAGGGGTGTCGGGTCAACCATGACGTCAACCATAGGTTGACGTCATGGGGTTCGTCAACCGTGGGTTGACGACGGCGGGGCCCGGCAGCCCCAACGGGGGTCCGCCGGCGCCGGTGCTCATCGTTTGCGGCCGCGCGTGGCGGTCAGGGATCGCGGCGCCCGCAGAAACCAGGACTCCTCGATGAGTTCGTAGAGCTCGTCGACGCCGACGGCAGGAAGGCGGACCAGCACGACCGGATGCCCGTCGTAGTGGGCGGTCGTGAAGAACTTGCCCGGGTCGGCGGCCAGGAGCATGTCCTTCTCCTCCACCGACCCGACCCACACCACCAGCGCGCCCTCGTCATCGCGGATCCACGCGAACATGCGCGGTGTGGTCCGCCACGATGGGCTGCCGCCGTAGCTGGCCTGTTCGTACGCTCCTGGCAGGCCGAGCGCGAGCCGCCGGACGTCGTCCTCGGTGGCCATCACCGCCCCTTTCGTGCCTCCGGCGCGCGGCCAGCGCCGGCGGCCGTCCCCGGTGCGGGCACTCCACCCTGTCGTGGAAAACGTGTCAGCAGAGACTACCGGCGCACCGCCTGCGAGAGCGCCGAATGCAGCGTGGGCGGCGGGTACGGCGCTTAAGCTGACTCGGTGCCGACGCGGTCGCTCAACGCTGTTTCGCCGACCGCCGCGCTCGCGGGCATCACGACCGCCGTAGCCGCGGTCGCAGGGTCGGCCGCGGCGCTGCGCAGCCCCGCGGTGATCCGGCGCCTCAACGACTGGGCGCAGCGCCGCCTGACCGACGCGCAGCGCGCCGACCGGCACGCGGCGATCCTGCCCACACCCATTACGGGAACCGGTTTCTACGCCCCGGCAGGCGATCTCGCCGCCCGCAGCAACGGTGCGATCATCCGCGACGAGCGTGTTTCACCGCGGCTGCCGATCCCCGGCGCGGACGTCCGCCGGTTCATGGTGCGCTCCACCGACACCGCGGGAAGGGCGGTGCCGGTGACGGCCACGGTGATCGAGCCGCGCCGTCCCTGGCGGGGCAGCGGGCCGCGGCCGGTGGTGGTGCGCAACCAGCCGATCAACGCACTCGGTCTGAAGGCCGCGCCGTCCTACCGCATCGCGCACGGCGTGTACCTCGACGTCCCGCCCCTGTTGCCGCTGTTGTTGGCGCGCAACTACGCGGTCCTGGTGCCCGATCACGAAGGTCCGCGGATGGCGTACTCGGCCGGCCGGATGGCCGCACATGCGGTGCTGGACTCGGTGCGCGGCATGCAGACACTGCGACCGGCGCTCGCCGAATCACCGATGGTGATGGACGGCTACAGCGGTGGCGCCATCGCCACGGTGTGGGCCGCCCAGGAACAGCCGACCTACGCCCCGGAGCTTCGCTTCAGTGGCGCCGTGGCCGGTGGCACCCCGACCGACTACGCGATGCTCTACCGCAGCATGAACGGCGCCCTGGGCTCCGGGCTGTTCGCCGCGGCCGTCATCGGCCAGGCCCGCGAATATCCGGAGATGGTCGAGCTGTTCGGCGATTTCGCGTTCTACGTGGCGACCCTCATCAAGGACCTGCCCCAGGCCCCGTTGGCCGCGGCCGGCGTGGCGCGCATCGATCTGGGACGGATCGCCGCGGTCGCCGACCCGATGGAATCAGAGATCGCGCAGGCCGTGATCGCCGACAACAAGCCGGGCGCCGCGGCGCCGACGATGCCGGTCCTACTTCATCACGGTTCACGCGACCGTTTCCTCGGTGACCAGTTCGTCCCCGAGCAGGGCGTGCATGACCTCGTCGCCGCCTGGCGCTCGCACGGGGGAACCGTCGACTACCTGCCCGTGCCCGGTGAGCACCTGATCGCCGCGGGTTGGGCCATCCCCGCCGTGCTGCGGTGGATGACCGGAGTGATCGAGCCCCGCCTCGCCGGTAACTAAATAGTCAACAATTGAAAAAGTTTTCAATTGTTGTTTTCTTTGTTACGGTCTGGTGCCATGTCGGAGCCGCTGTACAAGTTGAAGGCCGAATTCTTCAAAACCCTCGGCCATCCCGCGCGGATCCGCATCCTGGAACTGCTCGTCGAGCGGGACCGCACCGTCGGCGAGTTGCTGCCCGAGGTGGGTTTGGAAGCCTCGAATCTCTCCCAGCAGTTGGCGGTGCTGCGACGAACCGGCGTCGTTGTGACAGCGAAATCCGGCAACACCGTGGTGTATTCGATCGCTTCAGCCGGCATCGCGGACCTGCTCGCCGTGGCACGCACCGTGCTCGCGGGCCTGCTGAGCGACCAGGCCGCGATCCTTGACGACCTTCGGGGCGCCCCGTGAGCTGGCTGACCCGGATGGTGCGCAGCGGTCGCTTCGCCGAGCCCGCCCCACCCGCGCCGACCGCGCGCCGCACTCCTCCCGCCGGGGTGCGGGGCAGCCTTCAGGTACGCCACGTCGACGTCGGGTCCTGCAACGCGTGCGAAGTCGAGATCGGCGCCGCGTTCGGACCGGTCTATGACGCAGAACGCTACGGAATCCGGCTGGTCGCCTCCCCGCGGCACGCCGACGCCCTTCTGGTCACCGGCGCGGTCACCCGCAACATGGTCGACCCGCTGATCAACACGGTCGCCGCCACTCCGCAGCCCCGTGTCGTGATCGCCTGTGGCGACTGCGCATTGGGGCGGGGTCCGCTCGCCGACGGCTACGGGGTGATCGGCGCGGTGGCCGATTTCGTCGATGTCGACGTCGAGGTACCGGGCTGCCCGCCGACACCGGAGGACATCATCGCCGCGCTGCGATCGGTGGCCGGGCGGTGACGGTGACACAGACACGTCCGGCCAGCGGCGACCCCACTGCGTTGCCGCGTGGCGGTGCGGCCGCTGCCGTCAGCGGAGCGGCCACGGTCGTCGTCGGCGCGGTCGGCGTCATCGTCGGTCTGATCGCACTGACCGGTTCCCGCCCGTCGGTCGATCTCGGATGGGCACTGCCGTTGATCGGTGTGCGGTTTGCGGTCGAACCGCTCGGTGGGTTCTTCATGGTGCTGATCGGCGCCGTCTCGGGGATCGTCGGCGTGTACTGGATCGGATACGCCACCCGAGAACGGTTGGGCGCCATCCCCTTGACGCTGTTGCCGGCGTTCGTCGCTGCTCTGCTGACGGTTCCCGCGGCGGGAACGATCACCACCTTTCTGCTCGGCTGGGAACTCATGGCGATCGCGTCGCTGGCATTGCTGCTGACGGGGCACCGACGTGCGCCGGTGCGCTCGGCCGCCGTGGTGTACGCGGTGATGACCCAACTCGGGTTCGTCACGATTCTCGTGGCGTTGATGCTGCTCGCCGCGGCGGGCGGTGCCGACGATCTCAGCGCGATCGGTGCGGTGCCCGACGGTGTCGCCAATACCGTCTTCGTGTTGACCCTGCTCGGTTTCGGCTCCAAGGCCGGGCTGCTCCCATTGCACGCCTGGCTGCCGTGGGCCCACCCGGAGGCGCCGAGTGCGGTATCGGCGTTGATGAGCGCCGCGATGGTCACCCTGGGCGTCTACGGACTGATGCGCATCGATCTGCAGGTGCTCGGACCCGGACCGCGGTGGTGGGGTGTGACGCTGCTGGTGGTCGGGGCGGTCTCCGCGGTCTACGGGGTGTTGCAGGCTTCGGTGGCCACCGACCTCAAACGCCTCCTGGCGTACTCCACCACCGAGAACATGGGACTGGTCGTGCTGGCGCTGGGGGCCGCGACACTGCTCGCCGCCGGCGGCGCCCATCCCGCTGCGATGGTGGCGGCGGCCGCGGCGCTGCTGCACCTGCTCGCCCACGCCGCATTCAAGACCCTCGCCTTCTTCGGCGCCGGTGCCGTGTTGGGCGCGACCGGGTTACGTGACCTGGACCGCCTCGGTGGTCTCGCCCGACGCATGCCGGCCACGACGGTGCTGTTCGGCATCGCCGCGCTGGGGGCATCGGGATTGCCGCTGGGCGCCGGCTTCGTCAGCGAGTGGCTGCTGATTCAGTCATTCATCCACACCGCGTCGAGCACCGACGCGGTGATCGCCCTGGCGATGCCGCTCGCGGTGGGGGCGGTCGCGCTCACCGCGGGACTCGGCGTCGCGTCGATGGTGAAGGCCTTCGGCATCGGATTCCTCGCCCGGCCGCGCTCCGACGCCGCCGCCGCGGCCAAGGAGACCTCGCCGAGCATGCTGGTCGCGATGGCGCTGGCCGGGATCGGCTGCATGATGTTGGCGGTGCTGCCGGTCGTCGTCACGCCGCTGTTGCGAGGTGCCCTCGACGTCCTGCCGGCCGCGGCGGGAGTCGACCCGCCGCAACTCGGGGCGATTGTGCGGTTGCCCGGCATGGCCGGGACGATGGGGCCGGGACTGCTTGCCGCGGCGCTGATCGCGGCCGTGCTGAGCGTGATCGCGCTGTCCGGTTGGCGTGCCTCACTGCGGCCCCACGCGGTGAGAGCCCCGTTGTGGGCATGCGGTGCCGATGATCTCAGCACCCGGATGCAGTACACCGCAACATCGTTCGCCCAACCCCTGCAGCGGGTGTTCACCGGGGTGCTGCGGCCCGACACCGATTTCGCGGTGACCCATCTGGTGGGATCACGGTATCTGGTCGACACGCTCTCCTACCGCAGCGCGATGACCGACATCATCGAAGACCGGCTGTACCGGCCGGTGCTGCGGGTGATCGGCGGTGCGGCGCAACTCATGCGCCGCGCCCACACCGGCAGTGTTCACCTGTATCTGGCCTACGGCGCTCTCGGGGTGCTGGTGATCCTGGTGGTGGCGCGGTGACGGTGATGGCGTATCTGGCCGGGGCTGTCCAAATCGCCCTGGTCGTCCTCGGGGCGCCGGTGATCATCGGCGTGATGCGGCAGGTCCGGGCACGCGCTGAGGGGCGTATCGGAGCCGGTGTGCTGCAGCCCTGGCGGGACCTGCGCAAGCAACTCGGCAAGCAGTCGATCAAACCCGACGGCACGACCGTGGTGTTCGCCGTCGCACCGGCGGTCGTGGCCGGTAGCACCGTGGTGATCGCCGCCGTCGCCCCGCTGGTGGCCACCGGATCGCCGCTGGACCCGGTGGCCGACCTCGTCGCAGTCGTCGGGCTGTTGTTCGTCGGAACCGTCGCGCTGGCACTCGCCGGGATCGACACCGGCACCGCGTTCGGCGGAATGGGCGCGAGCCGCGAGATGACGATCGCCGCCCTGGTGGAACCCACCATCCTGCTGGCGGTGTTCGCCCTGTCGATACCGGCCGGGTCGGCCAACCTCGGTGCGATCGTGGCGAATTCGATGGCCAACCCGACCCAGGTGATCTCCCTGGCCGGCGCTCTGGCGTTCGTCGCGCTGGTCGTGGTGATCATCGCCGAGACCGGCCGGCTGCCCATCGACAACCCCGCCACCCATCTGGAGCTGACCATGGTGCACGAGGCCATGGTTCTCGAATACGCCGGACCCAAACTGGCACTGGTCGAATGGGCCTCCGGCATGCGACTGACCGTGTTGCTGGCGCTACTGGCGAACCTCTTCGTGCCGTGGGGCATCGCCGGGACCGATCCCGCGCCGATCACCCTGCTGATCGGCGTGGCGGCGGTCGCCGCCAAGGTGATTGTCCTGGCGGTGGCGTTGGCCTTCGCCGAGGTGTTCATCGCCAAGCTGCGGCTCTTCCGGGTTCCGGAGTTGCTCGCCGGGTCGTTCCTGTTGGCTCTGCTGGCGGTGACGTCGGCCAACTTCTTCACCGGATCGGGGTGAGCCGGTGGTCGACTACGTGAGCCTGTTGGACCTCGCGGCCGGAACGGTGCTGCTGGCCGCCGTGCTGATCGTGTGGCGCCGGGACCTGCCCGCGATCGTGCGGCTGCTGGCGCTGCAGGGCGCGGCACTGGCGATGATCCCGATCATCCGCGGTGTACACGACCACGACACGGCGTTGATCGCCGTGGGGATCGCCGTGTTCGGTGTGCGCGCCGTGTTGCTGCCCTGGCTGCTGAGACGGGTGGTCGGCCAGGAACGCCGCGACCAGCGCGAAGCCACCCCGCTGGTCAGCACCGGCGTGTCACTGCTGGTCACCACCGCCCTGGTGATGGTGGCCTTCGCGGTGTCGCGCCCGGTCGTGGCGCTGCAACCGGTGGCGACGACGGCAGCGGCCCCGGCGGCGTTCGCCGTGGTGCTGACGGCGCTGTGGGTGATGACCACCCGTCGGCACGCCATCTCGCAGGCAGCCGGATTTCTCATGCTGGACAACGGGATCACCGCGGCCGCCTTTCTCCTCACCGCCGGTGTCCCGTTGATCGTGGAGTTGGGGGCGTCGCTGGACGTGCTGTTCGCGTTGATCGTGATCGGTGTGCTCACCGGCCGGCTGCGCCGTGCCTTCGGTGACGCCGACCTCGATCGGCTTCAGGAGTTGAGGGACTGATGACCACAGCGATCCTGATCGCGATCGTCGGCCCCGCGGCGGCGGCACTCGTCACGCTGATCGTCGGATGGCGCACATGGTCGGCGACACTGACCGTGGTCGCGGCGCTGGGGGTACTCGGTTGCGGGATCGCCCTGGCCGTCGGCGGCCACGGGACGGGCTGGCGCCATCTGGCCCTCGGGGGGCTGCTGCGTGCCGACGCCCTGTCGGCCACGATGCTGATCGTCATCGGCGTCGTCGGTTCGCTCGCCACCTGGGCGAGCATCGGTTACATCCGAACAGAACTGGCCGACGGCCACACCGATCGTCGCGGTGCGCGCCTCTACGGCGTACTGACGGGGCTGTTCCTGTCGGCGATGGTCCTCGCGGTCTGTGCCAACGACATCGGCGTGGTCTGGGTCGCGATCGAAGCCACCACCGTCGCCACTGCCTTTCTGGTGGGTCACCGCCGGACCCGCACCGCGCTGGAGGCGACCTGGAAGTACGTGATCGTGTGCTCGGTGGGGATCGCGGTGGCGCTGCTGGGGACGGTCCTGCTGTATTTCACCGCGCGCCTGGCCGGTGCCGGCGCGGACAACGCCCTGCATCTCGATGTACTCACCGCCCACGCCGGTGCCCTCGACCCGGCGGTCACCCGACTGGCCGCTGCCCTGCTGCTCATCGGATACGGAGCCAAAGTCGGCCTGGTGCCGTTTCACACCTGGCTGGCCGACGCCCACAGCCAAGCGCCCGCGCCGGTGTCCGCGTTGATGAGCGGTGTGCTGCTGTCGGTGGCGTTTTCGGTGTTGATCCGGATCAAACCCATCATCGACGCCGCAGTGGGGCCGGGATTTCTGCGCGGCGGGTTGCTGGCGGCCGGACTGGCCACGGTATTGGTCGCCGCGCTGTTGCTGACGGTGACCACCGACCTCAAACGGATGCTGGCCTACTCATCGATGGAGAACATGGGCTTGATCGCCGTCGCCGCCGCGGCGGGAACGCGATTGGCGATCGCCGCACTGCTGCTTCATGTTTTGGCCCACGGTGTCGGCAAGACCGTGCTGTTTTTGACCAGCGGACAACTGCAACACGGCTACTCCTCGACCGCGCTGGCCGACATCGGGGGTGTCTTCGAGCGGTCTCGTCTGCTCGGATCCACCTTCATGATCGGCATGATCGCCCTGTTGGGCCTGCCCCCCTTCGCGATGTTCGCCAGCGAGATCTCCATCGCCCGATCCCTGGCCGATGCACAGCTGTCCTGGGTGCTGGCAGTGGTCTTGGTGCTGATCGTCATCGCCTTCGCCGCGCTGACCCGCAACTCGATCCGGGTGATGTTCGCGCCTACCCGTGATGCTCCGGTGGACATCGCGGTCCCGATTCCGGTCGCCGGTGCGCTGGTGGCCGGCGTCGCGCTCACGGTGGTGCTCGGTGTGACGATCGGGCCTCTGGCGGTCCTGTTCGACGCCGCCGGAACCCAGTTCGGGGTGCGTTGATGACGACGCATCGCCAGACCCGCACCGTCGCAGACCGCGAACTCATTGCTGAGGCCCGCAGACTTCTCGATGCGGGCTTCCGCTTGGGTTTGGTCGCCGCACACGACGACGGTGACCGGCTACGGGTGGTGTACCTGTTTCTGGCCGGCAGGCCCGACCGCCGGATCGAGTTGAGCGTCACCACGTCCGCAGACCAACCCCAGGTGCCCTCCCTCGCCGGGCTCTCCTTTCCCGCCGGTCGTTTCGAACGCGAGATGGCCGACCTGTTCGGGATCGCCCCCCTCGGCCATCCACGCCCTTATCGACTGGTCCGCCACGCGCACTGGCCGCAGGACTGGTATCCGATGCGGCGGGACGCTGGACCGCCACCACCGTTCACCTCGACGGCGCGCTACCCCTTCAAGACAGTCGAAGGGCCCGGCGTCTACGAGATCCCGGTCGGCCCGATCCATGCCGGACTCATCGAACCCGGACACTTCCGGTTCTCGGTCGTCGGGGAATCGGTGCTGCGCTTGAAGATCCGGCTGTGGTTCCTGCACCGGGGAGTGGAACGGGCGTTTCAGGGACGACCCGTCGGCGACGCCACGACACTCGCCGAACACATCAGCGGCGACACCTCGGCCGGACATGCGTTGGCGCACAGCCTCGCCGTCGAAGATGCCCTCGGGGTAGCCGTACCGGATGAGGCACAACGACTTCGTGCCCTGCTGGTCGAACTGGAACGAATGTACAACCATGTCGGTGACCTCGGTGCTCTTGCCAACGACGTCAGCCTCGGTCTGGCCAACGCGCACGCCCTGCAGGTGCGGGAGCGCCTGCTACGGATCAACCGGAGCGTCACCGGTCACCGGTTGTTGCGCGGAGCCATCCGGCCCGGAGGCGTGCACCTGCGGGAGCTGCCCGACCCGGACGAGTTGCGCCGCATCGGCGACGACGTCGCCGAGATCGCTGCGTTGACCCTCGGCAACTCCGTCGTCTACGAACGTTTCGCGCGCACCGCGGTACTGCCGGGCGCCGATGCGCGGGTGCTGGGCACCCTGGGCTATGTGGCGCGGGCCAGCGGCGTGAGCACCGACGCCCGCCTGGATCACCCCGTGACAGCGTTGCCGGTCACCGAGGCCGGCGACGACGGCGGCGATGTGCTGGCCCGTTACATTGTTCGCCGCGACGAGGTCGCCGCCTCGGTCGAGTTGGCCTGCCACCTCACCGAGACCCATGGCGGACCGACGGACATCGCCGTGTCGCTACCCGAGAAGGGCCGGGCCGCCGACGGGGTCGGCATCGTGGAGGGCTGGCGCGGCACCATCGTGCACCGCGTCGAAATCGACGCCGACGGCACGCTGACCCGCGCGAAGATCGTCGATCCGTCCTGGTTCAACTGGCCGGCACTGCCGGTCGCCATGACCGACACGATCGTGCCCGACTTTCCGCTGGCGAACAAGAGCTTCAACCAGTCCTATGCGGGAAACGACCTGTGAGTCCGGTGGGGCGTGGCGCACCCGACAGGGCAGGTGCGGCGTGAGGTCGCCCAGGGGGGCCGCACGCGAACCCTCGTGCGTCGTTCGTGGTTCCGGACCCGTCTCGGACCTCAGTGGGGGACCTTTTTGGTGATGGCGCGCAAAACCGTCACCGCCGCGTCGGGCTTCTGCCCGACGTAGGCGAGGACGTCCACCACGATGTTGTTCACCGAGGTCAGCGCGTGCTGGTAGGTCCGGTTGTTGGTGTCGACGGTGGCGGTGGAGGTCACGATGTCGCCGGGGGTCACCGCGCTGATCAGCCAGTTGTAGCCAGGATCGCCGCCCGATCCGCTCACCCCGGCCGATTTGTAGGCGCACTGCTGCCACAGCGTCCGCTGCCGGGCCACGTGCCGGTCGGCCAGCTGCGGTGACGGGAACTCCACCACCGACGCGATGGTTACCGCGCGCTGCTCCGGGGTGGTGTCCGCGAAATTCTCACCGTACTGATCGGTGGCGCCGCTGTTGTTGTAGCTGGCCTTCTGAAGCGGAAACACCGTGCCCACGCAGCTGTCGTTGCCTTCTTTGACGAGCTCTGTCAAAGGCTCGCCGTTCCGCTTCGCCGGGACCCCGGTGGCAGCGGTGACCTCGTCGACCGAGACCATCAGCCCGGGCAGTTCGTCGGCGGACACGGTCGGCACCGCCTCGATGTTGGGGCCGGTCCCGGATGGATCGGTCGGGGAGTCCTTGCCGCCGAGTATCACCCCGGCGGTCACCCCGCCGGCGACCAGCACTCCGACCGCGGTTCCGAACGCGATCAGTTTGCCGCGCCGGCGCCGGGGCGGCGCGGCCGCACCGTCGGCGGAGGCACCGAAGGCGGATCGTGGGGTGACCACGAGTTCGTACTCCTGCAGTGCGTGGCGGGCGGCGGCGGCCAGTGCCCGCCCGGACGGGAACCGGGCTGCGGGATCCTTGGCCATCGCGGTGGCGATCACCGAGTCGAACGCCTGACCCAACGCCCGGTCCGGTCCGCCGACCTGCGGTGGTGGGCGGCGCAGATGCGCTGCGGCCTGCGCGGCCCCGCCGGCGGTGTCGGCGTAGGGGACTTCGCCGGAGAGCAGGTGATACAGCGCGCATCCCAGCGAGTAGAGGTCGGCGCGGTAGTCGATCTGCTGGCCGGAGAGCACCTCCGGGGCCGCGTAGGCCATCGTGGCCATCACCATGTTGGTGCCGGTCAGTCCGGCATCATCGACGGCGCGCGCGATCCCGAAATCGGCCAGCAGCGCCCGCTCGTCCGGCCCGGCCGGCCCGGTGAGCAGGAAGTTCGCCGGTTTAAGGTCACGGTGCAACACCCGATGCGCGTGCGCGTAATCCAAGGCGTCGGCGACCTGGGCGATGAGGTGCACCGCCCGGCGCGGGGTCATGGTGCCGGAGCGGATCGCCGCGTCGGCGTCGATTCCGTCGACGAACTGCATCGCGATCCACAACTGACCGTCCGGGGTTTCGCCGCGGTCGTAGATCGAGACGATGTTGGGGTGGTCCAGGCGGGCGGCGACATCGGCCTCCCGGATGAACCGGGCGCGGAACTTCGGGTCGGCCGACAGCTCCGCGGAGAGCACTTTGAGTGCGTCCAACCGGGGCAGTGCCGGATCGTCCACGGCGTAAATGGTGCCCATACCGCCGGCGCCGATGATCCGGCGCACCCGGTAGCCGGCGACCACCGAGCCGATCGGAAACGTCGTCATCGCCGGTTCACCCCCTGGTGGGTCCCCGTCAACGTCACCGCCTCAACATATCGCCCGCCGCGGCGGCGGTTGTCACCGATCCTCATTCCGGGTCATTGGGGGGTGCCGACCCAGTAACCGCCGCGATCGTCGGCGAACTTGATCTCTACGGTGCGCTTGGCCCCGGCGACGGTCGCCTCGCAGGTGAACGTGGACCCTTGTTTGATCACCGGGTTCTTCCCGTCATTGCAGTGCACGTCGGTGACGTCGCCGGCGCCATAGCCCAGGGTCGGGTCGCTGAGCACTTGGCGTACTCCGCTCTCGGCGTCGTGCACGTCGAGTTGCCGGGTGATCAGAAAGCCGGGCTTCCAGAACCCCAGCACTCCCAACGCGATCGCCGCGACGCCGACCACCGTCAACAGCGCGACCCGTCGCTTCTTCCCACCGAACCGGCGTTCTTTCGTGGCAGTGGAGGGGGTGATGACCGTGGTGGCCTCGGTCCCGGGGGGAAGGCCGCCCTCCGGGCCGGGGGCGTAGCCCGGTTGCGCCGGGGGCGCGACCGGCTGCCCGGGGGAGAACGCCGGTTGTCCGGACGGTGCCGCGGTCGGCTGCCAGGCCTGGGTGGCGGGCGGCTGGCCGGGTTGCGGAGGCTGGCCCGACGGGTTCCCCGGATCGGGCTGCCAGGCGCGGGTGGGCGGCGGTGAATTCGGTGGCTCAGTCATCATTCTCTCCCGTCGGTGGGTTATTTGGCGGTCAGCAGTAGATACTGGGCGGAGGCCTTCTGGACGATTTGCGCCTTCTGTGTCGCGGCCACGTCGACGGCGTAATCACCGACGGTGAACAGGCAGGCGTAGTAGGTTTTGGCGTCATCGGTGCCGGGCTTGTCCTCCTGCTTGTGGCAGCGGGATCCTTCGATGCCGGGCACCGGCTCCATGGCCGCCCACTCGGTGCCGGTGCCCCGGACCTCCGCCCACTTGGCGATGATCTTCTCTGCCCCCGCCGCATCGCGGGCGTGGTACACGTCGGCACCGCTCAACGCGATATCGGTCACCCCGGCGTCGGTGAGCAGTTTCTCGTCGTCGGACGGGTCGTCGGAGTAGCTGAGGAACCCTCGCACCCCGTAGGTTCCAAAACGGAACTTCCCGCGGATGTCGATCTCGGGTTCCATGGTGCGGGCCAGCAATCCGGTGGGATCCAGCGGCAGGTCGGGGATCTTGTCGACCGGGGTGGGTTTGAAGGTGTCGATCAGCGGGATCTGCTTGTCCAGGAAGGCGGTGACCAACCGGGCCGGCTCGTCCTTGTCGGTGGTTGAGTACACCTGCTGAACCAACAGGAACGGACCGTGCGGCGTATAGGAGACCACGGTGACGTTGCCTGAGCCGTAGCGCAATGCGCGGGCATCGGGGTGACCGGCGATGGCGATCGGGTCGAACGAGGGGGTGGTGTTATCGGGGTACCGGTTGGGGTCCGGCCCTCCTTTGACGCCCAGTTCCGTGGCGGCCGCCACGGCATCATCGGGACTCTGGTAGCGCAGCACCGCGGACTGCGCGACGAGGTTATGGTCCCCGCCGCGGGTACGGCTCACCATGAATCCGGTCACGTAGTTGGTGGCGGCGCTCGCGGGGAAGACGGTGTCGAGAATCGTCCCGACCGCGGTGGCGCCCTTGAACGGTCCGTTGAAGACGCTGAGAAGTCCGATTCCGCCGGTGAGATCGGCGTTGACTTCGAACGGCATCGTCATGAAGTCGGCCATCCGGCGGGCCTCGACGTAGATGCCCTGGTCGGCGGCCCTGCCCAGGTCCGGGCGCGGTTCGGTCGGGTAGTTTCCCGGGTTCAGGCCGTCCACGTCGGCGTGGTCCGGACGTTTCGCGACGTGCCCGGGAAGAGTCTGCGAACAGCCGGTCAGTGTCGCCGCACCGAGCGCCAGCAGACTCAGCGTGACGACCAGTCGCGTGGCGACCACCCCGCGCCGGCGCTGGTGCGGTCGCACCGGATTCGGCCGGTAGCCTGGGTGTGCTCGGCGCGGAATCGGTCGGTTCGGTGGCGCGGCCATCATCTTTCGGGTCTCATCATCTCTCTAGTCAACGGGTCACTCGGCGGTCAGCAACAGATACTGGGCGGCGGCCATCTGACGCAGTTTGGTCTTCTGTTTCGCGAACACGTCCACCGCGTAGTCGCCGGCGGTGAACAGGCAGGCGTATGCCGATTCTGCGTCGTCAGTGCCGGGTTTGATCACCTGCTGGTGGCAGCGTGAGCCGTCCAGGCCGGGTATCGCGTCGGCGGGGTCCCAGTCCTGTTCCCGGTCCTCGGCCCAGGCGCTGACGATCTGCTCTGCCCCGGCGGCGTCGCGGGCGTGGTAGACGTCGGTGCCGTTGAACACGATCTCGGTCACCCCTGCCTCGGCAAACAGCTTCTCGTCGGCGAATGGGTCGTCGGAGAAGGCGAGGGACCCGCGCGGTTCGTAGTGTCCATAGTTGAGTCGGTCCCGTTGATCCGGTGCAGGTTCCAGGGTGCGGGCCAGCAATCCGGTGGGATCCAGCGGCAGGTCGGGGATCTTGTCGACCGGGGTGGGTTCGAAGGTGTCGATCAGCGGAATCTGCTTGTCCAGGGTGCGTACCACCAGATCAGCTGCAGCATCCGGGTTTTCGGCGGCCGCTTGCTGGACCAGCACATACGGTCCGTGGGCGGTGAAGATGAGGAGATTGTGGTCCTTCTCCTCCCAGGCGATGCCGCGGCTCTCCGGGCGGCCCGGAATCGCGAGGTGGCGGTCCTGCGGTGCGTCCTCATCAAAGGGGGCTGCGAGTTTCGCTCCCTTGCCCGCTAGTTCGTCGGCTGCGACGCGGGCATCAGCAGGACTCCCGTAGCGCAGCACCGTGTTCTGCAGATACAGGCCGCGGGAACCAGCGCTTGCCCGTTGGACGGTGAATCCGTTGACGAAATTGTTCGCGGCTCCGTCGGGCACCGAGATTCGGAGTGTGCTGCGTAACGAACTCGCGCTCTTGACCACACCGTTGATGGCGCCCTGACTGTAACCGCCGGTGAGGTCCCGGTCGACATCGAACGGCATCGTCACGAAATCGGCCATCCGGCGGGCCTCGACGTAGACGCCCAAGTCTCCGGCTCTGCCCAAGTCCGGACGCGGTTCGGTCGGATAGTTGCCCGCATCCAGCGCGGCGGGGTCCGCGGCCGGTGGCGCGTCGCCGGCGGTCGAGCAGCCGGCCAGCGCCACCGTGGCCGTGGTAAGGATGCTCACCACGGCCACGAACTGCCGGACGGGCAGAGCACGGAGGCGTCGTCCGAGCCGGTGCGCCCCGATGGCGGCCTGCCCGGGAGAGCCATCCCAGGGTGGTGGGTTCGGTGGCGTCGTCATCATCTCTCCGGTCAGTGGATCACTCGGCGGTCAACAACAGGGATTGAGCGGCGGCCATCTGACGCAGATTGGCCACCTGCGCGGCCGTGACGGTGACCGCGTAAGCGTCGACGCTGAAGTTGCAGGTGTAGAGCGTTCGGGCCTCGTCGGTGCCGCGCTTGGACACTTGCTCGTGGCAGCGAATCCCCTCGATGCCGGTAGCCGCGTCAACCGGATTCCAATCCGTGTCCCTGTCCCGGACGTCGGACCACTCGGTGACGATCTGCTTCGCCCCGGCGGCATCGCGGGTCTTGTAGACGTTGGCACCACCGAGGACTAGCTCGGTCACCCCAGCCTCGGCAAACAGTTTCTCGTCGGCGACCGGATCGTCGGAGAAGGTGAGGAAGGCGTGCGGGCCGTAGTGACCGAAAACGAGTTGGGTCTGGCGGTCCGGCGGTGGATCCAATGTTCGGCCCACCAACCCGGTGGGATCCAGTGGGAGGTCGGTGATCTGGTCGGCCGGGGTGGGCTCGAACTCATCGATCAACGGGATTTGCTGGGTCAACGTCTCGGCAATCCACGTCAGAGCCGGGTCTGGATCCGGCTGGGAGTCCAGGAAAGCGCTCTGCACCAACAGGAACGGCCCGTGTGCCGTGTAGGCAACCACGACGGCACGGCCATCCTGCCAGGTCAGGGCGCGGGCATCCGGGTGGTCCGGTATCGCCGTCGGCGTCACCGTCGGCCCGTCCTTGTCGGTGAACCATTGGGGGTCCGGGCCGCCCTTGATACCCAACTCGGTGGCTGCCGCGGCGGCGTCCTCCGGGGTCGTGTAGCGGAGCACAGCATTGCGCAGGGCGCCCGTCTTCTCGGACCATCCACACGTGACGAAACCGGCTACATAGTTGGTGGCGGCGCTCTCCGGGAAGATCGTGTCGAGGTTCGATCCGAGACTCGCGGCGCGGCTGAGGGCACCTTGGTGGTTGCATGGATCGATGAGGCTTGGGTCGATATCGAACGGCATCGTCATGAAGTCGGCCATCCGGCGCGCCTCGACGTAACCGCCCAGGCTTCCGGCCTTACCCAGATCGCGGGGAGTGGTCGGGTAGTTGGCCGGGTCCAGTTCGATGCCGTCGGCGGGCGCCGCCGGTTTCGTCCCGTCACCGGTATTCGAGCAACCGGCCGACACCGTCGTACCGAGCGCGCACAGACATAACGCGGCCAGCAGTCTGCGGGTAAGCGTCATCGGAGCCCTCTCGAACGGCTGTGGGAACGAAAGCCGCCGGTCATCAGTCAGTTCAAACCGGCGTTGATCACCGGAACCAGCGACTCGTTGAGATAGCGGGTCGCGGCGGGGCCGCCGCTGTTCAACGCCGAAATCTGGTCGGGGTCATCGACGATGATGACGGTGTTGGAGCGGGTCTCCAATTGGGTGGGCAGCCCGTAGAAACCGCCGTTACCGGCGTCCTTGTCGGTCCGTAACACCAGCGTCACCGCGGTTTTCCCGAAGTCCCACAGCTTGTCCATGTTGGCCGGTAGCTCGTCGGTGCCATCGGCGCCGGCGGCCATCTTCTCGTTGTAGGTGAACCCAAGGCCGGTGACGTAACCGGCGGGACCGGAATTCGCCAGCAGCGCGGTCACGCCGTCGTCGCCGAACCTGAACACCGAGACGGTCATCTCGGCAAGCTTCGGGTTGTCGGCGCGGATCTTCTCCTGGTCATCCTTGAGTTGTTCACGCAGTTCGGCGGCGGCGGTCTGTTCCCCCAGGACGGCGGTGAGCCAGGACAGTCGCTGGTCGGCGGTGAGCGCCTTCCCGGCAGTCGCCGGGCGGGTGATCGTGGGAGCCACGTCGGCGAGATCGTCGTAGGCCTGCTTGCTGACATCGCCGGTGTCGATGATCAACTCCGGCTTCACCGACTCCAACTTCGAGGCATCGGCGCTGGACAGGATGGTCGGGTTGCCGTGGACGCGGTCGGCCAGCCAGGAGGGCAGTTCCGTGCTGTCAGGGCTGACCAGGGCGACCGGTCGAGCACCCAGCGATACCGCAACATCGGCGTCGGCCAGGGTAAGCGCCGCTATCGAGTCGGGGCGTTTCTCCAGCAGAGTGGATCCGTAGGTGTGTTTGAACGACTGCGCGGGATAGGGCAGCGGTCCGGGTCTGGTGGCCATGAAGACCAGCACCCCGGCAAGTGCGACGGCCACGACCGCCGCCCCGGCACCGAGAAGCCATTTCCGGCGCCGTTTCGGGTCGGATTTCAGTTTGGCGAACGTACCGCTGAACGCACCCGAGGGATAGGTCAGCGCTTCCTGGCCGTGCAAAGTCGTGACGGTGGGACTTGGCACCGGCCGATCCGGCATCCGGTTGTGCAGCATTGCGGCCTGCGCGGCCTCGAAAAGCTCCCTGGCGCTGTCGAATCGATCCTCGGGCCTCTTGGCCATCGCTATCGCCATCACCGCGTTGATCGCCGGCGGCAACTGTGGCGCGAATTCGGTGACCGTCGGCACCGGGCGGGTCAAGTGCGCCATCATGACCGCCGACATGGTGCCGGCGTCCTGGAAAGGGCTGCGCCCGGCTAGCATCCGGAACAGCGCACATCCCAGCGAGTAAAGGTCGGCGCGGTGGTCCACCGGTCGACCCTCGATGGCCTCGGGGGATGCGTAGGCGACGGTGGCCATCATCGAACCGGTGGCGGTCAGCCGGGTCGCCTCCTCCACCGCGCGGGCGATCCCGAAGTCCGCCAACAACACCCGCTCCTGTGGACCGAGCTCACCGGTCAGCAGGAAGTTCGCCGGTTTGATATCGCGGTGCAGCAGTTTGCGTGAGTGCGCGAAGTCCAGCGCCTTGGCGACCTCGCCGATGATGTGCAGGGTCTGATCCACCGGGATCGGACCCCGATCGGCCAGTGCTCCGGCATCGGTGCCGTCGATGAACTGCATGGCGATCCAGAGCCGGCCGTCCTCCGCTTCACCGCGGGTGTAGACCCGCACGATGTTGGGGTGGTCGAGGCTGGCCGCCAGGTCCGCCTCCCGGATGAACCGGGCGCGGAACTCCGGGTCTCCGGAGAGTTCTGCGGAGAGCACCTTCAAGGCGACGCTGCGCGGCAACGTGGGGTGCTTCGCCAGATACACCGTGCCCATGCCGCCGGCGCCGAGCACCCGCTCGATGGTGTATCCGGATACCTGAGCTCCTGCGGGCATGGTCATTGTGGCCTCGCTTCGCTGATCGGGGTGGTCGGGGGACTCGCGGCTACGCCGCAGCCAACATCACGTACTGGGCGGCAAACATGCGTCGTGCCTCGGTACCGTTTGCCGCGCCGGTCTCGATCACATATTTGTCGTAGTTGCCGACACAGCGCGTCGGATAGAGGTCGGTCTTCTCCGGCTTCAGGCATCGTGTGTTCGGCAGGCCGTTGACCGAGTCATCGAGGGTGTAGTTCCGGAAAGCTGTCGAGGAAATCTGGTTGACGAAGTCGTCGGCCACCTGAATCGCCGCGCTGTCATCGCGGGTCTGGTAGACGGAGCTGCCCGCCTGCACGAACTCGGTCAACCCGACGTCATCGAACAGTTCCTGACTGCGTTTCGGGTTCATCATGAAGTGCAGCGCCCCGTGCGGACCGTAGACGCCGGCATTGGGTGACCTGGTGCCCTTCACCACCGGCAGGGTGCGCGCCATCAACCCATTGGGATCGAGCGGCAGATCGGCGAGCTTGTCGACGGGGGTCGGTGTGAAGTCCTTCAATGCCGCGAGTTGCTTGTCCACCGCGGCGGTCAGCAACTTGACGGCGCCCTCGACGTTGCTGTCGCGGTAGGCGGACTCGGCGTAGTACACCAACACATACGGGCCATCGGCCTGATAGCCGAACACCGAACCGCGGCTTCCGGTGTCGGCGCTGAACGCAGCCAGATCGGGGTGGTCGGGAATCGGGTGGGGGTGCCGCGCCGGGTCCCCGTCCTTCTCATCGTGGTCGGACGCCGCGACCATCGCCTCGACGGCCGACTTGGCGTCTTCCGGTGTGGCGAACCGGACCACCGCCTCCTTGAGTTTGATCAGACCGTTGGTCTGCGGGGACTGGGCGGAATCCCCGAACCCGGCGATCAGGCGGTCGCCCGCCAGCTGCTCCCCGATCACCCGGCTGACACCGAGGTCCTCGATGAAGTAGGACGAACCGATGCCGTCGGTGCCGGTGATCAACCCGGCGGTATCACCCGAACCGGTCAACGAGGGATCGACTTCGAACGGCACCAACACCACCTCGGCCATTCGACGGGCCTCCGCGCGGGCGCCGTCGTCCCGGTTTCCTGCCGTGCCCAGGGGTTCGCTCGGCTTCGTCGGGTAGTTCCCGGTGTCCAGCAGGCTGAGGTTGACGTTCTGGTCTGCATACGGGTCACGCACCCCGATTCCGGGGTAGACCGTGGTGCAGCCACTGAGCAAAATCATTGATGCCGCCAAGGTGGCCGCACGCGACACGGTGAACCTCACGGTTTCCTCTCGATCGAACTCATCGGACGGGTGTGCAGGATTCCGCTTCCCGGCGGACGTCACCGCTGTGAGAATCTACCCGCCGGTAGCGGGGCGGCGGTACACAAATTCTCAACAACGTCAGGACGGCGCCGTTCTGCGGGGACGAACAGGCGTTACGGAGTCGGCGCCAGGTCGGGTTTGCTGCTCTACTGAGGCGGTGACGACACTGAGGATGAGGCTTCGCGAGCTGCCCGCCGCCGTGCTGCTGATCGGGCTGGTCGCGCTCGGCGGACCGGTCGGCTGCGGCCGCGATGACACCGCGGTCGCCCCGACCGAAATGTCGCCGCCGCCCGGTTCGGTGGATCTTGCGGGCGACTTCGCCGCGATGCAGGCCGACCTGCCCGCCGGGGCCGTCGGGGTGGCCGTCGTCGCCGACGGTGCCGAACAGCGCTTCGGTGACTGGTCGTCCGGGGCGGCCTGGTCGACGATCAAGGTGGCGATCTCGGTCGCGGCGCTGCGGGTGGACGCCGCGGCTGCCAAGCCGTTAGTCGACCGCGCCATCACCGCCTCCGACAACGACGCCGCGATGGCGCTGTGGCAGTTGCTGGGGGACCCCGCCGACGCCGGTGCGCAGGTCCACGCGGTGCTCGCCGAGGGCGCCAGCGCCGACACCGTGGTGCAGACCCGCCAGGTCTATCCGCCCTACAGCCCGTTCGGGCAGACCCAGTGGGCGCAGACCGACGCCGCCCGGTTCGCCTTCACGCTGCCGTGCGTGCCCGACGCCGCCCCGGTGCTCGAGCGGATGCGTCACATCAGCGCCGCCCAACAGTGGGGCCTGGCCGCCGACGACACCCCCAGCAAGGGCGGCTGGGGCCCCGACCGCGACGGCGGCTACCTGGTACGCCAGGTGGCGCTGCTTCCCGCCGCCACCGGCACGCTCGGGGTGGCGTTGGCCGCCGACCCCGACGACGGCAGTTTCACCACCGGGGTGGCCATGCTCGACACGCTCGGCGACTGGGTACGCGCCCACCGGGACGCCTGGCCGGGTGGGCACTGCACACCCCCGCGGTGACTCCCGCGATCGCCTACGGTGACAGCCATGGTGCGGGTGATGGTGGCGGTGTTGCTCGGGGTGCTCGCCGGCGGGGTGTCAGCCTGGCCGGCCCGTGCCGATGTCCCAGCCGATGTCCCGCCGGTGAGCCCCGCCGCGGCCGCCGACGGTCTCGTCGACGTGCGCACCGTGGTGGCTGACGCGGTGATCGACCTGCGCTACGCCACGCCCGACAATTTCACCGGGGTGCAGCTGTATCCCGCCGACGCACGTTGTCTGGTGCACGAGTCGATGGCCCCGGGGCTGGCCACCGCAGCGGCGACGCTGCGCGCCGGCGGTGAGCGGCTGGTGTTCTGGGACTGCTACCGGCCGCACGCGGTGCAGGTCCGCATGTTCGAGGTGGTGCCCGACCCCGCCTGGGTGGCCCGGCCCGGGTCGGCGGCCCGCAGCCATGAGGCGGGGCGGTCGGTCGACGTCACCGTGGCTGCGGTGCACAGCCCCTGCGCGCCGCAGCGCCGCCTCGGCGCGGATCTGTGCCTGCTAGACATGGGCACCGGCTTCGACGACTTCACCCCCCGCGCCCACGCCGGGGCGACCGACGGTCTCAGCGCCGAGGTGTTGCGCAACCGGGCTCGGCTGGCCGCGGCGATGGAGGCGGGCGGGCTGAGCGTGTACTCGGGGGAGTGGTGGCACTTCGACGGCCCCGGCGCCGGGGTGGACCGCCCGTTTCTCAGCGCACCGGTCAACTGAGCAAAACCGTCCCCACCCCAACGGCGCCCGCTAAGGTTTGCAGCCATGGCAGTGAAGGATTCCCGCGAAGTCGTCATCGAGGCCTCCCCCGAGGAGATTTTGGCGGTGATCGCCGACGTCGAGTCCACCCCGACGTGGTCGCCGCAGTATCAGAGTGCGGAAGTACTCGACACCTACGACGACGGTCGGCCCCGGCAGGTCAAGATGACGATCAAGGCCGCCGGCCTCACCGATGAACAGGTCGTGGAGTACACCTGGGGAGACAACGAGGTGAGCTGGACGCTGGTGTCGGCCGGGCAACTGAAATCCCAGGACGCCAAATACACCCTGACCCCGCAGGGGGACAAGACCGGGGTGCGCTTCGACATGGAGATCGACCTGGCGGTCAAACTGCCCGGCTTCCTGGTCAAGCGGACCATGAAGGGCGGCATGGAGACCGCGACCGACGGCCTGCGCAAGCAGGTGCTGAAGGTCAAAAAGGGCTGACAGCCGAGATTTTCGCCGGCCGTGTCGCGGACCCGGTGACCGGTTGGCCGCAAACGCGGCCGGCTGCCGCGAAGCGGACTACCGTGGTAGTCGATGGCTGTACGAGCATCCCGTGAGGTGAGCATCGACGCCCCGGTGGACACGATCCTGCGGGCGCTGGCCGACGTCGAGTTGTTGACGTCGTGGTCGCCGGTGCACAAGCGCGTCGAGGTCCTCGACACCTACCCCGACGGCCGGCCGCACCACGTGCGTGCCACCGTGAAAATCCTCGGGCTGGTCGACAAGGAGATCCTGGAATACCACTGGGGTCCCACCTGGGTGATCTGGGACGCCAAATCCACCTTCCAGCAGCGGGCCCAGCATGTGGAGTACAACCTGCGTGCCGAGGGCGTGGATCGCACCCGGGTGCGCTTCGACATCACCGTGGAGCCGTCCGGGCCGATCCCGGCGTTCATCGTCAAACGCGCCAGCAAACTCGTGTTGGAGACCGCCACCGAGCGGTTGCGCGACCAGGTGATGACCGGGCTGGCCGCCAAACACGCCGGTGGCGGCTGACCGGGGCAATACACCCCAGGTCATTAACCCTAGCCGCGCAGCGCCGCCAGCCGGTCCAGCCCCTCGGCGATGGTGGCGTCACGTTTGCAGAACGTGAACCGCACGAGGTGTTTCCACCGGTGGAAATGCGGGGCGTCCGGGTCGCAGAACGCCGCCATCGGAATCGCCGCCACCCCGACCCGTTCGGGCAGTTCAGCGCAGAATGCGGCTCCGTCGTCGTGGCCCAGCGGGCGCGGATCGGCGCAGAGGAAATAGGTGCCGACGCTGTCGTGCACCGCGAACCCGATCTGCGCCAGCCCGGCGGCCAACCGGTCGCGGCGGCGCCGGTGCACCCGCCGCTGGTCGGCCACCCAGGCGTCCTCGGTGTTGAGTGCCAACGCCACCGCCGGCTGAAACGGCGCGCCCGCGGAGTAGCTGAGGTACTGCTTGGCCGCGCGCACCCCGGCCAAAAGATCGGCCGGCCCGCACGCCCAGCCGATCTTCCAGCCGGTGCAGCTGAACATCTTCGCCGCGCTGGAGATGCTGACGGTGCGCTGCGCCATGCCCGGGAAGGCGGCCAGCGGCCGATGCCGGTGACCGTCGAACACCAGGTGCTCATAGACCTCGTCGGTGATCACCAGCAGGTCCGCCTCGACCGCCAGCGCGGCCAGCCCGGCCAGTTCGGTCTCGGAGAACACCGCCCCGGTGGGATTGTGCGGGGAGTTCACGATCAGTGCGCGCGTCGTCGGGGTGAGCGCGGCGCGCAGCGCATCGAGATCGAGGGCGAATCCGGCGCCGTCGGCGACCATCGGCACCGCCACCCGCCGGGCGCCGGCCATCGCGATCGCCGGGGAGTAGGAATCGTAGAACGGTTCGATGACCAGCACGTCGCTGCCGGGTTCCACCAGGCCGATCACCGCGGCCGCGATGGCCTCGGTCGCCCCGACGGTGACCAGAATCTCGGTCTGCGGGTCGTAGTCGATGCCGTAGTGGCGGGAGCGGTGCGCCGCGATCGCCTCCCGCAACTCCAGGGTGCCCATGCCGGGCGGATACTGGTTGACCCCGCCCGCGATCGCCGCGCGGGCCGCGGCCAGCATCGCCGCCGGGCCGTCCTCGTCGGGGAAACCCTGGCCGAGGTTGACCGCCCCGACCTGGGCCGCCAGTGCCGACACCTCGGCGAAGATCGTGGTGGCCGTGTAGGGCTGCAGACGCGAGACCGTCATGGTCGTCGAGGGTATCGGCACCGGGGCCCCGGGGCTCGCACCACGGCCCGGGGGCTCGTACCCCGGTGCGGGGGCTCGTACCACCGACCAACCAACAGGTTGATAGATTGCCCCTGTTAGCCTGGCGAGGCAGGGACTACGCTCCCTCGTACACGGCTCTGCGAAGTGCAACAGCGAGTTCAACAGCGATTGGAAGAAGAGACGGCCATGTCCGACGAAGCCTTCATCTACGAGGCCATCCGAACCCCGCGCGGCAAGCAGCGAAACGGCTCGCTGACCGAGGTCAAACCGCTCAACCTGGTGGTCGGGCTGGTGCGCGAGCTGCGCAACCGGTTCCCCGACCTCGACGAGACCCTGATCAGCGACGTCGTCCTCGGGGTGGTCTCCCCGGTGGGTGACCAGGGTGGGGACATCGCGCGTACCGCGGTGCTCGCCGCCGGGCTGCCCGACACCACCGGCGGGGTGCAGCTCAACCGGTTCTGCGCCTCCGGGCTCGAGGCGGTCAACATCGCCGCCCAGAAGGTGCGCTCCGGCTGGGACGACCTGGTGCTGGCCGGCGGTGTCGAGTCGATGAGCCGGGTGCCGATGGGCTCCGACGGCGGCGCCTGGGCGCTGGACCCGGAGACCAACTACAGCGTCGGTTTCGTGCCGCAGGGCATCGGAGCGGACCTGATCGCCACCATCGAAGGGTTCTCCCGCGAGGACGTCGACGCCTACGCGCTGAGCAGCCAGCAGAAGGCCGCCGCGGCGTGGTCCGGCGGCTACTTCGCCAAATCGGTGGTGCCGGTGCGCGACCAGAACGGTCTGGTCGTCCTCGACCACGACGAGCACATGCGCCCGGACTCCACACTGGAGGGCCTCGGCAAGCTCAAGACCGCCTTCGACGGGATCGGCGAGATGGGCGGGTTCGACGCGGTGGCGCTGCAGAAGTACCACTACGTGGAGAAGATCAACCACGTGCACACCGGGGGTAACAGCTCCGGCATCGTCGACGGCGCCGCGCTGGTGCTCGTTGGTAGCGAAAAGGCCGGCACGTCGCAGGGGCTGACCCCGCGGGCGCGGATCGTGGCCACCGCCACCAGCGGTTCGGACCCGGTCATCATGCTCACCGGTCCGACCCCGGCGACCCGCAAGGTGCTCGACCGTGCCGGACTGACCGTCGATGACATCGACCTGTTCGAGCTGAACGAGGCCTTCGCCTCGGTGGTGATGAAGTTCCAGAAGGACCTGAACATCCCCGACGAGAAACTCAACGTCAACGGTGGCGCCATCGCGATGGGCCACCCGCTGGGCGCCACCGGCGCCATGATCACCGGAACCATGGTCGACGAACTGGAGCGCCGGGGTGCCCGCCGTGCGCTGATCACGTTGTGCGTCGGCGGCGGCATGGGCGTGGCCACCATCATTGAGCGAGTCTGAGAGGGTTTCGAACAACAATGGCAGAGAACACCATTCAGTGGGACAAGGATGCCGACGGCATCGTCACCCTGACGTTGGACGACCCCACGGGCTCGGCCAACGTCATGAACGAGCACTACACCGAGTCGATGGACAAGGCCGTGGAACGCCTTGTCGCCGAGAAGGATTCGATCAGCGGCGTGGTCATCACCAGCGCCAAGAAGACCTTCTTCGCCGGCGGTGACCTCAAGGCGATGATCCAGGTCGGCCCGGACAACGCCCAGCAGGCGTTCGACCAGGTCGAGCACATCAAGAAGGCGCTGCGCACCCTGGAGACCCTCGGCAAGCCGGTGGTCGCTGCGATCAACGGCGCGGCGCTCGGCGGTGGGCTGGAGATCGCGCTGGCCTGTCACCGCCGCATCGCCGCCGACGTCAAGGGCAGCCAGCTCGGCCTGCCCGAAGTGACGTTGGGTCTGCTGCCCGGCGGTGGCGGGGTCACCCGCACCGTGCGCATGTTCGGCATCCAGAAGGCGTTCATGGAGGTGCTCAGCCAGGGCACCCGGTTCAAGCCCGCCAAGGCCAAAGAGATCGGCCTGGTCGACGAGCTGGTCGACACCGTCGAGGAGCTGGTGCCCGCGGCCAAGGCCTGGATCAAGGCCAACCCCGACGGTGGCGTGCAGCCGTGGGACGCCAAGGGCTACAAGATGCCCGGCGGCACCCCGAGCTCACCCGGGCTGGCGCAGATCCTGCCGTCGTTCCCGGCGTTGCTGAAAAAGCAGCTCAAGGGCTCCCCGATGCCCGCGCCGCGCGCGATCCTCGACGCCGCCGTCGAGGGCGCTGCGGTGGACTTCGATGCGGCCAGCCGCATCGAGAGCCGCTACTTCACGTCGCTGGTCACCGGTCAGGTGGCCAAGAACATGATCCAGGCGTTCTTCTTCGACCTGCAGACCATCAACAACGGCGGCAGCCGGCCCGATGGCATCGGACAGACCCCGATCACGAAGGTCGGTGTGCTCGGCGCGGGCATGATGGGTGCCGGCATCGCCTACGTGTCGGCCAAGGCCGGCTACGAGGTGGTCCTCAAGGACGTGTCGCTGGAAGCCGCCCAGAAGGGCAAGGGCTACTCGGAGAAGCTGGAAGAAAAGGCGCTCTCGCGCGGGCGGACCACCGAGGAGAAATCCAAGGCCCTGCTCGACAAGATCACGCCGACCGCCGACCCGGCCGATTTGGCCGGCGTCGACTTCGTGATCGAAGCCGTCTTCGAGAACCAGGACCTCAAGCACAAGGTCTTCCAGGAGATCGAGGACGTCGTCGAGCCCAACGCGGTGCTCGGGTCGAACACCTCCACGCTGCCGATCACCGGTCTGGCGACCGGGGTGAAGCGCCAGGAGGACTTCATCGGGATCCACTTCTTCTCCCCGGTCGACAAGATGCCGCTGGTGGAGATCATCAAGGGGGAGAAGACCTCCGATGAGACGCTGGCGCGGGTCTTCGACTACGTGCTCGCGATCCGCAAGACCCCGATCGTCGTCAACGACTCGCGCGGCTTCTACACCTCGCGGGTGATCGGCACCTTCATCAACGAGGCGCTGGCGATGCTCGGTGAGGGTGTGGAGCCGGCCAGCATCGAGCAGGCCGGCAGCCAGGCCGGCTACCCGGCGCCGCCGCTGCAACTCTCCGACGAGCTCAACCTGGAGTTGATGCACAAGATCGCGGTCGCGACCCGTGAGGGCATCGAGGCAGCCGGGGGCACCTACGAGAAGCAGATGAACGAGATCGTCGTGGAGAAGATGATCGAGATCGGCCGTCCCTCGCGGCTCAAGGGTGCGGGCTTCTACGAGTACGTCGACGGCAAGCGGGTCGGCCTGTGGCCGGGCCTCAAAGAGGTGTTCAACAGCGGATCCACCCAGATCCCGCTGCAGGACATGATCGACCGGATGCTGTTCGCCGAGGTGCTCGAGACCCAGAAGTGCCTCGACGAAGGGGTCCTGACCTCGACCGCCGACGCCAACATCGGCGCCATCATGGGCATCGGGTTTCCGCCGTGGACCGGCGGCACCGCTCAGTACATCGCCGGCTACCCCGGCGGGCAGGCCGGATTCGTCGCCCGCGCCAAGGAGTTGGCCGCCAAGTACGGCGACCGGTTCACCCCGCCGAGTTCGCTGCTGTAGGTACGTTTCCCGCAGGAGTCCCCCAAGCCTGTGGCTTGGGGGACTCCTGCGGTTCTGGGGTTTAGCGGGGTTTAGCGGGTCGCCGCACCGGCGCCGGGCTCCCGGGGCCCTTCGCCCAACGTGAAGTTGGCTTCACGCTCGAGCGCGAACGTGAGGCTGTGTTCACACTCGACGGTGAGGGGTCGGGCGGGCCCCGCCGCCGAGCCGGCCGCAGGATCACGGCGGCCGTTGTGGGCGAATCGGCGTGCGCCCCGATGTTGTGACGTAAGCCACTATTGTGGGTGTCGGGCTCAACGGCGCTCCGTTGCGCAGTCTCGTTGGCCTGCGGTTATGCTTGGGGCGCGCGGCACAGCAGCCGTGTTCGCGCGGCCGCCGGGCGGGTATCGCCCAGACGCTTAAATAAGCTAATCTAACTCTCGCGTTGCGCCATGGTCGCGGTGATGGTGCACCGCCAGACGGCCCGCGGGCGGTCGACCACACATGTAACCGGCGACGCAGGACAGGGAACTTTCAGACGATGAGCGTGCTGAGGCGGGCTTGGCTGCCGCTAGTGATCGTGATCGTGGTCGTCGTCACCGGGTTCACGGTCCACCGGATCCGGGGGTTCTTCGGTGTGGACGGCCCCGGAGGCACCGCCAGTCCCAAGTTCGAGGACACCGAACCGTTCAATCCCAAGGTCGTGACGTATGAGATCTACGGCCCCGAAGGAGCAGTGGTCGACATCAACTACCTCGACCTCGACGCCCAGCCCCAACGGGAACCGCACGCCGTGTTGCCGTGGAGGTTGACTCTGGAGAGCACGAACCCGGCGGTCAGCCCGAACATCGTGGCGCAGGGCACCACCGACACCCTCGGGTGCCGCATCTTCGTCGATGACGAGCTCAAAGACGAGAACAGCGCCACCGGCGTGCACGCGCTGACCTTCTGTCTGGTGAAGTCGGCATGAGCACCCAACACGCCGCGTCGAACGAGTACCAGATCACCAAGCGGGATTTCGTCCCGGTGTGGATCCGCCGGTTGGCGGTTCCGGTGATCTTGGCCTGGGTGGGCGGCATCGTGGTGCTCAACCTCATCGTGCCGCAGCTCGAAGAGGTCGGCGAGATGCGCACGGTGTCGATGACGCCGGAGAACGCGCCGTCGATGATCGCGATGAAGCGGATCGGCGAGGTCTTCGAGGAGTTCGAGTCCAACAGTTCGGCGATGGTGGTGTTGGAGGCCAACAACCGCACCCTCGGTGACGCCGACCACGAGTTCTACGACCGGATGGTCGAGAACCTCGAGGCCGACCCCGAACACGTCGAGCACGTCCAGGATTTCTGGGGCGACCCGCTGACCGCCTCCGGTTCGCAGAGTTCGGACAACATGGCGTCCTACGTGCAGGTGTATCTGCGCGGCAACCAGGGCGAGAGCCTGGCCAACGAGTCGGTGCGCGCCACCCAGAAGATCATCGCCGACACCCCCGACAAGCCCGACGGGCTCGATGTCTACGTGACCGGTCCGGCGGCCCTCTCCGCCGACCAGCACATCGCCGGTGACCGCAGCATGAAGATGATCACCGGGGTCACGTTCCTGGTGATCACGATCATGATGCTGCTGGTCTACCGCTCGATCGTGACCGTGCTCATCGTGCTGGCGACCGTGGCGTTGACGTTGTCGGCGGCGCGCGGCACGGTGGCGTTCCTGGGCTACCACGAGATCATCGGGCTCTCGACCTTCGCCACCAACCTGTTGGTCACGTTGGCGATCGCCGCCTCCACCGACTACGCGATCTTCCTGATCGGGCGATATCAGGAAGCACGAACGCGGGGCATGGACCGGGTCGCGTCCTACTTCGACATGTATCACGGCACCGCGCATGTCATCTTGGGCTCGGGGCTGACCATCGCCGGGGCGACGTTCTGTCTGCACTTCACCAACCTGCCGTACTTCCGGTCGTTGGGGATCCCGCTGGCGATCGGCATGACGGTCGTGGTGGCGGCGGCGTTGACGATGGGCGCCTCCGTGGTTGTGGTGGCGAGCCGGTTCGGTCTGCTGGAGCCCAAACGGGCGATGCGGGTGCGCACCTGGCGCAAGATCGGTGCGGCCATCACCCGCTGGCCGGGACCGATCCTGGTCGCCACCATCGGTTTGTCGATGATCGGGCTGCTCACCCTGCCCGGGTATCGCACCAGCTACAACGACCGGCAGTACCTGCCCAGCGACATCCCCGCCAACGTCGGCTACGCCGCCGCCGACCGGCACTTCCCGCAGGCCCGGATGAACCCCGAGCTGCTGATGATCGAAACCGATCACGACATGCGCAACCCGGCCGACTTCCTGGTGATCAACAAGATCGCCAAGGCCATCTTCCAGGTGGAGGGCATCGGGCGGGTGCAGGCGATCACCCGGCCGCTGGGCACCCCGATCGAGCACACCTCGATCCCGTTCCAGATCTCCATGAACGGCGTCACCCAGGAGATGAACAAGAACTACCAGCTGGACATGATGGCCGACATGCTCAAGCAGGCCGACGACATCCAGACCACCATCGACACGATGGAGCAGATGCAGTCCATCACCTCCCAGATGGCCGACACCACCCACAGCATGGTGACCAAGATGCACTCGATGGTGCACGACATCGAGGGCATGCGTGACGCGCTGGCCGACTTCGACGACTTCTTCCGGCCGATCCGCAACTATTTGTACTGGGAGCCGCACTGTTTCGACATCCCGGTCTGCTGGTCGCTGCGGTCGATCTTCGACGCGCTCGACGGCGTCGACGTGATGACCGAGGACTTCTCCGACATCCTGCCGGACATGGACCGACTCGATGCGCTGATGCCGCAGATGGTGGCGTTGATGCCGCACATGATCGAGACCATGACCAACATGAAGAAGTACATGTTGACCATGTACCAGACCCAGAAGGGTCTGCAGGATCAGATGAACGCCATGCAGGAGAACTCCACCGCGATGGGGCAGGCGTTCGACGCGTCGAAGAACGACGACTCGTTCTATCTTCCGCCGGAGGCGTTCGACAACCCCGACTTCAAACGCGGGATGAAGATGTTCTTGTCCCCGGACGGTCACGCTGTGCGCTTCATCATCTCCCACGAGGGCGATCCGATGTCCCCGGAGGGCATCAAGCACATCGAGCCGATCAAGACCGCGGCCAAGGAGGCGATCAAGGGCACCCCGC
Organism: Mycolicibacillus koreensis; assembly: GCF_002104795.1. GTDB lineage: Bacteria > Actinomycetota > Actinomycetes > Mycobacteriales > Mycobacteriaceae > Mycobacterium > Mycobacterium koreense. The sequence continues at coordinate 45,765 of NZ_NCXO01000010.1, forward strand.
TGGAGGGGTCGACGATCTTCCTGGCCGGCACCGCGGCGACCTTCAAGGACATGTCCGAGGGCAGCGCGATCGACTTGATGATCGCCGGACTCGCTTCGCTGGCACTGATTTTCATCATCATGCTGATCATCACCCGCGCGATCGTCGCCGCGGCGGTGATCGTCGGCACGGTGGCGGTCTCTCTGGGTGCCTCGTTCGGGCTCTCAGTGCTGTTCTGGCAGCACATCATTGGCATGGACCTGCACTGGATGGTGTTGGCGATGTCGGTGATCATCCTGTTGGCGGTGGGCGCGGACTACAACCTGCTGTTGGTGGCGCGCTTCCGTGAAGAGGTTTATGCCGGGATGAAGACCGGCATCATCCGCGCCATGGGGGGCACCGGATCGGTGGTCACCGCGGCGGGCCTGGTGTTCGCGTTCACCATGATGTCGATGGCGGTCTCGGAGTTGGTCGTGATCGGCCAGGTGGGGACCACGATCGGGCTGGGTCTTCTGTTCGACACCCTGGTGGTGCGCTCGTTCATGACACCGTCGATTGCGGTGCTGCTGGGCCGCTGGTTCTGGTGGCCGCAGAAGCCGTGGGAGTTCACCGCGCCCGATCACCATGTCCCGGTGAGCGAGCAGACCGAACCGTTGTCGGTGCACAGCACGCCGTCGACGTCGTAGCGCCGTGAGGCCGGCGCGGGCCGGCGTTAGCGGCGCGGGCCGGCGTTTGCCGCGGCGGGCCGGCGTTTGGCGGCACATACCGGCGTTTGCCGCGCAGGTGTGTGCACTCACGGCGAAGGGTTGTGCGCTGACGGTGTCGCGCCGGCCGATTTCTGCGCCGTGAGTGCACAAGCCTTGGCGGTGGGGTCTTGGCGGCGCACAAACCTTGGCGGTGAGGCCTTGGCGGTGCACAAGCCGTCGCGGTGTGCCCGCCGGGGCACCCCGTGTGGCCAGGGCGGCCGCCGAACTAGGCGTGGCCGGTTCGTTCGCGGTGTTTACACCCCGGCCAGCAGCACGGCCGACGCTTGCCCTCGTCGAGTTCCTCGCAGGTGCGCCGTATCCGGCGGGCCCGGGTGGCCGCCTGCTTGGCGTCCTCGACCCAGCAGATGAACTCGTTGCGCGCCAGCGGCGTGATGTCGGCCCACGCGGCCAGCACCGCGGGATCGGCGGTGAGCGCGGCACGCAGATCGTCGGGCAGTGGGTGTACGACCCCGCCGGGGACCGAGGTGCTGCTCACGGTGTGCAATCTAGCAGCACACCGGCGGTGCTGACCGTCAGTGCTGCCCGGCCGCGTCGTCGATCACATAGCGCAGGTCCGGGCAGTATGTGGTGATCGACAGTCCCAGGAACTGCCATTTCTGCGCCTCGGTGCTGTGCCGGTCGAGGTTCTTGGTCAGGAACGAGATCGACTCGGCGGCGTTGGCGTCGAGGTGGGTGCCCAGCCGGTGGCAGGTGAGCTTGGCCAGGTAGGCGTTCTTGTCCTTCGGCGCGTAGATGCCGTAGGTCTGCAACTGCCGGTTGAACTGGCTGTCGACGTCGTCGGCGGACGCCGGAGCGGCCAGCGTCAACGGCAGCGCCGCCAGTGCTGCGACCAGCGCGGTGCGCCGCAGCCGGGAAGAAGAACGCAACCGGGAAGAAAAGCCACGCACCGCCATCACCGCACCCACACCGACGGGTCATCCGGCGGGTAGTTGTGGCAGTTCTCGGTCTCCTTGGCGGCCACGCCCTTGTTGTTGAAGAAGATCTTGGCGTGGTTGGGCCAGTCGAACACCAGCGGGTCGTGGTAGATGTTCGTCGCCATCTCCTCGGAGAACGCGCGGCGCTCGGCCGGGCTGATCGAGAAGAACCAGTGGAACTTGTCGCGGGTCCGCCGCTGCACGTCCGGCGACTTGTTGTTGTAGTCGGCCATGTACCGGTCGTAGTAGATCGGGGTGAAGTCGCGGGCCGCCGCCAGGATCTGCTCCGCGGTGCAGTCGGTCGCGATGATCCGGCGCGGGATCGGGTAGTCGTCGGTGGAGTCGGCCGCCGCGACCCCGCTGAACAGGGGAGCGGCGATGCTCAGCGCCAGCGCGGCGCCGGCGGCACGCAGCGCACGCTTGGTCGTCGTCGTCATACGGGAATGTTAGCCGATCTCATCTTCTGTTGTCTCCCCCGGCGGGGGCAAAAATTGTTAGATCGCCGGGCCCAGCAGGTCGTCGGCGTCCTTGATCACATAGCCGTAGCCCTGCTCGGCGAGGAACCGCTGCCGGTGGGCGGCGTAATCGGCGTCGAGGCTGTCCCGGGAGACCACCGAGTAGAACACCGCGCCGCCGCCGTCGGCCTTCGGCCGCAGCAGCCGGCCCAGCCGCTGCGCCTCCTCCTGGCGCGACCCGAACGTCCCGGACACCTGCACCGCCACCGCCGCCTCGGGCAGGTCGATGGAGAAGTTGGCGACCTTGGAGACCACCAAGGTGGGGATCTCGCCGCGGCGGAACGACTCGAACAGCGCCTCGCGGGTGGCCGTCTTGGTGGAGCCCTGGATGATCGGCGCGTCGAGTTGCTCGCCGAGTTCGTCGAGTTGATCGAGGTAGGCGCCGATCACCAGGGTCGGCTCCCCGGCGTGTTTGGCCAGGATGGAGCGCACCACCGCGACCTTGGAGTGCGCCGTCGAGCACAGCCGGTAGCGCTCGTCGGGCTCAGCGGTGGCGTAGCGCATCCGTTCGGACTCGGTCATCGTCACCCGCACCTCGATGCACTCGGCCGGTGCGATCCAGCCCTGGGCTTCGATGTCCTTCCACGGAGCGTCGTAGCGTTTCGGTCCGATCAGGGAGAACACGTCGCCCTCGCGGCCGTCCTCGCGGATCAAGGTGGCGGTCAGCCCGAGCCGGCGCCGTGACTGCAGATCGGCGGTCATCCGGAACACCGGGGCCGGCAGCAGGTGCACCTCGTCGTAGATGATCAGCCCCCAGTCGCGGCTGTCGAACAGTTCCAGGTGGCGGTACTCGCCCTTGGTGCGTCGGGTGATCACCTGATACGTCGCGATCGTGATCGGCCGGATCTCCTTGCGCTCCCCGGAGTATTCGCCGATCTCGTCCTCGGTCAACGTGGTGCGTGCCAACAGTTCGCGTTTCCACTGCCGTCCGGCGACGGTGTTGGTGACCAGGATCAGCGTCGTGGCCTGCGCCTTGGCCATGGCCGCCGCCCCGACCAGGGTTTTGCCCGCCCCGCACGGCAGCACCACCACCCCCGATCCGCCTGCCCAGAACGCGTCGGTGGCCATCTGCTGGTAGTCGCGCAGGCCCCAGCCGTCCTCGGTCAACCCGACCGGATGGGCCTCGCCGTCGACGTAGCCGGCCAGATCCTCGGCGGGCCAGCCGATCTTGAGCAGCAGCTGTTTGATGCGGCCGCGCTCGCTGGGATGCACCGCCACGATGTCGTCGTCGATGCGCTCCCCGAGCATCGGGGCGATCTTCTTGTGGCGCAGCACCTCTTCGAGGACCGCCCGGTCCAAGCTGACCAGGGTCAGCCCGTGGGCGGGGTGTTTGACCAGCTGCAGGCGCCCGTAGCGGGCCATGGTGTCGACGATGTCGACCAGCAGCGGCTGGGGCACCGCGTAGCGGGAGTAGCTGACCAGCGCGTCGACGACCTGCTCGGCATCGTGCCCGGCGGCGCGGGCGTTCCACAGCGCCAGCGGGGTGATCCGGTAGGTGTGCACGTGTTCGGGGGCCCGTTCCAGTTCGGCGAACGGGGCGATCGCGGCGCGGGCGTCGCCGGCGCGCTCGTGGTCGACCTCGAGCAGCACCGTCTTGTCGGACTGCACGATCAGCGGTCCGTCGGTCATCGGTGCGGCTCCCTGGGTTCGTCGCGGGTGGTCGTCTGGGCGGTCATCTCACCCATTATCCCGACGCGGTCGCCACCACCGAGGTGATGCGGTGGATGGCGAAGTCGCGCATCCGCTCGGAGGTGGAGTCCCAGGCCTGCAGTTGGCTGCCGCGCACCGCCACCGGGGTGACCACCCGTTGGCTGGCCATCCCCGCCGGGTCGATGTAGCCGATGAGCACGGTGTGATGGTGAAACGCCGCCTGCTTCAGCACCTCGACAGTGTCGGCCGGATCGAGTCGCGCCGGGGCGCTGGTACCGCCTCCGACGCGGCGCAGCACCGCCACCACCGCGCCGAGGGTCTCGCGGGTGGGCCCGACGTTCGCGGGCCGGGTGAGGCGGCGCTGCGCGGTCGGCGGCACCCGCGCCCCCCGCGGGGAGAGGTCGACGACGGTTCCGCTGGCGTCCTCGGCGGCCGGGGCGAACCCGGCGTCGCGCAGAGCGGCGAGCACCTCGGCGATCGGGGCCTGGGCGACGGCCACCGTCGGTGCCAGCAGCCGCAGGCCGGCCCGTTCGGCGGCGGGTCCGGCGAGGGCCTGGGCCAGCAGCGTGGTGTCCTCGCAGCGCACGAACGCCGCGGCGATGCCCACCCGCAGTTGACCGTGGCGGCGCGCCACGTCGTCGATGAGGTAGGTCAAGCCCTGCGGTACCGGGGTGCTCGAGCGTCGTTCGAAGAACGCCTGGACTCCGCTGCCGGTGCGGCCGACATCCAGCGCCCGGCGGATCGAGGATTCACTGACCCGGTAGACCATCGCCGCACCGGCCGATTCGACGTCGGCGACGACGGCGAGTTCGTCGGCCAGGTCGCGCTCCAGCGGACCGGGCACCACCACGGTCAGGTCGGCCTGCACCAGGAAGTGGTCGACGGGGGCGGGCAGGGCGCGCTCCATCGCGTCGAGCAGCGCCGACTGCGCGGCGGTGTCGTCGAGCAGCAGCCGTCCGGGTGTGCTCAGCGCGCCGCGGCCCGCGAGCCCGACCCGGTGGGCTTCCTCCAGCAGGTCGGCGACCGGGTCGGGTTGCAGCCGCCGTGCCCAGCGGGGGCGCCGCCACACCAGCGCCGCCGAGGCGGAGGTGGGGTCGACCCCGGCGCCCGGCGGCGCCTGCGCCAACAATCCGAGCAGCAGCCGCCGGTCCAGCGGCGCGGCAGTGGAGTACAGCGCCTCCGACAGCGCACCGTAGATCCGACCGTCCGGGCTGCGGTGGCCGATCAGGGAGGGCCGTGACGGCAGGTCCAGCCAGGTGCGGGCGAGCACCTGCCAGCGTCCGGCGGTGCCCAGGTCGCCGAACCGGTCGGCGCCCACCGTCGGGGCCCAGAACGGGCCGTCGCCGTCCTCGGGTTCGGGATCGGGCAGGCCGCTGGCGATGAGCCCGGCAGCGGCGGCCAGTTGCAGGATCAGGCTGAGCCGGGTCTCGCCGATCCCGGTCGCTTTGGCCAGCCGGCGGGCTTCACGCACCCCCATCCCGCCGCTGCGCAGCTCGGGGACCGGGTCGCGGGAAAGATGGTCGAGCACGACGTCGAGTTCGCGCAGCAGGTCGAGGGCGCCGCCGGCGGCGGTGGCGTCCACGTCGGCCTCGGTGGTCGTCGCGGTCACCGGGTCGGGGGCGGTCAGTGATCGCGGGCCGGGCTGCTCACCGCGCAGCACCTGCCCGACAGCGCGCGGCAGGATGACGGTCTCGTCGTCGAGTTGCCGCAGCAGCCCGGCGGCGAGCAGCCGCGGCACCGGGCGTTGCGGCGGGGTGTCGGGGGCGGCGTCGCGGGTTCGCCCCAGCGGTGAGCCCTCGACGAGCCGGTCGAGCACCGCGCGCTGCGGCTCGTCGAGGGCGTCGAGGATCGCGGAGAGCTCGGCGAACGTGCGTGTCTCGTGTTCGACGGTGACCTGACCCGGGTGCCACGGCAGACCCGCTGCCGCCTCGGCGGCGACCCGCAGGGTGTCCTCGCCCCACACCAGCGCCCGGGCGGTGAGGTCGGCGAGGGCCTCGCGCAGGGCCGGCTCCCCGGTGCGCTCGCCGATCAGGCTCACCAGCTTGGCTCGTGGCACCGGTGCGTGGTCGGCCTGCAACACCAGCAGGGCGTCGAGCACCGCCAGGCGCAGGAAGTCCAACTCATCGCAGGCGGCGTTGATCGACTGACGGGCCTGGACCCGGGCGGCGAGCGCGGCGATGCTGCCCGGCGGGGGCTGGGCGAGGTCGGGCCGCAACGTCAGCAGGCTGATCAACTGGTCATCGGACCGGTCGGCGAGCCACGACCCCAACGGCAGATCCGGGGTGTTCTCGGTCATCGCCGACCAGCGTAAAACAGACGCCTGCCAACATCGCCGGGCCTGACCTGTCAGAATGATCCCGTGGCTGACATTGTGGACAAGCGCAGGTATGTGGATAAGGGCTGGCCGGAGGTCGGCCCCGATGAGCACGCGGTGAGCGAGCTGGCGACCGACCGTGCCGGTGCGCTCTCGCCGTTCGGCGAGGTGGAGTTCCCGGTGCCGTCCGACGACCTGCCCTACGTGCATCCGGTCACGGTCGTCAACCGCTAGTCGTGGGCGGCTAGTTGTGGGCGGGGTGGCCAGGACACGGGCGGCGGCCCCGGCGGCCCCGGCGGCCTCCGGTGAGCTCTCGCACCTCGATGAGCACGGGGCGGCGCACATGGTCGACGTCACCGACAAGTCGGCGACGCGACGCACCGCGGTCGCGGCCGGAGTGTTCCGGACCACGACGGAGGTCATGGCGCTGATCTCGGCGGGAGGCCTCCCCAAGGGCGACGCGTTGGCCACGGCGCGACTGGCCGGCATCATGGCCGCCAAACGCACCAGCGACCTCATCCCGCTGTGTCACCAACTGGCACTGACCGGGGTGGATGTCGAGTTCGCCATCGGCGAGCGGGACGTGGCGATCACCGCCTCGGTGCGCAGCACCGACCGCACCGGGGTGGAGATGGAGGCGCTGACCGCGGTCAGTGTCGCGGGACTGACCCTTTACGACATGGTGAAGGCCGTCGACCGGGAGGCCCGCATCGATGACATCCGGGTGCTCCGCAAAGAGGGCGGCCGGCACGGAACATGGGAGCGTTGATGGCGGAACGGACCGCTCGGGTGATCGTGGCGTCGACGCGCGCCGCGGCCGGTGCCTACGAGGACCGGACGGGGCCGATCATCGCCGACTGGCTGGCCGACCGGGGTTTCGCCGCGGTGCAACCGCAGGTCGTCGCCGACGGTGACGCGGTGGGGGCTGCGCTGCGCGCAGCGGTCGGGGTGGATCTGATCATCACCACCGGCGGCACCGGCATCTCGCCGACCGATGACACCCCGGCACAGACCCTGGCGGTGCTCGACTACGAGATCCCCGGCCTGGCCGACGCGATCCGCGGCGCCGGGTTGCCGAAGGTGCCGACGTCGGTGTTGTCCCGCGGGGTCGCCGGCGTGGCCGGCCGGACCCTGGTGGTGAATCTGCCCGGCTCCACCGGCGGCGTCAAAGACGGTCTCGGCGTGCTGGCCGATGTCCTCGACCACGCCCTGGACCAGCTCGCCGGCCTGGACCACACCCGCTAAAGCGATGCTGCTGACGGCGACCGGCGAACTGGCGACCGGTGAACTGGCGACCGAGGAACTGAGGCGGGGCTGAGGTGATGACCGAGGTGTTGCGCGCGGCACTGACCGCGGACCCGATCGTGCTCGCCGAGCACGAGGAACTGGTGGGACACCGTGCGGCGGGCGCGGTGGTCGGGTTCGTCGGCGCGGTCCGCGACCACGACCACGGCCAAGCGGTGGTTCGGCTGGAGTATTCGGCGCACCCGTCGGCGCAGGAGGCCCTCGCCGATGCGGTCGCCGAGGTCGCGGCGGCGGCCCGGGGAGTGCGCGCGGTAGCGGCCAGCCATCGCATCGGCACCCTGCACATCGGTGATGCCGCGCTGGTGGCCGCGGTGGCCGCCGATCACCGGCGGGAGGCGTTCGCGACCTGTGCGCTGCTGGTCGACACGATCAAGGCGCGGCTACCGGTCTGGAAACACCAGTTCTTCGCCGACGGCACCGACGAGTGGGTCAACTCCGCCTGAACGCGGCGGAGCTGACCTGCTGACCGTCGTGCGATGCCCGCCGTGGGTCAGGCGGGCAGCATCTCCGGGTTGTCCGGGTGCGCCAGCGCGGCCAGCGCCTCCGGGTCGGTGATGCCCTGATCCTGCATGGCCTGCCACAGTTCCTGGACGTAGCCGGCGTCCGGGTGCCCGGCGAGGTCCAGCGGAACGTCGTTTCCGCGCGGCATCTCCTGGGGCAGGTCCAGCCCGGCCGGGCTCTCCCCGGTCATCAGCTGATTGGCGATGTCGAACACCGGCTGCGGCACGGCCTGCAGGTCGGGCAGCGCGCCCGGGTCGGCGGGCGGCAGGTCCGACGGCGGCACCGCGGTGAACGCCTCCAGGGGCGGCGGAGCATCCGCGGGCGGGGGCGGCAGGTCCTCCGGCGGCAGCGTGCGTTCGGTCGCGGCGGAGAGTCCGGTGCCGCAGACCGGCCACGCACCGCGGCCCTGGGTGGCCAGCACGCGCTCAGCCACCAGGATCTGCTCGTCCTTGCTCGCCAGATGTGCGCTCGGAGCGAACTGGCCGCCACCGTGTGCGCTCCAGGTGCTGGGCGCGAACTGCAGCCCGCCCTGGTAACCGTTGCCGGTGTTGATGCCCCAGTTGCCGCTGGACTCGCAGTCGGCGACCCGGTCCCACTCGCTGTCGGTGGCTGCGGCGGCATGCCCGGCGAGGGCGAAGCCGCCACCACCGAGCACGGCACCGGTGACCGCGATCTTGGCGACGCTGTAGTTCGACTGGCTGGGCTTGCGATGCCGTCCACTCATAGAGTCGGTGTGTCCTCTCGTGTGTGCGCCTGCGAAGTCAGCTGTCGGGTTCGGGCCGGAGAGGTAGCCCGGCTGGGCCCGTCGTGGGCACAGCTTCACCCCAAGGAGCCTGTCGGCTCCGGATCCAGGGTTGGTGGACCGGTGGGTCCCCCGCCTCCATCCGCGGTTCCGTTCGGGTCCCCGCCGAGTCGGATGGAGTTCAGCGCAACCGGCAGAGACGGAGCGCCGTGACGAAACGGATACGACGCGCCGGGACAGACGGTAGCCGGTCTTTTCGCGCACGTCACCCCGGAAGTGACCGGGCGTTTCGGGTCGCAGCGGCGGGTTCGGCGCCCCGATGCCCCCCATTTGCCCAGCTCACAGTGACCGTGATCACTTTGAGGCCGCGATGTTATCTCGTCGTTATGTGAGAGAAATCACGTCATCCGCCCGCGAACGGCGGCAGGACGTCAATCACCGCGCCCGCCTGCAGGCGGGCCGCGGGGTCGCGGACCGCCATCCCGTCGGAGAGGTACGAGCAGCGCGGCAACACCTGGGCCAACTGCTCGTTGCGGGCGCTGAGGGTGTCGACCAACTCCTCGACGGTGGCGCCGGCGGGAACCGCGACCTGCTCGCTGTCAGTGGCCGCCGCCGCCCGTGCCGCCGCGAAATAGCGCACGGTGATCTCCACCGGGGTGCTCACGCCGTCAGCCGCCGATCGCGCTCATCGGCCGGTTCGGCTGGATGAAGTTGGGATCGTTGATGCCGTGGCCGGCCGGTTTGCGCCACATCGCTGCCCGCCAGGCCGCCTCGATAGCGTCGTCGTCGGCGCCGGAACGCAGCAGGCTGCGCAAGTCGCTCTCCTCGCGGGCGAACAGGCAGCTGCGGATCTGGCCGTCGGGGGTCAGCCGGGTGCGGTCACAGGCCCCGCAGAACGGGTGGGAGACCGAGGCGATCAAGCCGACCAGGCCGGTCTCGCCGCTGGCCGTGTCGGTGACCCGCCACAGCTCCGCGGGCGCCGAACCACGCGGCGCGGTGTCCGGTTCGAGGGTGAAGTGCTCGCGCAGGGCCGCCAGCACCTCGTCGGCGGTCAGGATGGCGCTGCGGGTCCACCGGTGTCCGGCATCCAGCGGCATCTGCTCGATCATCCGCAGCTGCAACTCGTTGCCGAGGCAGTAGCGCACCAGCTCCACCGCATCCTGCAACCCGGTCTTGGGGTCGAGCACCGCATTGACCTTCACCGGTTCGAGACGGGCCTTCTTGGCGGCGGCCAGCCCGGCCAGGACGTCCGCGAGGCGGTCACGGCGGGTGATCGAGGCGAAGTGTTTGCGGTCCACACTGTCGAGGGAGACGTTGATGCGGTCCAGCCCGGCCGCTTTCAGCGTCTCGGCGCGCTCGGCCAGACCCACCGCGTTGGTGGTCATGGCGATCTCGGGGCGCGGGCGCAACGCTGCGGTCGCGGTGACGATCTGCTCGAGGTGGCGCGCCACCAGCGGCTCCCCGCCGGTGAACCGGACGTTGGTGATGCCCAGCCGGGTCACGCCGATCCGGATCAGCCGGATCGTCTCCTCGGGTTCGAGCAGCTGTTTGGCGGGCAGCCAGGGCACGCCTTCGGCGGGCATGCAATAGGTGCAGCGCAGATTGCACCGGTCGGTCAGCGAGACACGCAGATCGGTGGCGATCCGGCCGTAGGTGTCGACCAGCGGGCCGCGTGTCGGCGCCTCCGCCGGATGGCCACTTCGGCGTGGCACCGTGGGCACACCGAGTGGGCTCGTCAAGGTCATACCTGCACCCTTTCGTAACAGAGGCCAGGGGCGGGGTATCACCAGCTTACCGACCAATACCGAGGTGCTTCGCGTACCCGCGTCCGAGTACCATCGGGGGTAGTGCGTCCCGCAGCGGCGGGACGCTTCGTCATGTCGCCCCGTTCGAGTGACCCGTCAGACAAGCAGGTGAGTTTCAGTGCCGACCGGCAAGGTGAAGTGGTACGACGCCGAGAAGGGTTTCGGCTTCCTGTCCCAGGACGACGGCGAGGACGTCTACGTCCGGTCCACCGCCCTGCCCTCCGGCGTCGAGACCCTCAAGGCCGGCCAGCGGGTCGAGTTCGGGATGGCCGCCGGCCGCCGGGGGCCGCAGGCGTTGAGCCTGACGTTGATCGACCCGCCGCCGAGCGTGTCCAAGTCGCGGCGTGAAGGTCCTGCCGGAAACAAACCCGCCGGACACAAACACAGCCCCGACGAACTGCACGGCATGGTCGAAGACATGATCACCCTGCTCGAAGGTGCGGTGCAGCCGGAGCTTCGCAAGGGCCGCTACCCGGACCGCAAGACAGCACGGCGGGTCTCCGAGGTGGTCAAGGCGGTGGCGCGCGAACTCGACGCCTGATCGGCGCGACGCGCGACCACCGTCGACTCCGGTAAACCGGGTCTCGGCGCCGGGCCCGGTGGCAGGCTGGCGGGCATGCCCGACTATGTCTCCAGCGGGGAGTTCACCCGCGACACCAACTACATCGACACCCGCATCACCGCCGACGGCCGCGACGGCTACCCGGCGGAGCCCGGCCGCTACCGGCTGATCGTGGCCCGCGCCTGTCCGTGGGCCAACCGCGCCATCATCGTGCGCCGCCTGCTGGGGCTCGAGGACGCCCTGTCGATCGGGTTCTGCGGGCCGACCCACGACCAGCGCAGCTGGACGTTCGACCTCGACCCCGGCGGCGTCGACCCGGTGCTGAAGATCCCGCGGCTGCAGGACGCCTATTTCGCGCGCTACCCGGACTACCCGAAGGGCATCACGGTGCCGGCGATCGTCGATGTCCCCACTGGCGCGGTGGTCACCAACGACTTCGCTCAAATGACCCTGGACCTGTCCACGGAGTGGACCGCCTACCAGCGTCCCGGGGCACCGGATCTGTACCCCGAGGCCCACCGCGACGAGATCGACGAGGTGGCCCACCGGATCTACACCGAGATCAACAACGGCGTGTACCGCGCCGGTTTCGCCGGATCACAGCAGGCGTACGAGGCCGCCTACGACCGGTTGTTCATCGCACTGGACTGGGTCGCCGAACGGTTGGCCACCCAGCGCTACCTGGTGGGTGAGACCATCACCGAGGCCGACGTGCGGCTGTTCACCACCTTGGCCCGGTTCGATCCCGTCTATCACGGGCATTTCAAATGCAACCGGCAAAAACTCACCGAGATGCCGGTGCTGTGGGCCTACGCGCGCGACTTGTTCCAAACCCCCGGCTTCGGCGACACCGTCGACTTCGTGCAGATCAAACAGCACTACTACATCGTGCACGCCGACGTGAACCCCACCCGGATCGTCCCGAAGGGGCCGGAGTTGGCGAGCTGGCTGACCGCCCACGGCCGGGAAGCCCTGGGCGGCCGGCCGTTCGGGCAGGGCAGCCCGCCCGGGCCGCCGCGGGCCGGTGAGACCGTGCCGGCGGGCCACGGCGCCGACTGAGTCGGCCGACGGGCGCTCGGGGGTCGGCCCGGGCGCGCTCAGGGGGCCGGCGTCGGCGGCCAGATCATCGCCACCGACCACTCGGCGTGGGCGGCGCTGGCCAACTCTCCGTCGGGCAGGGTGACCATGGTGAGCAACTGGACCGCGACGCCGTTGAGCTGTCCCAGGTGCGGATCGACGGTGGGGATCGTCACCGCCAGGCGGGTGCCGGCCAGGAACGTCCGAGCGGTGTCACCGTCGTCGTAGACCATCAGCAGCCGCCAGGGCGCATCGCCGATCGCCGCGGGCACCGCCAGCTGCACCGGGTCGCGTTCGGTGACCGGCAACTCGCCTTGATCTTCGGGGGTCCGGCAATCGGTGAGGTCGAGCACGTTGCAGGTGAAATACGGACCCACCCGCACCAGATGCCGGTTGGAGTAGGCGCTGATCTGCGGCGGCTGGGCCTCACGGTGGTGCGCCACCAGCCACGCCCCCACCCCGGCGCCGGCCGACGCCAGCACCGTCAGCACCACGACCACCACGGCCAGGCTGCGTCTCATCGCGGGATCACCACCGTCGGGTCGTTGTAGCGGCCGTGCTCCTGCTCGACCCGGACCGGACGGTTACCGCCCAGCCCGGGGATCAGCGTATCGCCGTTGAAACTGATCACCGTCTGGGCAAGCCCCACGATCAGCACCGCGCCGATCACTGCGAAGCCGATCCACAACTCGGTGTAGACCAACACACCGACCGCGCCGCCGAGCACCCACGACAGTTGCAGCGTGGACTCCGAACGGCCGAACGCCGAGGCCCGTGACTCCTCGGGCAGATCGTCTTGCAGTGCCGCATCCAGGGCGGCCTTGCCGATCGCACTGGCTCCCGACGTCGCCAGCGCCGCCACCGTCACCATCATCAGGGTTCCGGCCACCGCCGAGGCCAACGCTGCCGCGGTCACCGTCATCGCGCAGCGCACCACCAGCACCGACGGACGGCCCAGCTGGAGGCGGGCGCTGGTGAAGTTCCCGGCGAAATTCCCGATCGCCGCGGCCCCGCCGACCAGCCCGAGCATCGCCAGCTGCTCCCAGCCGCCGGCGTCGTGGGATTTGACCACGAACGCCGGGTAGAGGAACAAGAACCCGACCATCACCTTGATCGTGCAGTTGCCCCACAGGGAGGTCATGATGTTGCCGCCCAACGGCTGGGTCAGCGCCCCACCGGCCTGGCGGGCGTGCTCGCGCCAGCCGCGGCGCAGCGGACCGTCGTCGTGGTAGCTCAACGTGGCCGGCACCTCCCCGGCGGTGACCTCCACCCAGCTGGGGATGCGCATCGACAGCACCGCGCCGATCACCGCCGCCGCGATCACGACGAACAGGGCGCCCGGCAGATGCAGCAGCCGGGTCATCGCGTACTCCACCCCGGCCGCCACGCCGCCGCCGACCAGGGTTCCGCCGAGGAGCCCGAACGTGGTCAGCCGGGAGTTGACCCGGACCAGATCGATGCTCGGCGGCATCACCCGCGGGGTCACCGCGCTGCGCAGCACCGAGAACGATTTCGACAGCACCATCATCGCCAGCGCACACGGGTAGAGCACCCATGACGGATAACTGCCGGCCAGCCCGTCGTAATTGAGGATCAGCACCGTCGCCAACAGGATCCGCAGGCCGAACGACGCGGCCAGCGCGACCCGGCGGCCGTGCTGCAGCCGGTCGAGCGCGGGACCGATCAGCGGCGCGACCACCGCGAACGGCGCAATCGTGATCAGCAGATACAGCGCGACCCGGCCCTTGGACTCCCCGGTGGCCGCCGCGAAGAACAACGTGTTCGCCAACGCCACGGCCATCGCGGCGTCCACCGCGAAATTGGCGACGACCGGCCAGGTCAGCGCGGTCAGGCCGGATTTGTCGGCGCCGTCGGCGGTGGCGGCCCGCTGAACCAGGTCATACATCCGTGAGCCCATCTCGCGGCTGCGCTGGGCGGCGGCTCGGGTGACGGTGACCCGGTCCCCGGAGCGGTCCGATTCGCCCTGCGGGTCGGGCGCGTCGGGGCCGGTGTGGTCCTGCAACGGCGGCAGGTAGCGATTCGCGCTCGGCGGACCGGCCGGCGCCCGGCGCGCCGCCCTGGGCGGCGGATCGCTGGGGTAGTGCGCCATCCCGGGGTGTTGACGTGCCGTTTCCGGTGCCCGCCGACGGTGCGGCGGGATCGGTCCCCGCGGCGGGGGCGGCGGTCTCCGTCCAGGCATGGATCGATTCTCTCTCATCGCCGCGTCGGGGCGCGGCAGCAGACGGGTGTGGCTGGCCGATCGGCTTTACGGCAGTATGTGGGGCGATGGACAGCATTTTCCGCACCACCGGGCAGGTGTCGGCGTCGGACGACGCCGACGCGGCCCTGTCGACGCTGCTGACCGGTGCCGTGGAGACAGCACGGTCCGCCGTCGCCGAACACAGCGGCGCCGAGACGGTGGGGGACTACCTCGGGGTCGCCGTCGAGGATGCCGTGTCGGCCACCCACCGCTTCGTGGCGCAACTGCCCGGCTACCGCGGATGGCAGTGGGCGGTGGTTGTCGCCGGATATCCCGGTGCCGAGCACGTCACCGTCAGCGAGGTGGTGCTGGTTCCGGGTCCGACAGCGTTGCTGGCGCCGGAATGGGTGCCCTGGGAGCAGCGGGTGCGCCCCGGGGATTTAGGCCCCGGCGACCTGTTGGCGGCGCCGTCGGACGACCCGCGGTTGGTGCCCGGGTACTGCGCCAGCGGCGATCCCGAGCTCGACGAGGTGGCCGGGGAGATCGGGCTGGGACGACGCCAGGTGTTGAGCCGGTGGGGCCGGGAGATGGCCGCCGAACGCTGGCACGAGGGCGACTTCGGTCCGGATTCGACGATGGCGCGCTCCACCAAACGGCTCTGCCGCACCTGCGGGTTCTTCGTGCCGCTGGCCGGTTCGCTGGGCCGGATGTTCGGTGTGTGCGCCAACGAGATGTCCGCCGACGGCCGGGTGGTGGATTTCCGCTACGGGTGCGGGGCGCACTCCGACACCCCCGCGCCGGCGGGCACCGGGTCGCCGCGTTACGAGCCCTACGACGACGGGGTGCTCGACGTCGCCGACAACCCCGTGCCGGAGGCCGAGCTGGCATCGGAGGCCGAGCCGGCGGCCGACGCCGAGCCGGTGATCACCGAGCCCCCGGAGGCCGAGCCGGTACCGGAGGCCGAGCCCCCGGTCGCCGGCACCGACGGCCCGGAGCCGCCGTCCGCCGATTAGGCGGATTCGGCGGCGGCTTTGATCGCGGCCAGCGACGCGTCCATGCCGTCGAGCAACTCCTTCTCGAAGCTGTCCGGCCCGCCCATGAACGCCTTCACCGTCATCTCCGAGATCGGCTTGACCCCGTCCTCGGCGTGGCGACTCTCGGTCAGCCGGGTGCCGGCGGCGGTGGGCTCCAACTCGTAGCTCCACAGCGTGCCGTTGGTGTTCACCCGAAACGCCAGCTTCTTCTCGGGGATCACCTCGGTGATGGTGCAGGTCGTCGGCCAGACCATGAGGCCGCGACGGTTGATGTTCACCGTGCGCGCCCCGGCGCGCAACGGCCCGAACACCTTCATCTTGCGGGTCTGCGGGCTCCACTGCGGCATCCGGTTGAGGTCGGAGACCAGCGCCCACACCGTGGCGGCCGGGGCGTTGATGTCGATATGGGTTTGCAGAAGCGGTGCTGCCATGGTTCTCCTCGGGGTCGTGGACCGCGGTGCACGGTCACAGGGCGGTAATCGGGTTAACGGTGCAGTCCGGTCTGTGCGCCGCGGGCACCGCGGCGCATCGCGGCGCGCTGCCACACGAAGATCGCGGTACCCAGCAGCCCCACCGCCAGCCCCGCCACGGTCAGCGGCCGCCACGACTGCAGCGCCGGGATCAGGAACGCCGCCACCGTCGCGATCAACCAACCGGCCGCGCCGACAGCGATCACCGGCCACGGTTCGGTGAGCGCGGCAGGCAACGGCGGCGGCGAGTCGGACATCATGAGTCAACATAGCCGAGCGCCAACTGGCCGGGGCGGGCGGTGAAGTAGGGTCGCGCCGTGGGTGAGATCGCCGTCGTCGATATCGACGATCCCGCCGATCCCCGCGTCGACGATTTCCGTGACCTCAACAGCATCGACCGGCGTCCGGACCTGCCCAGCGGCAAAGGGCTGGTGATCGCCGAAGGGGTGCTGGTGGTGCAGCGGATGCTGGCCTCGCGGTTCACCCCGCTGGCGCTGTTGGGAACCGACCGTCGGCTCGCGGAGTTACGCGTCGACCTGCGCGACTGCGCCGCGCCGTACTACCGGGCCAGTGCGGAGGTGATGGCCGCGGTGGTGGGTTTTCATCTCAACCGGGGCGTGTTGGCCGCGGCGCGCCGAGTGCCGCCGAGCGACGTCGCCGCGACGATCGGCGCGGCACGCACGATCGCGGTGCTCGAAGGCGTCAACGACCACGAGAATCTCGGCTCGATCTTCCGCAACGCCGCCGGCCTCGACGTCGACGCGGTCGTCTTCGGTGCCGGGTGCGCCGATCCGCTGTATCGGCGGGCGGTGCGGGTCTCGATGGGACACGCGCTGTTGGTGCCCTATGCGCGGGCCCAGCAGTGGCCGACGGAGCTGGGCGTGCTGCGCGACCACGGCTTCCGGCTGCTGGCGATGACCCCCGGCGGCGAGGCGATGGCGCTGCCCGAGGCGATGGCCGCGGTGCGCACCGAGAAGGTGGCGATCCTGGTCGGCGCCGAGGGCCCGGGCCTGACCAGCGGGGTGCTGCGCGCGGCCGACCTGCGGGTGCGGATCCCGATGTCGCGCGGCACCGATTCGCTCAACGTGGCCACGGCGGCGGCCCTGGCGTTCTACGAGCGGGCGCGGTGCGCGTCATGACCGGTCGCCGCGCACCCACGCCGTGGGCGCTGGGGTTGACCGTGGCGGGATTCACCGCGGCGGTGGCCGCCACCACGATCGTGGTGCTCAGCCTGGGGCTGGCCCGGGTGCAGCCGCTGTTGGCGATCGGGCTGAACCTGGTGGCGGTCGGCGGTCTCGCCCCGACCCTGTGGGGGTGGCGCACCACCCCGGTGCTGCGGTGGCTGGCGCTGGGGGTCGGTGTGGGCGTGCCGGCGGCCTGGCTGGCGGTGGCCGTTGTGGCCGCGACGGGAATCGGTTAGCGGCTACCGCTGGAGCGCACCCCGAGCAGGACGTCCTCCCAGGCCGGCACCTGCGGCTTGCCGCGGCGGGTCCGGGGCGTCGACGCGGCCGGCTCGACGTGTTCGGCAGGCGGCTCCGGGTGGCTCGTCGGCGCGGCGGCCTCCGGCGGGGCCGCCGGTTCGGTGCGGGGCGCCTCCGGTTCGGACTCGTCGAAATTGAGCTGCGCCACCGGGGCCAGCGACCGCAGTGGGCGTTCGAAATCCGGGTCGACCAACTCGGTCGCGGTGTCGTCGAGGGCGCTGACCGTCCCGCCGTGGGCGCCGGGGACGAACCGGAAGTGCGCCACGTTGTCGGTGCGGCCGACCTTCCAGGCCAGCCGCACCGTCCAGCGGCCGTCCTCGTTGCGCCAGGCGTCCCAGCTGATGCCGTCGGTGCTCAGGCCCCGGTTGACGAAGGTCGCGGTGACGGTCTCCAGCAGCGTCAGCACCGCCGGGCCGTCGGCGAGTACGGGGTGGGCTGCGGTGGCCAGCTCGGCGGCCCGGGAGCGCTCCAACAGCACCGGGTGGGCGAACCGCTCGATGCGGGCGATGTCACCGCCGGTCGCGGCGGCCACCTGCTCGACGGAGGCGCCGGCGCGGATCCGGGCCTGAATGTCCTTGGGGCGCAGGCCGTGAGACACCTCGATTTCGATCTGGGTCTGGCCGACGCGTTCGCCGTCGCCGCGCAGCGCGGCGCGCAGCCGGTCGTCGATGCGCACCTTGAACTTCTCGGCGGGATCGTCGTACTCGCAGATGATGTGTCTGCCGTCGACGTCGAGTCCTAGGACCTTGAGTTCGCGCATCACATCTCCTCGCGCGGCTGCTGGTAGACCACGGCCTGTTTACCGAACTGTAATGCAGGAACGCGCCCAGGGGTGGGTGACACGCGGAGGGCCGGCGCAGCGGTCAGAGGCGCTCGACAACCCAGTCGACACACGCGGTGAGCGCCGAGACGTCGTCGGGGTCGACGGCCGGGAACATCGCCACCCGTAACTGGTTGCGGCCCAGCTTGCGGTACGGCTCGGTGTCGACGATGCCGTTGGCGCGCAGCACCGCGGCCACCGCCGCGGCGTCCACCTCGTCGGTGAAGTCGATGGTGCCCACCACCGCCGAGCGCAGCGCCGGGTCGGTGACGAACGGGGTGGTGAACGATCGCTCCTGCGCCCACCCGTACAGCCGGCTTGAGGAGTCCGCGGTGCGCCGCACCGCCCAATCGAGCCCGCCGTTGCCGTTGAGCCAGTCGAGCTGTTCGGCCAACATCACCAGCGTGGCGATCGCCGGGGTGTTGTAGGTCTGGTCCTTGAGGCTGTTCTCCACCGCGATCGGCAGCGACAAGAAGTCGGGCACCCACCGGCCGGACGCGGCGATCGCCTCGATGCGCGCCAGCGCGGCCGGGCTGAGGATGGCCAGCCACAGGCCCCCGTCGGCGGCGAAATTCTTCTGCGGCGCGAAGTAGTAGGCGTCGGTCTCGGCGACGTCGACCGCGAGGCCACCGGCACCGGAGGTGGCGTCGATGACGACCAGCGCATCACCGGAGTCGGCGGGCCGGTGCACCGGCACCGCCACCCCGGTCGAGGTCTCGTTGTGGGCCCAGGCCAGCACATCGACCGACGGGTCGGACTGCGGTGCCGGGGCGCTGCCCGGGTCGGCGCTGATGATCACCGGGTCGCCGACGAACGGGTTCTTTTTCACCGCGGAGGCGAACTTGGCGCTGAACTCGCCGTAGGTGAGGTGCAACGACCGCTGATCGATCAGCCCGAACGCGGCGGCATCCCAGAACGCCGTCGCGCCGCCGTTGCCCAACACGACCTGGTAGTCCTGCGGCACCGAGAAGAAATCCCGCAGACCCGACCGGACCCGGCCGACCAGGTTTTTCACCGGTGCCTGCCGGTGCGAGGTGCCGAACAGTGCGGCGGCGGAGCCGCTGATCGCCTGCAACTGTTCGGGGCGCACCTTCGATGGGCCCGACCCGAACCGTCCGTCGCGGGGCTTGATCGAGTCCGGGATCGTGAGCTGCTCAGCCATGGTGACCAGCGTAATGAGGCCGACCGTCCGGCCCCCCGGCGGGGCGGCCCGCGCCAGCCCCGCCGCCAACCCACCGTTGTGACACCGATCACACTTCGAATGCGGTCGGGCGCCGCGCACAGTGGCTGCAACGCTATGGTCATCATGCGATACCTGCGGTACCGTGTAGACAGAGAACGGTCCGATGTAAACCTCTGGGGAGGTCGCCGGGAAATGGCTGAAAAAACTGCTCGCACCAAGATGATCCGACGCTGGCGTCGCAACATGGACGTCAAGGATGACATCGCCTACGTGCAGAAGCTGCAGACCCTGTCGGAAGGGTCGGTGCGGCGCAACTTCAACCCCTACATCGACATCGACTGGGATTCGCCGGAGTTCACCGTCACCGAGAACGACCCGCGCTGGGTGCTGCCGGCCACCGACCCGCTGGGTAAACACCCCTGGTATCAGGCGCAGTCGCTGGAGCGGCAGATCGAGATCGGCATGTGGCGCCAGGCCAACGTCGCCAAGGTCGGCCTGCACTTCGAGTCGATCCTGATCCGCGGGCTGATGGAGTACGCCTTCTGGCTGCCCAACGGCTCACCGGAGTACCGCTACTGCCTGCACGAGGCGATCGAAGAGGGCAACCACACCCTGATGTTCCAGGAGATGGTCAACCACATCGGCGCCGACGTGCCCGGCATGCCCCGGCTGCTCAAATGGGTGCAGCCGCTGATCCCGCTGGCCGCCGGGCCGGCGCCGATCCCGTTCTGGTTCGGGATCCTGGCCGGTGAGGAGCCGATCGACCACACCCAGAAGGCCATTCTGCGCGAGGGCAAGACGCTGCACCCGATCATGGAGAAGGTGATGGCCATCCACGTGGCCGAGGAGGCCCGACACATCTCGTTCGCGCACGAATACCTGGCCAAGCGGGTGCCGCACCTGCGTCGGCGCAAGCGGTTCTGGCTGTCGCTGTTCGTTCCGCTGACGATGCGGATCCTGTGTTCGGCGATCATGGTGCCGCCGCGGGCGTTCTGGAAGGAATTCGACATCCCGCGATCGGTGCGCAAGGAGATCTTCTTCGGCGCCCCGGAGTCGCGCCAGATGCTGCGTGACATGTTCGGAGATGTGCGGATGCTCTGCCACGACACCGGGCTGATGAACCCGGTCGCCAAGTTGATGTGGCGGATCTGCAAGGTCGACGGCCCGCCGTCGCGCTACCGTGCCGAGCCGCAGCGCGCACACCTCGCCCCGGTCGCCTAGCGCCGGCGCCGCCGCGTCCCCGACTGCGTTAACGGAAGAACCGATACATGCCCCATGTCATCGGACAGTCGTGCTGCAACGACACGTCCTGTGTGTTCGCCTGCCCGGTCTACTGCATCCACCCCTCGCCGGACGAACCCGATTTCGCCACCGCCGAGATGCTCTACATCGACCCGGAGGCATGTGTGGACTGCGGGGCGTGTGTGCGCGCCTGCCCGGTCGACGCGATCTCCCCGGACAGCCTGCTGCCGGAGAATCAGCTGCCGTTCCTCGCGGTCAACGCCTCCTACTACCCCGAGCGTGAGCCCGGCACGAAGCTGCCGCCCACCTCGAAGCTGGCGCCGATCATGCCGGCCCCGGAGCTGCGCCGCGGGCCGTTGAGCGTGGCGATCGTCGGGTCCGGACCGGCGGCGATGTACGCGGCCGACGAGTTGCTCACCCAGCCGCGGGTGCGGGTGAGCATGTTCGAGAAGCTGCCCACCCCCTACGGGCTGGTGCGCGCCGGGGTCGCCCCGGACCATCAGAGCACCAAGCGGATCACCCGGCTGTTCGACCAGATCACCCGCCGCGACGGGTTCTCCTTCTATCTCAACGTCGAGGTCGGTAAACACATCGGCCACCACGAGCTGCTGGCCCACCACCACGCGGTCATCTACGCCTCCGGCGCGCCCAACGACCGTCGTCTCGACATCGAGGGCATGGGGCTGCCCGGCACCGGCACCGCCACCGAACTGGTGGCCTGGATCAACGGCCACCCCGACTTCGTCGACCTGCCGGTGGATCTCAGCCATGAGCGTGCGGTCATCATCGGCAACGGCAACGTCGCCCTCGACGTCGCGCGCGTGCTCACCCGCGACCCGGCGACGCTGGCGCGCACCGACATCTCCGATGCGGCGCTGGCGGCGCTGTCGGCGTCGAACATCAACGAGGTGGTGATCGCCGCCCGCCGTGGCCCCGCCCAGTCGGCGTTCACCCTGCCGGAGCTGATCGGGCTGACCGGGGTCGCCGACGTGGTCCTCGACACCGCGGACCATGAGCTGGTGCGCCGCGATCTGGCCGAGGTCACCGACCGGATGACCCGCAACAAGCTGGAGATCCTCACCAACCTGCCGGACGCGGCGGACGTGCCGCTGACCCAAGCCCGCCGGCCCCGGATCCGGTTCGCCTACCAGCGCACCCCGCGGCGGGTGATCGGTGACGGGCGCGCCACCGCCGTCGAGTTCGAAGTCACCGGCACCGACGAGCTGGTGACTCTCGACGCCGGGCTGGTGTTGACCTCGATCGGCTACCGGGGCAAACCGATTCGCGACCTGCCGTTTGATGAGGGCAGCGCGACCGTGCCCAACGACCACGGCCGGGTGGTGCACGCGGTCACCGGTGCGCGCATCCCCGGCGCCTACGTCGCCGGTTGGATCAAACGCGGACCCACCGGGTTCATCGGCACCAACAAGTCCTGCTCGATGCAGACCGTGCAGCAGTTGGTGGAGGATTTCAACGCCGAGCTGCTACCGGACCCGGTCGCCAAGGCCGGGGCTTTGGAGCGGCTGCTGCAGATCCGTCAACCCGACCTGATCGACGAGGCCGGATGGCAGGCCATCGACGCCGCCGAGATCGCCCGGGGGGCGGCCGCCGGGCGGCCCCGCGACAAGTTCACCTCGGTTCCCGAGATGGTGGCGGTGGCCGCCGCCGCACCCAAACCGACGTTGCGGCAACGGATCAGCGACAAGATCCACCAGTTGGTGTAGCGAGAGACGTCAGCTCGCGGCGACCTGCGCCCAGCCCGGCACCGACTCCAGGCTGCGCGGCTGCGGCCCGACATACACCGCCGACGGCCGCACCAGCTTGCCCAGCCGTTTCTGCTCGAGGATGTGCGCACACCAGCCGGCGGTGCGTCCGCAGGTGAACATCGCCGGCATCATCGCCGCCGGCACCTCGGCGAAGTCCAGGATCACCGCCGCCCAGAACTCCACGTTCGTCTCGATCGGCCGGTCCGGGCGACGCTCCCGCAGCTCGGCGAGCGCGGCCTGCTCCAAGGCTGCGGCCACCTCGTAGCGCGGCGCACCGAGACGCTGCGCGGTCGCCCGCAGCACCCGGGCGCGGGGATCCTCGGCGCGGTACACCCGATGCCCGAACCCCATCAGCTTCTCCCCGCGGTCGAGGATCGCGGCCACCACCCGTCGGGCGTCGCCGGTGTTCTCCACCTCGTCGATCATCGGCAGCACCCGCGCGGGGGCCCCGCCGTGCAACGGCCCGCTCATCGCCCCGACCGCCCCCGACAGGGCGGCGGCCACATCGGCGCCGGTGGAGGCGATCACCCGGGCGGTGAACGTGGAGGCGTTCATTCCGTGCTCGGCCGCCGAGACCCAGTAGGCGTCGATCGCTTCGACGTGGCGCGGGTCGGGCTCACCCTTCCAGCGGGTCATGAACCGGGAGGTGATCGTCGGGCAGCCGTCGAGGACCCGCTGCGGCACCGGGGGGCGGTGGATGCCGCGGGCGGACTGCGCCACATAGGACAACGCCATCACCGCGGCCCGGGCCAGCTGGTCGCGGGCGGTGTCGTCCTCGATGTCCAGCAGCGGGGCGTAGCCCCAGATCGGGGCCAGCATCGCCAGCCCGGCCTGCACGTCGACGCGGATGTCGCCGCTGTGGATGGGCAGCGGGAACGACTCGGCGGGCGGCAGGCCGCGGCCGAACTCGCCGTCGACCAGCAGCGCCCACACGTCGCCGAAGGTGACGCGGCGGCCCACCAGATCCTCGATGTCCACACCGCGGTAGCGCAGCGCGCCGCCGTCCTTGTCCGGTTCGGCGATTTCGGTGGTGAACGCCACCACACCCTCGAGACCGGTGACGAAGTTCTCCGGGACCACAGTCATGGTCTGATTCTCGCATCATCGGCCGCCGCGGAAACCACCGGCCGGACCCGGTTACCGGGGAGTAGCCTGAGCGCGATGAGCACCGAGCGTGACGCCAGTGCCGACCTCGATGTCGGCTGGCTGGCAGAGGGTTGGGTGGCGCTGTTGCGCACCTGGTTGGCCGAGGCGCACGCCGCGGGACTCGCCGAGCCCGACGCGATGGTGCTGGCCACCGTCGCCGCCGGTCGGCCGGTGACCCGCTCGGTGCTGTGCCGCGGCATCGACGAGGCCGGTGTCAGGTTCTTCACCCACTACGGCTCCGCGAAGGGTGAGCAACTGGCGGCCACCCCGCAGGCGTCGGTGACGTTCCCCTGGTACGGGCTGGGCCGGCAGGTCCACGTGCGCGGCGCGGTGCACCCGGTGGATCGGTCGGTCAGCGAAGCCTACTGGGCGAAGAGACCGCGCGGCTCGCAGTTGGGCGCCTGGGCGTCGGCGCAATCGCAGCCGATCGCCTCACGCGCGGCGTTGCTGGCCCAACTCGACGAGGTGAGTGCCCGGTTTGCCGACACCGAGGCGATCCCGCTGCCCCCGGGCTGGGGCGGCTACTGCATCGCCGCCGACGAGGTGGAGTTCTGGCAGGGCCGGGAGAACCGGGTGCACAACCGCATCCGGGTGACCGGCGGCCGGGTGGAGCGGCTGCAGCCATAGGGCGGGCACGTGGTGCGACGGGGCGGGCCGCCGCTCGCGACCGTTGCGAAGGCGTGCCCACGCGTCAGGACGCCACTGTGCGTCCTGTCCTCCGTTCCATCTGCCCTGCATCCCCGGTCGCGTCCCTCGGTGCCCAGTGCTCCCCCGCGATCGACGTCTCGGTGCGAAAGTTCAAGTGGCGTGCGCAGAACGTCGATCGGGGTGACCGGTCGGCGTCACCAGATGAGAGGTCAGCACATCAGGTTGATGTAGAGGCGCGTTTCGGGTTGGTTGACACCGAGAGCGGCAATTGTCTTGTCGTCCGACGGACCGCGACTCCAGTCGATATGACTGCTATCTGCGGGGTCGGTACGCAACACCTCGCTGGCAAAATCGGAATCCTCCCAATATTGGTTGACCCACTGTTCCGGAATGCCGGGAGAAAACGCTGGGACGTCGGAACCATTCCGGAATTCCTCGAGGTCCGAACTCGGCAAGTCGACGATCAGCTCGATCGAGGTGTCCTGGAAAGCGCGGAAACCCTCAAGAGACACAACTTTTGCCGATGACGGGAAGTGGAGACGACCGCAACGCTCTGCGTCGGTCAGATCCCAGGTGTGGGAACACGATGCTGAGCTCCACAGCAGCAGCGTGCCTACGGTGAGCGCGGTAGCTGAGCGAATAATTCGGCAGCGCAGAAATGCGTCAAGTTGTCGAGAACACAGCGTCCGGATGGTATCTCGATAACTACGCGGGATGATGACCACTGCCTTCCTGAGGTTTAGGATAATCGGGAGATAATTGCCCTTGGAATCGTATCGCTAGCCGGGTAATTCGCCAGCCGGAGCTGTGAATTCACGAACAACAGATTCGCCTCGGACTCGGAAGCTACGTGCCGGGCTGATGTAGACGTTGCCGATCGCGTCGACCGCCACTCCCCCCGGCGCGAGCGGGTAGGGAAACGGCACCGCTGTCGGGCCGTTAGCGCCGGGCGCTAATTTCCATACGCGATCGGCGTCGGCGGCGTAGACGTTGCCGACCGCATCGACTGCGATGCCCTAGGGCGCCTCGGTGAGCGAACCGAACGGCAGCCGCTGCGGAACCGGCTGAGGAGGCGACGGAACGGTTGTGGTGGTCTCGGCGCCCGGCGTCGGCTTGCCGCCGAGTGCGACCAATCCGATCACCCCGGTCGCCGTGAGTGCAGCCACCGCGATGGCGACAGCCCTGAGCCGGGAACGCCGGGAGCGCTTCGGTGCCACCGACACCGGCGAACTCGTAGCACCGCCGAGCGTCGCGCCGCCGAAGTGGGCAGGTCAACCATGACTCGAGACCGTATCCGGTGCGCTGCGGGCCCGGCACCGGAGGCCCGCGGTTTTCTGTCCGACCCGATTCGCGGGCACCGGGGTTAAGCGACTACCGTTCTGGAGGGCAGTCCCAGTCTCACAGCGCGAAGGGGTTCTTGTGGCCGCAACCGACGACACCGCCAGCCTGCGTTATCCGGGCGGCGACGTCGACCTCGACGTCGTGCATGCCACCGAGGGCGCCGATGGGATCGCTCTGGGTTCACTGCTGGCCAAGACCGGCTACACCGCCTTCGACCGGGGCTTCGTCAACACCGCCTCCACCAAGAGTGCGATCACCTACATCGACGGCGAGGCGGGGATCCTGCGCTACCGCGGCTACCCGATCGAGGTGCTGGCGGAGAAGTCGACGTTCATCGAGGTCAGCTACCTGCTGATCTACGGTGAGTTGCCCACCAAGGAACAACTGGACAGCTTCACCCACCGGATCCAGCGGCACACCCTGCTGCACGAGGACCTCAAACTGTTCTTCAACGGCTTCCCGCGCGAAGCCCACCCGATGCCGGTGCTGTCCAGCGCGGTCAACGCGTTGAGCGCCTACTACCCGGACTCGTTGGACCCGATGGACACCGAGCAGGTGGAGCTGTCGACGATCCGGCTGCTGGCCAAGCTGCCCACCATCGCCGCCTACGCCTACAAGAAGTCCGAGGGCCAGCCGTTCCTCTACCCGGAGAATTCGCTGACGCTGGTGGAGAACTTCCTGCGGATGACGTTCGGGCTGCCGGTGGAGGACTACCACCCCGACCCCGAGGTGGTCCGCGCCCTGGACATGCTGTTCATCCTGCACGCCGACCACGAGCAAAACTGCTCCACCTCGACGGTGCGACTGGTCGGATCGTCGCAGGCCAACCTGTTCACCTCGATCTCCGGGGGCATCAATGCGCTGTGGGGCCCGCTGCACGGCGGCGCCAACCAGTCGGTGCTGGAGATGCTCGAGGGCATCCGGCAGCAGGGCGGCGACGTCAAGGAGTTCGTCCGCAAGGTCAAAAACCGCGAGGACGGCGTGAAGCTGATGGGCTTCGGCCACCGGGTGTACAAGAACTACGACCCGCGCGCGCGGATCGTCAAGGAGCAGGCCGACAAGATCCTGGGCAAGCTCGGCGGCGACGACGACCTGCTGGCCATCGGCAAGGCACTCGAAGAGGTCGCGCTGACCGACGACTACTTCATCGAACGCAAGCTCTACCCCAACGTGGACTTCTACACCGGGGTGATCTACCGGGCGATGGGCTTCCCGACCCGGATGTTCACCGTGCTGTTCGCGCTGGGCCGACTGCCTGGCTGGATCGCGCACTGGCGGGAGATGCACGACGAGGGCGACTCGAAGATCGGCCGGCCGCGCCAGGTCTACACCGGCTACACCGAACGCGACTACGTCACGATCGACGCCCGGTAGCGTCACGGCGATGAGCGCACAGTCAGACAAACCCGAGATCGATTTCCCGGCCGGACCGGCCCCGGCCGAGCTGGTCATCACCGACCTGGTGGTCGGGGACGGCGCCGAGGCCACCCCCGGCGGCACCGTCGAGGTGCACTACGTCGGTGTCGAATACGACACCGGGGAGGAATTCGACAGTTCCTGGAACCGCGGGCAGACCATCGAGTTTCCGCTCAACGGCTTGATTCAGGGCTGGCAGGACGGGATTCCGGGCATGAAGGTCGGCGGCCGTCGCCAACTGGTGATCCCTCCCGAGCAGGCGTACGGGCCGGCCGGTGCCGGGCACCGGCTGTCGGGCAAGACGCTGATCTTCGTCATCGACCTGATCGGCGCACGCTAAGCCGCACCTCAGCGCGGCGGGGGCAGTCGCAGCGCCAGCCGCGCCCCACCGAGCGGGCTGTCCTCCAATGTCGCGGTCCCGCCGTGTAATCCGGCCTGCTGGGCAACCAGCGCCAGGCCCAGCCCGGACCCGGAACGCGACGCGGTCGACCCGCGGGAGAACCGTTCGAACACCATCTGGCGTTCGTCGTCGGGAAGGCCCGAACCGTTGTCGTCGACGGTGATCTCGACTCCCGCCCGTGAACTCACCGCCGACAACTGCACCCGGGTGGCGCCGCCGTGCTTGACCGCGTTGGCGATCGCGTTGTCGACCGCGAGACGCAGCCCGGCCGGCAGCCCGATGATGATGCAGGTCGGCGACGGGACCAGCGAGACCTCCAGTCCGGGGAAGATGCGGGTGGCGTCGTGGGCGGCGCGGTCGAGCAACTCGGTGATGTCCACCGGCACATGATCGTCGGCGGTGGACAGCTCGCCTTGGGCCAGCCGCTCCAGCGCCGATAGCGTCGCCTCGATGCGCGACTGGGTGCGGATCACGTCGCCGAGCACCTCGGCGCGCTGCTCGTCGGGCAGATCCAGCGTCGTCAGCACCTCCAGGTTGGTGCGCATCGCGGTCAGCGGGGTGCGCAACTCGTGGGAGGACACCGCGGCGAAATCCCGGGCCGAGGCCAGCGCCTCGCGGGTGCGGTCCTGCTCTTTCCAGATCCGGCCCAGCATCCCCTTGACCGCCTCGGCGATTTCGACGGCCTCGGTCGCCCCACGCACCTCCACGACGGGGTCGCGGTCGCCGCCGTCGATCAGCCGGGTCTGCTCGGCCAACCGCCGCAGCGGACGCACCGCGAGGGTGGCCAGCGCCCAGCCGAGCACGCTGGCCGCCCCGATCGCGAACGCGCAGATCAAGATGACCCGGCGGTGCAGGTTGGCGGTGTCGGCCAGGGTGGCGTCGTAGGTGGCGCCGACCGCCATGGTCATCGGCCCGGTCGTCGGCGCGGTTGCGGGCACATCGACGGTGCGCACCCGGTAGCGCACCCCGTCGACGACGGTGTCGGCGTAGCCGATCGGCAACTCCGGCAACGTGACCGCCGAATGGGAGGCGACGACGTGGTCGCGGCGCACGGTGATCACCACGTCCTCGTCCTTGGGGGAGCGCGGGATCTGGCCCAGCCCGCGCGGCAGGAACGGCATCGCGAACCCGGCCGCCTCATCGAGTCGGCGATCCAGCCGCTCTTTGCGGTCGTTGGTGATCCCGACCCAGACGATGGCGCCGACGATCAGCACCACGATGGCCGCGCCGAGCGCGGTGGCGAACGCCACCCGGGTGCGCAGCGACGGCGTCCGGGCGAAAACCCGCGACAGCACCCGCGGAGCGGACCGCGGACTCGACCGGGGGGCAGCCATGCTCAGCGCGTCACTGCATCCGCAGGACGAACCCCACGCCGCGCACGGTGTGCAGCAGCCGCGGCGCGCCGCCGGCCTCCAGTTTGCGGCGCAGGTAGCCGATGAACACGTCGACGACGTTGGTGTCGGCGGCGAAGTCGTAGCCCCACACCAGCTCCAGCAGCTGCGCGCGCGAGAGCACCGCGGTCTTGTGTTCGGCCAGCACCGCCAGCAGATCGAACTCGCGTTTGGTCAGATCCACGTCCACCCCGTTGACCCTGGCACGCCGGCCGGGGATGTCGACCTCCAGCGGGCCGACGGTGATGGTCTCCGAGGAGGAACTGGCCGCCGAGCCCCGCCGGCGCAGCAGCGCCTTGACCCGCGCCACCAGCTCCTTGAGCTCGAACGGCTTGACCAGGTAGTCGTCGGCGCCGGCTTCCAGCCCGGCGATGCGGTCATCGACCGAGCTGCGCGCGGAGAGCACACAGACCGGCACGTCGTTGTCCATCGCCCGCAGCGCGGTGACCACGCTGACCCCGTCGAGCACCGGCATGTTGATGTCGAGCACGATCGCGTCCGGGCGGTTCTCGGTGGCGCTGCGCAGCGCCTCGGCGCCGTCGCGGGCGGTGGACACCTCGAACTGGAAGAGCCGCAGGCCACGCTCCAACGACGCCAACACGTCGTCGTCGTCGTCGACAACCAGCACTCGGGGGGTGTTCCCTGCAGCATCCATAGCGCCTATCTTGCCTGATTGCCGAGTGTTACCGCGGAGTGCAACGCGGTGTGGTGGCAGGATCGACAACCTAGAGATCATGGTGGATGAGGCGAGGGGACCGCAGCCGGCGATCGCTGCCGCGCCGGCGCGACAGCGCCCCGTATCGGATCTGGTGCGGCTGCTGCCCTACCTGATGCCCTACCGGGCGCGTTGGCTGACCACCGTGGCCGTCGCGGTCACCAGTCTCGCCGCCACCGTGGGCATCCCGCTGTTGACCAAGGCCGTCATCGACGGGCCGATCAGCCACCAGGATCAGCGCGGCCTGTGGATCGTCGGCGCGGCGGCCACCGCGGTCGGCGTCCTCGAGGCGGTGCTGTGGTTCTTCCGCCGGTGGCTGATCGCCCGGGCCACCATGGGCGTCGAGGCCGACATCCGCAAAGACCTCTACGCGCGGCTGCAGATCCTGCCGATGGCGTTCCACGGCCGCTGGCAGTCCGGCCAACTGCTGTCCCGCATCATGAACGACCTCGGCACGATCCGGCGGTTCCTGTCGTTCGGGCTGATCTTCCTGGTGCTCAACGCGCTGCAGATCGTGGTGGTGACCGTGATCCTGCTGGTGCTGTACTGGCCGCTGGGGTTGCTGGTGGCGGTGTCGGTGGCGCCGGTGGCGATGACCGTGCGGCATTTCCAGAAGCTCTACACCCGGCTGTCGCGGCGCGCCCAGGACCAGGCCGGCCACGTCGCCACCCACGTCGAGGAGGCCGCGCTCGGGGTTCGGGTGGTGCGCTCGTTCGGGCGGGAGGACTACGTGTTCGACCGGTTCGACACCGAGGCG
Source organism: Mycolicibacillus koreensis (assembly GCF_002104795.1). GTDB lineage: Bacteria > Actinomycetota > Actinomycetes > Mycobacteriales > Mycobacteriaceae > Mycobacterium > Mycobacterium koreense. The sequence goes on from NZ_NCXO01000010.1 coordinate 75,906, forward strand.
CGCAGGCTCTATGACGCCGAGATCGGCAAGGTCGTCGCCAAAGCCAAGTTCTGGACGCTGCTGGAGGTCATCCCGAACCTGACCCTGATCGTGGTGCTCGGGGTGGGCGCCTACGCCGCCGGGCAGGGATCGGTCACCCTGGGCACCCTGGTCGCGTTCATCACGTTGATGCTCTCGATCGTGTGGCCGATCTCGTCGCTGGGGTTCCTGCTGTCGATGACCCAGGAGTCGATGACCGCCGCCAACCGGGTGGCCGAGATCTTCGACGCCCCCATCGAGATCACCGACGGCCCGCTGAACCGGGTGCCCTCCTCCGGATGCCTGGAACTCATCGACGTCGGGTTCGCCTTTCCCGGCGCGGACACCTGGGTGCTGCGCCACGTCAACCTCACCGTCGAACCCGGCGAGACACTGGCGCTGGTCGGGGCGACCGGATCGGGCAAATCGGTTCTGGTGGCGTTGCTGTCCCGGCTCTACGACGTCACCGAGGGCCAGATCCGCATCGACGGCGCCGACATCCGCGACCTGCCGGTCGCCGTCGTGCGCAAGGCGGTGGCCACCGCGTTCGAGGACCCCACCCTGTTCTCGATGTCGGTGGCCGAGAATCTGCGGTTGGGGCGCCCGGCCGACGACCCCGCCGACGACGCGGAGGTGGCCGCGGCGATCCGGGTGGCCGCCGCCGACTTCGTCGACGATCTGCCGTTCGGCGTGGACACCCGCATCGGGGAGCAGGGCATGAGCCTCTCCGGCGGCCAGCGCCAACGCCTGGCGCTGGCCCGCGCGCTGCTGGCCGCACCGCAGATCCTCGTGCTCGACGACACCCTGTCGGCCCTCGACGTGCACACCGAGGCGCGGGTCACCGCCGCGCTGCGCACCGTGCTCGGCGGGCAGTCCCCGGTGACCGGGGTGGTGATCGCCCGGCGTGCGTCCACCGTGCTGCTCGCCGACAAGGTGGCGCTGCTGCACGCCGACGGCGACCAGCCGGCGACGATCACCGCGGTCGGCAGCCACGCTGAGTTGCTGGCGAGGGTGCCGGACTACCGCTACCTGCTGGTCGCCGACGACGAACTCGACGACGGATGCGAACGGGAACCGGCCTGGTGCAGCGCCGAGCAGCGGGCGCGCCTGGACCGGGCCCAGTCCGAGCGCGACGCCACCGACGCCGCCTGCGTCGAGGACGAACTCACCGTCGTCGACGGCAGAACCCGATGAGCGATCAGTGGCGTGGCCGACTCGCCGAACCCGACGACACCGATTCGCCCATCGACGAGAGCGTGCCGCGCCGGCGGGAGGCGCGGACGCTGCTCGGTTCGCTGCTGTGGCCCCACCGCTGGCTGGTCGCGGGGTTGGCTGTGGTGGTGGTCGCCGAGAACGCGGCACGGCTGTCGGTGCCGGTGCTGGTGCGCCGCGGTATCGACGACGGCATCCCGCCGCTGATCGACGGGGGTCCGGCCACGGCGCTGATGACGGTGGTCGCGACGTTGGCGGGCGTGGTGGCGGTGCAGGCCGGCGCACGGTTGGTGTTCCTCAACGGCTCCGGGCGGATGGGTCAACGGGTGCTGCTGGAGGTGCGCCGTCGCGGGTTCGGCCACTTCCAGCGCCTCGACATCCCGTTCCACGACCGCTACACCTCCGGGCGTGTGGTCAGCCGGCTCACCAACGATGTCGATGCGATCCAGGATCTGTTGGAATCCGGGTTCGACAGCCTGATCACCGCGGTGCTCACCCTGGTCGGCACCGCGGTGTTGTTGATCAGCCTGGACTGGAAGCTGGGCTTGGTCTGTCTGATCGCGTTCCCGGTGCTGGTCGTGCTGATCGGCTGGTTCCGGTCGGAGTCGGCGAAAACCTACCGCGCGGTGCGCGAGGCCGCCGCCCTGGTGATCGTGCAGTTCGTCGAGACCATGACCGGCATCAAGGCGGTGCAGGCCTACCGGCGCGAACCCCGCAACCAGCAGCTCTTCGATGAGATCGCCGACCGCTACCGGGCGGTCAACGAGCGCACCTTCCGGCTGCTCGCGATCTTCATGCCGGGAGTGAAACTGGTCGGCAACCTCACCACCGGGGCGGTGCTGCTCTACGGCGGCTGGCTGGTGCTCGACGGGCAGATGACGATCGGCACCCTCACCGCGTTCCTGCTGTACCTGCGGATGTTCTTCGAGCCGATGCAGGAGATCAGCCAGTTCTTCAACCTGTTCCAGTCGGCGGCCTCGGCGCTGGAGAAGCTCGCCGGGGTGCTCGCCCAGCGCCCCGCGGTGACCGACCCGCGGAATCCGGTGCCGCTGGGCCGGGCCGAGGGCGCGGTGCGCTTCGAATCGGTGCGGTTCGGCTACCACCGCGACCGGCCGGTGCTGCCGGAATTGGACCTGGCGGTGCCCGCCGGGCAGACGGTCGCCCTGGTCGGGGCCACCGGTGCGGGCAAGACCACCTTGGCCAAGCTGATCGCCCGGTTTTACGACCCGATCGTCGGCGCGGTGCGCCTCGACGGTGTCGACCTGCGCGACCTGGCGCAGGCCGATCTGCGCCGCAACGTCGTGATGGTCACCCAGGAGAACTTCATGTTCGCGGGCACCGTGGCCGACAACATCCGCTTCGGGCGCCCTGAGGCCACCGACGCCGAGATCCGCCGCGCCGCCGAGGAGGTCGGCGCCGCGCGGTTCATCGCCGAGTTGCCCGAGGGCTTCGACACCGACGTGGCCACCCGCGGCGGGCGGCTTTCGGCCGGTCAACGCCAACTGGTGGCGTTTGCCCGGGCGTTTCTTGCCGACCCGGCGGTGCTCATCCTCGACGAGGCCACCTCGTCGTTGGACATCCCCAGCGAACGCCAGGTGCAGCGGGCGCTGCGCACCGTGCTGGCCGACCGCACCGCGCTGGTGATCGCCCACCGGCTGTCCACCGTCGAGATCGCCGACCGGGTGCTGGTGCTCGAGGATGGCCGAATCATCGAGGACGGCGCCCCTGTGGAGTTGATCGCCCGCCCCGGCGGCCGCTACGCCGCCTTGCACCGCGTGTGGGAGCAGTCGCTGGGCTGACGCGCCACACGTCGAGCCGCACGTTTTGGTGCGGTTACCCCTTGAACTCAAGGCCCTGAAATGCACGCAAACGTGAGTCTGGTGGTGTGGGCGCGAGTCGCGAGCCCGCCGCACGGCTACACCCCAGGCACCCCGATGCTCCGGTAGCGCTGCAGCCGCGCGTCCAAGCGCTCGTTGTCGGCGACGGTGCGCACGCTGTGCAACTCGGTGGCGATCACCCGCGACAGCCGTTTGATGAACTCGATCGGCTCGTCGGCGGCGTCGGGCTGTTCGGGCACGATCGTGTCGACGATCCCGGCGGCCGCCAACTCCGACGAGCGGATCCCCTGCGACGCGGCGAGCTGATCGGCGTGCTCGGTGTCGCGGTAGACGATGGCGCTGGCCCCCTCCGGCGGCAGCGGCGCCAACCACCCGTGCCGGGCGGCCACCACCCGGTCGGCGGGCACCATCGCCAGCGCGGGCCCGCCGTTACCCTGCCCGAGCAGCACCGACACGGTCGGCACCGGCAGGGTCACCAAGTCGGCCAGACAGCGGGCGATCTCCCCGGCCAGCCCGTCCTGCTCGGCCTCCGGGGAGAGTGCCGGGCCGGGAGTGTCGATCACCAACAGCAACGGCAGCCGCAGCCCGGCCGCCAGCGCCATCCCGCGGCGGGCCTCCCGCAGCGCGGCCGGCCCGGTCATGCCGCCGACCCGTCGCTGACCCAGGACCACGGCCGGCTGCCCGCCGAACCGGGCCAACGCCAGCAGCATGGCCGCGGCCTCCGACGTTCCGGTCGCCGACAGCACCACCCGCTCGGTGGCGCCGTGGCGCAGCAGCATCCCCGCGCCCGGACGGCCGGGACGCCGCGAGGCGAGCACCGACTCCCAGGCCGGCACCGGTGCGGGCGGCTCGTCGGGCATCGGCGCCGGGGCCGGAGCCGGGGGATCGATGAGCACCTTCAACGCTCGCCGCAGGGTGCGCCGCAACCATTTCAGCGGCACCACCCCGTCGATCACGCCGTGGCGTTGTAGGTTCTCGGCGGTCTGCACCCCGGCCGGGAACGGCTCACCGTAGAGCTGCTCGTAGACCCGCGGGCCCAAGAACCCGATCAGCGCACCCGGCTGGGCGATCGTGACATGCCCCAGCGACCCCCACGACGCGAACACCCCGCCGGTCGTCGGGTGCCGCAGGTACACCAGGTACGGCAGGTGCGCGCGTTTGTGCAGTTCGACCGCGGCGGTGATCTTGACCATCTGCAGGAACGCCACCGTGCCCTCCTGCATCCGCGTGCCGCCGGAACTCGGCGACGCCAGCAGCGGCAGACGCTGGGCGGTGGCCCGTTGCACCGCGGTGGTGATGCGCTCGGCAGCGGCCACCCCGATCGAGCCGGCCAAGAACCCGAACTCGCAGACGATGACCGCCACCCGCCGGCCGTGCACCCGCCCCTCCCCGGTGATCACCGCCTCGTCCAGGCCGGTCGCCGTGCGTGCCTCGGCGAGCGCGGCGCGGTAGTCGTCGTCCTCGTCGACCGTCAGCGGGGCGGTGTCCCAACTGCGGAACGAACCGGCGTCGAGCACCGCGTCAACCAAGTCCAGGGCACCGATCCGATCCATAACCTGACCCTAATAAGCTTGGGCAATTACCGTCGGTATGAGGAGGAGCGGCGCTTGATGATTGGTGTGACCCGCGATGGCAACGTCACCACGCTGGAACTGCAGCGGCCGGAACGGCGCAACGCGCTGAACTCCGAACTCGTCGACGGGTTGCGGGAGGCCGTGACCGCCGCCGCCGCCGATGACGTCCGAGCGATCGTGCTCACCGGGCAGGGCACCGTGTTCTGCGCCGGGGCGGACCTGTCCGGCGACGCGTTCGCCGCCGACTACCCGGACAAACTGATCGCGTTGCACCAGTCCATCAACACCGCTCCGATGCCGGTCGTCGCCGCGATCAACGGGCCGGCGATCGGTGCGGGCCTGCAACTGGCCATGGTCTGCGACCTGCGGGTGGTGGCCCCGGATGCCTTCTTCCAGTTCCCTGTCGCCAAATACGGTTTGGCCCTGGACAACTGGAGTATCCGGCGACTGGTGTCGCTGGTGGGCCACGGGCGTGCGCGCGCGATGATGCTGACCGCGGAACGCCTCGGCGCACAGGAGGCGTTGCAGACCGGGATGGCCAACCGGCTCGGCGACCTCGCCGACGCGCAGCAGTGGGCCCAGGAGATCGCCGGGCTCGCACCACTGGCGCTGCGCCATGCCAAACGGGTGCTCAACGACGACGGCGCCTATGAAGACCAATCGCCGGTGCACAAGGAGCTGTTCGACAAGGCCTGGGCCAGCCAGGACGTGATCGAGGCGCAGGTCGCCCGGGTGGAGAAACGACCACCGAAATTCCAGGGCGCCTGATCGCCATGCTGCGTACCGCGCTGCGTCTGACCGCCGGAACCGCCACGTTGGCGGCCGGCGGTTGGATGATGCGGGCGTTGCACGGCGCTCCGGAGGCTCTCGGCGCCGGACCGGCCGAGATCCGGCGGGTCGCCCAGGGCTCCCCGAATTTCGTGGACGGGGCGTTCACCAACCCCGACGACGACACCGGTTTCGACATGGGGCTCCAACAGCAGTGGATGGTGCTGCGGGAACTGGTCGGCGGGCGAGGCGTCGGACGGCCCGCCGCGCCGATCCCGCTGGTCGAGCCGTCGGTCGACGGCACCGAGGGGCTGGCCGGTACCTGGTTCGGGCACTCGTCGGTGCTGATCGAGATCGACGGCTACCGGGTGCTCGCCGACCCGGTGTGGAGCCGGCGCTGCTCCCCGTCGGACAGCGTCGGCCCGGAACGGCTGCACCCCCCGCCGGCGGCGCTGGATACCCTGCCGGCGATCGACGCGGTCGTGATCAGCCACGACCACTACGATCACCTCGACATCGACGCGGTCATCGAGTTGGGGCGCACCCAGCGTGCACCGTTCGTCGTTCCGCTCGGGGTGGGGGCGCACCTGCGCCGCTGGGGTGTGCCCGAGCACCGGGTGGTGGAACTGGACTGGGGCCAGGCGCACCGGATCGCCAACCTGACGGTGGCGTGCACCCCCGCCCGGCACTTCTCCGGACGGTTCGTCACCCGCAACACCACGCTCTGGTCGTCCTGGGCGCTCATCGGTGAGCGACACCGCGTGTTCTTCGGCGGCGACAGCGGCTATACCCGGTCCTTCGCCGACATCGGAAGCGAGTATGGCCCGTTCGACCTGACGCTGCTGCCGATCGGCGCCTACCACCGGGCCTGGCCCGACATCCACATGACCCCGGAGGAGGCGGTACGGGCGCACCGCGACCTCACCGACGCCGGAATGCTCATGCCGATCCACTGGGGCACGTTCCGGCTGGCCCCGCACCCGTGGGCCGAACCGGTGGAACGGCTGCTCGCCGCGGCCGATGCCGACGGGACCACCGTCGCGGTGCCCCGCCCGGGGGGCCGCGTAGCGCCCACCGCCGAGGGGCACCTCGATCCGTGGTGGCGGTTGTAGGGCGATGCGTGAACTGGCGGCGCTGGCCGCGTTCCTCACGGTTGCCCTCATCCTCGGCGGCTGCTCGTCGTCTCCGCCCCCGCTGTCGGACACACCGCCGGACCGGTTCTCCGGGATGGACATCCCCGACGGTCGTGTCGACGACGCGGTCGCCCGCCTCGATGATCTGGCCGCCGAATTGATGGACCAGTCCGGTGTCCCCGGCATGGCCGTCGCCGTGGTCCACGGCGGGAACACCGTGTACGCCAAAGGTTTCGGTGTGCGCAACACGAGCAGGGACGCCGACGAGGGCAACCGGGTGGACGCCGACACGGTATTCCAGGTCGGCTCCCTGTCCACCTCGCTCGGTGCCACGGTGGTTGCCCACCAGGTCGGCGCGGAATCGATCAACTGGGACACCCCGGTGGGCGCCTACCTGCCGTGGTTCGCGTTCTCCGACCCCTACGTCAGCGAACACGCCACGATCGCCGACCTCTACGCGCAACGATCCGGGCTGCCGGACGCCGCCGGGGACCTGCTGGCCGAGCTCGGCTATGACCGACGTCAGGTGTTGTTGCGACTCAAACAGCTGCCGCTGGGGCCGTTCCGGACCAGCCACCGCGACACCGACTTCGGGGTGACCATTGCCGCGGAAGCCGTCGCGGTGGCGGCCGCGAAACACTGGGACGAACTCTGCGACGACGTGCTCTATCGACCCCTGGGAATGGAATCGACCAGTTCGCGCTACGCCGATTTCACCCGTCGACGCGACCGGGCGCTGGCGCACACCAAAACCGACGACGGCTACCGGCCCAGCTATCACGGCGACACCGATCCCAAATCCGCGGCGGCCGGTGTCAGCTCGACCGTCAACGACCTGGGGCGGTGGCTGGCGATGCTGCTCGCCGACGGCGACTATCAGGGGAAGACGATCGTGCCCGCCGACGCGCTCACCCCGGCACTGACCGCGCAGACCGTCATCGAACGTGCCCAGAGCCCGGAGGCGCGTGCGGACCTGTACGGCTACGGGTTCGATGTCGGCACCACCTCGACGGCGCGCACCGTCTACGGCAACCACGGACAGTTGGCATCCGGATCGGCGGCGGCGTTCGCCGCGGTGCCCTCCGCCGACGTCGGCATCGTCGTGCTGACCAACGCCGCGGCGACCGAGGTGCCGCAGAGCCTCACCGCACAGTTTCTGGATCTGGTGCAATACGGGGAACTGCGCCACGACTGGCCGCGGCTGTTCCGCGAACGACATGCCGAGCGAAGCGACGACACGCCCGGGCTGGAGACGGCGGCGAAGCCACCGCGGCGAGCCAAGCCGCCGGCGCCGCTGCGCAGCTACACCGGCACCTACTTCAACGACTTCTGGGGGGATGCCAGCGTGACCGAGACTCGGGACGGTCTTGAGCTGACACTGGGGCCGCGACGCGACACTGTGGCGCTGCACCACTGGGACGGGGACACGTTCACGTTCACCCCGAAGTCCGACACCGTGCCCGACGGGGCGGTATCCAAGGCGACGTTCACGCCCGACGCGTTGACCTTGGAATACTACGACCGGGACAGGTTGGGAATATTCTTCCGATGACCACGATGCTGGCCGGTGGGCTCACCGACGACGAGGTCGCCCGGCGCGTCGCCGAGGGCAAGACCAACGATGTTCCGGCCCGCGCGGCGCGGTCGGTGCTCGACATCATCCGCGCCAACGTGTTCACCCGGATCAACGCCATCCTCGGGGTGCTGTTCGCGATCGTGTTGACCACCGGGTCGCTGATCAACGGCATGTTCGGGCTGCTGATCATCGCCAACAGTGTCATCGGCATGGTCCAAGAGATCCGGGCCAAACAGACCCTGGACCGGCTGGCGATCGTCGGGCAGGCCAAACCGGTGGTGCGTCGGCAATCGGGGTCGGTGGCGCTGGTACCCAGCGAGGTGGTGCTCGACGACGTCATCGAGCTGGGCCCCGGTGACCAGATCGTGGTCGACGGGCAGATCATCGAGCACGCGAACCTCGAGGTCGACGAATCCCTGTTGACCGGTGAGGCCGACCCGATCGCCAAACACGGTGGCGACGAGGTGATGTCGGGCAGTTTCGTGGTGGCCGGAACGGGCGCCTACCGTGCCACCCGGGTGGGTCGGGAGGCCTACGCGGCCAAACTGGCCGAGGAGGCCAGCAAATTCACCCTGGTCAAATCCGAACTGCGCAGCGGCATCAACACCATCCTGCGGTTCATCACCTATCTGTTGGTGCCGGCGGGATTGCTGATCATCTACAGTCAGCTGTTCGTCAACAACCCGACCTTCGGGGCGGCGTTGGCCGAGTCGGTGCGTGACCTGATCACCCTGCAGCCCGGCTGGGGGAATTCCGCACGACAGCTGCGGGACCTGTTGATCAGCAGCGATTTCCGGGAGTCGGTGCTGCGCATGGTCGGCGCGCTGGTGCCGATGGTGCCCGAAGGGCTGGTGCTGTTGACCTCGATCGCGTTCGCCGTCGGGGTGGTTCGTTTGGGCCAGCGCCAGTGCCTGGTGCAGGAGTTGCCCGCCATCGAGGGACTGGCGCGCGTCGACGTGGTCTGCGCGGACAAAACCGGCACCCTGACCGAGAACGGGATGCGCCTGACCGAGGTCAAACTGCTGAGCCCGGGCTACGACGGAACCCAGGTGGGCGAGGTGCTGGCCGCCCTCGCCGGGGCGGACCGGCGCCCCAACGCCAGCATCCTGGCCATCGCGGAGGCGTATCCCGCCGACCCGCACTGGCCGGTCAGCACCAGCGCACCGTTCAAATCGGCCACCAAATGGAGCGGCGCCTCGTTCGACGGGAACGGCGACTGGGTGATCGGCGCTCCCGACGTGCTGGCCGACCCCTCCTCGGAGGCGGCCGGTGTAGCAGAGCAGATCGGGGCGCGCGGTTTGCGGGTTCTGCTGCTGGGGCGCAGCGACCGGGCCGTGGACGCCGCCGACGCGCCCGGGCAGGTCACCCCGGTGGCACTGGTGGTGCTCGAGCAGCGGATCCGCCCCGACGCCCGGGCCACCCTGGATTATTTCGGCACCCAGCAGGTCGCGGTGAAGGTGATCTCAGGGGACAACGCCGTGTCGGTGGGTGCGGTCGCCGACACGCTGGGCCTGCACGGTCGGACCACCGATGCCCGCCGGTTGCCCACCGATCCTGACGGTCTGGCCGACGCGGTGGCGAAGACGACCACTTTCGGGCGGGTGCGCCCCGATCAGAAACGCGCCATGGTGCACGCGCTGCAATCGCGCGGGCACACCGTCGCGATGACCGGCGACGGAGTCAACGACGTGCTGGCGCTCAAGGACGCCGACATCGGGGTCGCGATGGGAGCCGGCAGTTCAGCGGCCCGCGCGGTCGCTCAGATCGTGCTGTTGGACAACAAGTTCGCCACCCTGCCCTATGTGGTGGGGGAGGGCCGGCGGGTGATCGGCAACATCGAGCGGGTCGCCAACCTGTTTTTGACCAAGACGGTGTACTCGGTGCTGCTGGCGCTGCTGGTGGGGCTGGCCGGGCTGGGGGCGAAGCTGTTCGACTCCGACCCGCTGCTGTATCCGTTCCAGCCGATCCACGTCACCATCGCCGCCTGGTTCACCATCGGGATCCCGTCGTTCATCTTGTCCCTGGCGCCCAACAATGAACGCGCCCGGCCGCACTTCGTTCGCCGGGTGATGACCGCCGCGCTGCCCACGGGGTTGGTGGTGGGGGCGGCCACGTTCGCCTCCTACCTGCTGGCCTATCGCGGTGCTGACGCCACCACCGCCCAGCAGATGCAGGCGTCGACCGCCGCGCTGATCACCCTGTTGGTGGGCGGGGTGTGGGTGCTGGCGGTGGTGGCCCGGCCCTACCAGTGGTGGCGGGTGGCATTGGTGGTGGTCTCCGGGCTGGCGTATGTGGTGATCTTCGCGATTCCCCAGGCCCGCGCGTTGTTCCTGCTCGATGTGTCGAACCTGGCGGTCGTGGCCAGCGGCCTGGCCGTCGGCGTGTTGGGGGCTGCCGGGGTGGAGGCCGCATGGTGGATCCAGGGAGCGGTTCTCGGTGAAACCCGCCAAGTGTGGCGCAGGTAGGCTCTGCTCCGCAGAGTTCATGAGTTGACTTTGAAAGGACGATTGCGATGGGTTTCCTGGACAAGGCGAAAGACCTGTTGTCGAAGAACGCCGACAAGGTCGATCAGGCGATCGACAAGGCCGGGGACTTCGTCGACGGCAAGACCGAGGGCAAATACGCCGACACCGTCGACAAGGTGCAGGACGCGGCCAAGAAGGCCGTGAACAAAACCGACCCGGAGAACTAGCCGATGGCGAAGCTCTCCGGGGCCATCGATGTCCCGCTCCCGCCGGAGGAGGCCTGGGGGCACGCCGCGGACCTCACCCGCTATCGGGATTGGCTGACCATTCACCGGCTCTGGCGCTCGCCGCTGCCCGACACCCTGGAGAAGGGCACGGTCGTGGAATCGATCGTCGAGGTCAAGGGCATGCCCAACCGGATCAAGTGGACGATCGTGCACTTCAAGCCGCCGCAGGCGATGACCCTCAACGGCGACGGCAAAGGCGGGGTGAAGATCAAACTGATGGCCAAGGTCAAGCCCCAGGGCGACGCCTCGGTGGTCAGCTTCGACGTGCACCTGGGCGGCCCGGCGCTGTTCGGGCCGATCGGGATGCTGGTGGCCGGCGCGCTGCGCAGCGACATCAACGAGTCGCTGAAACGGTTCGTGACGGTGTTCGCGCCGCAGTAGCGCGGCGTTACCGGCGGCGCGCGACGCACCCGATAGTCTCGACGCCATGCCCCGCCCCCACCCCGGATGGTCGGTCGCCGTCTGCGCGGTCGCGGTGTTCGCCAGTAGCTGGCTGCCGTGGCTGCATTCGGCGGACGGTCGCGCCAACGCCGTCGGCGGGGTGGTCGGCGCGCTGCCCCGCGCCGACGGGTTCGGCGCCGGCCAACTCGTCCTGTGGCTGGCTGCGGTGCTGCTGGTGGCCGGGGCCATGATCGGCCGGGGTATCTCCACGTTGACGTCTTCGATTGGGGCGCTGGTGATTTCGCTGTTGCTGGTGGCGACCGTCACCTGGTACTACCGCGACAACGTCACCGCATCGATTGCCGCCGGGTACGGACTGTTCACCGGGGCGGGCGCGGTGGCGGCCGCCACCGGATGCTCAGTCTGGGCGCTGCTGGTCGCGCTGCGCGACCGTTGACCCTCTGGCCTGCTCTCTGACTAATTCTCTGAGGAGGGCGCTGACGACGTCGTCACCGGGGCGGTGTCCGCGGTGGTGCTCACCGGCCGGGCCCGGGCCGGTTTGGTGGGCAGGTTCATCGGCCACCAGAACCAGCGACCCAACAGCGCGGCGATCGACGGGGTCATAAACGAGCGCACGATCAAGGTGTCGAACAACAGCCCCAACGCGATCGTGGTGCCCACCTGGCCGATGATGCGCAGATCGCTGACGACCATCGCGCCCATCGTGAACGCGAACACCAGGCCCGCGGCGGTCACCACCTTGCCGCTGCCGCCCATCGCCCGGATGATGCCGGTGTTGAAACCGGCGTGGACTTCCTCTTTGAACCGTGACACCAGCAGCAGGTTGTAGTCCGAGCCCACCGCCAGCAGCACGATCACCGACATGGCAAGCACCATCCAGTGCAGCTCCATGCCGACGATGTACTGCCAGATCAGTACCGACAGACCGAACGACGCCCCCAATGACAGCGCCACTGTCCCCACGATCACCATCGCGGCGACCAGACTTCGCGTGATCAGCATCATGATGATGAAGATCAGGCACAGCGCGGAGATCCCCGCGATGAGCAGATCGTATTTGGATCCGATGCTCATGTCCTTGAAGACCGCGGCGGTGCCGCCCAACGAGATACGCGCATCCTCCAACGGGGTGCCCTTCACCGCCTCGATCGCGGCTTCGATGATCGGGGTGACGTGGGAGATCCCTTCCTCCGACGCTGGGTCGCCACGGTGGGCGATGATCATCCGCACCGCCTTGCCGTCGGGGGACAGGAACATCTTCAGCCCGCGTTGGAAGTCGGGGTTGTCGAAGATCTCCGGCGGCAGGTAGAACGAGTCGTCGTTCTTGGCCGCGTCGAACGCCTTGCCCATCTCGGTGGAGTCTTTGCCGAGTTCCTCCATCTGCGCGTACATCCCGGACATGGTCGAGTGCATCGTGAACATCATCGTCTGCATGTTCTGCATGGTGTCGATCATCGGCGCGAACTGCGACACCATCTGCGGCATCAACGCGTCCATCTTGTTCATGTTGACGATCATCGCGTCCATCGTCTCGGTCATCGCGTCGATGCCGTCGAGGGTGTCAAAGACCGACCGGATCGCGTGACACACCGGGATGTCGAAACAGTGTGGTTCCCAATAGAAATAGTTGCGGATCGGCCGGAAGAAGTCATCGAAGTCGGCGATGTTGTCCCGCATGTCGTGGATGGTGCCCTGCAGGTCGTTCATGTCGGTGACCATGTCGTGGGTGACGCCGCTGAGCTCGGTCATCAGCGAGTACATGTTCTTCATGGTCACGATCGTCGTGCCCATCTCATCGGCCTGGGTGAGCATGTCGTCCATGCGGTCCTTGAGCAGTTTCATGTTCTGCATCTGACCGGCGCCCTGCATGCTGATGATGAAGGGGATCGAGGTGTGCTCGATCGGGGTTCCCGACGGTCGGGTGATGGCCTGCACCCGCGCGACGCCCGGCACCCGGAACACCGCCTTGGCGATCTTGTCCAACACCAGGAAGTCCGCGGAGTTGCGCATGTCGTGGTCGGCCTCGAGCAGCAGCACCTCCGGGTTCATCCGGGACTGGGAGAAGTGCCGGTCCGCGGCGTCGAAACCGGCGTTGGCCGGGATGTCCTTGGGGATGTACTGACGGTCGTCGTAGTTGGTCTTGTAGCCGGGCAGCGCGGCCAACCCGACCACCGCCAGTCCCAGCGAGGCGGCCAGCACCGGGGCCGGCCAGCGCACGATCACCGTGCCCACCCGGCGCCACCCGTGGACCTCCAGCTTGCGTTTCGGGTCGAACAACCCGAACTTGCCGCCCACGACGAGCACCGCCGGGCTCAACGTCAACGCCACCGCGACGGCCACCAGCATGCCCACCGCGCAGGGCACCCCAAGGGTTTGGAAGTAGGGCATCCGGGTGAACGACAGACACAGCAACGCCCCGGCGATGGTCAGCCCCGAACCCAGAATGACGTGGGTGGTGCCGTTGAACGTGATGTAGTAGGCATCCTCCCGGGTGTGACCGGCCTGGCGGGCCTCCTGATAGCGACCGATGAGGAAGATGCAGTAGTCGGTGGAGGCGGCAATCGCCAACGACACCAACAGGTTCACCGCGAACGTCGAGAGTCCGATGATCTCGTAATGGCCGAGTGCGGCGACGAGTCCGCGAGCGGCGCTGAGTTGGATACCGACCATCGTCAGCAGCAGCACCACGGTCGTGATCGACCGGTAGACCAGCATCAGCATCGTGATGATCACGGCGAACGTGGTGATGGTGATCTTGAGCATGGTGCGGTCGCCGGCGTGGTTCATGTCCGTCTGCAGCGCACCGAAACCGGTCACGTAGGTGGTGACCCCGTCGGGGGCCTCGGTCCCGTCGATGATCGTGCGCACCGCTTCGACCGATTCGTTGGCCAGCGTCTCGCCCATGTTGCCGGCCAGCGTCATCTGCACATAGGCGGCCTTGCCGTCGGTGCTCTGTGCACTGGCCTCGGTGAGCGGGTCACCCCAGAAGTCCTGGAAACTCTGCACATGCTCGGGGTCGTTGCGCAGCTTTTCCAGAATTTCGTCGTAGTAGCGGTGGGCCTCGGTGCCCAGCGGCTCCTTGCCTTCCAACACGATCATCGCGATGTTGTCGGAGTCGCCTTCGTCGAACAGCTCGCCCATCCGGGTCATCGCGATCATCGACGGCGCCTCGGTGGGACTCATCGAGACGGTGCGCGCCTTGCCGACGTCCTCCAGCGAGGGGATCGCGGTGTTGAGCACGAACACCAACGCCAGCCATCCCAGGATGATCGGGACGGCCAGGCGGCGGATCCAGCGGGCGAAGAAGGTGTGGTCGGTGTTGCCGCTCTGGAAATGGGCGGTACTCATGCCGACTTCGCGAAGCAGTAGATGTAGGCGTTCACAGCGGTGGCCGACCTCTCGTCCTTAACGTCGCCGTTGGCGGTGATCCGGCAGCCAATCGTGTTGGCGTCTCCTTGCGCGACGATGTTGCCGACCATCGCCGGCGCGGTCGTCACGATCGTGTGCGACCAGGGCAGGTGCGCGCCGTTGACCTGGTTGGTCTGCCCCTCGTCGTCGAAGTAGTTGATGTCGGCGGTCGCACCCGGCGGGCCGAACACCTCGTAGGTGACCGTTTTCGGGTCGGAGTTGGTCGAGTCGTCCGACATGCTGCCGGCATAGGTCTCGTAGACGTGCGAGCCGAAGATGCCGCGCACCTTGTACACGGCGAACCCGCCGACCCCGATCACGACGACCATGACCACCGGCATCCACAGCATGCCGGCGATCTTGAACAGCGGGAATCTCCTCATGCGACACCGTCCCCGGAAGACGGTTGCGGCAGGCCGCGTTTGAGCTGGGCGTAGCCGGCGCGCACCGCCGCCGCCAGGGTTTGCCGGCACGGCGGCTCACCGGAGGCGATGTGCAGTTCGATGACGGCCGCCGCGACCGCCGAGGCGGCGTGATACACCAACCGCGGGTACACGTCGGTGTCTGGATCGGTGCCGCTGCGGCGCGCGATCTCGGCGAGCATCGGCACCGACGACAGCTCGTAGTGGGCGACATGTTGGGCGATCAGCGCCGGATGGTTGGCCATCAGCCGGGTCACCGCGATCATCCGCTCTAGCCCCGCGGCCGATTCGACGAAGTCGACCTGGACCTCCTCCAGGGAGTCCAGCACCGGCTCGGCGGGATCGCGGGCGGCGAACGCCTCCAGCATGTGCTGCACCGACTTGTCCACCTCGAACAGCACGGCGTCTTCCTTGCAGGAGAAATAGTTATGGAAGGTGCGGGTCGACACCTGTGCGGCCTCGGCGATGGACTCCGCGGTCACCGCATCCAGACCCCGCTCGACGGCCAGGTCGAGTGCGGCGCGCCCGAGGGCTTCCTTGGTGGCGAACTTCTTGCGTTCGCGCAGGCCGATCTCCGACATTGAGTGGAGCCTGCCCTATGTTGCACGAGCGCGCAAGTTTTCCCGACGGTGCAAGATTGTGTCGCAGGTCACCGCCGGCGGGCGACGGGTGGGTGGCGGTCAGCCCTGCGGGGGAGGAGAGGTAAGACTCGTGGGCGCGCCCCACCCAGCATCTCGGTGGGCACCAGCGACGCTGGTTCGGAGTCACCGCTAGATGTACCGGTTGCAGACCTTGTGGTCGGGGAGGAACCGCTTGCCTGAGAGGGCGAAGGCTTCGCCGCGCAGGCTGGCCGGGTCCGTCACAGCGACTAGCTCGTAGGGCACGGGGGAGCCGGTCCGCGGATCCACGGTGGAAGACCGCCTGATCGTCACGCTCACGGCGAGCTCCTCGGCGAGTGCGGTGACCTGATCCGGATTGGCCACTAGCCCGTCGTGCCACTCGATGGTTTTCTTCATCCGGGGCAGGATCTCCTTGTTGCAGCGTTCCCAGTGAGGTGAGTCCCTCGTAGTGGTCCAGTTGTTGTGCGACTCTGATGTCCGGTGTTCGGGCAGGAAGAATCGATGACGACATGGCAGCCAAGAAGCGCCGGCGGCATACGCCGGAGCTGGCCGAGGTGTGCGGGCACTTGGAGATCACCGAGTCGACCTGGCATCGGTGGGTGGCCCAGTACGGCGGGATGAAGGCCAGCGGCGCCAAACGCCTCAAGGAGATCGAGGCCGAGAACGCCCGCCTGAAGAAGCTGGTCGCCAACCAGGCCCTCGACATCGACATGCTCAAGGAGATCGCGTCGGGAAACTTCTAACCCCGAATCGCAAGCGCAGCGCCGTGACGGTGCTGCGTGAGCGGTTCGGGGTCTCCGAGCGGCGAGCCTGCGCGGTCGTGGGCATCCACCGCTCCACGATGCGCCTACAACCGCCGCCGATCTCCGGTGAGGAGGCTGAACTGCGGGCCTGGCTGCGCACGTTCTCCACCGAGCGGCCCCGCTGGGGCTGGCGACGCGCCGCCGAAATGGCCCGCCGAGCCGGCTGGCAGGTCAACAACAAGCGCGTTCGCCGCCTGTGGTGCGACGAAGGTCTACGAGTTCCGCAGCGGCGCACGAAGAAACGCCTGACCGGCATCGGCGTCACGGTCGGGGCAATGTCTCCGATCCGACCGAACGTGATCTGGGCGATAGACTTCCAGTTCGACACCACCGCCGATGGGCGCACCTTGAAGCTGCTCAACGTGATCGACGAGTTCACCCGCGAGGCGTTGGCGATCCATGTTGATCGCTCCATCAACGCCGACGGCGTCGTCGACGTCCTCGACCGCCTGGCCGGCCAGCACGGGGCGCCGCACTACGTGCGGTTCGACAACGGGCCCGAGTTCATCGCCCACGCGGTCAATGACTGGTGCCGGTTCAACGGCACCGGCTCGCCGTGGCAGAACGCTGGATCGAATCGTTCAACGGCCGACTGCGCGATGAGTTGCTCAACTCCTGGCGCTTCGACTCCCTGCTGGAAGCCCGGGTGATCATCGAAGACTGGCGCCGCGACTACAACGCCAACCGACCGCATTCGGCCCACGGCGAGCTCACCCCGACCGAGTTCGCTCTACAGTGGAACCGTGACGACGGTTCGCCGTATGCGCGGCCTTGGAATCGCGATGGCGCTGCTGGCACTAGGCACCACTTCCTGCGCGCCCCAGCAGCGCCACCCCCGAAGTACGGAGACATCTGTGGAGACCGCCGCACGTAAGAGCACCGACAACAACACCATTCGCCACGACCTTGAGCCGTTAACGAAGCGCTTCCCAGCGCTTGGTACGCCCGACGCGGCATCGTGGGTCAGCGGAGTTATGGGAGACCCTAGAATGCCGGGACTGTCGACGTATTGGATCGACGCCATCGTGGACGTGAATCCCGCGACCATGACCGAGTTAAAGTCCAGGTATCAACCTGTGCCGACCACCGCGCGCCCCGACGTGTGGAACACCCTGACCGGTCTGTTGCCCGCTGGCGGCTACCTCGCCAATGACGCACTGAACAGCGCATTTGCCACCCAGCAGAGTCGAGCCAAGGTGTTCCTTGCCGAGCAGGTACCTGTTGTCGTGATCACCTCGATTAGCGAATGACGACACCAGTAACACTGCGCCCCGTGGGCAGCATCGGCCTGGCTGATCTGGCCGCGATCTGTCAGATAGAAGGTCTCGAATATCTGCCGTATCCGTTCTTCACCCACACGTGGCTTTGGGGAGCCTCCCATCACAGCGACGCCATTGCAGACCCATAGACTGTCGTAATCGCACTCAGCGTCAACAAACATGCTGGTAGAAGTGCCCCCGGGCAGATTCGAACTGCCGACACCGGCTTTAGGAGAGCCGTGCTCTATCCCCTGAGCTACGGGGGCCCGGGGCGTGGTTAATGAGTTGACGAAAACTCTAGCGGGTTGACGATGATTGTCGACCGCCTCGTCGCCACCGGCTATGCCTCACCGAGTCGCGTCGGTGAACGCACGCAGCGTGTCGTTGGTGGCGCCGGTGATCGGGACGGATTTCATGGTGCCCGTTCCTCGCGGTGGAAGGGCCTGTCAGCGCTTGACCGCGGCCACCAGGTTCTCCCAGTTGCCCGACGCGATTCGCTGCCGGTCGCTGTCCTCGAGGTTCGCCTCCTCGAGAAAGCGTCGGGCTCCGCCGCACGGGGCGCACTGGAACGGGTAGTCGGTCGAGAACAGGATGCGCTCGACGCCGACTATCTCGATCGCCCAGCGCAGGTAGCGGTGATTGAAAATGCCACTGGGGGTGACGAAGACGTTGTTGCGCACATAGTCCGATAGCGGGCGCGCAAGCTTGGCGGCTGGCGTCAACGTGTCGATCCTGTCGAGGTAGAACAGCACCATCTCGCCCCAGTGGCCCACAATGACCTGCAGGTCGGGGAAGCGGTCGAAAACGCCGCTGAGGATCAAACGCAGCAGCTGAATGCCGGTCTCGTAGTGCCAGCCGATGCCGTGGGTGGCGAAAGCGTCGTCCAGCCCACGGTTGAAGCCACGGTAATACGCGGCCCGCACCATCGGCCGCGGTGACTGCGGGTGCAGGTAGAGCGGCGCGCCGAGCGCCGCCGCTGCTTCGAAGATCGGCCAGAAGTCGCGGTGATCGAGGTTGTGGTCGCGTGTTCGACCGAACAGCATCGCGCCGTTCAGCCCCAGCTCGGTCACCGCCCGTTCCAGTTCGCGAGCCGCTGCGGCTGGTGCCGGGGTGGCCAGGGTCGCGAAGCCTTGCAGGCGGTCGGGATGTGCCCGCACGGTGTCGGCGAGCAGGTCGTTCGCTGCGATCTGCAGCGTGACGGCGTTATCGGGTGCCAGATTCTGCACGCCGGGCGCGGTCAGGGACAGGACCGCGACATCGAGTCCGGTTTCGGCCATCGCCGCGAAGCGGTCGCGGGTCAGGTCGGCGAGGCGGCGCCCGCTCTCCTCGTCGGTCACGTAATATCCCAGCGTCGGATCTTGCCATTGCGGGTCGAGCGTGCGCCACGCCTCCACGACATCTGCGGTGACGAAATGCTCTTCCAGGCCAATGGTTTTCATGACTCCATTAGCTCCGGAATGAAGATGTCCTCGCAGATCAAGCGCCGACCGGACAGCCCTTGTTCGAAGTGGTAGCGCAAGAAGGTGTCGATCGCCGCACGATTTGCGTCGACGCCGCACGGCCACCAGTCCGCACCGAGGAGTTGGCGGTTCCTGTCGAACAGCGAGGTGAACCACGGGATCATGATGCTCATGTGTTGTTTGGTCATCCCGTCGCGATAATGTTGCGTCGCCACGTCTTTGGCGTCACAAAAGCCGCGGTAGAGGGCGTCGGCAAGACCGGGGTGCCCCTTGAGCAGGTCTCGGCGAACGACAACGGTATGCATGATCGGGAAGATGCCGGTGCGTCGGAAGTAGTCGCGTTCGACCGATTCGGGGTCGGGGAACAGCGGCGCGACCTGCGGTGAATTCTTCAACACGCTCTCCGGTACGTCGACCGAGATCAGGGCGTCGATCTCGCCGGCTTCCAGCATCGGCCCCAACGCCTTGCCTTCCGGAGTGGGCGTGACAACGACGTCGTCGGGATGGGGCTGGGCAATGAAATCGAAAGGCGCAATGGGCCGATTGGTCCCGCCCACGATCCATCGGGACTGGTCGGGTTTCACACCGTACTCGTCGGAGAGGATGCCCCTGACCCACACGCCCACGTCGGTTCCATACATGCCGAATTCGCCAATCGTCTTGCCGACGAGGTCTTGTGGTGTGTCGATGCCGCTGGAGGTGTTGACGAAGACGTTGGAGTGCCGGAAGTGTCGCGCCGGAAAAATCGGGATCGCGATGAAGGGCGGATCGGCGAGGTCGAGCGTGCGCAGATAGAAGGTCAGCCCCAGTTCGGAGACGTCAAACGCCCGATGGGTCACCATGCGCTCGAAGATCTCGGAGATCACGGGTGCGCCTTCGACGGTCGCGTCGACCCCGGCGATCGTGACGGTGCCGTCGACCAACGCTCGGGTGTTGTCGTGATCCCCGAGACCAATGTTCAGATGCAGTGCGTCTGCCATGACCGTCTCCTCATTCCGTAAATGTTCATTTACTATGGTGCGGTACGGACGTGTTCGCGTCAAGGTAAACGGTCATTCACGTAAACTTCTCGGTCACCACCCAGGAGGAGGTCCTGCGATGCCCCGCCTCACCCCCGAGCGGCGCGAAGCGCGACGCGCCGAGATTCTCGCCGCAGCCAGGCGGTGCTTTTCGCGCGACGGCTTTCATCAGACGTCGATGCCCGATATCGCCGACGAGGCAGGCCTTTCGGCGGGCGCGGCCTACCGCTACTTCTCCAGCAAGGAGGACATCATCATCGAGATCGCCGGGCAGGCGTTCGCGGCGATGTTCGCGCCCCTTGACGCCCAGCTCGTCGCGGGGGGCGCGCCCCCGACGGTCGCCGACCTGGTCGCCGCTGCAATCGGGCCCGTCAGCGGCGAGATTACCCGCGACGCCGCGGGTCAACCCGTTCCGGTGGATGAGCTGCTGCGTTGTGCAGTCCAGGCGTGGGCCGAGCTGCTGCGCCATGAGGAACTGCGGCAGCGCGCGGTGGCGGGTATCGAGCGCGTGCGGGATCAGATCGCCGCGGCACTGCGTCGAGGACAGCAGGCCGGCACCGTTCCGGCAAACCTGGACCCGAAGCGCGGTACCCGGGTCATCCTGGCGCTGCTGCACGGATTCGTCTTGCAGCGCACAGCGTTCGGCCTCGATGATGCCGAGGGCTTCACCGAAGACGTGCGCACAGTGTTGACCGACCCGGTGCTGGGTGGCGAACGTCGGGCCCGGTCAAAGCGGTGAGGCCGGGGGTGACGCTCTTCGCCCCGATCACCCGTTCCCCTCGCCTATTGACCCGATGGTCCTAATGTCCTAGTTTGGAGTTAATAGGACATCATTAGGGCGGAGAGCCACGTTGAGTAGCGTCACTGAGAGCCTCGTTAGCCGCCCGCGGCATGTCGACCACAGTTATCGAGCGCCCCGGCACGCGAGATATTGTCAAGACCTGTGGATCGGTGAGTTTCAGGCGACCTCCGATCCGACGGTTTGAGGCTCCGCCGTCGATGCTTCGGGGGTGATGTCGATGGGCCGTTCGAGCAGTTTGCCCTTGTGGAAGACAGCGCCGGCACGGACGAGGGCAACCAACTCGGGGGCGTTGACCTTGCGCCAGCGGTTCTGGGCGGCCTCGATGAGCTTGTAGGCCATCGCCAGCCCGGCCGCACGTGAGCCCGGACCTTTGGTGACTTTGGTCCTCAAACGCACTGTGGCAAAGGTACTTTCGATCGGATTCGTAGTGCGAAGATGAACCCAGTGCCCGGCTGGGTACTTGTAGAACTCAAGGAGGACATCGGCGTCGTCGACGATCTTGGCGACCGCTTTGGGGTACTTGGCGCCGTAGTCGACCTCGAACGCCTTGATCGCCATGTGGGCTTTGTCGATATCCTCGGCGTTGTAGATCTCCTTGAGTGCTGCCAGCGCTCCCGGCACGAGATATTGTCAAGACCTGTGGATCGGTGAGTTTCAGGCGACCTCCGATCCGACGGTTTGAGGCTCCGCCGTCGAT
>NZ_NCXO01000109.1 GCF_002104795.1 Mycolicibacillus koreensis
AAGCACCGGCCGAGGCACAAACCGCAGGAACGGAGGTCGCCTGAAACTCACCGATCCACAAGATTTGACAATTCCTCCGTGTAGTGCATCGACACGCTCAGAGGGCTGTGGATGCTTGACCACGGTGAGTACGTATCCCGCCTACCATTCATTCGTGGCAGAAACCTCTCTAGACAAAATTGTCGCCCGCCTCGCGGCGCAGACTGAGCGCCCAGAAGCGACGACGCAGGCGGATATCTACGCACTGTTGACCCAGGCGGATATCGGGCTCGGAGACGACGCGGTGGCGACGATGGAGGCGCAGGTCGGTGATGGCACTCGGCGGCGGATTGACGTGGAAATTGGTCAGTGCGTCATCGAGGTCAAAAAAGACTTGCACGCCGCCGACCTCCCCAAGGCCGAAGGACAACTAGCGGGGTACGTCAAGCAACGGTCTGAGGCGCTCGGCCAGTACGTCGGCATCCTCACCGATGGTGCCGAGTGGCGGCTCTACCACCTGCGCGACGCCGCTTTGGAGCTGGTGTCGCAGTACAAACTGAGCAAGCAAAACCCAGATACCCAGGAACTACTGGTGTGGCTGGAATCGGTGTTGTCGACTTTGACCGCCATCAAGCCCGCCCCCGAAGAAATCGAGCAACGTCTCGGAGCGGAGTCACCTGCGTACAAACTCGATACGGCAGAGTTGAAGTCCATCTACGACGCCCATGCTGCCGACGAGGAGATACAGCTCAAACGTCAACTGTGGGCAAAGCTGCTACGAGCCGCGTTCGGTGCCGAGTTCGTCGACGACGCGGACTTGTTCGTCACCCACACACTCCTGGTGACCACTGCGGAGCTCATCGCACATGCGGTGCTCGGATTCACCGTCGGGCCAGCAGGTGACCTATCGGCCAAACAGATCACCAGCGGGTCGGAGTTCGCCAACGCACGGATTCGCGGGGTAGTCGAAGAGGATTTCTTTGACTGGGTTACCGATACCCCGGAGGGCGAGGTGTTCGTCCGAAACCTAGGCCGTCGTATCGCCCGATTCGACTGGGGATCGGTCGAGCATGACGTGCTGAAAATCCTCTACGAGTCGGTCATCACGAAAGATGTTCGCGAGCGTCTCGGCGAGTATTACACCCCAGACTGGTTGGCGGACCGCATGGTCGATGCGTTCCTGCCCGACCCACTGAACTCCGTCGCCCTCGACCCTAGCTGTGGGTCTGGGACATTCCTATTCCACGCAATCCGCAAGTACCTCTGGCGGTGACAGTCTGATTCGGGACCAGTGTGACGGTCTGATTCGGGACCCACCCGGGCTTCGGCGTGGCGTCGTG
>NZ_NCXO01000110.1 GCF_002104795.1 Mycolicibacillus koreensis
TTTGGTCACGCGGCCTGACTGGCCGGTGGGGTCATGATTGCTTCGAATTCGATGGGGGTCAACCGGCCGAGACCGGTCTGGCGGCGCCGGCGGTGGTAGGTGCGTTCGATCCAGGTGACGATCGCGATCCGTAGCTCGTCGCGGGTGTTCCAGCGGCGGCGGTCCAGGACGTTCTTTTGCAGCAGGGAAAAGAAGCTCTCCATGGCGGCGTTGTCGCCGGCGGCCCCGACGCGCCCCATGGATCCGACCATGTCGTAGCGACCCAGTGCGTGCACGAATTTCCTTGACCTGAACTGAGATCCGCGATCCGAATGCAGTATGCAGCCAGCGACCTCACCGCGGCGGGCCACCGCACTGGCCAACGCTGTGGTGGCCAGCCGAGACTTCATGCGGGAGTCGATGCTGTAGCCCACGATCCGATTGGAGAACGCGTCCTTGACCGCACAGAGGTAGAGCTTGCCTTCGCCGGTGTGGTGTTCAGTGATATCACTGAGCCACAACTGATTTGGCGCATCGGCAGTGAAGTCACGGCCGACCAGATCGTCATGCACCGGTGGACCAGACTTGCCGTTCTTGCCGCGTTTCCGTTTGCCGAACGCACTCCACCAGCCGTTGTCCGAACAGATCCGCCACCCGGTCCGATCGGCCATCGGCTGGCCGACGTCGCCGGCCTCATCGACCAGGAAGCGATACCCGAACTCCGGATCGTCGCGATGGGCGTCGAACAGGGCGTTCGCGCGGTAGGCCTCGACGAGTTCAGCCTCGGTGACCGGCTGGGCCAGCCAGCGGTAATACGGTTGGCGGGCGAGCTTGAGTACCCGGCACGTCACCGCGACGGGGATTCCGTCGGCGGCGAGCTCTTTCACGAGCGGGTAGAGCCTTTTCCCGGCAGGTTGGCCTGCGATAGATACGCCGCGGCCCGGCGAAGGACCTCGTTTTCCTGCTCCAGCAGACGGTTGCGGCGGCGCAGTTTCCGCAGTTCAGCGGATTCGCCGGTGGTCTTGCCGGGCTTGGCACCCTCGTCGATGTCGGCCTGACGGAGCCATTTCTGCAGCGTCATCGGGTGCACTCCGAAATCGGTGGCGATCTGCTCGATCGTCACCCCGTTATCGCGGTTGCGGGCCACACGGACAACGTCGTCGCGGAACTCACGGGGATAGGGCCTTGCCATGGGGACATCCTTCCAGCCCGCCCATCGTGGGCAAGCCAACTCAGATGTCACCTGATCGTGCAGCAGACCC
>NZ_NCXO01000111.1 GCF_002104795.1 Mycolicibacillus koreensis
GGCGTGGTCGTTGCCGTGGAGCAGTTTTTCTGGGTGGTGGAAGGTGTTGGTGCCGGGTGTGGCGCGGGTGGTGTGGGGTGGGGGGATCCATTCGGTGTCGCCGGCCCGGTTTTTGCGGGTGCGCCAGCCGGTTGGGGTGATGAGTCGGTGGTGGGGGCCGCAGGCGAAGGTCAGTTCGTCGATGTCGGTTTGGGGGTTTTTCGCGTAGTCCTCGACGTGGTGGACTTCGCAGAGATAGCCGGGGACGTCGCAGCCGGGGTATGAGCAGCCGCGGTCTTTGGCGTAGAGCACGATGCGCTGGCCGGGGGAGGCGAGGCGTTTGGTGTGGAACAGCCCGATCGCTTTGCCGCGGTCGAAGATGGCCAGGTAGTGGTGGGCGTGGCGGGCGAGTCGGATGACGTCGCTCATCGGCAGCAGGGTGCCGCCGCCGGTCAGCGCTCGTGCGGCGCCGGTTTCCAGCTCGGTGAGGGTGGTGGTCACGATGATCGAGGCCGGCAATCCGTTGTGCTGGCCCAGGGTGCCGCAGGCCAGCAGCGATCGTAGAGCGGCCAGCAGGGCGTCGTGGTTGCGCTGCGGGGTGCTGCGGTGGTCGGCCTCGATCGCGTCGGTGGGGGGTGGGCCGTCGACGGTGGGGGGCGTCTGATCGGGATCGCACATGCCGGGGGCGGCGAGTTTGGCCAGTACCGCTTCGAGGGTGGCGCGCAGTTCGGGGTTGATGTAGCCGGTGAGTCGGCTCATCCCGTCGGCCTGCTGGCGGCTCAGGGTCACCCCGCGTGAGCGCGCTCGGTCCTCGTCGGTGAAGTTGCCGTCCTGGTTGAGCAGGTCGAACATCCGCTGGGCGATCCGGATGAGCTGGTCGGGGCGGAACCGGGTGGCGAAGTGGGCGAGCTCCTGCTCGGCTTTGGCGCGTTGGTCTGCGGTGACGTGGCTGGGCAGTTGGCGCAGGAAATCGCGGATCACCGTGACGTGGCCGGCGCCGATGCGGCCGGCGCGCTGGGCGGCGGCGGTGGCCGCCAACAGCGGCTCCAACTGTTCACCGGTCAGGGCGTGCCGTGGCCCCAGATCGGCGGCTTCGTGGATCCGGCGGCCCGCTTCGCGGCGGGCGATCCGGCACCGTTCGGCCAGGGCGAAGGCGAGGTTGCCACCGATCTCGGCGCTGGTGGCGTCGGCTTTCACCGCGTTGATCAGGCCGTGTCCGACCGCC
>NZ_NCXO01000112.1 GCF_002104795.1 Mycolicibacillus koreensis
AGGGGGACCCGTTTGGTGGTCCAGTCGTTATGCGACTTTCGGTTGGTGGGTCGTGGCCCACTGTAGGGCAAACTCGGCGGGGGTGAGTTCGCCGTGGGCCGAGTGGGGCCTGTTGGCGTTGTAGTCGCGGCGCCAATCCTCGATGATCACCCGGGCTTCCAGCAGCGAGTCGAAGCTCCACGAGTTGAGCAGTTCATCGCGTAGCCGGCCGTTGAACGATTCGATGAAGGCGTTCTGCCACGGTGAGCCGGGATCGATGAAAAGTGAACCGGCACTGTTGAAGCGGCACCAATCGCTTACCGCATGTGCCACGAACTCGGGCCCGTTGTCGAAGCGCACATAGTGCGGCGCACCGTGGATGAGGGCCAGCCGATCGAGCACGGCGACGACACCGTCGGCGTTGATGGATCGGTCGACTTCGATCGCCAGGGCTTCCCGGGTGAATTCGTCGATGACGTTGAGCATCTTGATGGTGCGGCCGTCGGCGGTGGTGTCGAACTGGAAATCCATCGCCCAGATCACATTTGGACGGATCGGTGACATCGCGCCCACGGCCACACCGATGCCAGTCAGCCGTTTCTTGCGGCGGCGCTGCGGGACCCGCAGGCCCTCGTCGCGCCACAGCCGGCGGATGCGCTTGTTGTTGGCCTGCCAGCCCGCCCGGCGGGCCATCTTGGCAGCGCGGCGCCATCCCCAGCGGGGCCGGTCGGTAGAGAACCGGCGCAGCCAGGCCCGCAGTTCGGCCTCTTCGGTGGTGACCGGTGCTGGCATCAGCCGCATCGTGGAGCGGTGCAGGCCCACCACGGTGCAGGCGCGGCGTTCGGACACCCCGAACCGCTCACGCAGCGCCGCAACGGCACTGCGCTTACGGTTCGGGGTCAGAAGTTTCCCGACGAAATCTCCTTGAGCATGTCGATGTCGAGAGCCTGATTGGCCACCAGCTTCTTGAGCCGGGCATTCTCGGCCTCGAGCTCCTTGAGCCGCTTGGCGTCGTTGGCCTTCATCCCGCCGTACTGGGCCACCCAGCGATGCCAGGTCGATTCGGCGACCTCCAGATGACGGCACACCTCGGCCAGCTCCTGACCGGACGCGAGCAGCTTGTTGCCCTCGGCGAGCTTGCGGATGATCTGATCCGGCGTATGCCGCCGGCGCTTGTTCGATGCCATGTCGT
>NZ_NCXO01000113.1 GCF_002104795.1 Mycolicibacillus koreensis
GTGGCGCTCCTAGAGTTTTGGTGGGCGCCTTCTTGCTGTTCAGCGAAATTTCCTGTTGAGGTTCAACTACTTCGGTGTTTCGTCGGGGTAATTGAGGGACGCGCACGCGGTGTGCCTCTAGGTTTCGGGGTTACCACACCAACCTCAACCGCAAGGAACGATCCGCGTGCGCGTCAGTACTGCATTTAACCGTCTTCTGCAGATTCCCGGGGCCACGGTCACCGATGTCTTTATCGACGGCGGTGAGATCGAAGTCAGCCTGCGACCCAAGGCTCGGCTGCTGCGCTGCCCGTGCGGCAAACGCTCCCGCTCGCTTTATGACCGACGCCGCCGGCGGTGGCGCCATCTAGATCTGGCCCGTGCCCGACTGTGGCTGGTCTACGACATCCGCCGCATCGACTGCCCCAACTGCGGGGTGACCACCGAGGAATTACCCTGGGCCCGGCCCGGCGCCCGCCATACTCGCGACTTCGAGGACATGGTGCTATGGCTGGCCCAACGCACCGACCGCACCTCGGTGGCCACGTTGATGCGCTGCGCCTGGGAAACCGTCACTGCAATCATCAACCGCGGTGTGGCCGAGCTGCTTGACCAGCGCCGCCTACAGACGCTCTACCGCATCGGGGTCGACGAGATCTGCTACCGCCATCCCCACCGGTACCTGACCATCGTCGGTGATCACGACACCGGCACCGTCATCGACATCCAGCCCGGGCGCAGCGAGCAATCCCTGACCAACTTCTATGCCACCCAAACCGATTCAGCGCTGGCCCAGATCGAAGCGGTCAGCATGGACGTCTCCCGCGCCTACACCAGCGCCACCACCGCAGCGGTCCCACACGCGGTCATCTGCTACGACGGTTTCCACATCATGCAATGGGTCAACCGCGCTCTAGACCGCGTCTTCGCCGAATCGATTCGCCTCCCCGGGCACGCCACAGCCGACTGGAGAGCCGCCCGCTGGGCGCTACGCACCGGCGAAGACAAGCTCACCGACGACAAACGCGCCTTAATCAATCAGATCGCACGTTCCAACCGTCGTATAGGCCGTGCCTGGACGCTTAAAGAACAAGCGCGTGACCTCTATCGCTACGACCACGAACCCGGCGCCGCCCGCAGACTGCTCAAAGCCTGGATCACCGCGGCCAAACGTTCCCGCATT
>NZ_NCXO01000114.1 GCF_002104795.1 Mycolicibacillus koreensis
TGAACCGCCCCGGTGTGTCCGGAGACTTACTGGTTTGAGAACTCGGCGGGTTGCTGAGTTCGGTGGTGACGGTAGTACAGGTCCTCGCATTCGGCTGGGGGCATGTCACCGCAGTACTCGTAGAGTCGGCGGTGGTTGAACCAGTCGACCCATTCCAGGGTGGCGACTTCGACCTGGTCGACGGTCCGCCACGGCCCCCGGGGCTTGATCAGTTCGGTCTTGTATAGGCCGTTGATGGTCTCGGCGAGTGCGTTGTCGTAGGAGTTGCCGGTCGCCCCGATGGAGGCGTCGATGCCTGCTTCGATCAGCCGTTCGGTGAACGCCACCGAGCTGTATTGACTGCCGCGGTCGTGGTGGTGGATCAACCCGGTCAGGTCGGTGATGCCGGCGCGTTGGCGGGTCCAGATCGCGTGCTCGATCGCGTCGAGCACCAACTGGGTGGTCATGGTGGTCGCACTGCGCCAGCCGACGATCCGGCGGGCGTAGGCGTCGATGACGAACGCCACGTACACCCATCCCGACCAGGTCGACACGTAGGTGAAGTCGGCCACCCACAGCACGTTCGGCGCCGGCGGATTGAACCGGCGGGCGACCAGGTCATCGGGCCGGACGGCCTGCGGATCGGCGATCGTGGTGCGCTTGACCTTGCCGCGGCGTGCGCCGTGCAGGCCGAGCTCGCCCATCAGGCGTTCCACGGTGCAGCGGGCCACGTCGATGTCTTCGCGTCGGCATTGCAGCCACACCTTGCGGGCTCCGTAGACGCCGTAGTTGTCGGCGTGGATCCGGGCAATCTCGGCCTTGAGTGCCTGTTCACGGGCCTGCCGCTTGCTGGGCTGTCGCCGCCGGGTGCATGCGTCGTAGTAGGTTGACGGCGCGATCTTGACGCCGTGTGCGGTGAGCACGCGGGAGATCGGCTCGACGCCGTACAGGTGTTTGAAGGTGTCGATGAACGTCACGATCACCGCTTGTGGCGGTCGAGCTCCGCCGCGAAAAAAGTCGATGCAGATTTCAAAATCTCGTTGGCGCGCTTGAGTTCTCGATTCTCTGCCCGCAACTTGCGGAGCTCTTCAGCCATCTGGCTGGTCACTCCGGGGCGGGTGCCGGAATCGATCTGGTCACGCCGCACCCAGGTCAGCAGGGTCTGCGCCGTGCCGATC
>NZ_NCXO01000115.1 GCF_002104795.1 Mycolicibacillus koreensis
CGGCGGCACTGACCGCCTGAACCATCTCAACGAAGAATCATGCGACGACGTCGTACACCACACCCGTGGACTTGACCGTGTGTTGGGCACACGGCTGATCCAGACGCGCTTCTATGACCCCGAAACCAAAGGTGTGGTGGAGCGAGCCAACGGCTACCTGGCCTCATCTTTTCTGCCCGGTCGGCAGTTCAGCTCACCGGCCGATTTCAACGCGCAGTTGGCTGTCTGGTTGGCATCGGTGGCCAATCCGCGCCGGCACGCGAGCACCCGGATGATCCCGACCGAAGCGTTGACCGCCGACCGGCAGGTGATGGCGCCGCTGCCGCCGATAGCGCCGGCCACGGGCACCACGACCCTCACGCGGCTGGCACGCGACTATTACGTCAGCGTCGGCGGCAATGCCTACTCGGTGCACCCGGAGGCGATCGGGCGGATGATCACCGTCACCACCTCTCTTGAGCGGGTAGCAGCCCGCTGCGGTGACCGGATGGTGGCTGACCACCAGCGGCTGTGGGGCAGCGGCGGGTTAGCTTGCGACCCCGGCCATCGTGCGGCGGCTTCGGTGTTGCGGGAGAACTTCCGTAACCGGCCGCCGACCAACTCGCCTGTCGACGTCGAGGTCGAAGTCGCTGACCTGGCGGCCTATGACGCGGTGTTCGGGACCGAGGAGGTCGCCTGATGGCCAAACGCATCGCTGCTCCCGGTGAGGCCGACAAACTCATCGCCCACCAATCGCGGCTGCTCAAGGCCCCGCGGATCGCTGAGCACTATCACCGGCTCGCCGAGCAAGGCCGCGAAGCGAACTGGTCGTTGGAAGACTATCTGACTGCAGTGCTGGCCGTGGAGTCCAACGCCCGCGCCGAATCAGGGGCCCGCCAACGTATCCGGTATGCCGGATTCCCGTCGATCAAGACCATCGCCGACTTCGATTTCACTGCTCAACCCGGTGTGGATCGAGCTCAGATTGCCCGACTGGAAGCCGGTAGCTAGCTAGCCGAGGCCCGCAATATCGTGCTACTCGGCCCACCAGGAAGCGGCAAGACCCAAAGGGGCTCTTCCCGATTCAGAGTGCGTTGATCCGGTCTTGAAGTTGGCCGGAGTGGATCAGGGATCGCAGGATGTAGTGGTT
>NZ_NCXO01000116.1 GCF_002104795.1 Mycolicibacillus koreensis
CGATCCCGACACTGGGCAACGCAAGCGGTTCTCCTCGGCGATCCTGCCGGCCTGGGCTCGCAAATCTCCACAGATGAGCGAGGTGCTGCCGCTGCTGTACCTGCACGGGTTGTCGACCAGCGACTTCGGGCCGGCGCTCGAGCGGTTCCTCGGCTCCGGTGCCGGGTTGTCGGCCACCACGATCACCCGGCTCACGGCCCAGTGGCAAGACGAGGCCAAGGCCTTCGCCGCCCGTGACCTTTCGGGTACCGACTACGTCTACCTGTGGGTCGACGGCATCCACCTCAAGGTCCGCCTGGAGCAGGAAAAACTCTGCCTGCTGGTGATACTCGGCGTGCGTGCTGATGGCCGCAAGGAACTGGTGGCGATCACCGACGGCTACCGCGAATCCACCGAATCATGGGCTGACCTGCTGCGCGACTGCAAACGACGCGGCATGACCGCACCGGTGCTCGCCATCGGCGACGGCGCGCTCGGCTTCTGGAAAGCGCTCCGCGAGGTGTTCCCCGATACCCGTGAGCAGCGCTGCTGGTTCCACAAACAGGCCAATGTGCTTTCCGCACTACCGAAATCAGCCCAACCCGCAGCTACAACTGCGATGAAGGAGATCTACAACGCCGAAGACCTCGACCACGCGCAACTCGCAGCCAAGGCATTCGCGGTCGACTACGGCGCCAAATACCCCAAGGCGGTCGCCAAAATCATCGATGACCTCGACGTACTCCTGGAGTTCTACAAGTACCCCGCCGAGCACTGGATTCACCTGCGCACCACCAACCCGATCGAATCGACGTTCGCCACCGTGCGGTTGCGCACCAAGGTCACCAAGGGGCCCGGCTCACGCGCGGCCGGAATCGCCATGGCCTACAAGCTCATCGACGCCGCACAAGCCCGCTGGCGGGCCGTCAACGCCCCACACCTGGTCGCCCTCGTCCGGGCCGGCGCGGTCTTCCACAAAGGCAAACTGCTCGAACGCCCCGCCGACATCACCCCGCCCGAAGCACCGGCCGAGGCACAAACCGCAGGAACGGAGGTCGCCTGAAACTCACCGATCCACAAGATTTGACAATTCCTC
>NZ_NCXO01000117.1 GCF_002104795.1 Mycolicibacillus koreensis
GCTGCGGATTTCTCCTTCGCCATGACTCCATCCTCGTTTCCAAGGTTCGGAGCCTCCACACGACCCAGTGCGGTTCAAACCCCGTGGTTGCCTTGCTCAGGTCCCACGGAACCCCAAACTGAACGAAGAGTCCGTCCCCCGTGCGGTGACACCATTCCCCACTACGAAATCCTGTGTGCGGCTTGCGGGTCAACACCCCGTGAGGCATCACGAAGGCGAAGGCTCCGCCTCTTCGCAGGTATAACTCGACCGCACGGACAACGAACAGAGTGGACAGATCACGCGCCGCAGCCCCCAGCCCACCCGACAAAAGATTTCTCGGTGCAGCCAGGGCGCGATAGTTCTTCTGCATCGCGGATGTCATCTTCGAGTAGCGCAGCCAAGGCGGGTTGCCGATCACGACATCGACGCGGTTCTCCTCCTCCGCCAACCACAAAGGTCGGATGAGGTTGCGGACGTAGTAGCCCCAGATATGGTTGCGTCCCTTCTCTCGCAGCGTGCAGAGATTGAGGAACGTCTCCTTGAGTTCCTGCCCGTCGGCGCTGTCAGGGGCGATCCCCCGTTTCTTGAGGATGGTGTTGGCAACCTTGCCTGCACCGTCGGGGGTGGTTGTCAATGCTTTGTCTGCCATCTCGCTGACGAGATAGTCGAATTGGGTTGCGTTGCCGAGAACGCTGCGCGGGAAGCACAAGTCGTACGTGAACGCTTCGCCCTCTTCGTCGCAGATATCTCTGTCGTCGGTCCGAACGCGCACGACCGTGCTGCCAAAAATATCGGTTTCCTGCTGCCACTGAACCCCATCACCGAGATAGACAGGGATCGTGAGGTCCTTACGGGTAGGCGACTTGATGTTGTCGCGCCCTAGAGCCAACAGGTAGGTCACTCGGGCCAAGGTCACGGCGACGGGGTGGATGTCGAGACCGATGACGTGATGGGTGGCTTGCTGCACTGCTTCATCCACGGGAGTACCTGCCTCCACGGCGGAGGTGAGGTATGGCTGTGTCAACCCGATCTGGGACCACGATGACGGCCTGACTGGGACCCACCTGGCACCGGCTAATCACGCCCTTG
>NZ_NCXO01000118.1 GCF_002104795.1 Mycolicibacillus koreensis
GCTTATGTTCAAAGAACCGGCTGCGATTCGACCGTGAAGAGCGGCAGCCCGCGGGTTGCTCGGCACCGTGAAATCTTCATCGGGTGGCACCTGTGACACCACATTGATGATCGGGTGTCCAGGCTCTGGCCACGCGAAGGCAACCATCTTGTAGCTGTTCTTTGGAAATCCAACCCTGGTAAAGGTGATACCACAGGGCCGATAAATGTGCCGTACGGGCGGGGCCTCAAAGCTGATGAGAAATTCGAGTCCAGCGACTCGGACGTAGCCGCCGAGGATCTCACTCCCCATTCTGGCGGTTCGAATGCCTATCGACTTGGGCATACTCGATTGGTCTGGGTCCTGGTCGAGCAAAACGTACAATCCCCATGCCTTGGGCCATTCTGCTCCGCGCCAAAGGATTTCAGCTAGCTGATGGCTTGTGACGCCTAACCGGAAACGGTATGCGACCCGGCCGCCTAGTTCGATCGCACCTGCTTCGATGGCCCCCCAGATGACCTTGAGCATCCATAGCTCGATATAGGGGCCGCTGAGCATGGTGAAGCCGCGGGGGAAACTACTCCGGCGGTCGTTGCCCAAGTACTTAAAGATGTCAAGATGGTCTTGGAGGAAGTGCCGGAAGAATTCGGCGGCCATATTGTCCAACGGCGACAAGGCGTTGTTGTGCCGGTGGCACAGCATCTTCCGGGACAGTGAAGCTCGGCCGATTGTCTTGCGCCGCTCGGTTCTGTCCTGCCACGCAGCTCCCTCGACGACGACCACCTTGCCATCGGCCGATATCGCACCAAGCACCTCGTCAGTAACGAAATGCTCGCGAGTCAATTCTGCGTCGCAGTCGTTGCTAGCACGGGCGTAGCAGCCCGGGTTCCCGTAGCCCGTGCGTGGACCAGTTAGCAGCGGTGGCGGCGCCATCGCGATCCACGATGCGTCCTTTGCTCGGTGACAGCGGATCGCCTTTCGGTGTGAACCGCAAGGGCAGTCGTCGTCTGGTGGCGGTCCGTACCAAGTGCTGGCGCGAACGTCGGCA
>NZ_NCXO01000011.1 GCF_002104795.1 Mycolicibacillus koreensis
CGACACCGCCGGTCCCCCACCGGACCACGACCCGCACGCGGTGACCGACCCCACCCCGAACTATCCGCCATACACCATTCCCACCCCCTACGGCGGACCCGAGATGCCGGTCTGGGTACCCAACTGAGCCGCCGATCCCGGAGGATGACATGAAACGCAGCAACACCATCGACGTTTTCGAACAGCTCACCGGCGAGGACTGTGGCGATGCCGACACCGCGGTCGTCGACGCGGAAACCGATGTCGCGGTGTCGACGACCCGGGAGGCGGAACGCCCCGCCGAGGCAGCCGAACGCTCCGATGCGGCAGCGAATGTGGCCACCACTGCAACGCCGCGGCCGCGCCGACGCCTCCTGGTCGTCGCGGTCAGCGTTGTTCTGCTTGCCGCCCTGGGCAGCTCAGCATATCTGGGGTGGCGGTTCAAACAACTTCACGACATCGCCGATGCGAGCCAGGAAGCCGTCGCCGCTGCCACCGAGTACGCCGAGGTGCTGACCACGTTGGATTCGACCGACATCGACCAGCACTACACCGCCGCCCTCGACGGCGCCACGGGGCGTTTCAAGGACGAATACAGCCAAGGCGCCGCGCAGCTGCGTCAGGTGCTCATCGACAACGGGGCGGCCGGCCGCGGCACCGTCATCGATGCGGCGGTGAAGTCCGCGACGACGACGACGGTGAAGGTGTTGCTGTTCGTCGACCAGTCGATCACCAACGTGGTCAACCCCAGCCCCCGCATCGACCACAACCGCGTCGAGATGACCATGGAGCTCATCGACGGACGGTGGCTGGCCAGCAGCGTCGAGATCCTCTAGGAGAGCCAACGATCATGACCGAGGTTCACGATCGGATCGCGGACACCGCTTCCGTGCAGACACCGCCACCGGCGAGAACACCGGCGCCCAAGGGGCTGTCGGTCCGCCCGGCGATGCTGCGGCGTTGTGCCGCTGCGACCATCGCGGTCACCGTGCTGGCTGCCCTCGGTTATTTGGGGTGGCAACAGTGGGAGCGTCGTCAGTGTGATCAGGCCGCGAATGTGGCCCTACAGACAGCCCGCGACTACGCGGTCACCCTGACCAGCTCCGATCCGTCGAGTGTCGACCCGAACATCACCGCGATCCTCGCCGGCGCTACCGGCGATTTCAAGGACCGCTACACCAAATCCAGTGCGCGGCTGCGCAAGCTGATGATCGACAACGAGGTCACCACCCGCGGCACCGTGCTCGACTCCGCGATCAAATCGGCGACCACCGACCGCGTCGAGGTGCTGCTGGTGGTGCGACAGACCGTGAGCAATTCCGCTGTCTCCCGGCCGGGCACCGACCTGACCCCGGTCGGCATCACGATGACCAAGGTGAACGGGGCCTGGCTGGCCAGCGATGTCGAGGTGTTCGGGGTGCAGCCATGAGGGCCGGCAGAGGCGCCGCGCTGATGCTGGCAGTGGTGATCGGCACTGTCGTGTCCCCCGCAGTCGCCCCGGCCGGGGCTTCCGCCGAGGCGTTCTGCGGCGAACTCGGCGCCGATTTCGACGGGTCACGCTGCTCCACGGTGGTCACCTCGCAGCGCAACGCAACCCGACTGATCTGGTTGGATCTTCCCGGCGCCCAACTCGACGATCCCACCGCGGGGCCCCCGCTGCGCAATTACTACCACCGGCTGATGAACGGCTGGCGCGATTCGGCCGCCAGCACCCCGCGGGAGAGCAGCGCGTTCGCCACCTATCAGCTGTACTCCGGCCCCGGGGCGGTGCAGTCGGTGATCGTGCACGAGACGATCGAGCCGTTCGGGTTGCAGGCCAACAACGCCTTTCGGTCGTTCGTGTTCGACATGGCGCAGGGGCGACGGCTGTTGCTGGCCGATCTGTTCCGCCCGGGTGTGGACCCGATGACGGTGATCCCCCCATCCACGGTGGCGACGCTGCCTGCAGCGCTGGATGTTGCGGCTCCGCCGCATGCGCCGGGCACCTACCCGTTCACGGTCGAAGAATTCACGCCGGGGCCCAACGGGCCGGGCTACACCGGCGAGTACCGGTCTTTCGCGATGACCGGTGAGGATCTCATCTTCTTCCTTCCGGATGCGCCGATGCTGCGGGAAGACCCGAGTCCACATGACCGGCTGGTGTGGTCAATGGACGGCGGCACCGTCGAGTTGCACGTTCCGCTCGCCGGCCTGGCCGACTCGCTGCGCCCGGAGTACGGCGGGCGCTGAACGTCTTTCGACACCTCTGTCAACCCGGGCGCGCACCCGCCGTCTCCGATCTCGGGTCTCCGGGGGAGGATCGAGTCACCCCCGGCGGGCGGGAACCGTGTCGTCCCACTGTCCGGCCAACGTCCCGCCGCGGCCCTGCTGCAGTTGTTCCCCGAACCCGAATTCATAAGGCACCGGGGTGCGCAACGAACGGTGCCGCAGCCCGTTGTGACGATACCCCCAGGCTTCCGCACCGGCGATAGGCAAGAAGTCGTCGACGAGTTGGAATCGGTCGGCGGTGGTCAACGCGGCTCGCACCGCCGCGTCGTTGAGCGCCCAGCGTTTCTTTCGACGCCGCACCCCGAGGAGCGCAAGCCAGTCGTCGGGCATGGTCGACAACGCCGCGTAGGTCGCCATCCGCAGAAACGGGTTCACCGGGGCCATCGGCCAGCTCGGGGTCGTGGGAGGCCGCAGGAAGAAGCGCACCAGTTTGGTCATCTCGGCGGTAGGCCGAATGATCTTCGCTGACTCCTCGTCGAGATAGTCCTGGACATCTTCGGGGGTGGCGGGCACGTAACGCGGCGGCAACCCCAACAGGTCGGCGGTGATCAGACTCTCCCGGTAGAACTGCCGAATCTCCGCATCATTGAGGCGTTCACGCGGCAAAGCGAAGCGTTGGTAGCACTGCAGCAACCCGTGCCAGCCGGTGACATAGACCCACAGCAGCGTCTCCGGAACGTTGGCCACATAGGGTTCACCGGTTTCGGGGACAACGCCGTTCACCGACGCGTTCCGGTTGAACAGCCATTTGCCGATCTTCTGCGCCGAGGCGGTATCACCGAAGACCGCCTGGATGAAGAACATGTTGCTGCGACGCACCCGGCCGAGCGGATCGGCGAGGTAGCTGGAGTGCTGATCGACGCCGGCCGCGCCCTTCGGGTCGAATACCGCGACGATGGATCCGCGGATTCCGGCGATCGAGATCACGGGGTGGCCCCAGACTTTCCAGCTCACCGAATCCGGCCCGAAATAGCCGGCGTCGGCGCGGGGCCCGTTCGCCAGCTGCAGGGCACGCCGGCCCGGCTTGCCCAACCTCTCCACGAGAAGGTCCATCGGCGTTCTCCTTCACTAGGGTGCCACGACCATCGCGAGGATGCGGGCCACCCACCCGGGTCCGGCGAACCTGATGACCTCCGGCGACCGTACCGGCGGCAGGCCGGTCGGTGACCGGTGTCGAGTGGTTGAAGGGCTGCGCCCTCCCCGCGGACCGTCACGACGGACGGTCACCGCAGCGAGCTATCCGGTCACGGTATGGCGCGTCACGCCCCTACGTACCGCGGCGTTCCATCCGATCACGGCTGGGGATCCGGCGGCATCGGGATCTCGTCACCAATCCACAGTGACTCCGTGCCTTTATGCCGACAGGAGATCCTGGCGCTGATCAAGGTCGCGACACGGGCAACGAAGATGAGTTGACGCCCATCGGGACTGCTGAAGCGGACGTCGTGGCTGCCCGCAGCATCATTGGGCGACCACCCCTCGGTCAAACCCGCCGCCACCGCAATATCTCGCACCCGCGGAAACACCAGATCCCACTGCGCCTCACTCAACGAATACCCCGACACCAAATTCGGAAAATTCAACGACACACCATCATCACCGAACGGCTTATCCCCCAAACACGTACCGCTACCCCAATGATCCTTCCACCGCCACGGCCGCGTCGCCGGCACCACCGCACTCACCGCAACCTGCACCTCATCGATCAACGCCAACATCTGCGCCTTCGTCTCGGTGATCGACGGCAAGCCCTCAGCATCAACCACGCTCGGAGTTCCCTTCGGAGTCGAGGAAGGGGCCCCACCCCCGGTCACTCCACACCCGGTCAGCACAACCAGGACATTCAATGCTGCCAAGGCGCACCGAATACGTGGCGATGAGCGTGTCATCGCGCCGGTCGCTCCGGGTGCGCCAACGCGGCTATGACAATCGCCATGTTGTTGCCGGTGGTGCGCAGCTGGCCGTTGTCGCCCGACCCCGTGCTGTTCGGGTCGACGGCCCGGGGTCGACGTCGGGCTTCGGCGCGAAGGTTTTGGCCCTCCGGAGAACGGTGACACTGACGTAGTCGATCAAACATCGGTAGCAGTCTACGAGTGCCGTCGCGAATCAGCCCTCGAGCTTGTAGCCCAGGCCGCGCACCGTGAGCAGATGTACCGGGTTTGCCGGATCCGCCTCGATCTTCGACCGCAGGCGTTTGACGTGCACGTCAAGGGTTTTGGTGTCCCCGACGTAGTCCGCTCCCCACACCCGGTCGATGAGCTGGCCGCGCGTCAGTACCCGCCCACTGTTGCGCATCAAGTATTCGAGCAAATCGAATTCCTTGAGCGGCAGGGTGATCTGGTCTCCGTTGACGGTGACGGTGTGGCGCTCCACGTCCATACGAACCGGGCCGGACTCCAGCACACCCTCACCGACCCCGGCGTCGTCCTCGCCGCCTCGGCGCAGCACCGCGCGAATCCGTGCGATCAGCTCCCGTGACGAATACGGTTTGGTCACATAGTCATCAGCGCCGAGTTCGAGACCGACCACCTTGTCGATCTCGCTGTCGCGAGCCGTCACCATGATGACCGGCACGCTCGAGCGTGCGCGCAGCTGCTTGCACACCTCGGTGCCGCTCATGCCGGGCAGCATCAGGTCCAGCAGGACGATGTCGGCGCCCACCCGGTCGAACTCGGCCAGCGCGGTCTGGCCGTCATTGACCACCAGCACCTCGAAACCCTCCTTGCGTAGCAGGAAGGCCAGCGGGTCGGCCAACGACTCCTCGTCCTCCACGATCAACACGCGGGTCATGGGCGGCGCTCCTTCTCATCGCTGCGCTGTGCATCGACATCGATGCGGGTCATTGTCGGTCGTCCTCTCGTTGCAAGCCGTCGGTCGGCTGGTCGGTGCCGGGCACTCCCGCGCTGCGGTAGGCCGGGATCGTCAGGGTGAACGTGGACCCCGTACCCGGGGAGCTCCACAGCCGGATGCTGCCGTTGTGGTTGGCGGCGACGTGTTTGACGATCGCCAATCCCAGGCCGGTGCCGCCGGTGGACCGGGAGCGGGCCTTGTCGGCACGGAAGAACCGCTCGAAGACCCGCGCCTGATCTTTGCGGGAGATGCCGATACCGCGGTCGGTGACCGATATCTCGATCGTGTCACCACGGCGGCGTCGGCTGATCGAAACCGGGGATCCGTTGGGCGAGTAGGCGATCGCATTCGACACCAGGTTGGCCAGTGCAGTGATCAGCAGCGTCTCGTCGCCGAGCATCTGCAGGCCGGCCGGGGCGTCTGTGCTCAACGCGATGTCGGCGTTGTCGGCGGCGACCTTGTGCCGCGAGATCGCCTCGGCGACGACGCGGTCGACGTCGACCGGCCCCAGATCGGGCAGCGGATCGGCACCCTGCAATCGGGACAGCTCGATCAGCTCGCCGACCATCGCGGCCAGCCGGTTGGCCTCCAAGAGCACCTTCTCCCCGAACCGGCGCACCGTTTCGGGGTCATCCGCCGAGGACAGCAACGCCTCGGCGAGCAAGCTCATCGCACCGACCGGGGTTTTCAGCTCATGGCTGACGTTGGCCACGAAATCACGTCGGCTGGCCTCCATGCGGGCCTGCTCGGACTGGTCGTCGACGAAGACCACCGCGAACCGCCGGTCCTGCTCGGCGAGCAGCCGCGCGTAACCCCGCACCGACAGCCGTCCGCGGCCGGCTCGGGCGGGCTTCTCCGGGGACAGGTCGAATTCGACGTCCGCACCGCTGGCCAGGGTGCGTTTGGCGGCCTGCCAGGCCCGGTCGTCGAGCAATCGGTCGCGCACCAGCCCCAAGTCCTCGGCCCGGTCGTTGAGGTAGACCACGTCACGGTGGGTGTCGACGACCGCGGTGCCCAGCGGCACCAGCGCCACGATCCGCTGCAGCATCTGCGAGACGGTGATCCCGGACTGCTCGGCAACCGCGCGACGACGGCGCTCGATGATGCGCGGGGCGATTTTGATCCCGACCCCCACCCCGATGGTGCCCGCCAGAACCGCCAGCACTCCGGCCAGCACGCAGGCGAACATCACGGACACGCCCGAATGGTAGCCACCCACGGGGGCTCATTTCTTCTTCGCGCAGCCAAACCCGCGTATGTCACAGCCCGGGGAGCAGGTATTTAGCTCCCGTTTACGCCCCGTTCGCTCAACTCTGCTGCCCCGGGCGACCGAACGTGAAGACAGGTTCACACTCGGCACCGAACGTGAAACTAGGTTCACGCTCGGTGCTCAAGGCCCGCGCCCAAGGCCCGGCGCCCAAGGCCCCGCACCCAAGGCTCCGCGCCCAAGACCCGCGCCCAAGACCCGGCACCCAAGGCACCCACCGAAGGCACCCCGCGGGAGCCCTACTTGGCGCCCTGGCTGGCCACGGCGGCCGCGCCGGCGGCGGCGGCCTGCGGATCCAGGTACACCCCGCCGGGGGTGGTGGGCCGCAGGTTCTCGTCGAGGTCGTAACGCAGCGGGATCCCGGTGGGGATGTTGAGCCCGACGATGTCCTCGTCGGAGACCCGGTCGAGATGTTTGACCAGCGCACGCAGCGAATTGCCGTGCGCGGCGATCAGCACCGTTTTACCGACCCGCAGGTCCGGCACGATCACGTCGGTGTAGTACGGCAGGAACCGGTCGACGACGTCGGAGAGGCATTCGCTCAGCGGGCCGCCCCCGATGTCGACGTAGCGCACATCGGTGTCCTGGCTGTACTCGCTGCCCGGCTCGATCGGCGGCGGCGGGGTGGCGTAGCTGCGCCGCCAGGTCATGAACTGTTCCTCGCCGTAGCGCTCCTTGGTGGCCGCCTTGTCCAGCCCCTGCAGCGCCCCGTAGTGCCGTTCGTTCAGCCGCCAACTGCGGCGCACCGGGATCCACAGCCGGTCAGCGGCCTCCAACGCCAGCTGCGCGGAGATGATCGCGCGACGCAACAGCGACGTGTAGAGGATGTCGGGTGCCAGGTTGTGCTGCACCAGCAGCTCCCCGGCCCGGGTGGCCTCGGCGCGCCCCTTGTCGGTGAGCGCGACATCCACCCATCCGGTGAACAGGTTCGCCGCGTTCCATTCGCTTTCACCGTGCCGCAACAGCACCAACGTGCCCGAATCTGCCATGCCGGACAGTCTCTCACGACCGGGTGGAGTGCCCGCCATCATCGTCGCCGGAGTCGCTGTGCTCGGAGCCGTCGGGACGCAGGTGTTCGAAGGCACGCAGGTTCTTCACCGACTCGCCGCGGGAGAGCCGCCACTGCCATTCCTTCTCGATCGAGGATCGGAACCCCAACTCCAGCAGTGTGTTGAAGTCGAAGTCGACCGCTTCGAGGACCTGGCCGAGCACCCGGTCGATCTCGTCACCGGTCACCGAGTGCAGCGCCATCCGTCCGACCAGGTAGATGTCACCGAGATGGTCGAGGGTGTAGGACACCCCGTAGAGCCGACGGTTGCGTTTGAGCAGGAACCGGTAGACACCCTCGTGGTTCTCGTCGGGGCGGCGGCACACGAACGCCTCCACCCGCACCGTGTGCTCCCCGACGGTCAGGATCGTGTTCGTGGTGAGCTTGCGCTCCCCCGGCAACTCGACGATCAGCCCGGCCGGCCCGCCGTGGGCGCCCTCGTGGTGGCTGTAGGTCAGTCCCGCCGCGGTGAGGGTGTCCTCGATGACCTGCTGCACCGCGGTCATGAGCGCACCCCCCGGCGGCCGGTGAACCGGCGACGACGCCGCAGCGACACCCGATCGCGCGGGGCGCGACGCCGGCCGTAGTCGACGATGGCGCGCCGGTAGCTGTCCAGCAGCGCATCGACGGTGTGCTCCCAGGAGAACAGCCCCGCGTGGCGCACCGCGGCGGCCCGCAGTGCGGCGCCGTCGCCCCCGGTGCTGCGGGCCAGCAGTTCATCGAGGGCGCGGGCCCACCGCGCGACGTCGTGTCCGACGACCAGGGTGCCGCTGACCCCGTCGCGCACCGCCACCGGCAGCCCACCGACTGCGGCGGCGATGACCGGGGTGCCGCACGCCTGGGCTTCGACGGCGACCAGGCCGAACGATTCGGAGTAGCTGGGCACCGCGACGGCGTCGGCGGCCCGCAGCAGCACCACCAGATCCTCCCGGGACTGCGGCGGCAGAAACGTCACCCGATCGCTGATGCCGAGTTCGGCGGCCAGCGCGTCGAGCCCGTGACCGCCGGCGCTTCCCGACGGCCCGCCGGCGATCACCACCCGCACCCCGGGCAGCCGGGCGGCCGCGCGCAGCAGGACGTCGGGGGCCTTCAGCGGCTGGATGCGGCCCACGAACGCCACCACCGCCTCGTCGGGCGCCAACCCGAGCGTCGCACGCGCCGCGGCGCGGTCGCCGGGGGTGAACACCGCCAGGTCGACGCCGGGGTGCACCACGTCGATGCGGTCCGGGTCGGCGTGGTGGTGGGTGATCAGCTGCCGGGCTTCGCTGTCGGTGTTGACGATCAGCCGGTCGGCCTCGTCGACCACCTGCTGCTCACCGATGGTGCGCAGCCGCGGCTCGGGGACATCACCGTCGGCCAGCGCGGCGTTCTTCACCGCGGCGAGGGTGTGGGCGGTGTGCACCAGCGGCACCGCCCAGCGATCGCGGGCAAGCCACCCCACCTGCCCGGACAGCCAGTAGTGGGAGTGCACGATGTCGTAGTAGCCGGGTTCGTGCATCGCCTCGGCGCGCAGCACCCCGGCGGCGAACGCGCACAGCTGGGTCGGCAGGTCGTATTTGTTCAGCCCCTCGAACGGGCCGGCCACGATGTTGCGCACCAGCACCCCGGAGGCCACCGGCACCACGGCCGGGTCGGCGGAGGAGGTGGCGCGGGTGAAGATCTCCACCTCGACGCCGCGTCGCGCCAAATGCAGCGCGCTCTGCAGCACGTAGACGTTCATTCCCCCGGCATCG
The DNA here is from genome assembly GCF_002104795.1 of Mycolicibacillus koreensis. Taxonomy (GTDB): domain Bacteria; phylum Actinomycetota; class Actinomycetes; order Mycobacteriales; family Mycobacteriaceae; genus Mycobacterium; species Mycobacterium koreense. The sequence continues at coordinate 9,146 of NZ_NCXO01000011.1, forward strand.
CCGGTGCCCGGCTGCGCCAGCGGGGAGGTGTGCACGGCCAGCACCGCCACCCGCTGTGGGCTCGACGCCGCATCGGGTGGGGGCAGGGGTTCGCCGTTACGCACCCTGCCATCTTGACAGGCCATGGTGGGGGCATTCCCGCGGCGGGACCGATCTCACACCTGGGTGGCGGCCTCGATGCGGCGCATCGCCGTGATCGGGTCGGCGTACAGCCCGCTCAGCGACACCACCCCGGCCCCGGCCTCCTGCACCTTGTTGCCGAACGCGGTGACCCGGATGCCGCGCGGCGGCAGCACCGAGCGCCGCGTGAACGCCTCGGCCACCAGCGTCATGCCCTCGGGGTATTCGGTGAACGCCTGACCGCCGACCACCAGATCGTCGGGGTTGAGCAGATCCCGCAGCAGCGCCACCGCCTCCCCGAGCACCCGGGCACGTTCGGCCAGCAGGTCGCGGGCCGGGCCGTCGCCGGCGCGCGCCGCACGCAGCAGCGCCGCCGGGGCGCCCCCGTCGGGCAGGATCCGCAGGCGGCGGGCGGCGGCGAGCACGGCGGCGTCGCTGACGGTGGATTCCAGCTGCCCGGAGCCGCCGAGCAACTCCGAGGAGGCCGGCAGGGTGGCGATGGTGCCGGGACCGGCGGCCGGGGTGTGCACCCGCCCGCCGATCATCAACGCGTACCCGACGGTTTCACGGGCGTAGACGTAGAGGCTGGTGGCGCCGGGTGTGCTGGCCGCGCCGGCCGGGCGCCGGCCCAGCAGCAGTTCGGCCCCGGCCATCGCGTCGACGTGGGAGGCCACCGCCACCGGCAGCCCCAGGGCGTCGGCGAAGGTGGCCCCGACCGGGGCGTGGGTCCAGCCCAGCCGGGCGTGGTCGACCCGCCCGGTAGGCCCGTCGACCGCGCCACCGATCGCCACGCCCACCCCCAGGGGGCGACGCCGGCGCCACCGGGTCAGGTAGTGGCGGGCCCGCTCGGACAGCGTGCCCAGCGCCGCGCCCTGCGGCCCGTGCGGCGTGGCGATCTCCACCGCGTCGAGGGTGCGCCCGAGCAGGTCGGTGGCCACGATGGCGGTGGTGGTGGCACCGATGTGCACCCCGAGGGTGAGAAACGGGCTGTCGTTGACCTCGACCGGCACCCGCGGGCGCCCGATCGCCCCGGCGGTCACCAGATCGGTGCGTTCACGCAGCAGGCTCGCCTGCAGCAGCGCGGTGACCTGACGGTTGACGGTGGCGGTGCTCAGCGCCGTGGCCGCGGTGATCGCATCCCGGGTGATCGGGCCGTGGTGGCGCACCACCCGGAAGACCGCGGCGGCGGCGCCGTCGCTGACCGCCAGGGTCGGGTCGAGCACCCGGTGATGGCGCCGCGCGCGCGGTGCGCGCCGGGTCGACGGGGTGGCCGGTGCGGGGGTCGTGATGGTGGGGGTCACGGCGAGATCCTTGCTCTGGATGTGTCCGGGCGGGGCGGGGGGATCCGTCCGCATCCAGAAAGGCTCGAGGGGTGCCGAATCAGATGCGGTCGGGTGCGCGGCGACAACACGCGCGGTCCGCGGCACGACACGCGGACATCCGGGGCATCGGGGCACTGCAGAACATGCCAGGAATTTACCGCGCCGACGGCCGGTCTCCAAGTGGGCGGCGCAGATAATCCCCCCGGCCCGGGCGGCGACTAGCATGACTCGTCGTGGCAGCGAGCATCTCCCGTCCGTCGGACGCACCGGTCGCGGTGGTGACCGGCGCCAGCTCCGGTATCGGCGCCGCAACCGCCGTTGCCCTGGCTGACCAGGGTTTTCACGTGGTGGCGGTGGCGCGGCGCGGTGAGCGGATCGCGGCGTTGGCCGAGCAGATCGGTGGCACCGCCGTGCCCGCCGACGTCACCGACGACGCCGCGGTCGCCGACCTGGTCACCCGACTGCAGGATCTGGGACCGATCCGGGTGCTGGTCAACAACGCCGGCGGCGCCAAGGGCCTGGAACCGGTCGCCGAGGCCGATCTGGAGCACTGGCGGTGGATGTGGGAGACCAACGTGCTGGGCACGCTGCGGCTGACCCGGGCACTGCTGCCGGCGCTGATCGCCTCCGGGGACGGGCTGGTCATCACCGTCACCTCGATCGCGGCGTTCGAGATCTACGACGGTGGGGCCGGCTACACCTCGGCCAAACACGCCCAGAGCGCCCTGCACCGCACCCTGCGCGGTGAGCTTTTGGGTACACCGGTGCGGCTGACCGAGATCGCCCCCGGCATGGTGGAAACCGAGTTCTCCCTGGTCCGTTTCGACGGTGACCGCGACCGCGCCGACGCCGTCTACGACGGGTTGACGCCGCTGACCGCGGACGACATCGCCGAGGTCATCGGGTTCGTCGTCTCCCGCCCGGCGCACGTGGACCTCGACCAGATCGTGATCCGCCCGCGCGATCAGGCCTCGGCGACGCGGCGGGTCACCCGCCCGGAGCCGCGCTAGGGGCGGTGCTCGACGGGGTTTCCGACGGGGTTTCCGACGGGGTGGTGGTCGTGGTGGTCGGGGTGCCCGACAGGGTGGGCGCGTCGGTGGGGGTGGCCGGCACGGTCGAGGGGATCGACGTCGGCGCCGGGGTGGCCCCGTCCGGCGGCGGCAACTCCGACATCGACAGCCAGGTGTCCCAGTCCACCGCCCAGTCCCACAGATCCCCATCGGAGTAGGACAGCTGGATCGAGGTGCCGGTGACCTCGACCGGGTCGCCGTAGATGGCGCTGGAGAAGTACTGTTCGGCGTCGTCGGTGGACAGGTTGATGCACCCGTTGGTGACGTTGGTGTTGCCCTGCGAGCCGAGGCTGGCCGGGTTGGCGTGGATGAATTCGCCGTTGTTGGAGATCCGCACCGCCCAGCGTTCGTGGATGTTCTCGTAGCCGGCGGCCGGGTTGGACATCCAGAAGTCGGCGTACTTCTCGGTCACCACGTGGACGCCGCTGCGGGTGACGTTGCGCGGCTGGTCGCCCTCGCCGTAGCTGCACGGGAAGTCCATGATCACCCCGCCGTCGCGGATCACCTGGATGCGGTGCGACGGGGCGTGCGCCTTGACGATCTGGCGCCGCCCGATCTGGAACTCCAGCGACATGTCCTGGGCGCCGTAGGCGCCGTCGCCGAACGCCAGCCCGTAGAGCTTGGCGTCGACGGCGACGGTGGTGCCCGCCGGGTAGTACTCGCGGGTCCGCCAGTGCACCCGCGCCCCCTGGGCTTCGTCGGGCAGCCACGCCCAGCTGCCCTCCACCGGCGGGTCGGTGGTGACGGTCAGCGCCCGCTGCACGGCGGCTTTGTCGGCGATCGGGGCGTCGAACTGGATGATGATCGGCGCGGCCACCCCGACCGTCTGGCCGTCGGCGAGCTGGAAGCCGCCGTCGACGACCACGGTGGGGTGCACCGTGGTGAACTCCGCGTCGACGTCCACCGCCGCGCCGTCGCGGCCGACCACCGACCCCGACCAGGTGTAGGTGGCCGAATAGCCCAGCGGTTCGGTGATCGTGTACACGGTGCGGGTGCGGTCGAGCACCCCGGCGACCGGTTTGCCGTCGGGGTTGGTCAGCGCGACCTTCTGGAACCAGCCGTTGCGCACCTCGACGCTGACCGGGGCGGTGGGCAGCACGTCGGTGGCGTCGGCCTCGGGGCCGAACACCAGCGTCGGCGCCGGCTGCGCCGCAGGTTCCGGGCCGGTCGAGGTCGTCGAGCACGCCGCCAGCACCGCCGGGCCGGCCAACCCGACGGTGAGTGCACCCAGCGCGGCACGCCGGGTGATCGGCGAGGGGTCACGGGGGGTGGTCACGGCCAATAACGATACCGGGGTCGGTCCCCGGCGGGACGTGCACGAGGCGGCACCGGCCGCGGCGCTACAGCGTGCAGCCGACCAGCACCGGCTCGGGCACCAGGGTGATCCCGAAGCTGTCGCGCACCCCGTCGCGCACCCGCCGCGCCAGCGCGAGCACGTCGGCGCTGGTGGCCACCCCGCGGTTGGTCACCGCCAGCGCGTGTTTGGTGGACAGCCGCGCCGGTGCGCCCGCCCCCGGGTAGCCCTTGGTGAACCCGGCGGCCTCCACCAGCCAGCCGGCGGCCAGTTTCACCCCGTCGGGGGCCGGGTAGTGCGGCACCGGCGCCGCGCTGGCGGCGACGATCCGCTCGTAGAGCGCCGGGTCGACCACCGGGTTGGTGAAGAACGAGCCCGCACTCCAGGTGTCGTGGTCGGCGGCGTCGAGCACCATGCCCTTGCCGGCGCGCAGGGCGAGCACCGCGGCACGCACGGCGGCCGGATCGGCCCGTTCCCCCGGTTCGGCGCCGAGCGCGGTGGCCAGCTCGCCGTAGCGCAGCGGGGCCGACCGCCCGGCGGGATCCAACGTGAACTCGGCTTCCAGCACCACGTGGCGGTCGGAGTGTTTGAGGATGCTGGAGCGGTAGCCGAACGCCAGCCGCGCCGGGTCGACCCACTCGACGGTGCCGCTGCGCCGGTCGAGCAGGCGCACCGCGCTGAGGGTGTCGGCGACCTCCGCGCCGTAGGCGCCGACGTTTTGCACCGGGGTCGCCCCCGCCGACCCGGGGATGCCCGACAGGCACTCCAGCCCGCCCAGCCCGGCCGTCACGGTCGCGGCCACCACGTCGTCCCAGACCGCGCCGGCCTGCACCCGCACGGTGGCGCCGTCGATGTCGACGGCGTCGGCGCCCAGGTGGACCACGGTCAGGTCGGTGAGGTCGTCGGCGAGCAGCACGTTGGAGCCACCGGCCAGGACAAGCACCCGCCGGTCGGGGTCGGCGTCGAGTTCGGTGAGCGCGGCGACGATCTGTGCGACGGTGGCGGCGGCGACGAACTCGCGCGCCACCGGCCCCACCCGCAGCGTGGTCAGCGGGGCCAGCGGCACCGCTTCGCTGACCCGCGCGTCGCCGAACCGTGTCTCCACCCCGGAAACGGTAGCGTGACCAGCTATGCCGCGTTCACTGGACTTGTCGGCGGACTATCCGGCTGCCGTTGAGCGGGTGTTCGCCGCCTTCGGCGACGAGCGCTATTGGCAGGCCCGGCTGGCCGACTCCGGTGCCGACATCGCCACGTTAAACTCGATGAGCGTCGGCACCGACGGCACGATCACCGTGACCACCACCCAGAGCCTGTACCGGCGGCGGCTGCCCGCGCTGGCCGCCCAGTTCCTGCACGGCAACCTCGAGGTGGTGCGCCACGAACTGTGGCACCCGGTGCGTGAGGGCGCCAGTGACGGCGAGGTCCGCGCCGAGGTCACCTCCGCGCCGGCGTCGCTGTCGAGCAACGCCCGGCTGACGCCGCGGGCCGGCGGGTCGCGGCTGACGGTCGCCGCGGCGGTGCGGGTGAACGTCCCGCTGGTCGGCGGCAAGATCGAAGGGGTGATCGCCGGGGCGCTCGGCGAGTTGATGGCCGCCGAGCAGCGCTTCACCACCGTCTGGCTCACCGGCGACAACAGCCGGTAGCCCGCTGCGCGATTAGGCTGGTGGCATGCGGATTGCGCTGGCCCAGATTCTCAGCGGCACCGACCCGGAAGCCAACCTCGCGGTGGTCGCCGACGGTGTCGGGCGGGCCGCCGAGCAGGGGGCGTCGCTGGTGGTGTTCCCGGAGGCCACCATGTGCCGGTTCGGGGTGCCGCTGGGCCCGGTCGCCGAGCCGGTGGACGGCCCGTGGGCCGATCGGGTCCGCGCCCTGGCCGCCGACGCCGGGATCACCGTGATCGCCGGGATGTTCACTCCCGCCGACGCCGGCCGGGTGGCCAACACCCTGCTGGCGGTCGGCCCGGGTGTGGACACCCACTACGACAAGATCCACCTCTTCGACGCGTTCGGGTTCACCGAGTCGCGCACCGTCGCCCCCGGGCGCCGGTGTGTGGTGGTGCCGGTCGACGGGGTGCAGGTCGGGTTGGCGACCTGCTATGACATCCGGTTCCCGCCGTTGTTCACCACCCTGGCCGACCGGGGCGCCGAGCTGATCGCGGTCTGCGCCTCCTGGGGGGCCGGGCCGGGCAAAGTCGACCAGTGGTCGGTGCTGGCCCGCGCCCGCGCGCTGGACTCCACCTGTTTTGTGGCCGCGGTCGGGCAGGCCGACCCCGGCGACACCATTGCGCCGACCCCCGCGCCGACCGGGGCCGGGCACACCATGATGGTCTCCCCGTTCGGCGCGGTGCTCGCCGAGGCGCAGACCGCGCCGCGGCTGCTCACCGTCGACATCGACGTCGCGGCGGTGGCCGAGGCCCGCCGCACATTGGCGGTGCTGGCAAACCGCTCAGACATTGTTCACGCCGATAAGGCAGAATCGCGCGGGTGAGCACTCCGTCAGGCCCGCCGCCCGGTGATTCGCCCTGGGCCCGTCCGGGCGCCCCGACCCCGCCGCCGGCAGCACCTCCCCACACCCCGACACCGCCGCCGGCCCGCCCGGTCGAGCCGCCGTCGCGGTCGAAGACCCGCCGGATGAACCTCGGCGGGCGCCGCGGCGAACCGCCGACCGGCCAGCTCACCCCGCCGCCGCACGGCCAGCAGCCGTCCGGCCAATCCCCGCAGCAGCCGTCCCCGCCGGTCGCCGGGCAGCCCGCCGCCCGTCCGGCCACCGAGGCGGGGGCGCCCCCGCCGGTGGAACCGCCGCCGGCAGCGACGGGCTCCTCCGGGGGTGCCGGTAAGCGCCGGCGCACGCTGCGCAGCCTGGTCAGCGACCCGCTGTCGATCCTGTTGATCCTCATCACCGTGCTCGCACTGGTGGCGGTCGGGGTGATCGGCTCGGAGGTGGTGGCCCGCCGGATCGCCAACGGCAAGGTCGCCGACGCGGCCAGCTGTGAGATCCAGGACAGCGTGAAGGTGTCGTTCGGGGTGACCCCGCCGGTGCTGTGGCAGCACTTCACCGGCGACTACACCAACATCGGCATCCACAGCGACGGCAACCAGGTCCGCCATGCCAAGGGCATGACCGTCGACATCAACATCCGCAACGTCGACCTCACCCCGGTCGGTGACTCCAAGGGCACCATCGGCTCGCTGAACGCGGCGATCACCTGGGAGTCCAGCGGGATCGCCGAGACCGTGAAATCGGAGATCCCGATGATCGGCGGGCTGGCGGTCAACACCGTCACCACCAACCCCAACGACGGCACGATCGAACTCAAGGGCACGTTCAGCCACATCATCGCCAAACCGAAGGTGGTCGACGGCGGGTTCGCCTTGGAGGTGGTGAAATTCTCCGGGCTGGGCTTCACCCTGCCGCGCGAGAGCATCCAGTCGATGCTCGACGACTTCACCAGCGGCCTCACCAAGGACTACCCGCTGGGGATCCGCGCGGACAGCGTCAACGTCACCGACAGCGGGGTCATCGCGCACATGTCCACCCAGAATGCGCCGATCCCCAAGACCGACAACCCCTGCTTCAAGAACCTCTGACGGGCGTGCTCAGCGGAGGCCGTCGAGCACCACTCGGGTGCCCGACAGGCCCAGCCGGGTCGCCCCGGCGCCGAGCATGGCGGTCGCGTCGGGTCCGGTGCGGATGCCGCCGCTGGCCTTGATCCCGAGCCGGCCGCCGACCGTGTGCGCCATCACCTCGACGGCGCGCACCGACGCCCCGCCGGCCGGATGGAACCCGGTGGAGGTCTTGACGAAGTCCGCACCGGCGTTCTCCGCGGCGCGGCACGCCCCGATCAGCGCCTCCTCGCCGGCCTGACCCAGCAGCACCGCCGATTCAACGATCACCTTGAGCACCGCGTCGGGCACCGCGGCGCGCACCACCCCGATGTCGGCGGCGACCGCGGCCAGATCACCGGCGAGCACCGCGCCGACGTCGATGACCATGTCGACCTCGGCGGCGCCGTCGGTCACCGCGCGGGCGGCCTCGGCGGCCTTGATGGCGCTGTGGTGCTTGCCCGAGGGGAACCCGGCGACCGCCGCGACCGGCAGCTCGGCGCCGTCGCGGGCGCGCACCGCGTCGGGCACCATCGACGCCGAGACGCACACCGCGTACACCCCCAGCTCGATCGCCTCGGCGACGACGGCCTCCACATCGGCGACGGTGGCCTCCGGTTTGAGCAGGGTGTGGTCGACGACACCGGCGATGCGATCGCGCGTCGACCGTTCCGGGCTCACGGGGACTCCTCCGGGCCGCCGGGGTTGCATTCCGCGTCGAGCATGTCGACCTCGGAGACCACCGGACGCCACGGCTCCAGGTTCCAGCTGGGTTTGCCCGGGCGGGCCAGCTCCGCGTACTCCCAGTGGCAGCGGAACTGCTCGTACATACCGGGGGTGACGGCATCGGCCGCCTGGGCCAGCACCTGCGACCAGGCCTCCTCGACCGCCGACGGCCCCCCGATGCGCACCGCGGCCGCGCGCCCCGCGGCGGTCGGATAGACCCGCAGGCTGGGCTGGCCGTCGATGCGGGCCCACTGCACCCGCTCGATCAGCTGCGCCGGGTCGGGGTCGACGTCGGCGTGGGCCGGGGCACCGAGCAGCAGCGCGGGGATGGCCAGCAGGGCCGCGAGCATGGGCACGGCGCTACCGGGACTTGCCCTGAACCTCGAGCAGCCGGGGCCGCACGTCGACGAGGTAGACGCCGACGGCGCAGGCCGCGATCACCCAGCCGAGGATGAACTGCGGCAGCGCCGACAGCAGCACCGAGGCGCCCAGGATCACCAGCCAGACCGGCTTGGTCAGCTTGTCGGTGGCGGTGTAGGCGTCCGGGCGCTGCAGGGCGGCGTGGACCAGCCCGTACAGGGCGGCGCCGAACACACCGATCTGCAGGGCCAGCAGCACCAGGTTCACCGCGTTGGCGAAGATCACCGTGCCAGTTTAGACGGTGCCCCAACGCCGGCTCCCCCCGTCACCGGTGGGCGACGGGGGGAGCCGGGCAGAGCAGGGGAACCCGAAAACTACTTCTGGGTCACCTTCTTGGCGGGGGCCTTCTTCGCCGGGGCCTTCTTGGCCGCAGCCTTCTTGGCCGGGGCCTTCTTGGCCGGGGCCTTCTTCGCCGGCGCCGCACCCTCGTCCTTCTTGGGCAGCTCGACACCGACCAGCTTGGCGGCGCGCTCACCCACGGCGCGGGTCTGCTCGGCGACGTTGCCCAGGGCCTCCTGGGTCAGCTCGACGGCCTGGTCGACATAGCCCTCGGCGCGCTCGGCGGCGTCCTCGAACGCCGGCTGGTGACGCAGCCGCTCCAGCGCGGCCTCGCCACGGGCGACCAGGTCGTTGTAGCGGGTGGTGGCGGCCTCCACGTAGCCCTCGGCGGCCTTGCGCAGCTCGTCGGAGGTGAACTTCTCGCGCAGCTCCTCGAACTGCTCGGGCAGGTCCTCCTGCAGCTTGGTCAGCCGCGCGCGGCTCTCCTCGACGCGGGTGCTGGTGTTCGCGCGGGCCTCGTCGGCGCGCTCCCGCATGTTGGCGACCAGGTCGCTCACGGTGGCCAGGGCCAGGTCGGCAGCCCCGAGCGCGGCCAGCAGCGGGGCCTTCAGCTCGTCGATGTTCGGGTTCTCAGCCATGGTTGATCCTTTCTACAGATGGTCGATTTGTTGTGCTTATATCCAATCGTGCGGAGTCAGTCAGACGGCAACTCCTCACGGTCGGTGGTGTTCTGCTGGATGAACGACATGTAGATGTCCAGCAGAACCTGTTTCTGCCGTTCGGTGATCGCCGCGTCGGTGATGATGGCGTCGCGCACCTCGCTGTTGGGGCTCGGCTCCAAGATCCCGGCCCGCACGTAGAGGACCTCCGCCGACATCCGCAGCGCCTTGGCGATCTGGCTGAGCACGTCAGCAGACGGCTTGCGCAACCCCCGCTCGATCTGGCTGAGATAGGGGTTGCTCACGCCGGCCTTGTCGGCCAACTGCCGCATTGACACCTGGGCGGCCTCCCGCTGGGAGCGGATGAAGCTGCCGATGTCCGACGCTGCGGTGGACACCACGGTAGCAAGCTTCTCGTCTTGCGACATCTGCCCTCCCTAGCGCCGTCCGGGTCGTCGGGTCAATGCCGACGAACCCCAGCGTAACAACGAGTGCTAACTTTTGCAAGCACTAGCTAGCGCAGGTCAGAAGGCCAATTGGGCGATTGTGTAGATCACCAGGCCGGCGAGGGAACCGACCACGGTGCCGTTGATCCGGATGAATTGCAGGTCGCGGCCGACGTGCAGTTCGATGCGTCGGCTCGCCTCGGCGGCGTCCCACCGCTCGATGGTCTCGGTGATGATCGCGGTGATCTCCACCCCGTACTGGGCGACCAGGTGCTGGGCGGCGCGCACGATCCAGTTGTCGACCTTGGCGCGCAGGTCGGCGTCGTCGCGCAGCGATTCACCGAGGCGTACCACGGTTTCACCGACCCGGGTGCGCAGCGTGCTCGCCGGGTCGTCGACCCCCTCGAGCACCAGCCGCTTCAGCGTCTTCCAGGCGGTCTCGGCGGCGGCGGTGACCTCGTCGCGGGCCATCAGCTGGTCCTTGACCTTGTCGGCGCGCGCGATGGTGTCGGGGTCGTTTTGCAGATCCTCGGCGAAGTCGAACAGAAACCGGGTGGCCGACCGGCGCAGCTCGTGCTGCGGGTCGCGGCGCACCTTGTCGGTGAAGTCCATCAGCTCCCGGTGGATCCGGTCACCGACCAGCTGGTCGACGAAGCGCGGCGTCCAGGTCGGCGAGTCGCGGGTGACCACCCGTTCGATGGTCTCACCGGCGTTCAACGACCACTGGAACGCCCGGTCGGCCAGCAGCTGGATCAACGCCTCCTGCCGGTTCTCGGCCAGCAGCGTGGCCAGCATCCGGCCCACCGGCGGCCCCCAGCGCGGCTCGGCGATGCGCCGCACGATCATCCGGTCGATGACCGCCTGCACATCGTCGTCGCGCAGCATCTCCACCAGCACCCGCAGCACGGTGGCGACCTCGGCGGCCACCCGCTCGGCGTGGCCGGGGTCGGCCAGCCAGGTGCCCACCCGGCTGCCCACCTGGGCGTCGCGCAACTTGGTGGCCACCACCTCCGGGGACAGGAAGTTCTCCCGCACGAACGTGCCCAGGCCCTCGCCGAGCTGGTCCTTTTTGCGTTTGATGATCGCGGTGTGCGGGATCGGCAGCCCCAACGGGCGCTTGAACAGCGCGGTGACGGCAAACCAGTCGGCGAGGGCGCCGACCATGCCGGCCTCGGCGGCCGCGCCGACGTAGCCGACCCAGGTGGCGGCGGTGCCGTCGGCTTGCGCCGCCCGGCAGAGCAGGAACACCACCGTCGCGCCGAGCAGGAAACTCAGCGCCACCAGCTTCATCCGCCGCAGCGAGGCGAGCCGGGCGGCGTCGGCGACCGGGTCGGCCCCGGCAAAGGATTCGGCGAACGATGCGGTCAACCCCGCGCGGGCGCCGGCGGGGTCAGGTCGATGCGCCACGGCACCATCATCCACATTTCTCCGGCCCCGCGTGGGCGGGACTCCTCGACACGAGGCGACCGCACCCACGCCGCCGCCGATGACGGTCCGTAGTATCTACGGTGACGAACGAGTGAGAATCGGTGAAGGTGGACCCCGACATCCCGACCAGAACCGCCAAGGCTGATGGCCGTAAACGGCGTTGGCACCGGCACAAAGTGGAACGCCGCACCGAATTGGTCGACGGCACCCTTGACGCGATCCGGCACCGGGGTCGCGATGTGAGCATGGACGAGATCGCCGCGGAGATCGGGGTCTCCAAGACGGTGCTCTACCGCTACTTCGTCGACAAGAACGATCTGACCACCGCGGTGATGCTGCGCTTCGCGCAGACCACGCTCATCCCGAATATGGCCGAGGCGCTCTCGGCGCAGCTCGACGGCTTCAGCCTGGTGCGCGAGATCATCCGGGTCTATGTCGAGACGGTGGCCGCCGAACCGGAGATCTACCCGTTCGTGATGGCCAACAGTTCGGCGTCGAAGAGCAAGGCGATCGCCGACAGCGAGCGGATCATCGCCGGGATGCTCGCGGTGATGCTGCGCCGGCGCATGCAGGAGGCCGGGATGGACACCCGCGGGGTGGAGCCGTGGGCCTACCACACCGTCGGCGGGGTGCAACTGGCCACGCACTCGTGGATGTCGAATCCGCGGATGAGCGCCGATGAGCTCATCGACTATCTGACGATGCTGAGCTGGAGCGCGATGGTCGGCATCGTCGAGATCGGCGGGTCGCTGGAGAAGTTCAACGCCCAGCCGCATCCGTCGCCGATCGTGCCGCCGATGTCCGACATCCCCGAGGCCCCTCCGGGTCGGTAGCTCCTCGGGGTCGGTGGCTCCTCCGGGTCGGTAGCTCCTCGGAGTCGGTGGCTCCTCGGGGTCAGTAGCTGTAGAAGCCCTGACCGGTCTTTTTGCCCAGCCGGCCGGCCTCCACCATGCGCAGCAGCAGCGGCGGCGCGCTGTAGAGCGGCTCCTTGAACTCGTCGAACATCTTGTCGGCGATGAGCTTCAGGGTGTCCAGGCCCACCAGGTCGGACAGCCGCAGCGGGCCCATCGGGTGCGACAGCCCGGCCACCACGGCCTTGTCGACGTCCTCGATGGTGGCGAACCCGCCCTCGACCATGCGGATCGCGGCGAGCAGGTAGGGCACCAGCAGCGCGTTGACCACGAAGCCGGAGCGGTCCGAGCAGCGCACCACCTGCTTGCCGAGCACGTCGCTGGCGAACTGTTCGGTGCGCGCGGCGGCCTGCTCACTGGTGACCAGGGTGCTGACCAGCTCGACCAGCGGCAGCACCGGGACCGGGTTGAAAAAGTGCAGGCCCAGCACCCGTTGCGGGTTCTCGGTGGCGGCGGCGATCTTCATGATCGGGATCGAGGAGGTGTTCGACGCCAGCACCGCGTCGGGGTCGGTGATCACCCGGTCCAGTTCGGCGAAGATCGAGGCCTTGACGGTGTCGTCCTCGATCACCGCCTCCATCACCAACTGCCGGTCGGCCATGTCGGCCAGGTCGGTGGTGAAGGTGACCTTGTCCAGCGCCTGGTCGCGTTCGCGCTCGGTGATCTTGCCCGAGCTCACCCCCCGCTCCAGCGACTTGGTGATGCGGGTGCGCCCCGCGGTGACCAACGCATCGGTGGTCTCGAAGACCGTGACCGCCACCCCGGCGCGCGCGGAGACCTCGGCGATGCCGGCACCCATCTGCCCGGCGCCCACCACACCTACTCGTTCGATTGCCACGGTTCTCCTTTTAGGTTTCGGGGGCAGCAACAAGCCCTGCCCAACATCGCTGGGCAGGGCCCGTGCTGTCAACTTCTCGCGGTGTTCTCTGCGCTCAGTGGAACTGGCCCTCCTCGGTGGAGCCGGTCAGCGCGGTCGTCGAGGAGTTGGGGTCCACGGTCGTGGCGATCCGGTCGAAGTACCCGGCGCCGACCTCGCGCTGGTGACGGGTGGCGGTGTAGCCACGCTCCTCGGCGGCGAACTCGCGCTCCTGCAGCTCCACGTAGGCGCTCATCTGGTTGCGGGCGTAGCCGTGGGCCAGATCGAACATCGAGTAGTTCAGCGCGTGGAAGCCGGCCAGCGTGATGAACTGGAATTTGAAGCCCATCGCGCCGAGCTCGTTTTGGAACTTGGCGATGGTCGCGTCGTCGAGGTGCTTGCGCCAGTTGAACGACGGCGAGCAGTTGTAGGCCAGCATCTGGTCGGGGTACTCCGCCTTGACCGACTCGGCGAACTTCTTCGCCAGCTCCAGGTCGGGGGTGCCGGTCTCCATCCAGATCAGGTCGGCGTACGGCGCGTAGGCCTTGGCCCGCGCGATGCACGGCTCGATGCCGTTGGTCACGTGGTAGAAGCCCTCGGCGGTGCGCTCGCCGGTGATGAACGGCTGGTCCCGCTCGTCGACGTCGGAGGTGATCAGGGTGGCCGCCTCGGCGTCGGTGCGCGCGATCACCACGGTCGGAACGTCGGCCACGTCCGCGGCGAGCCGCGCCGAGGTCAACGTGCGGATGTGCTGCTGGGTCGGGATGAGCACCTTGCCGCCGAGGTGGCCGCACTTCTTCTCCGAGGCCAGCTGGTCCTCCCAGTGCGAGCCGGCGACACCGGCGGCGATCATCGCCTTCTGCAGTTCGAAGACGTTGAGCGCACCACCGAAACCGGCCTCACCGTCGGCGACGATCGGAGCCAGCCAGTTGTCCACCGAGGTGTCGCCCTCGATCTTGGCGATCTGGTCGGCGCGCAGCAGCGCGTTGTTGATCCGGCGCACCACCTGCGGCACGGAGTTGGCCGGGTACAGGCTCTGGTCGGGGTAGGTGTGCCCGGAGAGGTTCGCGTCCCCGGCGACCTGCCACCCGGACAGGTAGATGGCCTTCAGGCCGGCCCGGACCTGCTGCACGGCCATGTTGCCGGTCAGCGCCCCGAGGGCGTTGACGTAGTCCATGCTGTGCAGCTGCTCCCAGAGGACCTCCGCGCCGCGCCGCGCCAGGGTGCTCTCCTCGACGACGTGACCCTGCAGCGCGACCACGTCGGCGGGGCTGTAGGTGCGGGTGACCCCCTTCCAGCGCGGGTTGTGGTCCCAGTCGTGCTGGATCTGCTCGGGGCTCTTGGGCGTGCCAACAGTCGACATCGGTTGCTCCTTGCTGTCGGTCGATCACGGCGGCGGGTTTGCCCGGGACCCCCAGGCTGCTAACACCGCAATGACGTCATTAGATTGCTAACGCGAGATTGGCACGGAAAAAATCGCAGGTCAAACGATTTTTATGCTAATTTTGTCCACGGGCCGCGACCGTTTTGCTAATTCTGCGAAGAACTAGAACGGGTTCTACCAGTAATTAGCTACTGGCGGGTAGCACCGGTGCGCAGGTCAACCGGGGTTTTGCCGGACTCACCGCGGTGTGAGCGCGGCGACAGCTTTGATCTCGTCGCCGACGGCGTATGTGAGCGTTGTAACAGCGCGCCCGCCCAGTTCGGGACCGAACCGGTCGGTCGAGCCGGCCGGGTGAACGTGGGCGATGATCTCCAATTTGTCGCCGAGGGCGACCGGCGCGTCGTGCTCGATGGTGACCCGCAACGGCGCGGCCAGCAGCTCGGGGTGCCCGGACAGGTAGTCCTCCACCACTCCCCAGTACACCGAGTTGTTGACGTGGTCGAACAGGTCGATGTCGGTGAACCGGATCGGGTACTCACGGATCTCGGTGGCGTCGTCGCGCTGCCCCGCCGTCAGATAGGGCTTCCACCGCAATCGGGTGACGTCGGTGGTGCGCCGCAGCCCGGCCAGGAAGTCCTCCGACATCCGTGCGGGGCCTTGGGTCTCGCGGTTGATGTTGATCCAGAACGCCTCGGATTCCATCAGCCCGCCTTTGCGCCCGTCGATGCGGACCCGCATCTCACACCAGCGATTGGAGGTTCCCGAGCACCAGCGCCGCACCCGCAGCATGTCCTGGAACTCGATCGGGCGGATCAGGTCGATCATGGTGCGCCGCACGATCCACAGCGGATGGGTCTCCTCGTGGCCCATCTCGCGCAGCTGGTCGGAGCCGATGTCCTGGATGTGGCGGGCGGCGGCGTCGAACCGCAACCGCCCGGTGCGGTCGATGTCGGCCACCCGCAGCGGCCACTGCCGGTCGAACACGTCGGGGTGTGGGTCGGGCACCGGCATCATCTGCTTGCCCAACCCGGTCGGCGGCGCCGACTCCGTGCCTGCCATCGCGTGTCCTGTCTGCCGTGTCGTACCCGGGCCGGCACCCCCGTACCCGCCTCCCGCGGTGATCATGCCAAAGCGGCCCGCCCTCACCCAACCGAGCCCGTGAACACGCCCGCGGCATTGCCAATCCTGCAAAGGAGGACTTTGCACGTCGGTAACCTGGTCGTGTGGCCAAAACATTCGTCGGATCGCGGGTTCGCCAACTGCGTAACGAGCGGGGATTCAGCCAGGCGGCGCTGGCCCAGATCTTGGAGATCTCGCCGAGCTATCTCAACCAGATCGAGCATGACGTGCGCCCGTTGACGGTGGCGGTGCTGCTGCGGATCACCGAGGTGTTCGGGGTCGACGCCACGTTCTTCGCCTCCAACGACGACACCCGGCTGGTCGCCGAGTTGCGCGAGGTGCTCCTGGATCGCGACCTGGACGTGCGGGTGGAGATGTCGGAGATCGTCGAGGCGGTCAACACCCACCCGGAGTTGGCCCGCGCGATGGTCAACCTGCACCGGCGCCACCGGATCACCACCACCCAACTGGCCGCGGCGACCGAGGAACGCTACGCCGACGGCAGCGGCACGATCACCATGCCGCACGAGGAGGTCCGCGACTTCTTCTACCAACGACAGAACTACCTGCACGACTTGGACACCGCCGCTGAGGATCTGGCCACCCAGATGCGCCGACACCAAGGTGAGCTCGCGGTGGAGTTGGCCACCCGGCTCACCGACCGGCACGGTGTGCACATCAACCGTCGCATCGACCTCGGGGAGACGGTGCTGCACCGCTACGACGCCCGCAACCGCACCCTGGACATCAGCAACCATCTGTCCTGGGGCCAACGGGTGTTCAAAATGGCCGCCGAACTGGCCTATCTGGAGTTCGATGAGCTGATCTCGGGCATGGTCGACGAGGGCAAGTTCACCTCCAAGGATTCACGCACCCTGGCACGGCTGGGCCTGGCCAACTATTTCGCCGCTGCACTGGTGTTGCCCTACCGGCAATTCCACGACAGCGCCGAGACGTTCCGCTACGACATCGAACGGCTCTCGGCGTTCTACCGGGTCTCCTACGAGACGGTCGCCCACCGGCTCTCCACCTTGCAGCGCCCCTCGATGCGCGGGGTGCCGTTCTCGTTCGTCCGCGTCGACCGCGCCGGAAACATGTCAAAACGACAGTCGGCCACTGGTTTTCACTTCTCCTCCAGCGGTGGAACCTGCCCTTTGTGGAATGTCTACGAGACGTTTTCGCACCCGGGCAAGATCCTGGTACAGATCGCGCAGATGCCTGACGGGCGCAACTACCTGTGGGTGGCGCGTACGGTGGAGCGCCGCGCGGCCCGTTACGGGCAACCCGGCAAGATGTTCGCCATCGGCCTCGGTTGTGAACTGCGCCAAGCACATCGGCTGGTCTACTCCGACGGCTTGAACCTCACCGGCGAGAACGCCACCCCGATCGGGGCGGGCTGCCGGGTCTGCGAGCGCGACAATTGCCCGCAGCGGGCGTTCCCGGCGCTGGGCAGCGACCTCGATCTCGACGAGCATCGCTCCACCGTCTCCCCCTATCTGGTGAAACACCCCGCGGACCGGACCCGGGTGTAGTGTTCAGCGAGATCTCCGGCTCGACGCGAACACTCGACGGATGGCGTTAGATGAGTAATTTCCCGGCCCGCATCCCCGTTGCCCCCGGTCTGCGCGACCTGGGGCTGTTCAATTGGGTGTTTTGCAAACTCACCGCCCGCAAGCAACAGGTGCCGCAGGCTCACTTGTTCACCACCCTCGGCCAGCACCGCCGGCTGATGTGGGCGTGGCTGCCGTTCGCCGGCATGTTGCTCGGAGCGGGAAAGCTGCCCAAAACCGACACCGAGTTGGTGATCCTGCGTGTCGGGCACCTGCGTCACGCCGAATACGAACTGCAGCACCACCGCCGCATCGGGCGCCAGCGCGGCCTCGACGAGGCCACCCAGACGGCGATCTTCGCCGGCGCTGACGCCGACGGGCTCACCGAACGGCAGCGCGCCCTGGTGGCCGGGGTCGACGAGTTGGTGGGCACCCGCACGCTCTCCGACGACGCGTGGAAGCGGCTCTCCGCCCACCTCACCCGCCAGCAGCTGATCGAATTCGTCACGCTCGCCGGACAATACGATGCGCTGGCGGCGACGTTGAGCGCGCTGCGTGTTCCGCTGGATTTCGACGACTGAGCCGTGATCTGGCGACGCATCGCCGAAACGGTGACCGGTCGGCACGGCTACTTGCCGGCGGCGCTGCTGATCAGCATCGGGGTGCTGGTTCTGCTGGCGGCGGGAGGCAACGACGCCGGCGGCCAGGCCCCGCAGCTGGTTCCCGCCGACGCCGACGCCGCCCGGGTCAACGCTGTGAGCACCGAATTCGACGGCGGCGACCGGGCCCCGGTCCTGCTGGTGGTAACCCGCACCGACGACCAGCCCCTCGGCGAGACCGACGTGGCGGCCGTCGCTGCCGCCACCGACCGGATGCGCGCCGCCCTGCCCGACGCCGACGGCCCGGCCCCGCCCCCGATGGTCTCTGCCGACGGGCGCGCGGCGGTCGGGCTGGTGAGGGTCTCCGCCGCGCTGTCGGGATTCGACCTCGACGACACGGTGGCCGCCCTGCGCGACGCCGCCCGCGACGGGCTGCCCGCGCGGCTGACCGCGGCGGTCACCGGCGGCCCCGCCTTCGGCGCCGACATCGCCGACGCGTTCACCGGCGCCAACATCACGCTGCTGGCGGTGACCGCGGCGGTCGTGGCGGTGTTGCTGATCGTCACCTACCGCTCACCGCTGCTGTGGCTGGTGCCGCTGGCGGTGATCGG
Source organism: Mycolicibacillus koreensis (assembly GCF_002104795.1). Classification (GTDB taxonomy): domain Bacteria; phylum Actinomycetota; class Actinomycetes; order Mycobacteriales; family Mycobacteriaceae; genus Mycobacterium; species Mycobacterium koreense. The sequence continues at coordinate 27,542 of NZ_NCXO01000011.1, forward strand.
TGTCGCCGACCGGGTGGCCACCGCCGTCGGGACCGCGGTGGCCTCGGCGACCGGGCTGAGCTTCGACGGCTCCACCGCCGGGATCACCAGTGTGCTGGTGTTCGGTGCCGGAACCAACTACGCGTTGCTGCTGATCTCGCGGTACCGCCACGAGTTGCGGTGCCACCGCGATCATCGGGCGGCGCTGGCGGAGGCGGTGCGCACCGCCGGCCCGGCGATCGTGGCGAGCAACGCCACGGTGGTGCTGGCCTTGGTGACGCTGCTGCTGGCGGTGATCCCGAGCACCCGCAGCCTCGGCGCGCTCGCCGCATGCGCGCTGGTGGTGGCCGCACTCGCGGTGCTGGTGGTGTTGCCACCGCTGTTGGCGCTCTGCGGACGGCGGCTGTTCTGGCCGTTCATTCCGCGTCCGGGCGCCGACGGCGAGCACGACCGCGGCTGGTGGCATCGCGTCGGTGAGACGGTCGCCGCACGTCCGGTGCTGGTCGCCGTCGGGACCACCGCGGTGCTGGTGGCCCTCACCGGCGGGCTGGCGGGACTGCACACCGGGCTGTCGCAGACAGAACAGTTCCGGGTCAGCGCGGAATCGGTGAGCGGGTTCGACACCCTGGCTCGCCATTTTCCTGCCGGCCTGGTCAGCCCCACCGTGGTCATCGCCCCGACCTCCCGGGCGGCGGCGGTGCACGACGCGATCGAGGCCACCGCGGGGGTGGTGTCGGCGCGCGCCACCGGGGCTTCGGCGAGCGGGCTGACCCGCTGGTCGGTGATCACCGACGCGCCACCGGCCTCCGCGGAGGCGTTCGCCACGATCACCGCGCTGCGGGCGGCCACCGCCGCCGCCGATCCGGCCGCGCTGGTCGGCGGCCCCGACGCCGAAGCCCTCGATGTGCGCGACGGGTCGGTGCACGACCGGCGGGTGGTGATACCGGCGATCCTGGCGGTGATCGTGGTGGTGCTGTTCGTGTTGCTGCGAGCGGTGCCGGCCCCGCCGGTGCTGCTGGCGGCCACCGCGCTGTCGGCGCTGGCCGCCCTCGGGGTCGGCGGCTGGGCCGCGGTGCACCTGTTCGGCTTCCCCGCCCTGGACAACTCCACCCCGCTGTACGCGTTTTTGTTCCTGGCCGCCCTCGGGGTGGACTACACGATCTTCCTGGTGGTCCGGGCCCGCGAAGAGACCCGTGGACGCGACACCGCCGCGGGAATGATCCGGGCGGTGTCGGCCACCGGGGCGGTGATCACCAGTGCCGGTGTGGTGCTGGCGGCGGTCTTCGCCGTGCTCGGGGTGCTGCCGCTGATGGTGCTCACCCAGCTGGGGATCATCGTCGGTGTGGGCATCCTGCTGGACACCTTTGTGGTGCGCACCCTGGTGATCCCGGCGTTGTTCACGCTCATCGGCGACCGGATCTGGTGGCCGCAACGACCGTGGGTGCCGGTCGGCGACGACCCGCACCACAGCTCCTACCGAAGGGAGACCTGATGCGCGCGACAACGCTGGTGGCCACCACCGTCGCGGTCGCGGTGACCGCGACGATCGGCGGCGCGGTCACCGCCCCGGCGGTGCAGTCCCGCTGGTACGCCCGACTCCACAAACCTCCCTATCAACCACCGCGGCAGGTCTTTCCGGTGGTGTGGCCGGTGCTCTACGTCGACCTCGCAGCGGTCTCGGCCGCCACGATCGACGAGCTGCACCGCCGTGGCGCCCGCGGCGCCGCCCGCCGCTACCGGTTGGCACTGGCGGTGAACCTGGTGCTCAATGCAGGCTGGTCGTGGCTGTTCTTCGGCCGCCGCCGCCTCCGCGGGGCGGCGGTGACCGCCGCGGCCCTCACGCTCAGCAGCGCCGACCTGACCCGCCGCGCCGCCGTGGTGGACGCGCGCCGCGGTGCGCTGCTCGCCGCCTACCCGAGTTGGTGCGCGTTCGCGACCGCGTTATCCACTCACCTGTGGGTGACGAACCGGGGCCGGGTGCTTTAGTCCCGGACCCGGCCGAGCAGGTGCCGCAGCGCCGGTTCCAGCGTGGTGTGGCGGAACACGTGCCCGTCGCGCATCAGCCGGTCGGGGGCCACCCGCTGGCTGGCCTGCGCCATCTCCCGGGCCCCCTGGGCACCGAGGAGCAGCCGCGGCCCCAGCGCCGGCACCGGAAGCACCGTGGGGCGGCGCAGCACGCGTCCGAGGGTGCGGGTGTAGTCGAGGTTGCGCACCGGGTTCGGGGCGACCGCGTTGACCGGCCCGGCCAGGGCGGTGTCCCACAGGCCGCGGTGGAAGATGTCGACCAGGTCGTCGATGCCGATCCACGACAGCCATTGGCGGCCGTCGCCGAGGCGCCCGCCCAGCCCGGCGCGGAACAGCGGCAGCTGCAGTCCCAGGGTGCCGCCGCGGGGGGATTGCACGATCCCGATGCGCACCGTCACCACCCGCTGCCCGGCGGCGGTGGCCGGTGCGGTCGCCGCCTCCCAGTCGACGGCCAGCTGCGCCAGGAAATCGTCGCCGCGTTCGCTGTCTTCGGTGAGCACCTCATCGCCGCGGTGCGCACCGTAGTAGCCGATGCCCGACGCCGAGAGCAGCGTGACCGGTGTGTCGGCGGCGGCCACCAGGTCAGCCAGCCGACGGGTCGGCACGACGCGCGAGTCCCGCAGCTCGCGGCGGTGCGCCTCGGTGAAGCGCCCGGCCACCGACTCACCGGCCAGGTGGATCACCGCATCGACGCCGTCGAGCAGATCCGGATGCGGATCAGCCGGATTCCACTGCCGCTCACCGGGATTGGCGGCCGCCCGGCGCACCAGCCGGATGACCCGGTGCCCCCCGGTGGACAGAAACGCGGTCAACGCCGAGCCGACCAGACCGGAGGCTCCGGTCACCGCGATCGTGCGCGGCGACAGCCCCGCCGCGGCGGCCCGGCCGTGGGCGGCCAGGTCGGCGGCGAGTTGGCGATGCCGGTAGGCGAACATCGGCCGCAGCGCGAACGCGGGGACCGGGGCGTCGATGCGGTCGGTGAGCCGGGTGCGGTCGGGTCCGACCTCGGCGAAGTCGTGGGTGTGCTGCCAGCGCACCAGCGCCCAGGCCGGCAGCGAGGCCAGCCCGTCGCGCCCGATCCGGTCGACGAACCGCGCCGGCGGGTCGTAGCCGTCGGGCTGGTGGTCGGCCACCCAGCGCAGCCCGCCGGGCAGCCGCAACTGCGCGCGGCCGTCGGCCAGCGAACCGGCCTCGGCGATCACCCGCATCGACTGCCACGGCGGGGAGAGCCGGTGGATCGCCCCCGGCCGGGCGTGCCAGGCGAACACCTCGTCGCGCGGGGCCTCCAACACAGTCGAATAGCTCAGTCCCATAGTGGCTACCATAGGCTGCCGCCGGCGCGGTTACGCTTTGCCCATGCGCATGCCCATGCCCATGCTCGGTGCGGTGATCATCGCGGTGGCGGCTTTCGCCGCCGCGCCGAGCGCGCACGCCGGGCCCTACGGTGACTTCTTCACCAGCCCGTCGCGAAACATCGACTGCGTCATCAGCGCGGCCTCCACAGCCACCCCGGCGCGCCCGGCGGCGGTGCGCTGCGATCTGCGGGAACGCACCTTCACCCCGCCGCCGCGCCCCCCGGACTGCGGCATGGGGCCGTGGGCGAAGAGTGTGCGCCTGGCGCGCGGGGCCCCGCCGCGGTTCACCTGCATCTCCGACTCGACGGTCAGCGACGAGGCGGTGGTCCTCGACTACGGCCGGCACCTCGCCGCCCAGGGCTTCGACTGCCTCAGCGGACGCGACGGCATCCGCTGCACCGACACCACCACCGGCCGCGGCTTCCGGCTCGCCGCCGACTCCTACGAGTTCTTCTGATCGGGAGCCTCGGCGGGGCCGCTCGGCGTGGCCCAGCTCCGGGGCACCATCGGGCCGGTCTCCTCGCCGGCCCGGGTGGCCAGCCCGCCGGCGACGGCCGCTGCGCCGACGGTGCCGGCGAAACCGATCGGTCCGGCGCCCCGCGTCGAGGCAGCGGGCCCGGCGCCCTCGCGGTATTCGTAGCGGTAGCCGCGGGCGAGTATCCGCGGCCGGCTGTGGCGCGCCGCGGTCGTCGGCGTCGCGGACTCGGTGTCCCCGGGCGCGGCGGCCCCGGCCGTCCGCTGCGCCGATCGCACCGCACGGCGCCGCAGGACGACGGCATCCGACGGCGGCGGCGCGGCCCCGACGACGTAGCCGGCGACACCGGGGGGCCCGGCCGCCGGGGGCGCCCCCGGCGTCGCAACCGGTGCGGCCACCGGCGCCGCCGCACCCGGCGCCGGAGCCGGGGCGACGCCGCTGGGTGCGGGGGCGACCGACGACGGCGCTCCGCTCGTCGTCGCGGGGAGGTCGGCCGGGGCCGGGGCGAGCTGCCCGGCCGGCACCGCCGGAGGGCCGCCGACGTGGGCGAGTCCGGCCAGCCCGGCCAGCCCGGCGGTGCCGGCGAAGCCGGGCAGGATGCCCGCCGGCGGGATCAGCGCGAACATCGTCTCGGTCAATTCGGTGATCTGCGGGGCGAACGTGAGCGCCACCTCGCCCGCCCAGTGCGGCACCTCGGTGATCAGCACCGGGTCGCTGAGCAGGTTCTCCAGCGCCCCGACCGGGTTCAGGCCGGCCCCCGACAGGTCCTTGCCGATGGCGGTGGTGATGTCACCGATGCGGGTCTGCCACCAGCTGAGCTTGGTCGGGCCGCCGTCGTCGTCCTGGCTTTTGCCCGGCGTTGCGGCTTTGAGGATCTGCGGGGCCGCCGCGGCGTGCGGGGCGGCGGCGACCGCTGCGGTCGACGCGGCCTGGTAGGTGGTCATGGTGGTGGCCGCCTGGATCCACATCCGGGTGTAGTCGGCTTCGTTGATCGCGATCGGGATCAGGTTGATGCCGAAGAAGTTCGTCGCCTCCAGTACGGCGTGGGTGGCGTGATTGAGGGCGAGTTCGGCCAGGGTGGGCATCGCCGCGAGCGCTGCGGTGTAGGCCGCGGCCGACGCCTCCTGGGCCGAAGCGGTCCGGGCGGCCGCCTCTCCCATCTCGGTGAGCCACACCAGATAGGGAACATGCGCCGCCACATAGGATTCCGCGCTCGGACCCTGCCATGCGCCGGTCTGCACCCCGGTCACGACCGTGCTGAGGGCCGCCGCGGTCTCGGCGTACTGGACGCTCAGCGCTCGCCAGGCGGCTGCGGCGGCCAACAGCGGGCCGGGTCCGGGACCGCTGCTCAACGCCGCCGAATGCACCTCCGGCGGAGCGGCGATCCACAGCGGGGTCCACAGCGGGGCGGTCACCGATCGCTGCCTCCCGTCTGGCGTCGCACCGGGCTCGCGCGACCCGTTCGGCAGCGACACTAACGGTCGAAAATCCGTATTTAAGAGTAATTACCTGAATTTTTTCTGCATATGCGGATGCTATTGGGCTTCGGGGACGAGGAAGCCGGCAGCGAGCAGGCTGCGCACCAGGTGGGTTTGGGCCCCGCGGCTCAGCCCCGGCACGTCCCGCACCCGAAACGGCTCGGTGCGCGCGGCCAGGAACCGCAGCGCCGGCTCGTGCTCGGCGCCGCGGCGCAGCAGCACCTGCGCGAACTGCAGCCCGACACCGTCGGGCAGCGGGATCACCCGGGCATACAGCGGCTGATACCGACGCAGCACCGTCTCGGCGTCGACGTCGCCGGTGACCGCCGCGGGCTGAACCGGTGGGCAGCGCCCCCGGCGCGACACGATGTTCGCCAAGGCGGCCAGCCCGGCGTCGATCGCCGCGGGCTCGCCGACCGCCTCGACCGTCGGGGCGAGCCGGCGCCCCAGCTCGGCGCGCACCGCCGGATCATCGAGGTAGCGTGCCGGGAGTCGCTCGTGGAGACGCTCGTCGGTGAGGCTCAACGCGTGCACCACATGGGTGAGCAACGTGAGCAGGGTCGGCGCATGCAGCCCGACCGTCAGGTGCAGTGACGCTTCCGGCCCGGTCGCCGCGGCGTGCGGCGCCCCCCGCGGCAGATACAGCACGTCCCCGGGGGCCAACCGCAGCACGGTCGGCGCCGGCAGCCCGGTGACATCCAGCTGCTCGTGGCGTGCCATGAACGCGGCGGGCACCGGCGCGTCGCCGTAGAGGTGCCAGTGTTTGGTGCCGCCGATCTGCAGGACCATCACGTCGTGGGGGTCGTAGTGCGGGACGAAACCGGTCGCCGACGGTGGTGTGAGGTAGGCGTTGACCTGGGCGGGGAAGTTCAGTTCGACCTCCAGGGAGTGCGCGAGGTCGGCGACGGAGCGCAGATAGCGTTCCAGCTTGTTGATGACGATCGTGTAGCCGGCGGCGAAGTCCTGCTGCACCCGCGCCACATCCAAGGTGCCGTCTGCGGCGCGGTAGTGGTCGGCCTCGCGCTGCTCCTCGCCGCGAACCAGCCGCAGCGTGGACGGGTCCGGCCGCACGCACTCCAGGAGCTCGGCGGTCGACGGCGGCACCAGGCCCGCGAAATAGTCGGGGTCGTCGCGGTGGACGTGGTGGCGCGCCACGGTCCAGACGTCGTCGAGAAACGTCTGCACCGGCAGCGGCGTGAGCAGCCACGCCAGCGTCGACTCCGCCGTGGCCCCTCCCCCTTCGTCCTCGGCCGACCCGGCCGTCGCCGCAACCACCGGGTCACATGTTGATCATGTGCCCGATCAGCCCGTGGAAGCACTCCTGCAACGCCTCGGACATGGTCGGGTGGGTGTGCACGTTGCGGGCCAACTCGGCGGCGGTCAGGTCCCACTTCTGCGCCAGGGTCAGCTCGGGCAGCAGCTCGGAGACGTCGTGGCCGACCATGTGCCCGCCGAGCAGCTCGCCGTAGGTCGCGTCGGCGATCAGCTTGACGAAACCGCTGGGGTCGCCGGCCCCGTGCGCCTTGGCGTTGGCGGTGAACGGGAACTTGGCGACCTTGACGTCGTAGCCCTCGTCGCGGGCCTGCTGCTCGGTGAGCCCGAAGCTGGCGACCTGCGGCTGGCAGAACGTGGCCCGCGGCATCATCCGGTAGTCACCGAGGGGCATCGTCTCTGCCCCGCCGATGGTCTCGGCGGCCACCACGCCCTGCGCCTCGGCCACGTGCGCCAACTGCAGCAGCCCGGTCACGTCGCCGATCGCGTAGATGTGGTCGACGCTGGTGCGTAGGTACTCGTTGACGCCGATCGCGTTGCGGTCGGTCAGCGCCACCCCGGCGTCGTCCAGGCCGTAGCCCTCGACGTTGGGGGCGAACCCGATCGCCTGCAGCACCTTGTCGGCGGTGAGGGTCTCGGCGTTGCCGTCCTTGCTGACGGTGACGCCGACCTGATCGCCGCGGTCGTCGATGCTCTCCACCTTGGTGCCGGTGCGGATCGTCACGCCCAGCTTCTTGAACTGTTTCTCGATCTCCTTGGAGACGTCGGGGTCCTCGTTGGGCAGCACCCGCGGCAGGAACTCCACGATCGTCACGTCGACGCCGTAGTTGGCCAGCACGTAGCCGAACTCCATGCCGATCGCCCCGGCGCCGGCGATGACGATCGAGTCGGGCAGCTCGCGGGTCAGGATCAGCTTCTCGTAGGTGACCACGTTCTCCGAGAGGCTGGTGCCCGGCACCAGCCGGGTGCTGGACCCGGTGGCGATGATGGCGTTGTCGAAGGTGACCTCTTCGGTGCCGCCCTCGTTGAGCTCCACCGCGATGGTGCGCGCGTCGGTGAACCGGCCGTAGCCGTGGATCTCGGTGATCTTGTTCTTCTTCATCAGGTAATGCACACCGGCGACGCGCCCGTCGGCGATCTTGCGGCTGCGGTCGAAGGCGACGCCGTAGTCGAACGTGGCCTGCCCACTGATGCCGAACATCTCGGCGTCCTTGGTGAAGATGTGGGCCAATTCGGCGTTGCGCAGCAGCGCCTTCGAGGGGATGCACCCGACGTTCAGGCAGACCCCGCCCCAATATTTGGGTTCGACGATCGCGGTGGTCAACCCGAGTTGGGCGGCGCGGATCGCGGCGACATACCCGCCGGGGCCGGCTCCGAGGACGACGACGTCATAGTGGCTAGTCACCCGTTCACCATAAACCTCGCCGGTTTGCCGTCAGCGGCGCGACCGGCGACACACGCGGCCCCCCGTGTTTAACGGCGTCGCTCCCCGGGGTACCGGACCATAACACCGCTTATCGATGCGGTGACCGGACCGACGTTCCCGCGAGAGGCATCCAGCACATGAGCACAGATCCGCCGACACGCCGGTCGCCCCCGGCGGGCGGGGCGTGCCGCACCTCAATCCCCGGGGCAGAAATCGACAACAGCCGATGTCGCGAAACGCGCTCGCCGTCACCGGCCGTCGCGACCATTTCACCCAAAACATACGTTATGTTACGAGGTGTGCGGAGGTTCTCCGCCAGGCGCCGCAGCAACGACTTCACCGACGCAGGACGACACGCGACAGGACGACGACGAAAGACGCCAAGGATCATGTACACCCCGCCCACCTCATCTTCCGAGGCCCCGCGCCTGCGTCCCCGTTTCGATGACGTGCAGGCCCACTACGACCTCTCCGATGACTTCTTCGCCCTCTTCCAGGACCCGAGCCGCACCTACAGCTGCGCCTATTTCGAGCCACCGGAGCTGACCCTGGAGCAGGCCCAGGTCGCCAAGGTCGACCTCAACCTCGACAAGCTGGATCTGCAACCCGGGATGACCCTGCTCGACATCGGCTGCGGCTGGGGCGCGACGATGCGTCGCGCGATCGAGAAGTACGACGTCAACGTCATCGGGTTGACCCTGTCGAAGAACCAGCGGGCCTACTCGCAGCGACTGCTCAACAGCGTCGGCGGCAACCGCGACCGCCTGGTGCTGTTGCAGGGGTGGGAGCAGTTCCGCACCCCCGTCGACCGGATCGTGTCGATCGAGGCATTCGAGCACTTCGGCCATGAACGCTACGACGATTTCTTTGCGCGCTGCTTCGACATCCTGCCCGACGACGGCCGGATGACCATTCAAAGCAGCGCCAGCTACCACCCGTACGAGTTGAACGCCCGCGGCAAGAAGCTGACCTTCGAGACCGCCCGGTTCATCAAGTTCATCGTCACCGAGATCTTCCCGAAGGGGCGTCTGCCGAGCACGCAGATGATGATCGACCACGGTGAGAAGGCCGGGTTCGCCGTGGAGGAGGCGCTGTCGCTGCGCCCGCACTACATCAAGACGCTGCACCTGTGGTCCGAGGCGCTCAAAGCCAACCGGGACCGTGCCATCGAGGTGACCTCCGAGGAGGTCTACCAGCGTTACATGCGGTATCTGACCGGCTGCGAGTACTACTTCCGCGACGAGGTTCTCGACGTCAGCCTGGTCAGCTACCACAAGTCGGCGGCGACGAGCGCCACCGACTGAGCCGCCGGGGGGTTCGCTTTAGTACGGGATGATGCCGGCCAGGCAGCGCCCGCCCATCGGGACGGTGACCTCGCAGTAGTAGTGGCCGTAGAGCGGCGCGGCGGCGGCCACCGAGGCGAACACCGCGGTCATCACCCCGACCGATAACGCCGCGACCAGCGGTTTGTTGCTGGCCATCGCCAGGATCAGGCCCATCACGATGGTGACCACCGTGTAGATCAGCACCACGAACACCGCCGGGGTCTTGACCCCCAGCGCCACCCACCAGTAGTACAGGCCCACCCCGAGCGCGCCGGCGGGGATCCACACCGCGGCGAGCACCAGCACCAGCTTCCACCACTTCACGGCGGTGTACTGGCCGGGGACGACCACCGACCGCGGCGCCGACTGCTCGGCGGCCTCGTCGGTGATGTCGGCGTAGGCGTAGCCGGCCGGGGCGACGTCGCCGGAATCGAGATCGAGGCGCGAGTCGAGGTCCGGGTCGACGACCTGCAGCGGTTCCGGGAACGGCCCGGAGTCGAACAGCGGTGCCGACGTCGGCTCGGTCAGCGGCAGCGCCGCGGTGTCCACCCGCTGCTCGGCCGCCGACTCTGGCGCGTCGGACGTCTCGGTCGGGACGTCACCGTCGGGGGTGTCGGACGTGTCGGGGACGTCGGCTTCGTCGCGGGAATCAGCCACTGGAGACCACCTCGATCGCGGCCAGCGTCGCGAACCAACCGGGCGCGATGGCCACCACGAACGCCCCGGCCGCGGTCAGCCAGCGCCGGCCCGCGAACAGCATCGTCGCCAACCCCAGCACGGTGGGCACCCCGAGTACCACCGCGATCACCACGTCGGGGCGTACCCGGGCGTCGATGAGCAGGCTGGCCCCGATCGCGGCGACGATCCCGACCGCGACGCCGACCAGCATGGCGCTGGCCAGCACCCAGGGGCGCGGCAGAGGAATCACGCCGACAACTTTACTGCCGATGGCCCCCACCGCGGGGGGACCGACTCGCCGGGCCACCGCCGGCAACGGTCCTCAGAACAGGCCCAACGCCTGGTCATTGTAGGAAACCAGCAGGTTTTTCGTCTGCTGATAGTGCTCGAGGGCCATCTTGTGGTTCTCCCGGCCGATCCCGGACTGCTTGTAGCCGCCGAACGCCGCGTGGGCGGGGTAGACGTGATAGCAGTTGGTCCACACCCGGCCGGCCTTGATGTCGCGGCCCGCCCGGTAGGCGGTGTTGATGTCGCGGCTCCACACCCCGGCACCGAGTCCGTAGAGGGTGTCGTTGGCGATCGCGATGGCCTCGTCGTAGTCGGTGAACGAGGTGACGGTGACGACGGGGCCGAAGATCTCCTCCTGGAAGACCCGCATCCTGTTGTTCCCGCCGAAGATGGTGGGTTGCACGTAGTAGCCCCCGGCGAGGTCCCCGCCCAGATCGGCGCGTTCACCGCCGGAGATCACCGTCGCGCCCTCCTCACGCCCGATCGCGATGTAGGACAGCACCTTCTCCAACTGTTGTTTGGAGGCCTGGCTGCCGACCATGGTGGTGGTGTCCAGCGGATCGCCCTGACGGATCGCCTTGGTGCGGATGGCGGCCAACTCCACGAACTCGTCGTAGATGTCGGCCTGGACCAGCGACCGCGACGGGCAGGTGCACACCTCCCCCTGGTTCAGCGCGAAGCCGACGAATCCCTCCAGGGCCTTGTCCTGGTAGGCGTCGGGCGCGTCGAGCACGTCGGAGAAGAAGATGTTGGGGCTCTTGCCGCCGAGTTCCAGGGTGACCGGGATGAGGTTGGCGCTGGCGTACTGCATGATCAGCCGGCCGGTGGAGGTCTCGCCGGTGAACGCGATCTTGGCGATCCGGTTGCTCGACGCCAGCGGCTTACCGGCCTCCTCGCCGAACCCGTTGACCACGTTGACCACCCCGGGCGGGAGCAGATCGCCGATGAGGCCCATCAGGTACAGGATCGACGCCGGGGTCTGCTCGGCGGGTTTGAGCACCACCGTGTTCCCGGCGGCCAGTGCCGGCGCCAGCTTCCACACCGCCATCAGCAGCGGGAAGTTCCACGGGATGATCTGGCCGACCACCCCGAGCGGTTCGTGGAAGTGGTAGGCGATCGTGTCCTCGTCGATCTGGGACAAGCTGCCCTCCTGGGCGCGGATCACCCCGGCGAAATAGCGGAAATGGTCGGCGGCCAACGGCAGGTCGGCGGCCAGACACTCCCGGATCGGTTTGCCGTTGTCCCAGGACTCGGCGACCGCCAGCGCGTCGAGGTTCGCCTCGATACGGTCGGCGATCGCCAGCAGCACCCCGGCGCGCTCGGCCGGGGCGGTCTTGCCCCAGGCGGGGGCGGCGGCGTGCGCGGCGTCGAGGGCTTTGTCGATGTCGGCGCCGTCGGAGCGGGGCACCTCGCAGAACACCTGGCCGGTCACCGGGGAGATGTTCTCGAAGTACCGGCCGGCCACCGGCGGCTCCCACTGCCCGCCGATGAAGTTGCCGTACCGCGACTCGAAGCTCATCAACGCATCCGGGGTTCCGGGCCGTGCATAGACCGTCATCAGCGCACACTCCTCGTCTCACGGTGTTATCCACCTCACACTACCGCTGCGGTCACAATGGGGCCTGTGAGCACCGACCCGTATCTGTGGCTGGAAGACATCACCGGCGAGGACGCCCTGGACTGGGTGCGCGCCCGCAACGCGCCGACGGTCGCGGAGTTCGCCGGCGAGGAGTTCGAGGCCCGCCGGGCGGCCGCCCTGGAGGTCCTCGACACCGACGCCCGCATCCCGTATGTCCGGCGCCGCGGCGATCATCTGTACAACTTCTGGCGCGACGCCGCCAACCCACGGGGGCTGTGGCGGCGCACCACGTTGGAGAGCTACCGCAGCGACAACCCCGTCTGGGAGGTGCTCATCGACGTCGACGAGTTGGGCCGACGCGACGACACCAACTGGGTGTGGGCCGGCGCAGACGTGATCGCCCCGGAGCACACCCGGGCCTTGGTGGCGTTGTCCGCCGGCGGATCGGACGCGGCGATCGTGCGCGAATTCGACATGACCACCGGCGAGTTCGTCGCGGACGGGTTTCGTCTGCCGGAGGCCAAAAGTCATCTCAGCTGGCTCGACCGGGATACCGTGTTGGTCGGTACCGATTTCGGACCGGACTCGCTGACCGATTCGGGATACCCGCGGATAGTCAAGCGCTGGCGCCGGGGTCAGCCGTTGGCCGAGGCGCAAACCGTGTTCAGCGGTGCATCCGGCGATGTCACCGTCGCCGCCCGGGTAGATCGCACACCGGGTTTCCAGCGCACCTTCATCAGCCGCGCCATCGACTTCTTCAACGACGAGGTCTACCAGTTGCGGGAGGAGGACAACGGCGACGCGGAGCTGATCCGCATCGACGCCCCCACCGACGCCACCGTGTCGGTGCACCGGCAGTGGCTGTTGATCGAATTGCGCAGCGAGTGGCTCACCGGCACAGCGGGTTACCGCGCCGGGTCGCTGTTGGCGGCCGATTACGATCAGTTCCTTGCGGGTACGGCCGAATTGCAGGTGGTGTTCACCCCCGACGACCACACCGCGCTGCACCACTATGCGTGGACCCGCGATTCGCTGGTCCTGGTGACGTTGCACGACGTGACCAGCCGGGTGCAGATCGTCACCCCCGGCGACTGGACTGCCACTCCAGTCTCGGAAATCCCGGCGAACGTCACCGCGTCGATCGTCGCCGCCGACGCCACCGACGCCAGCGACAACGAGATCTTCCTCGACTACAGAGGTTTCACCAGCCCGTCGCGGCTTCTGCACGGATCGGCCGGCGGTCCGCTGACCGAGATCAAGTCCGCCCCGGCGTTCTTCGACGCCGACGACATCAGCGTCACCCAGCACTTCGCCACCTCGCCCGACGGCACCGCGGTCCCCTACTTCGTGGTGCGCCCGGCCGATGCGAGCGGGCCGACCCTGCTCGGCGGATACGGCGGTTTCGAGGTGGCCCGCACCCCCGACTACGACGGGGTGCTGGGGCGGCTGTGGTTGGCACGCGGCGGCACCTATGTGCTGGCCAACATCCGTGGCGGCGGCGAATACGGTCCGCTGTGGCACACCCAGGCGATGCGGGAGAACCGGCACAGGGTGGCCGAGGATTTCGCCGCGGTCGCCGCCGACCTCGCCGATCGCGGCATCACCACCGCCGAACATCTCGGCGCCCAGGGCGGCAGCAACGGCGGACTGCTGATGGGCATCATGTTGACTGCCTACCCACAGCTGTTCGGCGCGCTGGTGTGCAGTGTCCCGCTGCTGGACATGAGCCGCTATCACCGGCTGCTGGCGGGCGCGTCCTGGGTCGCCTAATACGGCGACCCCGACAACCCCAGCGACTGGGAGTTCATCAAGAGATACTCGCCGTACCACAACATCTCAGCTGACGTGGACTACCCGGCGCTGTTGATGACCAGCTCCACCCGCGATGACCGGGTACATCCCGGGCATGCGCGCAAGATGACCGCCGCGCTGGAGGCGGCCGGCCACCGGGTGCGCTACTACGAGAACATCGAGGGCGGGCACGCCGGGGCGGCCGACAACGCCCAGACGGCGTTCAAGGTGGCGTTGAGTTACTCGTTTTTGTGGGCGGCGTTGACCGGCAGCGACTGAGCCCGCCGCGCCGGGCCGCAGTGCTCAGCCGATGCGGCCCACCAGCACCTGGCCGTCGGCGCCGATCCGGGTGGCATACACCGGCACGGCCACAGCCGGGTCGTCGAGGCAGGCGCCGTCGTCGAGGGCGAACGCCTGCTTTTTGATCGGGGAGAGCACGACGGCGCGCCCGCCGCGGTCACCGGTCAGGCCGCGGGAGAGCACCGCCGCCCCGGAGAACGGGTCGATGTTGCCCAGGGCGCGCAGCGTGCCGTCGTCGAGGCGGAACAGGGCGGCCTGCGAGCCGTCGTCGAGCAACACGCCCACCCCGCGGCCGGGAATCAGGTGGTCGTAGGCGCACGCCGGGGTCCACGTGGCGGCGTCGGTGATCAGGTCGGTCCGGTCGTCCAGCAGAGTCATCACAGATCCTCCTTTTCAGATCGCAATCCCGGCATGCCGATGGCCACCGGGGCGGGCACCTTGCGCCCGTTGTGGTCGACGAAGCTCACCGTCTCGTCCTCGGCGTCAGGAGCGTTGACGAACGAGACGAACCGGGAGAGTTTGTCGGGGTCGTCCAGCACGCCTTTCCATTCGCACTGGTAGCCCTCGACGTGCCGCTCCATCGCGGCCTCGAATTCGGCGGCCAGTCCCAGCGAGTCGTCGCAGACGACGTCGCGCAGATGCTCCAGCCCACCGTCGAGTTCTTCCAGCCACGGCGCGGTGCGCTGCAACCGGTCGGCGGTGCGGATGTAGAACATCAGGAACCGGTCGATGTAGCGAACCAGCGTCTCGTCGTCGAGATCACTGGCCAACAGTTGGGCGTGCCGGGGTGTCATGCCGCCGTTGCCGCAGACGTAGAGGTTCCAACCGATCTCGGTGGCGATCACCCCGACGTCCTTGCCGCGCGCCTCGGCGCATTCGCGCGCGCACCCGGAGACGCCCATCTTGATCTTGTGCGGGGCCCGCAGCCCTCGGTAGCGCAACTCCAGGTCGATGGCCATCTGCACCGAGTCCTGCTGGCCGTAGCGGCACCAGTCGCTGCCGACACAACTTTTCACGGTGCGCAGCGACTTGCCGTAGGCCTGGCCGGATTCCATGCCGGCGTCGACCAACCGTTTCCAGATGGCGGGCAACTGGTCGACTCGGGCACCGAACAGGTCGATGCGCTGGCCACCGGTGATCTTGGTGTAGAGCCCGAAGTCCTGGGCGATCTGGCCGATCAGGATGAGGTGTTCGGGTTTGATGTCCCCGCCCGGGACACGAGGCACCACCGAGTAGGTGCCGTTGCGCTGGATGTTGGCCAAAAAGTGGTCGTTGGAATCCTGCAGCGAGGCCTGCTCACCGTCGAGGATGTGCTCGCTTCCGGTCGACGCCAGGATAGAAGCGACGGTGGGTTTGCATATGTCGCAACCCTTTCCGGTGCCAAAGCGCTCGATCATCCCGGAGAAGGTCCGGATCTCGGTGGCCGAGATGATCTCGAACAGTTCCGCGCGCGACTGGGGGAAGTGCTCGCACAACGATTTCGACTGCTCGACCCCTTCGGCTTCCAGGATCTGCTTCAGCAGCGGGATGCACGATCCGCAGGAGGTTCCGGCCTTGGTGCGGTCTTTGAGCATCGCCACGTCGGTGCAGCCGTCGGCGATCGCGCACTTCAGATCGCCCTTGCTGACGTTGTTGCAGGAGCAGATCTGCGCGGCGTCGGGCAGTGCCCCAACCCCGAGTGCCGGCGTACCGTCGGCGGCCGCCGGGGTGATCAGGCTCATCGGGTCGCCGGGCAGCGTCGAGCCGATCATCGGGCGCAGCATCCCGTAGGCCGAGGCGTCACCGACCAGGATGCCGCCGAGCAGGGTGGCGGCATCGTCGGAGAGCACCAGTTTGGCGTAGGTGCGTTTCACCGGGTCGTTGACGACGACCTGCAGACAGTTCGGGGTGGAGCCGAGTGCGTCGCCGAAGCTGGCGACGTCGACCCCGAGCAGCTTGAGTTTGGTCGACATGTCCGCGCCGGGGAACTCCGCCGCCCCCTCGAGCAGCCGGTCGACCACCACTTCGGCGGTGGCGTAGCCCGGCCCGACCAGCCCGTAGCAACGGCCCTCGATCGCCGCGACCTCCCCGATCGCGTAGATGTCGGGGTCGTTGGTGACACAGGACAGGTCGGTGAGCACGCCGCCGCGCTCGGCGAGTTGCACCCCTGCCGCGGCGGCCAGTTCGTCGCGGGGGCGCACCCCGGCGGCGAAGATCACCAGCCCGGCGTCGATGGTCTCCGAATCCGACAGCCGGACCTGCAACGCGGTGGCGCCGTCGGGGTAGGTCTTCTCGGTGATCGCCTCGGTGCCCACCCCGGTGTGCACCTCGATGCCCAGGTCGGCGATGAGGCTGCCCAACAGTGACCCACCGGCGTCGTCGAGTTGGGCGGCCATCAGCCGCGGCGACTTCTCCACGATGTGGGTGTGCAGCCCGAACCCGCGCAGCGCGTTGGCGGCCTCCAGGCCGAGCAGCCCGCCGCCGATCACCACCCCGGCGGTGGTGTGACCGCCCGCGAGGGTGGCCTCGGTGTCGGCGCGGATGGCGTCGAGGTCATCGAGGGTGCGGTAGACGTGGCAGCCGGGCAGGTCGTGGCCCGGCACCGGCGGGACGAACGCGGAGGAACCGGTGGCCAGCACGAGGGTGTCGTAGCGGTGGCAGGCGCCGTCGGCGGCGGTGACGGTCTTGGCGACGCGGTCGATGGCCGAGACCCGGGTGCTCAGCAGCAGCCGCACCCGCTCGTCGCCGGCGTAATCGTTGCCGGGCAAGGCCAGCCGGTCGCGATCCCAGCCCTCGGTGTAGGAGGTCAGCGCCACCCGGTCGTAGGCGGCGTTGGATTCCTCGGCGAGTACGGTGATGCGCCACCGCGCTTCGGTGTCGCGGGCCCGCAGCGCTTCGACGAAACGGTGCCCGACCATGCCGTGACCGACCACCACGACGTCACGGGGCGCACCGGTGGTCCCGGTGCGGTCGTGTGCTGCGGTCGCGGCCATGCGATCAACGCTAGGAAGGCCACGTTTCCGCCACGTAACGTCAACTTGGTGATGCGCTGTGAAAACGGGCGAAAACCCGCGCCCACGAGTGACTCACGGCACATCTTCGGGCATTCGGACCGACTCGGGTTGTGACGTAACCGATTCCGTCACCGGGATGTGAGCCACTCCGTATCGGGTCAGCCGCGATGGCGCATCCCGCCGAGGATGGCGGCGAACACCCCGATGATCACCAGTGCGCCACCGGCGGCCAGGGTCAGGTTCAGCCACTGATGCAGCCCGGTGACGGCCGTGTCGACCAGCACGTCGGCGATGCGCCGCACGTCACCGGCGGTGGTGTTCAGCGCGGTGGCGACGAACCGGCGGCCCACTTCGATGCCGGCCCAGCCGGCCGCTCCCACCAGCAGCGCCGACACCCCGAGGGCGGCCAGGGCCTTGCCGCGCCGTCGCGCCACCGCCAGTGCCCCGAGGGCTCCGGCCGCGGCGAGCACCGCCGCGCCGAGGCTGACTACCGGACCCCACAGCGTCAGCGGGTGCAGTCGGCCGGCTCGCAGCCACTGGGCCTCGGCGGGTACGGCGGCGACCGGCACCGTCACGGTGTCGGGCACCGTGACGTCGTGCTGGTCGAGGAAGTGCCGGAAGCCGGCGTCGTTGAGCATCGGGGCGAGGTCGACGGTGAACTCGTCGCCCTCGGCGGTGTCGGTGAACGCCCAGCGGTGCGCCTCGGAGTTGAGGTGGGCGAACTGGGCGGGGAACTGCGGCCCGCGGGTGTACCCGGCGGCCACACCCTCCACCAGCGCGCTGTCGGCACTGCCGCCGTTCTCGGTGATCAGCACCATCGCCTGGGTGCTCAGCTGCGAGGCGACCGCGTCCTGCAGCGCCGGATCGGTGGCGGCGCGCTGCGCGAGGTCGGCGTAGCCGCCGGCGTCGACGAGGTGGCGCTGCGCCCAGCCGGCGGGCACGGCCACCGCCAGGGCGGCGGTGGCGATCAGCCACAACAGCAGGGTCGCGGCAAGCCGCACTATTTGGCGGTGCGGCGCGGGCGGGACAATGCCGACTTGGTCATCATCCGGTTCATCCGGGCCAGCGCCTTCATCGAGTTGTGGTAGTAGTTGCCGCCCGCCCCGACGTTGGTGCGCGGGGTGACGACGGTCTCCTGCCGGCAGAACTTGCGGATGCCGTCGGCGCCGCCGAAGCGGGCGCCGATCCCGGAGGTCTTCCAGCCGCCCATCGGGGCGGTGGTGCACATCAGGTTGGAGATGACGTCGTTGATGTTGACCGCGCCGCACTCCAGTTGCAGGGCGATGTCGCGGGCCCGCGCGGTGTCGCGGGAGAACACCGAGGCACTCAGGCCGTAGGTGCTGGCGTTGGCCAGCCGGATCGCCTCCTCCACGGTGGCGACCTTCATGATCGGCAGGGTGGGACCGAAGGTCTCCTCGGTCATGCAGGCCATCGAGTGGTCGACGTCGACGAGCACGGTCGGCGGGTAGAAGCTGCCCTTCCCCTCGGTGCGCTTGCCGCCGGTCAGCGCGCGGGCCCCGGCCGCGAGCGCGTCGCGGACGTGGCGTTCGGTGATCGCCAGTTGGTCCTCGTTGATCAGCGCGCCGAAGTGCTTGCCCTCCCCGGCGCCGACCTGCAGCTCCTTGACGTCGCGCACGACGGCCTCGACGAACTGGTCGTAGACCGGTTCGAGCACGTAGACGCGCTCCACCGACACGCACGTCTGCCCGGCGTTGAACATCGCGCCCCACACCGCGGCGTGCGCGGCCAGGTCGATGTCGGCGTCCTCCAACACGATCATCGGGTCCTTGCCGCCCAGCTCCAGGCTGACCGGGGTCAGCCGGCGGGCGGCGCGCTCCATCACCTTGACACCGGTGGCGCTGGAGCCGGTGAACTGCACGTAGTCGGCGTTGTCGATGACCGCCTCGGAGACCTCCCGGGCCCCCTGGGCCAGTGCCAGCACGTCGGGGCCACCGGACTCCAGCCAGCCGCGGCGCAGCAACTCGGCGGTCAGCGGGGTGCGCTCGGACGGTTTGAGCAGCACCGCACAACCGGCCGCCAGCGCGCCGATGGCGTCCATCATCGCGTTGGCGACCGGGTAGTTCCACGGGGCGATGATGCCCACGACCGGCCGCGGCCGGTAGTGCACGCTGATCTTCTTGATCGCCAGCATCGCCATCGGTGCCGGACGGCGCTCCGGGGCCAGCGCCTTCTCCATGGTCTTGATGACGTACGACAGGATCAGGATCAGCAGCGGCACCTCTTGCACCGCGTCGGTTTTGCTCTTGCCGGTCTCGGCGATCAGCAGGTCTTCGATCTCGTCGCGGTGGTCGCCGAGCCACACCGCGAAGCGCGCCAGGGCTTTGGCGCGGCCCTTGGCGCCGCGCTGCTCCCATTCGCGTTGCGCGCTGCGCAGCCCGTCGGCGATCGCGGGAACCTGGGTGGGATCGGTCCACTGCACCTGACCGGCAACATCGCCGGTGGCCGGGTTGAGGATGGTGCCGGTGTTGGGCGTCTGAACGTCGGAAGTCGCAGTCATAGGCCCATGCTAGTCACCAAGTGTGATCCGGGTAACCACACCCTCGACACCTGTCAAATCGATCAGGTGGTCGCGTCGGGGGCGATGCCGCGCAGATAGGCGGCCTGCCCCAGGTGCTGGGCGCAGTCGTCGATGACGCTGACCAGGCGCACCGCGGCGGTCACCGGCGGATCCCAGCCGGTGTCGACCACCCGGTTCAACTCCTCGGCGTCGAGCCGGCGCAGGTAGTCGACGGTGAGCTCGTGGACGTCGCGGTAGTAGCCGACGAGCAGCTCGGCCGGCGGGTGCACCTTGGCGACCTGCTCGGGGGTGTGGCCGTAGCCGGTGTCGTTGGCGTCGAGGTCCAGCCCGAAGCGCCCCACCCATCGGCCCCAGGCCTGGTCCACGCCGGCGATGTCGGCGACCTGGATGTCCTGGACACGCGCGGAGTGCCACAGCAGCCAGGCGATGCTGTTGGCCTCGGCGGTGGGCCGGTAGGCGGCCACCGGTGCACTCAGGCCGTCGGTGAGGGCCTCGGCGTGCTCGATGAGCCGGGTGAAGGCGTCGCGCAGCAGGGCGCGCAGGGTGTCGCGGTCGCTGGCGGTTTGGGTCATAGTCCGAATCTACGCCGGTGGCGCGCCGCTCAGATCGTGACCGGATATTCCAGGTCGACGTCGCAGGCCGCCTGACCACCCCGGATCCCGAAATTCTCGGTGGTGTTCTCCCGCACCACGATTGCGACGTGATCGGCGGGGATGCCCAGCGCGCCAAGGCGTTCGACGATGCCGCGATAGAGGTTGCGTTTGGCCTGCACCGAGCGGCCGGCGAAACAGTCGATCGTCACCAGCGTGTAGCGCTCCGGGTCGGTGAGGTTCGGCGCGGTGGCGAACCGGTGCGGTTCATGCACGATCAGGCGCAGGCAACGGTTGTCGGCCGGGATCTCGAACGCGTCGACCAGCGCGTCGTGCACGGCGTCGATGAGGGCGATCTCGTCGTCTCGGCTGTAGGTGCGGCGGACCTCGATCACGGTGTTCGGCATGGTGCGATCCTCACACACCGGCGCCCGCGGCGCCGCTCACCCGTCGGCGCCGCCGAGCACGCCGAGCAACATCTCGAGGCGCGCGGCGCGGTACTGCGGACGCAACCGTTGGTCCCGGTCGAGCGTGACCAGCCCGTGCAGACCCGCCCACACCACCTCGGCGAAGGTGTCGACGTCGCGGCCGTCGGCGACCGCGGCGACCACCGCGCGCAGTTCCGCGTAGGCGGACGTGACCGGTTCGGGCGTCTCGGCGGCGGCGAAGCGCAACAGCGACGAGCGGATGAACATCGCCTCGTACAGCGCCGCGTTCTGCCGGGCGAAGTCGCAGTAGGCGTGGGCGAGCCGGCGCAGCGCCGCACCGGCGCCGCCCGGGCCGCGACGCGCGGCGCGCAACGCGGCGGTGAGCTCGGCGAACCCGTCGACGGCGACGGCCGCCACCACCTCGTCCATGCCGGCGAAATGCGTGTACAGCACCGGTTGGCTGTACTCCACCGCCGTCGAGAGCCGCCGGGTGGTGACCGCGTCCCAGCCGTCGCACTCGGCGAGGCGGCGCGCCGCGGCGACGATCAACCGTCGCCGGGCTCGCCGCTCGCGGGTTCGACGGTCCTCGGCCACCCCCGGACTATAGCGGCGCTAGAAACGATAGCGGCGCTATTGCCACCGCCCCCACCAGCGTCTAGCATTGCTAGAAATTCTAGCGACGCTTGGAGGTGGTCGATGGTCGAACCGGCGCAGATCGCCGCCCTGGTGGCGATCCTCGGGGTATCGGTGCTCTTCGGCACCGACATGTTCTGCGCGGTGGTGATGCGACCGGCCTGGGCTCACCTCGACGACGGGCCACTGGCCGCGGCCACCGGGTTCATGCACGCCTACGGCGATCGACGGATGCCGGTCTTCGGGATCCTCGGCGGGGTGGGCGCGGGCACCGCCGCCGCCTTGGCCGGCGGTGCCGGGCGGTGGGCACCGGCAGCGGCCGCCGGGATCGCGCTGGCGGTGCTGCTGGGGTGGCTGCTGGTGTACCAGCGCGTCAGCGCGCCGATCAATCGGGACCTGATCGCGGCCGCCACCCGGGGATGTCGCCCCGGGCGGGCGCGGCAACTCCAGACCGCCTGGGATCGGGTCATCGCCCTGCGGGCAAGCCTGCAGGGTGTGGCGCTGGCGGCGCTGTGCCTGGCCCTGACACTGCCCTGACCCCCTGACACCCTGACACCCTGAGGAGAGGACCACGATGAGTACCCCACGACGCCCGCACGCCCTCGGCCGCGCCCTGATGCGCGCGGCCCCGCTGCTCAACGCCCCGGTGATGGCCGTGGGCAACTCCCGGTTCGGCGGCGTGCTTGATCGCACCATCACCCGGTTGACCTACACCGGCCGGCGCTCCGGGCGCACGGTCACGATCCCGGTGGCCTACCGGCGCACCGGGGACACCGTCGTGGTCGGGGTGAATCTTCCGGAGGCGAAGACGTGGTGGCGCAATTTCACCGGCCCCGGGGCGCCGCTGAGCCTGCGTCTCGACGGTGTCGACCACCCCGGTCATGGGGTGGCCGAGCGCTACGCCGACGGCCGGGTGCAGGTGGTGGTGACCCTCAGCGCGACGGGATGACGGTCCTCAGCGGTCGGGCAGTCGCGTTTCGTGGTCATCGACGATCCACCGCGCGATGTCGACGAGTTTGATGTTGGTGTGCTGGGAGGTGCGCAGCAGCAACTGGAAGGCCTGCAGACCCGACAGCCGTTCGCGGGCCATCAGGATGCCCTTGGCCTGGCCGATCACGTCACGGCTGGCCAGCGCGGTCTGCAACTGTGATTCCGACACCGCCCCGCAGAGCGCGACCGAGGCGTGCTGGGCCACGATCTCCCCCGCCGCGATCGACTCGTCGGTGAACGCCCCCGCCACGGCGCCGTAGAGATTCAACGCGCCGAGGTTCTCGTGGCGTACCCGCAGCTGAAACGACAGCACGCTGCCCACGCCGCGCCGGGCGGCCAGCCGGGTGAACCGCGGCCAGCGGGTCTCGGTGGCGGTGTCGGCGATCAGCACGGTGCGCTGCTCGCCCAACGCGCTCAGGCACGGGCCCTCGCCGAGCCGGGTCTGCGCCTGGTCGAGTTCGGCGACCAGGTCGGCGCTGGGCACCCGGGAGGTGACGGTGCGGCCCTCGATCATCGAGATCCCCGACCATCGCGCGCCGGGCACGATCGACAGCGCCCCGGCGACGATGGCCTGCAGGGTGGTCTCGGTGTCACTGCGGCCCTGCATCTCGATGGCGAAATTCCCCAGGACGGCAGCCAGATCCGACCGCGAGGGCGTCGCGTTCATCGCTCAACGGTAATCCCTGCCGCCCTGGGGCGCCCCCGACCGCCAGCGTCTTGACGGCCAAGGGCTAGGCGACGCGCAAGCCCGGACTTCCGCCCCGCCTGCCCCGTGCGTACCCGCCGTGTGCGGAGTTCATGCCTCACGCTCCGTCGTCGAAGCGGGCGCCGAGTCCGCCGAGGGCCACCGCGCGGCTGATGTCGCTGGGCGAAACGATGCCGACCAGCACACCGTCGGCCAGCACCAGGGCGCGCCCGTCGGTGGCCGACGACAGCCTTCCCAGCAGCGCGGTGAGCGCCTCGTCGGGGTGCGCGGTGGGGATCTGCTCCGGTGGGCAGGCGATGTCGCGCAACGTGGTGGTGGCGCGCCGGTCGGCGGGGACCGCCCGGACACGGTTGAACGTGACCAGGCCGGCCAGCCGGCCGTGGTCGAGCAGCGGGAAGCTGGAGTGCCGCCGCCCCAGCGCGGTGTACTGCACGAACTCGGCGACGCTGACGTTTCCCTCGTCGAGGGTTTCGGGGTCGGCGGTCATCACGTCGCGCACCCGCACCCCGGCCAGCGCGGTGGTGGTGCGGGCCTGCTGCTCCTCGGCGTTGGCCATCGTCACCACGAACAGCCCCAGCAGCACCCACCACAGCCCGTTGAGCCCGGCCCCGCCGAGCGCCTGCAGGATCCCCAGCGCGATCAGCGTGAACCCGAAGATGCGTCCGGCGCGCGCGGCCACCACGGTCGCGGTGGAACGGTCGCCGCGCCACGCCCAGATCGCCGAGCGCAGGATCCGGCCGCCGTCGAGCGGGGCCGCCGGGATGGTGTTGAACACCGCCAGCACCACGTTGATCACCGCGAGGTAGGTGGGCACGGCCACCACCAGCGAGCCCGCGTCGGTGAGCGCCGCCAACCGGGCCAGCCCGTAGCAGCCGGCGGCGATCAGCAGGCTGCTCGCCGGACCCACCGCCGAGATCCGGAAGTCCGCCCCGGGGGTGGGTGCCTCACCGCGCAACCGGGCCACCCCGCCGAGCAGCCACAGCGTGATCCCGTCGACCGCGACGCCGTTGCGCCGCGCCACCACCGCGTGCGCCAATTCGTGGCCCAGAAGCGACGCGACGAACAACAGCGCGGCCAGCACGGCGGCGGACACATACGCCGCGGCCGGATAGCCGGGGGCGATGTCGGGCAGTTGGGCCGTGAGCCCGGCGACCAGCAGCACCACGATCGCCAGCACACTCCAGTGCACCCCGACCGCCACCCCGGCGACCCGGCCGAGCTTCACCGTCGTTTTCATCAGCGCCCTTTCCGGACCCGCACCCCAACCGTAGGTTAGAACCATGAGCTACGACCTGATTCTGCGCAACGGCACCATCGTCGACGGGCTGGGCGGGGACCCGTATGTCGGGGATGTGGCGGTGCGTGACGGGGTGATCGCCGCGGTCGGCGCGGTGGGCGGCTCGGGGGTCCGCGAGATCGACGCGACCGGATTGCTGGTCACCCCGGGCTTCGTCGACCTGCACACGCATTACGACGGGCAGGCGATCTGGTCGGATCGGCTCAACCCGTCGTCGGCGCACGGGGTGACCACCGCAGTGATGGGCAACTGCGGTGTGGGCTTCGCGCCGTGCCGCACCGAGGACCACGACGTGCTCGTCGACGTGATGGCCGGGGTGGAGGACATCCCCGGGGTGGTGATGACCGACGGGCTGCCGTGGACGTGGGAGACGTTCCCGCAGTACCTCGACGCCCTCGACGCCGGGCGCCGCGACATCGACGTGGGCGTGTACCTGCCGCATTCGCCGTTGCGGGTCTACGTGATGGGCCGCCGCGGAGTCGAGCGCGAACCGGCCACCGCCGAGGACCTGGCCCGGATGCGGGCGCTGGCCACCGAGGCGGTGCGCGCCGGGGCGCTGGGGTTCGCGTCGTCGCGGCTGGCCACCCACCGCACCGAGGGCGGTGAGCAGATCCCCAGCTTCGCCGCGGCCGAGCGGGAGCTGACCGAGATCGCCCGCGGGGTCGCCGCCGGCGGAGGCGGGTTGATCCAGTTCGTGCCGGATCTGCCGGCCGGCGGTTTCCAGCCGGTGCTGCAGCAGGTGTTCAACGCGGCCGCGGATGCGAGCCTGCCGGTGACGTTCACGCTGATCGCGTTGAACAGCGGAGAACCGCTGTGGCCGGAGGCGGTCGAGATGATCGAGCAGGCCAACTCCGCCGGCGGGCAGGTGACCGCCCAGGTGTTCCCCCGTCCGATCGGGTTGATGATCGGGCTGGAGTTGACCGCCAACCCGTTCGTTCTGTACCCGAGCTATCAGCAGATCGCGGACCTGCCGCTGGACCAGCGGGTCGCCGAGATGCGCAAACCCGAGGTGCGCCAACGCATTCTGTCCGACTCTGCGACCACGGTGCCGGCCAACCCGATCCTGTACATGGCGCAGGCCTGGGACTGGATCTTCCCGCTGGGCGAGGATGCGAACTACGAGCCGGACCCCGCCAACAGCATCGCCGCGCGCGCCGCCGCCCGTGGCGTCTCCCCGGTGGAGGAGGCCTACGACCGGGTCCTCGACGACGACGGGCACGCGATCCTGTTGGGCGCGTTGGCGAATTTCGAGGGCGGATCACTGGACACCGTGGGCGAGTTGCTGCGCCGCGACGACGTCGTCCTCGGCCTCGGCGACGGCGGGGCCCACTACGGCATGATCTGCGACTCCAGCTTCCCCACCTATCTGCTCACCCACTGGGCACGGGACCGGGCGTCGGGACGTATCGGTGTGCCCCAAGCGATCCGGGAGCTCACTTCGGTGCCCGCGGGCGTGGCCGGGCTGGGTGACCGGGGACGGATCGCCGTCGGCTACAAGGCCGATCTCAACGTCATCGACCACGCGGGGCTGCGGCTGCACAAACCGGTGATCACCTACGACCTGCCCGGCGGCGGTCGCCGTCTCGACCAGACCGCCGACGGCTACGTCGCCACGATCGTCGCCGGTGAGGTGATCGCCGAGAACGGCGTGCCCACCGCCGCGCGGCCCGGGCGATTGGTGCGCGGCCGGCGCTGAGCCCCGTTCTAGGATGTGGGCCGACGTCAGGAGCACCCATGTCCTACCCGCCCTACCCCCCGGAGTTGCCGTACCCGGAGTACTCCGACGGGCCCGTGCAGCCGTATCCGGAGTATCAGTCGGTGCCCTACATCGGCGGCTACGGCCCGGCGCAGCCGCCGCCCCCGCCGCGCCGGCCCGGCAGCCACACCGCGCTGATCGTCTCCGGCGTCGTGGTGCTGGTCGCCGCTGTGGCGTTCGTCGGCATTTTGGCCTGGTCGTCGCTGTCGGACTCGCACACCACCACCGCCGCGCCGACCTCGACGACGCCCGCGTCGGCGGCTCCCCCGGCCACAACGACGTCGAGCACCCCGACGACCACCAGCACCGCCCCGACCAGCACCACGGCCCCGACCCCGTTGTCGGACACCTGCAACGAGTCGGCCAACGGTCCGGGACCGGCGACCCCGGCGGGCTGGTCGACGGTGACCTCGCCGCGGAAGATCGTCTACGACGTGCCCCCGCAGTGGCGGGTGTTGTCGTGCAGCACCCTGGTCGGCTGGGAGAAGGAGTGCGATGACGGCCCGTTCGGCTACTGCCCGATCCGGATGATGAGTGGTGCGGCCGAACTCGAGGATGACCGTTGCGAGTCCGAAAGCCACGCGGTGACCGGCGTTCCGGGCGCGGCCAACGCCAGTGACATCGACGACGCGGTGCGCAAGGAGACCGCTCTGGTCGCCGACATCTACACCGACGAGGACGTCGTGCCGACGGTGTCGTTGAGCGAGCCGCGACACTTCACCATCGGCGACACCCCGGCGGTGGAGATCGATGCGACCGTCACCGGAATCGCCCCCGGCTGCGCCGGTTCGCCGAGCGCGCTGCACGTCATGGTCGCCACCACGGTGCCCAGCGAGGAGGGCCCGGTGATGTTCGTCGCGTCGATCATGCAGGGCGGGCAGGGCGACCCCGACCCGGGCCTCGGGGAGCAGTTGGTCGCCACGCTGCGCTTCGCCGGCTGAGCGATCGTCGCGCCGGGCCGCCGCGGGGGTGTGGCCGCCGCGGGCCGGGCCGCCGCGGGGGCTGGGCCGCCGCCGGGCCGGGCCGGGCCGCCCCCGGGTCGCCGCAGCCGTGTGCGGTGTCGTCCGCGACACGCCGCTGCGGGCGGACCATTTCGCACACGGTCGGTGCTTGCGCTACCAGGTTTTCGGGCAGCCGCGGGCGATCAGCGCCTCGCCCACCCGGCGCAGAAACACCTCCGGTGCGCGGTGCAGCGTCCAACTGGTCAGTCGGATATCCGTCCAGCCGAATTCGCCCAGCAGCGAATAACGTTCGGCGTCCCACGCTCGCTGCCTGGCACTCGTCCAGTGGTGGCGGCCGTCGAAGTCGACGCCGACCTGCCATTCGCGCCAGCCCAGGTCGATGCGGGCGATCACCTGCCCGAAGGCGTCGCACACCTTGATCTGAGTCTGCGGCCGGGGAAACCCGGCACGCACCAACATCAGTCGGGTCATCGACTCATACGGTGACTCGGCTCCGCCGTCGACCAGCGCCAACGTGGCCGCCAGCCGGCGCAGCCCCGGCACGCGGGGATGGACGGTCGCGAGCGCGGCGACGTCAGGCACCTTCAGGTCGGTGGCGTTGATCAACGCGTCAAGGCGTTGCACCCCGTCGATCAGCGGCAGGCGTCGGCCCAGATCGAAGGCCGTGCGGGCCGGTGTCGTCACCGGGATGCCCGCGACCTCCCGAGTCTCCTCCGGGGTGAGCCGGTCGGTGTGCACGGTGAGCAGCGGCGGTGGTCGGCGGTTGGTGTGGATCAGCTCAGCCGGCAGGCCGGCGTCGATCCATTTGGTGTCCAACATCGCCGCCGCCGACAACCCCGCGAGAACGCCGCAGCGCCGCGACCACAGCCAGGCGGCGCAGGCCCGCTGGCGTGGGGTCAGCTCGACGCCCCGCGGTATCCACACCCCGGGGTAGACGCCGGTGAAGAAACGGCGCAGTTCCCGGCGAGTGAGGCGCTGGGCGCGCAGCGCCTCGTCGGCTCGAAACGGCCACTCCACCAGCTCCATACCGGCAGAATGACCGCCTCGCAGCGACATCGCCGTCAGGTGGCGGCAGTTATCCACAGACTTGCGCCGGCAGATGCGGTCCGTGTGCGAAATGGTCCGCTCATCGCGGCGTGTCGCGGACGAAACGGCACACGGAAGCCGGCTGAGGCGCCTATGCCCGGCGCGGCGCGCCCGGCGCACGCCCGGCGTAGGGTCATCGCGGTGAGCGCGCCGAGATACACCCACGGTCACCACGAGTCGGTGCTGCGCGGGCACCGCTGGCGCACCGCGGAGAACTCGGCGGCGTATCTGCTGCCGTGGCTGCGCCCCGATCAGCGTCTGCTCGACGTCGGATGCGGCCCGGGCACGATCACCGTGGACCTCGCGGGCCGCGTCGGCCACGTCGACGCCGTGGAACCGACCACAGCGGCGCTGGAGCTGGCCCGCGACCATGCCCGCAGCTGCCGGCAGCACAACCTGACGTTCACCACCGCCGACGTGCACGCGCTGCCGTTCGCCGACGACACCTTCGACGTGGTGCACGCCCACCAGGTGCTGCAGCACGTCGCCGACCCCGTCACCGCGCTGACCGAGATGCGGCGGGTCTGCGCCCCCGGCGGACTGGTCGCGGTGCGCGACAGCGACTACGCCACCTTCACCTGGTATCCGGCCGACCCGGAGCTCGACGACTGGCTGCGGCTCTACAGCGCGGCCGCCCGCGCCAACCACGGCGAACCGGACGCGGGACGGCACCTGCTGGCCTGGGCGCACGCCGCCGGGTTCGTCGACGTCACCGCCTCCACCGACAGCTGGTGTTTCGCCACCGTCGACGACCGGGAGTACTGGGGCGGCATGTGGGCCGACCGGATCCTGCATTCGGCGCTGGCCGACCAGCTGCTGGCCGACGGCACCGCCGATCACACCAAGCTGCAAGCGATCTCCACCGCCTGGCGCCGCTGGGCCGACCATCCCGACGGCTGGCTGGCGGTGCTGCACGCCGAGGTGCTCTGCCGCGCCTGAGCGCTACAGCAGCCGTTTGGCCGGCGTGGAGCGGGCCACCTGTTTGCCGTCGGCGTTGACCGCGTCGCCGAGCACCTCGTCGATGCGGGTCATCGCGTCGGCGGGGATGGCCACCCCGGCCGCCTTGACGTTCTCGGCGACCTGCTCGGGTCGCGACGCACCGACCAGGGCGGCGGCCACGTTGTCGTTCTGCAGCACCCAGGCGATCGCCAGTTGCGCCATCGACAGTCCCAGTTCCTCGGCGATGGGGTGCAGACCCGCCACCTTGGTGAGGGTGTCGTCGGAAAGGAAGTGTTTGATCATCGCCGCCCCGCCCTTCTCGTCGGTGGCGCGCGACCCGGCCGGCGGCGGCTGACCGGGGCGGTACTTGCCGGAGAGCACCCCCTGGGCCATCGGCGACCACACGATCTGGCTGATCCCCAGGTCCCGGCAGGTCGGCACCACCTCCGGTTCGATCACCCGCCACAGCATCGAGTACTGCGGCTGGCTGGAGATCAGCGAGATGCCCAACTGCCGGGCGAGCGCGTGCCCGGCGCGGATCTGTTCGGGGCTCCACTCGCTGACCCCGATGTAGAGGGCCTTGCCGGCACGCACGATGTCGGCGAACGCGCCCATCGTCTCCTCCAGCGGGGTGAACAGGTCATAGCGGTGCGCCTGGTACAGGTCGACGTAGTCGGTGCCCAGCCGGCGCAGCGACGCGTCGATGCTCTCCATGATGTGTTTGCGTGACAGCCCGGTGTCGTTCTTGCCCATCGGTTCCGGGCCGGTCGGCCAGTACACCTTGGTGAAGATCTCCAGCGATTCGCGGCGCTGGCCGGCCAGCGCGGCGCCCAGCACCTCCTCTGCGCGCCCGTTGGCGTACACGTCGGCGGTGTCGAAGGTGGTGATCCCCGCATCGAGGGCGGCGTGCACACAGGCGGTGGCGACGTCGTTCTCCACCTGCGAGCCGTGGGTGAGCCAGTTGCCGTAGGTGATCTCGGAGATCTGCAGACCGGAGTTGCCGAGGTAGCGAAAGTCCATGCCCCCATCCTGACTCATCGCGCGGCTATCCTTCAGCCATGGCCGCAAAGAAAGTAGATCTCGACCGGCTGGCATCGGCACTGGCGGACCACGACTACGCGTACGTGATCAGCGTCAGCGATCAGCACCGCGCCCATACCGCCACCGTGGCGCCGACCTTCGACGGGGCGCTGCTGCACGTCGGGCCGATCGGCCGGCACACCCGCACCAACGTCGAGGCGCACCGCGATGTCACGCTGCTGTGGCCGCCGCGGGTCACCGGCGGGTATTCACTGATCGTCGACGGCCACGCCGAGAGCATCGACCCGCTGGTGGTGCGGCCCGCCCGGGCGGTGCTGCACCGGCCGGCGACCGAGGACTCCCCGCCGGCCACCTGCAGCCCCGCCTACGACTGCGTGGACTTCGTCGCCGGGCCCTGACCGGCCTTGACGGTCTCGCCGTCGACGCCGGCCCGCGCGCCGCAGGCCGCCAGCCGCGCCGCCAGATCCGGCGGGTTGTGGTGCCCGAGGTGTACGGCGACGACGTCGGTGCCCTCGACCACCGCGCCGCGGCGGCGCAACGCCTCGACGGTCGCGGCGAACGCCGGCAGGTCGTGGTGCTGGGTCCCGTGGTCGGTGAACGTGCCGAACGTCTCCTCCAAGAACACCGCGTCGTAGGCGGCGTCGCGCACCGCCTGCAGCGTCACCGCCGGCAGCGGGCCGGTGTCGGTGGCCCACAGGATGCGTCCGGCGGCGGTGCCGTCGGTGATGTCGCTGATGGCCGCGACGTCATAGAGCAGCGCCTCCCCGCCGAATTCGCGGGCGTGGTCGGCTTGCAGCGCCGCCACCCGGTAGCCGTCCAGCTCGACGCTGTCACCGGGCGCCAGCGGATGGAACCGGATCGGGTTGGTCTCTTCCACCCAGGGTCGGCACTGCGCCAGCGCGCTGGGCGGGCCCCACACGTGCAGCGGCTCGGTGGTCTGCGTCCAGTGCCGCATCAGCAGCGCGCCCGGCCCGATGTGGTCGAAGTGGGCGTGGGTGATCAGCAGGTGGCGCACCCCGGCCAGCGGGGCGCGGTGGCGCGCCGCCGCGCGCGGCACGTCGGTGCCGCAGTCGATCAGCAGCACGTCGTCGAGCAGCGCGGCGGTCTGCCCGCGGATCTCGCCCGCCGCCGCGGCGGCCGCGCAGGATCCGCAGTCACAGAACGGGTTGGGCCAGCCGTCGGCGCTTCCGGTGCCCAGCAGCAGGATCTCCATCGATCCCCCTCGCTGAGTGTGTAGGTTATGCACGCGATTTCGCGAAAATGCCAGCCATAACCTACACACTCGGCGCGCGGCGGGTGCGGGGCGGGCACTGGGCGCACCGGGCCCGGCAATGACGAAGGCCCGGCCCGCCGAAGCGGACCGGGCCTGTCGTCGACTTTGGACCTTCCAGACCTAGAAGTCCATGCCGCCCATGCCACCGGTCGGGTCGGCCGCCGGGGCGCCCGCCTTCTCCGGCTTGTCGGCGACAACGGCCTCGGTGGTCAGGAACAGCGCCGCGATCGAGGCTGCGTTCAGCAGCGCCGACCGGGTGACCTTGACCGGGTCGGCGATGCCGGCGGCCAGCAGGTCCTCGTAGTCACCGGTGGCCGCGTTCAGGCCGGTGCCGGCCTTGGAGTTGCGGACCTTCTCGGCGACCACACCGGGCTCCAGCCCGGCGTTGGCGGCGATCTGCTTCAGCGGGGCCTCCAGCGCCACCTTGACGATGTTGGCACCGGTGGCCTCGTCGCCCTCGAGCTTGAGCTCGTCGAGCACCGGACCGGCCTGCAGCAGCGACACGCCACCACCGGCGACGATGCCCTCCTCGACGGCGGCCTTGGCGTTGCGCACCGCGTCCTCGATGCGGTGCTTGCGCTCCTTGAGCTCCACCTCGGTGGCCGCACCGGCCCGGATCACCGCAACACCGCCGGCCAGCTTGGCCAGGCGCTCCTGCAGCTTCTCCCGGTCGTAGTCGGAGTCGCTGTTCTCGATCTCCGCGCGGATCTGGGCCACCCGCCCGGCGATGGCGTCGGAGTCCCCGGTGCCCTCGACGATGGTGGTCTCGTCCTTGGTGACCACGACCTTGCGGGCCTTACCCAGCAGCTCGACGTCGGCGGTCTCCAGCGACAGCCCGACCTCTTCGCTGATGACCTGGCCACCGGTGAGGATCGCCATGTCCTGCAGCATCGCCTTGCGGCGGTCACCGAAGCCCGGCGCCTTGACCGCAACCGACTTGAAGGTGCCGCGGATCTTGTTGACCACCAGCGTCGACAGCGCCTCGCCCTCGACGTCCTCGGCGATGATCAGCAGCGGCTTGCCCGACTGGATGACCTTCTCCAGCAGCGGCAGCAGGTCCTTGACGGTGGACACCTTGGAGCTGACCAGCAGGATGTAGGGGTCCTCCAGGACGGCTTCCTGACGCTCGGCATCGGTCACGAAGTAGCCGGAGATGTAGCCCTTGTCGAAGCGCATCCCCTCGGTGAGCTCGAGCTGCAGGCCGAAGGTCTGGGCCTCCTCGACGGTGATGACACCCTCGTTGCCGACCTTGTCCATCGCCTCGGCGATCAGCTCACCGATCGAGGAGTCGCCGGCGGAGATCCCGGCGGTCGCCGCGATCTGCTCCTTGGTCTCGACCTCTTTGGCACCCGAGAGCAGGGTCTGGGAGATCTTCTCGGTAGCCGCCTCGATGCCGCGCTTCAGACCCATCGGGTTGGCACCCGCGGCGACGTTGCGCAGACCCTCACGCACCAGCGCCTGGGCCAGCACGGTGGCGGTGGTGGTGCCGTCACCGGCGACATCGTCGGTCTTCTTGGCGACCTCTTTGACCAGCTCGGCGCCGATCTTCTCGTAGGGGTCCTCCAGCTCGATCTCCTTGGCGATGGACACACCATCGTTGGTGATCGTGGGGGCGCCCCACTTCTTCTCCAAGACGACGTTGCGGCCCTTGGGGCCCAGCGTCACCTTGACCGCATCGGCGAGGGCGTTCAGACCCCGCTCGAGGCCGCGGCGGGCCTCTTCGTCGTACGCAATTTGCTTAGCCATTGCGAAGTGATTCCTCCGGTTGGGGGGTGACACGTTCCGGGCCGGGTCCGATGCCCGCGACGGACGACGCAGGCTGTGTGGGCCTGGT
This sequence comes from Mycolicibacillus koreensis, assembly GCF_002104795.1. GTDB lineage: Bacteria > Actinomycetota > Actinomycetes > Mycobacteriales > Mycobacteriaceae > Mycobacterium > Mycobacterium koreense. Next base: position 60,580 of record NZ_NCXO01000011.1, read on the forward strand.
CTCACCGTCCCGACCTAGCACTCACTGGTCGCGAGTGCCAAATCATTCTTAGCACTCGCCTATGGAGAGTGCAAGGAGAGGGTGGGGCTGCCTGCACAGTTCCCCGGACGCTGTTGATGATGCCGTCCCTGTTGGCGGCCCAACTGGTCGTCCGTGGGGGTCTCGGCGGGGTACCGCAGTGCGGCCGGGCTCCGCAGCGCTCCCTCCTCCCGATCGTCGCCCCGATCACGGGTGAACCCGCCCCATACGACTGAAATCGACACTCCAGCGGACACACACACTCGTATAGCGGCCTCTATGTCCGCTGAGGCGTCGATTTCAGCAGGCACCCACCGCGTCACAGGTCCAACAGCGCTTCGCAGAACCCGCCGAAGCCGCCCTCGGCGTCGACCAGGTGCACCTCGAGGATCCAATGGCAGACCCGCCCGGTGCGATCGACCCGGCGCATCACGGCGGTCGATCCGGGAGTGATGTAGCAGTCACGCTCATCACCGCTGATCTGCTTGTGCGGGAACTCCCCGACCAGGTGCCCGGCGATCGCGCTGCCCCACCGGTAGCCGTCCGCGGCGGCGAGCCCGACCATGTGCGCATACAGCGCCTCGCCAGTGATGTCGGGGTGGGCGGCGAAATGCGCGCGCCCGGCATCCCACACCCGGCCCAGCGCGGCGGCGAGGGTGTGTTTGGCGGGGTCGTCGCCGAGCACGAAGGTGCGCCCGAAGTCGGCTTCCCATTCGGTGAAGATCGGGCCCAGGTCCACGAAGACGATGTCGTCGGCGCCGATCACCCGGTCCGGCGGGTTCTCCGCGAACGGCGACAGCGTGTTCACCCCGGCGCGCACCACCCGCTTGTGCCAGTGTCGGCGTACCCCGAACCGGGCGGCGGCCAGCGCGGCGATCTGCTCGGAGACCGTCTTCTCCCCCACACCGGGACGGATCAACTCCTCAGCGGCGATGGCGTCGAACAGCGCGACCGCGATGTCCTGGGCTTCCCGCAGACGGGCCACCCGGATCGTCTCCACACTCTGCGACACCCCACCGATGCTAGAGCGGGCCGCCAACCCGGTTGCCTTAGACTGCATCCCGACATCGAGGAGGTTTGGGTGCGGGCAACCGAAGCGCCCAGCACCCAGGCTTTGCGGGGCTGGCAGCGGCGGGCGCTGGTCAAATATCTGACCGGCAAACCACGCGATTTCCTGCTGGTCGCCACGCCCGGGGCGGGCAAGACCACGTTCGCGCTGCGCATCGCCGCCGAGCTGCTCGCCGACCGCACCGTGGACACGATCACGATCGTGGTGCCCACCGAACACCTGAAGATCCAGTGGGCGGAGGCCGCCACCGGCGCCGGCCTCGCACTGGACCCGCGGTTCTCCAACGCCACCGGGGTGACCTCCAGCGACTATCACGGCGTGGTCGTCACCTATGCGCAGGTGGCCAGCCACCCCACCCGGCACCGGGTGCGCACCGAGAACCGCCGCACGCTGGTGATCTTCGACGAGATCCACCACGGCGGGGACGCCAAGAGCTGGGGTGAGGGCATCCGGGAGGCGTTCGACGACGCCACCCGCCGCCTCGCGCTGACCGGGACCCCGTTCCGCAGCGACGACTCCCCGATCCCGTTCGTCGACTACGCCGCCGACGGCGCCGGGGTGCTGCGTTCCCGCGCCGACCACACCTACGGCTACACCGACGCGCTGGCCGACGGGGTGGTGCGCCCGGTGGTGTTCCTGGCCTACTCCGGGGAGGCGCGCTGGCGTGACAGCGCCGGGCAGGAGTACGCCGCCCGCCTGGGCGAGCCGCTCACCGCCGAGCACACCGCCCGGGCGTGGCGCACCGCGCTGGATCCGGCCGGCGAATGGATGCCGGCGGTGATCGGGGCGGCCGACCGGCGGCTGCGCCAACTGCGTGAGCATGTGCCCGACGCCGGTGGCATGGTCATCGCCTCCGATCAGACGGCCGCGCGCGCCTACGCGAAACTGCTGACCACCATCACCGGCGAGGCCCCCACGGTGGTGCTCTCCGACGACCCGGGCGCCTCCGGGAAGATCAGTGAGTTCGCGGCCGGAACCTCCCGCTGGATGGTGGCGGTGCGGATGGTCTCCGAGGGGGTCGACGTGCCGCGGCTGTCGGTCGGGGTGTACGCCACCAGCGCGTCGACCCCGCTGTTCTTCGCCCAGGCGATCGGGCGGTTCGTGCGCTCCCGGCGCCCCGGCGAGATCGCCAGCATCTTCGTGCCCTCGGTGCCGGCGCTGCTGCAGTTGGCCAGCGAGTTGGAAACGCAGCGCAACCATGTGCTCGGCGAACCGCACCGGCCCACCCAGGAAGAGGAGTTCGCCGCCGCCGAACGCACTCACAGCGAACCGTCCGAGTTGGACAACGGCTACACCTCGCTGGGGGCCGACGCCGAGCTGGACCAGGTGATCTTCGACGGATCATCGTTCGGTACCGCGACCCCGGCCGGCAGCCCCGAGGAGGAGGACTACCTGGGGATCCCGGGGTTGTTGGACGCCGAGCAGATGCGGGCGCTGCTGCGGCGGCGCCAAGACGAGCAGCTCTCTGCGCGCAGCGCGGCCGGCGCACCCGCGCCGCCGGCGACCCGCCACGGGCAGTTGCGCGAGCTGCGCCACGAACTCAACGCGCTGGTCTCCGCCGCCCATCACCGGCTGGGCAAACCGCACGGCTGGATCCACAACGAGCTGCGCCGGCGCTGCGGGGGCCCGCCGGTCGCCGCGGCCTCCGCGGTGCAGCTGCAGCAGCGCATCGAGGTGATCCGGACCCTGTGATCGCGGAGCCGGCTGTGTTTGACTGCCGGATATGAGTTCTGCTGTCCGTCTGCTGGTGGCATGTGCCGGATTGCTCGCCGTTGTGGCCGCCGGCGGGTGCGGGGACCGCGCCGAGCAGCCCACCGGTCCGCCCGCCCCGTCGAGCACCACCCTCGATCCCGACGCCGCCAGCCCCGACGCGCTGCCGGCCGGGTTCCCCACCGACGTGCCGGTGCTCACCGGGGAGATCAGCGGGCAGGCGATAGAGGTGCCCGGCTCGCGGGGCAAGATCTGGACGCTCACGGTCACCGGCGTCGACGAGCAGGCCGCCGACACCGCGGCACGGCTGCTCACCGACGCCGAGTTCCACCGCGACGAGGTGGCCTCGGAATGGAACAGCGACCCGGCCTGCGACTACCAGTCGCAGTTCAGCAAGGACCGTGCCGACGGCGGGGCCTACATCGCGGTGCTCTGCCCCAGCCACGACCACACCACGCTGACCTATACGGTCAACATCTACCCGCCCGAAGACTGGCAGATCAGCGAACCGCCACAGCTGCCGCAAGCGCCCAACCTGCCGCAACCCGGCGGCTGAGGGGCGCCGTGTTTAACTACCAGCCATGAGCTCATATCCGGTGCGGCTGGTGGCCGCAGCGCTGGCCGGGGTCGTCGTGGTCGGCGGCTGCTCGCGCGGGGACAGCGGCGACACCGACGCGACCCCGACGACGAGTTCCTCGGGCAGCGCGGCGAGTTCCGCCGCGCCGGGCCTGGGCCCCGAGGCGGCAAGCCCCGACGCCCTGCCCGACGGGTTCCCCGCCGCCGTGCCGATCCTCGACGGGCAGATCGACGCCGAGTCCCGCGACGTGCTCGGATCGGGCGGCCTCATCTGGATGGTCACCGTCACCGACGTCGACCCCGGCGGCGCCGACACCGCCGAGCGGCTGCTGCGTGACGCCGGGTTCGTCCAGGCCGAGGACGCCTCGGACTGGCAGGGCGGACCGTGTCAGCGCGAGGCGCAGTTCTCCAAAGAGGCCGGCAAAGACCCCGGCAAAGACCCCGGCAAGGACCCCGGCAAGGACCCCGCCGGATCCGACTCCTATGTCCTGCACCTGTGCGGCAACCCCGAGGGACAGCGGTACCGGCTGGAGTACACCATCAACGTCTACCCGCCGAACAACTGGCAGTTGCCGTCCCTGCCGGAGATGCCGGAGATGCCCGCGCCGCCGGAGATGCCGCAGCTGCCGCCGGCGCCGGAGGAACCGCCGGCACCCGAGCCGCCCCGCTGATCAGCCGCGCTGCGCCCAGACACTGTCGGCGACCCAGGGCGAGGCGGTCGCGGCGATGTCCCACGCCCACCCCGCCGGCACGTCGATGAGCTGGTAGGCCTTCACTCCCGCCGCGGTCGCCGCAATGAGGGTGGCCACCCCGGCGCGCCGCTGAAACCAGCTCTGGCGCACCGACCAGGCGATGATCCCGGCGTTGGCCACGCAATCGCGGCGCCGCTCCAGGCTGCCGGCCCGCCCGACCAGCCAGTCCGTCGACACCCGGTGGCCCAGAGCGCGCACCCGATCGAGGGCCAGCAGCGCCGCACCGGCGAGCACCGCCGACCACATCGCCCACGCCCAGCCCGGCACACCGGCCACCGCCAGCACCACCGCGGCCACCGTCGGCAGCGCCATCGCCCGGGTCCAGCGCCGCCGCGCGGCGGCGGGGCCGTGGGATCGCAGCGGTCCCGCGACCACCGCCGGGTCACCGATCAGCTCGGTGAGCACCCGCTGCGCGGTGGGCAGCGGGCACGGCGGCAGCAGCACCGACGACTCGCCGACGCCGGACACCCCGGTCATCACCGCGTCGACGCGCGCCCCACCGACCGCCCGCACCAACAGCGGCTCACGCAGCACCCCGCCGCGCAACCGGCTGGTGTCGAAGGTGCGGTCGCGCTGTCGGGTCAACCCGTGGCGCAGCCGCAGCGCCCCGGGGCGCCGGGACAGCTCGAGGTTGCCGTAGACCAGCAGCGAACGCAGCATCGCCAACACCACCACCGTCACCACCACCAGCGCGGCGGTGCCCGCGGCGGTGGCCGCCACTCCCCAGCGGGCGGCCAGGTTCTCCGCGGTGCGGCCGAGCCAGGAATCCTCGCGCAGCAGTTGCTCACCGCCGAGCTGGTAGGCGACCCCGACCGCGGCGGCCAGGGTCGCCAGCCCCGACAGGCTCAGCGGGCTGTAGCGCAGCCACGACGGCTCCCACCGCGCCAGCACCTCCCCGCCGGCAGCCTCGGAAGATTCGGTGGTCTCCCCGGCGTCGGCGAGCAAAACCGCCCGCAGCCCCGGCACCTGATCGGCGCGCACCGCATCGAGCACGAAAGCGCTGCCGCGGCTGGACTGCTGGCCGGTGTTGACACGGATCGCCGTCAACCCGAGCAGCCGGTGCAGCAGGCGCGCCTCGGTGGAGACACTGCGAATCCGGTTGCGCGGCAACGCTATCGTGGATCTGCGCAGCAGACCGGTGCGCAGCTGCACCTCCTCGTCGACGATCCGGTAGCTGGTGGTCGCCCACCGCGCCATCCCGATGACGACGGTGACCGCCAGCACCACCACGATCCAGAACGGATCTCCTGAGGCGCTGCCGAACAGCACCGCGGCGGCCAGCAGCGGCAGCTGGCGCAGCAGCTCGTGCACCGGGTGCACCAACAGCATTCGGGGGCTGAGCCGCTGCCAATTCACGTGGCGTCCTCGGCGCCGAGGGCGGCGATGTCGGTGAGGTAGGCGACGATGTGGTCGGCGACGGCGACGTCGAGGGCGGCGATGCGTACCTCGCCGGCCGACGACGCGGTGGTGATCGCGACATTGGCCAACCCGAACATCCTGTCCAGCGGGCCGCGGTGGGTGTCGACGGTCTGCACCCGCGAGATCGGGGCGATGCGCCGCTCCTGCACCAGCCAGCCGGCGCGGGTGTACACCGCCTGCGGGCTGATCTCCCAGCGGTGCACCCGGTAGCGCCACAGCGGCGCCACCGCCGTACCGACCACCAGCCCGGCCAGGGTGAACAACCCCACCCCGGCGTGCAGCCACGGCCGAGTGGGGTCGACAGTGGCCCAGCCCAACTGGATCACGGCCAGCACCAGCCACGGGATCGCCCCGCCCAGCGCCCACACCAGCGGCGCTTTGGCGCTCGGCGGGTGGGCGGGTTCTGCCATCGTCACCATGACCGTGTCACCATGCTCTCGTCACCATGCTCTAAGCATGGCGTACGCCGCAGACCCCCGCGGCGCCATCCCGGGTCCGCGGCCCCAGGAGTCGCCCAGCCGCAGTGGGTATCGTGGCGATCCATGAACTCTCGCCCCCATTGGGACAGCGCCGCTGTCCCCGACCAGACCGGCCGCGTCGCAGTCATCACCGGCTCCAACACCGGCATCGGGTTCGAGGCCGCCCGCGTGCTCGCCGACCACGGCGCCCAGGTGGTGTTGGCGGTGCGCAACCTCGCCAAGGGTGAGGCGGCAGCCGCCCAGATCCGCGCCCAGCACCCCGATGCGCAGGTCGCGATCACCCAGCTCGACCTGGCGTCGCTGGAATCGATCCGCACCGCCGCGGCCGATCTGCGGTCGGCCTATCCGCGCATCGACGTGCTGATCAACAACGCCGGAGTGATGTTCACCCCGCGCCAGGAGACCGCCGACGGGTTCGAAATGCAGTTCGGCACAAATCATCTCGGTCATTTCGCGTTGACCGGCCTGATCTTGGACCGGCTCGTCGGGGTCGAGGGCTCGCGTGTGGTGACGGTGTCGTCCAACGCCCATCGCCTCAAAGCGGCCATCCACTTCGACGACCTGCAGTGGCAGCGCCGCTACAGCCGGGTCGGCGCCTACGGGCAGGCGAAGCTGGCGAACCTGCTGTTCACCTACGAACTGCAGCGCCGTCTCGCCGCCGCGAACGAGCCGACGATCGCGGTCGCCGCCCACCCGGGTGCTTCGAACACCGAGCTGATGCGCAACCTGCCCGCCGTCATACGCCCGGCGGCGAAACTCGTCACCCCCCTGATGTTTCAAAGCCCGCCGATGGGGGCGCTGCCCACCCTGCGCGCCGCGACCGACCCGCAGGTCACCGGCGGGCAGTACTACGGCCCCGACGGCTGGCAGCAGCAGCGCGGCTACCCGGTCCTGGTGCGTTCCAGCCGCCAGTCCCACGACGAGGATCTGCAGCGGCGGCTGTGGGCGGTCTCCGAGGAACTCACCGGGGTGACCTATGGCGTTTGAGCCCGTCGACCAGCTGCGTTCGGTCGAGGAGCATCAACGGATCGTCGCCGAGCACCTGCCGGGGGGCGCACCGGTGGCACTGCCGCTGGCTGAGGCCGAACATCTGGTGCTGGCCACCGATCTCGTCGCCAAGGTGGCGCTGCCGGTGTTCGACAACTCCGCGATGGACGGCTATGCGGTGCGCGCGGTCGACGTCGCCGGCGCCGACGAGGCGCCGGTCACCCTGCCGGTCACCGAGGACATCCCGGCCGGGCGCACCGACATCCCCACCCTCGCCCCGCACACCGCGCATCGCATCATGACCGGCGCCCCGGTGCCGGTGGGCGCGACCGGGATCGTGCCGGTGGAACGCACCGACGGCGGCGTCGACAACGTGCAGATCCGGGCGGCCACCAGCGAGGGCCGCCACATCCGGCGCGCCGGGGAGGACGTGCCCGCCGGCGAGACGGTGCTGCGCACGGGCCAGCGGGTCACCCCGCCGGTGGTGGGGCTGGCCGCCGCCCTGGGCCACGACCGGTTGACGGTGTGGCCGCGCCCGCGGGTGCTGGTGATCTCCACCGGCACCGAGCTGGTCCGCCCCGGCACCGCGCTGGCGCCGGGCCAGATCTACGAGTCCAACGCGGTGATGCTGGCCGCGGCGGTGCGCGACGCCGGCGCGGAGGTGCTGGCGCTGGCCACCGTCAGCGACGACGTCGACGAGTTCGCCGCGGTGCTCGACCGCTACGCCGGCGACACCGACCTGATCGTCACCAGCGGCGGGGTCTCCGCCGGCGCCTACGAGGTGGTCAAGGACGCGTTCGGCCGCGACGGCGGCCAAGGTGTGCAGTTCGTCAAGGTCGCCATGCACCCGGGGATGCCGCAGGGAATCGGGCGGGTCGGCGACACCACGATCGTCACCCTGCCGGGCAACCCGGTGTCGGCGATGGTCTCCTTCGAGGTCTACATCCGCCCCGCGTTGCGGGCCGCGATGGGCTTCACCCACCCGCAGCGTCCCCGCCGCCAGGCGATCCTCACCGAGGCGCTGAGTTCCCCACCGGGCAAACGCCAGTTCCGTCGCGGCATTTTCGACGCCGACACCGGCACGGTCATCACCTGGGGCCCGCCGGCCTCCCATCACCTGCGCTACATGGCCTCGGCGAACTGCCTGCTGGACATCCCCGCCGAGGTCACCGACCTGGCCGCCGGGGCCGCGGTGCAACTGTGGGACCTCGGCTGAACCGACCGTGAGTGCACACGCCCACCCGCGCGGGCGCACTCCGTAGGATGTCCGGATGGCCCGACCGCCCGCCGCCGACGCCGCGGCGTCGATTCCCCAGCGTCTGCTGGCGCTGCTGCGCGCCACGGTGCCGCCGGTACACCCGGCCGGATACCCGTTCATCGGTGCGGGCCTCGCCCTCGCCGCCGTCGGACGCAAGCATCACGGTGTGCGCCGGTCCGGCCTGCTGGCCGCCGCGGCGTGCGCCGGTTTCTTCCGCCACCCCGACCGGGTGCCGCCGCAGGATCCCGGGGCGGTGGTCGCCCCCGCCGACGGCACCGTCTGCCTCGTCGAGGCCGCCGTGCCGCCGCCGGAACTCGACCTCGGCACCGACCCGCTGCCGCGGGTGAGCATCTTTTTGTCGCTGTTCGACGCGCACGTGCAGCGCGCCCCGATCGGTGGGCAGGTGCTCGCCGTCGCCCACCGGCCGGGCCGGTTCCACTCCGCGGAGCTGCCGGTGGCCAGTGCGGAGAACGAACGCACCAGCGTGGTGATCCGCACCCCCGCGGACCAGACCGTGGTCGCGGTGCAGATCGCCGGACTGTTGGCGCGGCGCATCGTCTGCGACCTGCGCGCCGGGGACCGGGTGAGCATCGGCGACACCTACGGGCTGATCCGGTTCGGCTCCCGACTCGACACCTACCTGCCGGCGGGCACCGACCCGGTGGTGCGCCTGGGCCAGCGCGCCGTGGCCGGTGAGACCCTGCTGGCGCAGCTGTCATGACCCGCACACGCCGGGTGGTGGGCCTGCACATCCTGCCGAGCTCGATGACGGTGCTGGCGATCTGCGCCGGGCTGACCTCGATCAAGTTCGCCCTCGACCACGAGACCCAGCTGGCGATGGCGATGATCGCCGCCGCCGCGATCCTCGACGGGCTCGACGGTCGGGTGGCGCGGATGCTCGACGCGTCGTCGCGGATGGGTGAGGAGATCGACTCGCTCGCCGACGCGGTCAACTTCGGCGTCGCGCCGGCGGTGGTGGTGTACGTGACGATGCTGCCGTCGTCGCCGGCCGGGTGGATCGCCGCGCTGCTGTACGCGGTCTGCATCGTGCTGCGGCTGGCCCGGTTCAACACCCTGCTCGACGAGACCGAACTGCCCGCCTACACCCGCGAGTACTTCGTGGGGATGCCCGCCCCCGCCGGTGCGATCGCGGTGATCGCCCCGCTCGCCGCCTACATGCAGTTCGACAGCGGCTGGTGGTCCTCGGAGTGGTTCGTCTGCGCCTGGCTGGTGTTGTGCGCCGCGCTGGTGATCTCGCGCATCCCGATGCGCAAGATGCACGCGGTGTCGGTGCCGCCGCGGCTGGCCAGCCTGGTGCTGGCCGGGCTGACGCTGGTCGCCGCCGCGGCGTTCCTGTTCCCCTACATCCTGATCCTGGTGCTCGTCGGCGCCTACCTCATCCACATCCCGTTCGGGGTGCGCAGCCACCGCTGGGTGGCGGCCCGCCCGGAGAACTGGGAGGACAAGCCCCGCGAGTGGCGCGCAGCCCGGCGGGCGAACCGGCGCGCCCACCCCAGCCGCCGGTCGATGACACGGCTGGGATTGCGGAAACCCGGCCGGTAGGACCACCGCGATGACGTTGACGCTGACGGCCCGGCTGAACACCTCCGCGGTCGACAACCGTCGTGGCGTGATCCGGCTGCACCCGGAGGCTTTGACTGCCCTCGGTATCCGGGAATGGGACGCGGTGTCGCTGACCGGGTCCCGCACCACCACCGCGGTCGCCGGGCTCGTCGGCGCCGGGGCCACCCCGGTCGCCCCCGGCGTGGCGCTGCTCGACGACGTAACCCTGTCGAACGCTGGACTGCGGGAGAACAACCCGGTGGTCGTCACCGCGGTCACCGTCTACGGGGCGCGGTCGGTGAGCCTGGACGGCTCGGCGCTGGCCACCCAGTCGTTGTCGCCGGCCACGCTGCGCCAGGCGCTGCTGGGCAAGGTCGTCACCGTCGGCGACGTGGTGTCGCTGCTGCCGCGCGACCTCGGGCCGGGCACCTCCACCTCGGCGGCGACGGCCGCGCTGGCGTCGGCGGTCGGGATCACCTGGACCTCGGAGCTGTTGACGGTCACCGCGGTGGATCCGCCCGGGCCGGTCAGCGTGCAGCCCAACACCGCGGTCGGCTGGGCGAGCCCGGGCGCCCCCGCGGTCGCCGCGGAACCGCCCGACCTGGCCGTCGACGACCTCAAAGGGGTCGGCGCGCAGGCGGAGAAACTCACCGAGTGGCTCAAACTCGCCCTCGACGAGCCGCAGCTGCTGCACAGCCTCGGCGCCGACCCGCAGCTCGGCGTGCTGGTCTCCGGGCCGCCGGGGGTGGGCAAATCCACCCTGGTGCGCGCCGTGGCCGCCGGGCGGCGACTGATCGAACTCGACGGCCCCGACGTGGGGGCTCTGGCCGCCGACGACCGGCTCGCGGCGGTGACCGACGCGGTCGGCGCGCTGCGCGCCGGCGGGGTGCTGCTGATCACCGACATCGACGCGCTGCTGCCCGAGACCGCCGAACCGGTGGCCACCCCGATCCTCGCCGCGCTGCGCGAGGCGCTCAGCGTCGACGGCGCGGCGTTCGTCGCCACCTCCGCCCTGCCCGACCGGCTCGATGCCCGGCTGCGCGGACCGGACCTGTGTGACCGGGAGCTGACGCTGGGCCTGCCCGACGCCGCCATCCGCCGCTCGCTGCTGGAGACCATGGTGCAGGGTGTGCCCGCCGCCGATCTGCACCTCGACGTGATCGCCGAGCGCACCCCGGGCTTCGTCGCCGCCGATCTGGCCGCGCTGGTGCGTGAGGCGGCGCTGCGCGCGGCGTCGCGGGCCAGCAGCGACCACGAGCCGCCGCGGCTGACCCAGCCCGACCTCGAGGGGGCGTTGACGGTGATCCGGCCGCTGTCGCGGTCGGCGGCCACCGAGGTGGCGATCGGCACCGTGACCCTCGACGACGTCGGCGACATGGAAGCGACCCGCCAAGCACTCACCGAGGCGGTGCTCTGGCCGTTGCAGCATCCCGACACGTTCAGCCGTCTCGGGGTCGACCCGCCGCGCGGGGTGCTGCTCTACGGCCCGCCCGGCTGCGGCAAGACGTTTTTGGTGCGCGCGTTGGCCAGCACCGGGCGTCTCAGCGTGCACGCCGTCAAGGGCCCGGAACTGATGGACAAATGGGTGGGCAGCTCGGAGAAGGCGGTGCGCGACCTGTTCCGCCGGGCCCGCGACTCGGCACCGTCGCTGGTGTTCCTCGACGAGATCGACGCACTGGCGCCGCGGCGCGGCCAAAGCGTCGACTCCGGGGTCACCGACCGGGTGGTCGCGGCGCTGCTGACCGAACTCGACGGCATCGACCCGCTGCGCGACGTGGTGGTGCTCGGCGCCACCAACCGCCCCGATCTGATCGATCCGGCGCTGCTGCGGCCGGGTCGGCTGGAGAAGCTGGTGTTCGTCGACCCCCCGGACGGGCCGGCCCGCGCGGACATCCTGCGCACCGCCGCGCGCAGCGTGCCCCTGCACGACGACGTCGACCTCGACGCGCTGGCCGCCGACCTGCACGGCTACAGCGCCGCGGACTGTGTGGCGCTGCTGCGGGAGGCGGCGCTGACCGCGATGCGTCGCAGCCTCGACGCCGCCAACGTCACCGCCGCCGACCTGACCAGCGCCCGCGACACGGTGCGCCCCTCCCTGGACCCCGCCCAGGTGGCGTCGCTGCGCGAGTTCGCCGCCCGCTGAGCGGCGGGTGCGCCCGCTCGCCGGCGCCTCCCCCGCGGAAGTTGCGCCTCCCCCGCGGCGGGTGCGCCCAACCTTCGCGGAAGTGCGCCCAAACTCACGTTTGCGTGCGTTTCGGGCGCAAAAACGCACGCAAACGTGAGTTTCACGACGCCTCGGGGCCCCGCGGCATACCCGGTGGGCGGCATCGGCGCCTGCGCGACTCGGTAAACTGGCTCGCGACCCCCGTGAACCCATAGCGACCCCCAACGTCCCCCAACGTCAAGGGTGACCCCCGCCCCGCGGGCTGGCCTTGCGTTTCTGTCCGCTCAACGCAGACCACACCGGAGTGTGATGCTCGCGATACTGCTCGCCCACGCAGTTGCCGCGGCGTCGGCTCCTGTGCTGCTGCGCCGCTGGGGCAGGGTGATGTTCTACCCGCTGGCGCTGGTGCCGGCCGGGTCGCTGATCTGGGTGATCACCCATTGGCCCCACCCCGAGCAGCGGGTGACGGTGTCGTGGGTGCCGGGGCTGTCGATGGACATCGCGCTGCGCTTCGACACCCTCGCCGCGGTGATGAGCGTGCTGGTGCTCGGTGTGGGGGCGCTGGTGCTCTGCTACTGCGCGGAGTATTTCCGCCCCACCCCCGACCACCGGCCCGACCCGCGCAAGCCCGGGTTCGCCGCCAAGATGGTGGCCTTCGCCGGGGCCATGTTCGGCCTGATGGTCGCCGACAACATGCTGGTGCTCTACGTGTTCTGGGAACTGACGACGGTGTTGTCGTTCCTTCTGATCGGCCACTACGCCGAGCGGGCGGTGAGCCGCCGCGCCGCCATCCAGGCGCTGCTGGTCACCACCTTCGGCGGGTTGGCGATGCTCGGCGGGATCGTCATGCTGGGCGAATCCACCGGCAGCTATCTGCTCTCCACCCTGGTGGCCGAGCCGGAGCGGGTGCCGCCCGGCACGCTCACCACGGTCGCGGTGGTGCTGGTGTTGGTGGGGGCGTTGAGCAAGTCGGCGATCCTGCCGCTGCACTTCTGGCTGCCCGGCGCGATGGCCGCCCCCGCCCCGGTCAGCGCCTACCTGCACGCCGCGGCGATGGTGCAGGCCGGGGTGTACCTGGTGGCGCGGATGGCCCCCGGCTTCGCCGACGTGCCCGGCTGGCGGCCGATGGTGGTGGGGCTGGGGCTGGCCACCATGCTCGCCGGCGGGTGGCGCGCGGTCCGCGAATACGACCTCAAGCTGTTGCTGGCGTTCAGCACGGTCAGCCAACTCGGGTTGATGGTGGCCCTCGTCGGGTTCGGCACCGCCGATCTGATGCTGGCCGGGCTGGCGGTGGTGGTGGCCCACGCCGGCGCCAAGGCGACGCTGTTCATGGTGGTCGGCATCATCGACCACGCCACCGGCACCCGCGACGTGCGGAAGCTGGCCGGGCTGGGCCGCCGTGCCCCCGGGTTGGCGACGATCGCCACCGCCGCGGCCGCCAGCATGGCCGCGGTGCCGCCGTTCCTGGGCTTCGCCGCCAAGGAGGCGGCGTTCACCGCCCTCGACGAGCAGCCGGGGTTCACCGGATGGCTGATGCTGACCGCGGTGGCGGTCGGCGCGGTGTTCACGATCATCTACAGCCTGCGGTTCCTGTGGGGCGGGTTCGGCGCGAAGGGCCGCACAGCACCCAGTCGCGCGGTCGCCGAGGCGCACCGCCCCAACCGCTGGTTCTACCCGGCGCCGGCGCTGCTGGCCACACTCGGGTTGGTGCTGGGACTGGACGTCTCCCGCGTCGACGCGGTGCTGCGCGGCTACGCCAGCACCCTCGGCGACGGCCACTACCACCTGGCGCTGTGGCACGGGCCGAGCCGCGCGCTGACCCTGTCGGCGCTGGTGCTGGTCGCCGGGACGATGGTGTTCGCCACCCGCGGCCCGCTGCAGCTCACCCGGCTGCGCCGGCTGCCGCTGGGCAACGCCGACCGGGTCTACTACGCCGTGCTGCAGGGTCTCGACGTGCTGGCGGTGCGGGTGGCCGGCCTGATCCAGCGCGGCTCGCTGCCCGGCAACCAGGCGGTGATCTTGACGACGTTCGTGGCGGTGCCGCTGGCCGCGCTCGCCCTCGGTGCGCGCCCGACACCGTCGCTGCAGTGGTGGGACTCCCCGCTGCAGCTGACCCTGGCGGTGTTGATCATCGCCGCCGCTCTCGGCGCCGCGGTGACCCGCAACCGCCTGGCCGGGGTGCTGATGGTCGGGGTCACCGGCTACGGCTGCGGCACGGTGTTCGTCTTCCACGGCGCCCCCGACCTGGCGTTGACGCAGTTCCTGGTCGAGACGATGACGCTGGTGATCTTCGTGCTGGTGCTGCGCGCCCTGCCGGCCAGCACCGAGCGGGCCACCATGCTGCACCGCCGCGGCCCGCGCGCCGCGCTGGCGGTCGCGGTGGGGCTGGCGGTGGCGGTGCTGGCGGCGTTCGCGATGGCCGCCCGCGACGGTGTGGGGGTGGCCGCACTGCTGGCCGACGCCGCCTACACCCGCGGGCACGGCTCCAACACCGTCAACGTGCTGCTGGTCGACATCCGCGCCTGGGACACCCTCGGGGAGATCTCGGTGCTGCTGGTCGCCGCCACCGGGGTGGCCTCCCTGGTGTTCCGGCATCGCCGTTTCGGGGTGGCCCCGCGGGTGCCGACCGCTGCCGCGCAGCTCGCCGAACCCACCGTCTACAGCCCCGCCATCGGCTCCACCACCTGGCTGCGCGGCAGCGGCTACCGCGACCCGCGGGAGCGCTCCCTGGTGCTGGAGGTGACCACCCGGATCATCTTCCCGCTGATCATGGTGGTCTCGGTGTACTTCTTCTTCGGTGGGCACAACACCCCCGGCGGCGGCTTCGCCGGGGGCCTGACCGCCGGGCTGGCGTTGACGCTGCGGTATCTGGCCGGCGGCCACTACGAGCTCGGGGAGGCGCTGCCGCTGGATCCGGGCAAGGTGCTCGGCGTGGGCTTGACCCTGGTGGGCGGCACCGCGGTCGCCTCGCTGGCGTTCGGCGCGCCGGCGTTGTCGTCGGCGGTGCTCAGCGTCACCGTGCCGGTGCTCGGCGAGATCACCCTGGTGACCGCGCTCTTCTTCGACCTGGGGGTGTATCTGGTGGTGATCGGGCTGGTGCTCGACGTGCTGCGCAGCCTCGGCGCCCGCCTCGACGACGAGGTGCCCGCCGGGGTGGCCGGACCGTTGGTGGGGCCGCGATGAGCGCACAGTTCTTCCCGCTGCTGACCATCGCGGTGCTGGTGGCCTGCGGGGTGTTCCTGCTGCTGGAACGCAGCCTCACCCGGATGCTGCTGGGGGTGTTGCTGATCAGCAACGCGGTGAACCTGCTGATCATCCACGGCGCCGGGCGCGCGGGCAACCCGCCGGTGCAGGACAGCAGCGCCGGCAAGGAGACCGCCGCCGACCCGTTGGCGCAGGCGATGGTGCTCACCGCGATCGTCATCACGATGGGGGTGGCGGCGTTCATCCTGGCGTTGACCTACCGGTCGTTCCGGTTGACCACCGCCGACCGGGTCGGCGACGACCCGGAGGCCACCCGCGTCTCCCAGCTCTCCGACGAGGAGGCCATCGCCGCCGAGGACGACGACGGCGGCACCGTCGACCCCACCGAGCTGGACGCGGTGGTGGAGTCCACAGAGTCCGGGGAGCCGTCATGACGTTGGCGACCGCGTTGATCCCGCTGCCGGTGCTGCTGCCCACCCTCGGTGCGGCGGCCACCCTGGTGTGCGGGCCGCGCGCGCGGGTGCAGCGCGCGATCACGCTGCTGGTGCTGACCGCGGTCACCGCGATCGCCGCCACCCTGGTGTATCTGGCCGACCGTGACGGCACCCTGGCGGTGGCGATCGGCGGCTGGGACGTCACCCCCGCCGGGCTGGGCCCGCTGGGCATCACGCTGGTGGTCGACCGGCTCTCGGCGCTGATGCTGGTGGTCTCGGCGGTGGTGCTGCTGTCGGTGATGGTCTACGCGATCGGCCAGGGCATCCGCGACGGCGACGACCGCCAGCCGGTGTCGATCTTTTTGCCCACCTACCTGTCGCTGACCGCCGGGGTGTCCATGGCGTTCCTCGCCGGCGACCTGTTCAACCTGTTCGTCGGGTTCGAGGTGCTGCTCACCGCCAGCTACGTGCTGCTGACCATCGGCGCCAGCGCCGACCGGGTGCGCGCCGGGATCGGGTACGTGATGGTGTCGATGGTGTCGTCGCTGATCTTTTTGATCGGCATCGCACTGGTGTACGCCGCGACCGGCACGTTGAACCTCGCGGAGCTGGCCACCCGCACCGGTGATCTGAGCACCGGGATCCGCACCGCGATCTTCGCGGTGCTGCTGGTCGCGTTCGGGATCAAGGCGGCGGTGTTCCCCATGTCGGCGTGGCTGCCCGACGCCTACCCCACCGCCCCGGCGCCGATCACCGCGGTGTTCGCCGGGATCCTCACCAAGGTCGGGGTGTATGCGATCATCCGCGCCGACACCCTGCTGTTCCCCGGCGGACGGCTCAACCCGGTGCTGCTGGTGGCCGCGCTGCTGACGATGCTGGTCGGCATCCTCGGCGCGATCGCCCAGAGCGACATCAAACGACTGCTGTCGTTCACCCTGGTCAGCCACATCGGGTTTCTGGTGTTCGGGGTGGCGGTGACCACCGCGGTGGGCACCGCCGGCGCGATCTACTACATGGTGCACCACATCGTGGTGATGACCACGCTGTTTCTGGCCGCCGGGCTCATCGAACGCCAGGGCGGGGCGTCGACCGTGCAGCGCCTCGGCGGGCTGGCCGCCAACCCGATGCTGGCGTTTTTGTTCCTGGTCCCGGCGCTGAACTTCGGCGGGATCCCGCCGTTCTCCGGGTTCATCGGCAAAGTGGCGCTGCTGCAGGCCGGCACCGTCAACGGCTCGGTGCTGTCCTGGCTGCTGGTGGCCGGCACCCTGACCACCAGCCTGCTGACCCTGCTGGTGATGGCGCGGGTGTGGAGCCGGGTGTTCTGGCGGCCCCGCGTCGACGCACCGGAGGCCCTGGCCGCCGCGGCGCCGAGCGTGCTGCTGGTCAACACCGAGGAGATCGCCTACGCCGACCGCGACGACGTCGGGCGGATGCCGCGCTCGATGGTCGCCGCGACCCTGGCGTTGATCGCGGTGGCGGTGGGGCTGACGGTGGCCGCCGGGCCGGTGTTCGGCTACACCCAGCGCGCCGCCGACGAGATCATCGACCGCGGCCCCTACCTGTCGACGGTGCTGGGCGGGGGTGACTCGTGAGGACCGCGGGACTGCGGGTGCTGACCGTGCTGGCGCTGACGGTGGTGTGGCTGCTGCTGTGGGGCCGGTTCACCCCCGCCAACGTCGTCGGCGGCCTGGCGGTGGCGGTGGGGGTGTTGGTGTTGCTGCCGCTGCCGCGGGTGCCGGTGCAGGGCCTGCTGCACCCGCTGTCGTGGCTGCGGCTGGCGCTGCGGGTCGGCTGGTATCTGGTGCTGTCGAGTATGCACCTGGCGTGGCTGGCGATCCGGCCGGGCCCGCCGCCGCGCAACGGGGTGCTGCAGGTGCACTCCCGGCTCAAATCGGATCTGGTGCTGGTACTGGCCGGCAACATCACCACGATGATTCCCGGCTCGATCCTGCTGGAGATCGACCAGGTCAACCGGATCATGTACTACCACGTGCTCGACGTGGGATCGCCGCGCTCGGTGGCCCAGTCCCGCCGGCAGGTCGCCGAATTGGAGAGGTTGTTGGTGCAGGCGTTCGAACGGGACAGCGAGTGGCTGCCATGAGCCCCATCTGGATTGCCGCCGGGATCGTGTTGGGTGTTGCGGCGATCCTGACCATGTGCCGGCTGCTGATCGGCCCCAGCACCCTGGACCGGCTGGTGGCGGTGGACTCGCTGCTGGCGATGGCGATGTGCGGGATCGGCACCTGGGCCGCGGCCAGCGGCGACACCACCGTCACCTACAGCCTGGCCGCCCTGGCGCTGATCAGCTTCATCGGCTCGGTCTCCGTCGCCCGGTTCCGCGTTCCCGACACCCAGGAGCGCCGATGAGCGTCTCCGACGGTATCGCCGGCGCGCTGGTGCTGGCCGGCTCCCTGTTGGCGTTGACCGCCGCGATCGGGGTGCTGCGCTTCCCGGACACGTTGGCGCGCATGCATTCAGCCACCAAACCGCAGGTGCTGGGGCTGCTTCTGGTGCTGGCCGGCGCCGCCATCCGGCTGCGCGGCAGCCACGACTTCGGCATGCTGGCGGTCACCGCACTGTTCACGGTGATCACCGCGCCGGTGGTGGCCCACCGGGTCGGTCGGCTCGCCTACCGCGAGCAGGACATGGACGCCCAGCTCATCATCGACGAGATGCGCCACCCACCGGACTGAGCACTCACTGCGAGAGCTGGAACGCCACCCGCGCAGCGAAGGTGTCGACGGCGTCGTTGACCGCGGTCAGCCGGTCGGCCGCACTCGGGGCGGCCAGCACCGCGTACCGGTCGGCGGGGCCGATCGGGATGCGGGCGGCCAGGGTGTACAGCCGTTCGCCGGCGGGCGCCCCGGCCGGGCCGAACAGGGTGTCGCGGGCGGGAAGTGCGACCCGACGCCGGGTGGTGGTCCGCTGATACAGCGCCAGGAGTCGATCCTCGATCTTGCGAATATCGCTGTCGCCGACCGGCTCTCCGGGCTCGTCGGGCCATGGAGTCACCTGGGCGCGCGGATACGGATCGTCGTCGAGCCAGCGCTGCACCCGGATGCGCTCGCCGACCGTGGCTACCAGGGCGTGCTGACCGAAGCCGAGTTTGCGGTGGCGGGCGATCTGTGCGAGAGCCCCCACGTCGCAGCGCCGTTCGCCGCCGCCGACCTCCCGTCCGGCGGCGATCAGCACCACCCCGAACCGGCGGTCACCGGCCAGGCAGTCGGTGACCAGCTCCCGGTAGCGGGGCTCGAAGATCCGCAGCGGCAACGTCTCCCCGGGCAGCTGCACCGACTCCAACGGAAACATCGGCAGCGCCGCCATGCGATCAGAGCTCCAGCTCGTCGATGAGTGCGTCGACGACGGTGCGCAGATCCCCGTCGTTCTCCTCGGCGACGCGGCGCTGCCGTTGATACGACGCGCCGTACCGGTAGATGTCGGCGACCGCGGCCAACTCGTCGGCGCAGTGCAACGTCTTCGCCACCGGGGCCAGCCGGGTCAGCAGGTCGTCGAGGTCGTCGGTGACCAGCCGTTCGTTGCTGTCGGCGTCGAGGATGATCTCGGCGTCCAGCCCGTAGCGCGCGGCACGCCACTTGTTCTCCTGCACATGCCACGGCGGCATCACCGGCAGCAGTTCCCCGGCTTCCAGGCGCTGATCGAGATCGACCACCAGGCAGTGCGTCAACGCCACCAGCGCGCCGAGTTCCCGCAGATTGGACACCCCGTCGAAGACCCGCAGCTCGATGGTGCCCAGCGCCGGGGAGGGCCGGATGTCCCAGCGGATCTCGTTGAGCCGGTCGATGATCCCGGTCTTCTTCTGGTCGTGGACGAACCGCTCGAACTGGCGCCAGGTCTGGAACTGGAACGGCAGCCCCGCGGTCGGCAGCTGCTGGAACATCATCGACCGGTTGCTGGCGTAGCCGGTGTCCTCCCCGCCCCACCACGGCGACGACGCCGAGAGCGCCAGCAGGTGCGGGTAGTAGTTGAGCAACCCGGAGATGATCGGCATCGTCTTGGCCGCCGAACGGATGCCGACGTGTACGTGCACACCCCAGATCAGCATCTGCCGACCCCACCACTGGGTGCGTTTGATCAGCTCGGCGTAGCGGGGGGCGTCGGTGAGCTGCTGAGTGGACCACCGCGCGAACGGGTGGGTGCCCGCGCTGAACAGCTCCATGCCGCGGGCCCGCACCACCTGGCGCGTGGTGGTCAGCGTGGACCGCAGATCCTCCATGGCCTGCGGGGTGTCCGCACAGATGCCGGTGATCAGCTCAACGGTGTTGCGCAGCAACTCCTTGTGCACCCGTGGGTTCTCGCCGATCTCGGCGATCACCGCGGCGGCCTCGTTGCTCAGGTCGCGGGTGTGGGCGTCCACCAGGGCGAACTCCCACTCGACCCCGATGGTCGGCCGGGCAGACCCGGCGAAGTCGATGCGGGCGGCGACGTTAGCCGGCGTTGATGACACCACAGGCCACACGCGCGCCGGCGTCGCCGGTTTTCCGCGTGGTTTCGTCGGGGCCGGGCGTGCCGTCGGCCTGCACGTACCGGTCGGACGGGATGTGGGCGAAGTTGTCGTCGTCGGCGTGGATGATGATCGCGGTCCCCTTGCCGGCCAGCAGCTCGTCGCGGCTGAACGCATCGGTGGTGGTCACCAGATAGCCGGTGCCGTCCGAGCGCACCTGCAGCGCGGTCAGGTCCCCGCTCTGCGGGTGGCCCTCGTGGCCGGGGGCCTGGAAGTGCCCGCCGGCGGAGAGGAACGCGCCGGGCTCCCCGCCGCCCGGTGCGGTCGAGTCGGCTTCGCACTTGCCGACCTCGTGCAGGTGGGTGCCGTGGAAGCCGGGGGTCAGCGCACTGCCCTCGACGGTCGCGATGGTGACGGTGGCGTAGCCCTCGCTGAAGTCGAACCGGGCGGACGCCACCGGGGTGCCGTCGACGTCGTAAAGCTCGGCGCGCAGCGTGTCGCTGTCGGCGTCGCCGTCGGTGTCGCCGTCGTCGGACTGCGGCGCGGTGCCCGGCGATCCGGTCCACACCGACGGGGCCGGCCCCGGGCCGGGCGCGGCCGGCTCGTTGGGCGTGCAGGCGCTGAGCAACAGCGCCGGCACCGCCAGGGCGGCCACTGCCATCGTGGGGGCGAATCTCGTGACGACGGGGCCACGACTAACCGGGAGCCTGGACGTAAGCATGGACAGAGCTTAGCGGGTCAACTGGTCACCAGGACGATGACGCCCGGAGGTTGATCGGCGACGTCGGGATCTTCGATGCGCGGCGCCACCGGCACGTCGAGCAGTTTGCCCACCGCTTCGGCCGATTCCTGCTCGCCCTCGTTGTCCGGGTTGAAGAACACGGTGGTTTCGGTCACCGAGTCGACCCGCATGTTGCCGACGTCGGTGACGTCCCATTCGGCGTCGCGCAACCGGTCGGCGGTCTCGGCGGCCAGGCCCTCCTGGTCGGAGATGTTGTAGACCCGGACCTCCGATTTCGGTGCGGCCGGTGCCGTCGTGGTGGTCGTCGTGGTCGCGGTGGTCGTCGTCGACGACGCCTCCTCCGACGGCGAGCCACCCGAGCTCAGCCATTGGAATCCGAGCAGCAGGAAGATCACGCCGAGGAACAGCAGCACCATCACCATGGCGCGCAGCGGCAACCCCGATGAGTCTGGGACGTGGTCGTTCATCGCGCCCACTGTATCCGGGCGTGCACAGATTCCGGCAATTGCGACCGTGGAATTCGCCGCACCGCCGGGTCAGGGCACCTCAAAGCCCAGTCGCCGGGCCGCCTTGGCCTTCAGCCGGCTCGCCCGCATCCGCCGCAGCCGTTTGACCAGCATCGGGTCGGCGGCCAGCGCGTCGGGACGCTCCACCAGCGCGTTGAGCACCTGGTAGTAGCGGGTCGCGGAGAGCCCGAACAGCTCCTTGATGGCTTCCTCTTTGGAGCCGGCGTACTTCCACCACTGCCGCTCGAAGGCCAGAATGTCGTGTTCGCGCCGGGTCAACCCGTCGCTGAGTTCGGAGTCGTCGCCTGATCGATGAGGTTGCGCCATGGCGCCGTCCATACCGTGCCGGACCCTTCCCCGAAATACATCGAATAACAACAGTGTGTTTCGGCCCGTATTCAATCACGCCGACGGGCCGGGCGTGGGAACCCGGCCCCGCGAGTCGCGATACCGGCGGCGATTTAAGCTTGCCGATCATGGCAGTCGTACCGATTCGCATCGTGGGCGATCCCGTCCTGCACACACCCACCGCCCCGGTGGCGGTCGGCTCCGACGGGTCCCTGCCCGCCGGCACCGCCGAGTTGATCACCGACATGTACGAGACGATGGACGCCGCCAACGGGGTCGGGTTGGCCGCCAATCAGATCGGCGTGGGGCTGCGCGTGTTCGTCTACGACTGCGCCGACGACCGCGGCCGCGGGCCGCGGCGGCGCGGCGTGGTGATCAACCCGGTGCTGGAGACCTCACCGGTGCCCGAGACCATGCCCGATCCCGACGAGGACGACGAGGGCTGCCTGTCGGTGCCCGGCGAGTCGTTCCCCACCGGGCGCGCCGACTGGGCGCGGGTGAGCGGCCTCGACGCCGACGGCAACCCGGTGACACTGGAGGGCACCGGGCTGTTCGCCCGGATGCTGCAGCACGAGACCGGCCACCTGGACGGCTTTTTGTACCTGGACCGGCTGATCGGCCGGCACGCCCGCAGCGCCAAACGCACCGTCAAGGCCCGCGGCTGGGGGGTGCCCGGGTTGTCCTGGATGCCCGGCGACGTTCCCGACCCGTTCGGGCACCCGTGAGCGCGCTGCCCCCGCTGGGGACCCGAGTGGCGGTGCGGTTCCGGTTGCCGGCCGGCTCCGAGCCCCCGCTGTCGGACGCGGTGGGCCATCTGCTCGACGTCGACCCGCTGGTGCGGGTGCGCACCAAGACCGGTGAAGTGGTGCAGTTCCCCGCCTCCGAGGTGCTCACCGTGCGTCGGCTCACCGACGTGCCGGTGCGCAACTCGCAGATCCGTGCGGTCGAGCACGCCGCCGCGCTGGGGTTCCCCGGCACCGAACGGCAGTGGCTCGACGGCTGGCTGCTGCGCGCCGGGCAGGGGGCGACCGCGCGCGCCAACTCGGCGATCCCGCTGGAGCGGGGCACCTCGTTTGCGACCGTGCCGGCGATCGTCGACTGGTACGTGCAGCGCGGGCTGACGCCGCTGTTCGCCATCCCCGACCGGATGGTGTCCCTGCGCGACGACACCCCCGTCGACTGCGAGACCCGCACCCTGGTGCTCGATCTGCCCGCCGGGCCGGCGGCCCCGGCTGCGGTCACCGTCGCCGAGACCCCCGACACCGCCTGGCTGGCCGACTACGACCGCCCGGTGCCCACCGCGGTGCTCACCGCGGTCGTCGACGGCGGCGCGGTGTGTTTCGCCCGCCACCCCGACGGCGCGGTGGCACGCGGGGTGATCACCGAATCCGCCGACGGCACCCCCTGGGTGGGCCTTTCGGACCTGCGGGTTGCGGCGACGGCGCGCCGCCGCGGCCTGGGCACGGCGGTGGGCACCGCGGTGCTGGCCTGGGCGGCGCAGCGCGGGGTCACCCGCGGCTACGCGCAGATCCGCGAGGACGGCCGCGACGGGCCGCTGGGGCTGCTCACCGCGCTGGGATTCACCAGCCAGCATCGCTGCCGGTATGTGCGCACCGAGGCGATCTGGTCGGGGCCGACGAGTCGGAGGTTGTGATGGGCGGCGACACGCTGCGGTTGGCCACCTGGAACGTCAACTCGATCCGCACCCGGGTCGGCCGGGTCACCGACTGGCTGGCCCGCGCCGACGTCGACGTGCTGGCCATGCAGGAAACCAAGTGCACCGACGCGCAGTTCCCGATGCTCCCGTTCGTCGAACTCGGCTACGAGGTTGCCCACGTCGGGCTCAACCAGTGGAACGGGGTGGCGATCGCCTCCCGGGTCGGTCTTGATGAGGTGCAGATCGGTTTCGCCGACCAGCCGCGCTGGGCGTCCAAGCCCGACGTCGACCCGGTGGCCGAGGCCCGCGCGGTGGGAGCGACCTGCGCCGGGGTGCGGGTGTGGAGTCTGTACGTGCCCAACGGGCGCACCCTGGCGGACCCGCACTACCGCTACAAACTGGACTGGCTCGCCGCGCTGCGTCGGTGTGCGACCGACTGGCACGCCGACGCCCCGGACACCCCGCTGGCGTTGGCCGGCGACTGGAACATCGCCCCCACCGACGACGATGTGTGGGACATGGCGGTCTTCGACGGCGCCACTCATGTCTCCGAACCGGAGCGCGCCGCGTTCGCCGCGTTCACCGACGCCGGTTTCACCGACGTGGTGCGCCCGTTCACCCCGGGCCCGGGTGTCTACACCTATTGGGACTACACCCAATTGCGGTTCCCCAAACGTCAAGGCATGCGGATCGACTTCATCCTCGGCTCCCCGGCCTTTCAGGCGCGGGTCACCCACGCCGAGATCGTCCGCGAGGAACGCAAAGGCAAGTCCCCCAGCGACCACGCTCCGGTACTGGTTGAGCTGCGTCGACCGTAGCGTGCCCGAATACCCTTGAGCCGGGGTGGATTTCACGCCCCGGGAGGCGTCGACGCCGTGGTCGCCCCAGATTTTGTTCAGCGATCACACATGGTGGGCGGGCCGCGCGTACCTCGCGCCGACGCCGGGTTGCGACTACTCTGGTAGTTCCGATTGCGAGGAGACCGATGGACGTCAAGGGTGCGATACGGCAGGCCGGCCGGGCCGTGGGCCGGGCCGCCGATGCGACCACCATGGCCGCCGGTGCCGTAGGCGGCGCAGTGCTCAACGGTGCGATCAGCGGTGTGCAGGGCATGGTGTCCGGTGCGCAGCGCGGGGCCGCCGAGGCACCCAACGTGGTGTCGGCCGTGCCGGGTGCGGTGGTCAGCAGCGTCGTCGACGGTGCCCAGGGCGCGGTCTCCGGAGCGCGGCGCGGCGCCGGCCAGGGCAGCCAGTCCACCCCGGTGGCCGCGGCCACCCTCGGGGTGATCGGCGCGATCGGCGTGATCGAGTGGCCGCTGTTGCTGGCGATCGGCGGTGGGGCGTTGCTGCTGCGGCGCGCCAAGCAGCGCCAGGCCGACACCCCGGCGGTGCAGGCCGCACCGGCGCGGCTGCGCGCGGTGCCGTCGGCGACCGACTCCCCCGCGCCGGCGAAGGCGCCCGCCAAGGCAGCGAAGAAATCCCCGGCCGCCAAACCCGCCAAGGCCCCCGCGAAGACCACCGCCGCCAAACCCGCCAAGAAGACCGCGAAGGCCGCAAAGTCGACGGCGAAGTCGGCGGCGAAGAAAGCCGGTACGAAGGCTTCGGCGAAGAAGGCTTCGGCGAAGAAGGCTTCAGCGAAGAAAACCCCGGCAAAGAAGGCTCCGGCAAAGAAGGCGGGGTCCCCCTCAGCGGCACCCCGTAACCCCCGCTGATCGCTTTGGGTATCACCACTCTTCCGTTCCGTCTGGCCGCCTGGGGCCTGCACACCTCGGCCACCGTGGTCGGCGCCTCGGTGACCGCCACCGCCGCGGCGACCGAGGTGGCCACCCGCCCGGCCCGTGAGCTGACCACGATGGTCTCCCGCGGCCTCGGCGACGTGCTGGCCGGCCGGCGCAGCTGGCGCGGCCACGGCCGGGCCTGGATCGAGGTGCGCGGGCTGCACGGTGAGCGCGCCGGGGAGCTCGGTCCGGCGCTGCTCGCCGCGGTCGCCGAACAGCCGGGGGTGCGCGCGGCACGGTTGAACCATCCGCTGTCCCGGCTGGTGCTCGACGTCGACGACACCGTCGCGCTACGCCCGCTGTGCCAACTGGTGGCCGCCACCGAACGCCGCTACCGCGACGCCGGATCCCCCCCGGTGCGCACCGACAGCCTCCCCGGCGACGGGCTGGCCGCCGCAGCACAGGTGGTGACCGCCGGGGCGAACACGGTCGGTTTCGGGCTGGCCCTGGCCGGCTGGGCGCTGCGGGTGCCGCCGCTGCCGGCAACGGTGGAGGCGGTGGTGGCCGCGGTCTCCTACCAGCCGCGGCTGCGCACGCTGCTCGAGGACCGCATCGGTGTCCCGGCCACCGACACCGCGCTGTCGGTGGCGATGGCCGTCGCCCACACCGTCACCGTCGCCCCCGCCGCCCTGCTGCTCGACGTGCTCAGCGAGGCGGTCGCCCTCGGTGAGCACCGCGCCGCCGCCGAGGCCTGGCAGCGTCACGAACCCACCCTGGCCCGACACGCCGAGACCGCCACCGTGCATCCCGGCGGGCGGGCGGTGCCGGCCCCGCCCGGCGTGGCGGGGCGCCACTCCGCGCTGGCCGCGCTCGTGCAGGCCGTCGGTGCGGCCACCGTCGGTGCGGCCACCCGCGATCCGCAGATGGCCGCGAACGCGGTGCTGGTCACCGCGCCCAAGGCCGCCCGGGTCACCCGCGAGGCGTTCGCGGCGCGCCTCGGTCAGGAGTTGACCGACCGCCACGACGTGCTGACGCTGACCCCGGCGGCGCTGCGGCGGCTCGACCGCGTCGACACCCTGGTCATCGACCCGCGGGTGCTGTGCACCGACCGACTGCGGGTGACCGGCGTGCGCGGCATCCCCGACCGCGACCTGACCGGCGCCTGGGCCCGCGCGCAGGCCCGCCTGGATGAGGGGTTGACCCCGGGCTGGCATTCCCTGGATCCCGACACCGCGCTGGAGGCGTTGTACCGGCCCGCCCACGATCCGCTGGCGGCAGCGCTGGTCTCCGAGGCCCGCCACGCCGACCTCACCGTGGTCTCGGTCGACATCGATGTACTCGACGAGTTGCAGCCCGGTTTCGACGATGTCGAGCCCTCCGGGCCGGGATCGGTGGATGCGGATCTGGCGACGCTGGTCGCCGACCTGCAAGCGACCGGTAAGACCGTCGCGGTGCTCTCCAGCACCGCGGGTGCCGCTCTGGCCGCTGCGGATCTGTCGATCGGGGTGCTCACCGACGCCGCTGCCCCACCGTTTCAGGCCGAGCTGCTGGTGACCGGGCTGCCCGGGGCATGGCAGATCATCCACGCCCTGCCGGCGGCCCGTTCAGCGGTGCGTCGTGGAATCGAGATCTCCGCTGGGGCAACCGCATTGGGGTCGCTACTGATGCTTCCCGGGGTGCGCGGCACCGGGCCCGGCCCGGTGACCAGCGGTGCGGCCGTGGGATTGTTGACCGGATTTTTGCTGGCGCGGCGCACCGCGGCGGTGCCCACCCCCGCTCCCGCGCCGACCCAGGAGTGGCACGCCATGTCCACCGAGCAGGTGCGCGCCCTGCTGCCGACCCCGCGCCGCGAGCCGGCGTCGGAGCCGGCCGGCCGGTTGGCCCGCGTGCAGCCCGGCCTGCAGTTGCTGCGCCGTGGTGTGGAACTCAGTGCCACCCCGCGCCGCTCGGCGGCCCAGTTCGGTCGGGCGGTGCGTGCCGAACTCGCCGACCCGATGACCCCCATCCTGGCGCTGGGGTCGGCGGCGAGCGCGGTGCTCGGCTCGCCGGTGGACGCGATCATGGTCGGCTCGGTGCTCACCGGCAACGCCATGCTCGCCGCCGCCCAACGGCTGCGGGCCGAATCCAAACTCAACGAGCTGCTCGCGCAGCAGGCGCCGATGGCGCGGCGCGTCGACGTCACCGACCACGGCGAGATCTACGTGGAGATCCCCGCCGAGGCTCTGCTGCCCGGCGATCTGATCGAGGTCCACTCCGATGAGGTGGTGCCCGCCGACGCCCGGCTCATCGACGCCCCCGAAGTCGAGGTCGACGAATCCTCGCTGACCGGTGAGTCGATGCCGGTGGACAAGCAGACCGAGGCCACGCCCGGGGCCGATCTGGCCGAACAGTTCTGCATGCTGTTCGCCGGCACCACCGTGGTGACCGGTACGGCTCGCGCTGTGGTCACCGCGGTCGGGGCCAACACCCAGGTGCGCCGCGCCGCGGCGCTGGTCGGCGCACAGAACGAGACCGTCGGGCTGCAGCATCAGCTGGGCCAGTTGACCACCCGCGCCTGGCCGGTGAGCTTGGGCGGTGGCGCGGCGGTCGGGCTGCTGGGGCTGCTGCGCGGCAAGGGATTACGTCAGGCGGTCGCCGACGGGATCGCGGTGAGCGTGGCCGCCGTCCCGGAGGGCATGCCGCTGGTGGCCACACTGGCCCAGCAGGCCTCGGCGCGCCGACTGACCGGCCTGGGGGCGTTGGTCCGGGTGCCGCGCTCAGTGGAGGCACTCGGCCGCGTCGACGTGGTCTGCTTCGACAAGACCGGCACGCTCAGCGAGAACCGGCTGCGCGTCACCCAGGTCCGTTCGGTGAGCGAGCACACCGATGCCGAGGTGCTGCGCTGCGCGGCGGCGGCGACCCCGACGGTCAACGGCCGCACCCATGTCCACGCCACCGACGCCGCGATCATCGCCGCCGCCGTGGAGACCAACGGCGAATCCGATGGCCCAGCACCGGTGGCGCACCTGCCGTTTCGGCCGGGCCGGTCGTTCTCGGCGACGGTCGTCGGCACCGAACTGACCGTCAAGGGCGCCCCCGAGGTGCTGTTGGCCGGGTGCGGCCGGGGACGCGGCACGCAGGCCGGTGTGGTCGACGCACTGGCCGCCGACGGGCTGCGGGTCATCGCGGTGGCACGGCGTCAGTTGTCGGCGACGCAGATCGCCACCGCCGCCGACGACCCCGACACCGTCGCCGAATTGTGCACCGAGGACTTGGAGTTGGTCGGGTTCCTCGGCCTGGCCGATACCCCGCGACCCGAGTCCGCGCAGCTGCTGGCCGATCTGCGCGAGCACGGCCTGGGCATCCGGCTGATCACCGGTGACCATCCGATCACCGCCGCGGCGATCGCCCGCGAGCTGGGGATGCCGGTGCGCACCGATCAGGTCGTCAGCGGCACCCAGTGGGATGCCATGTCGCGCAAGGCCCAGGAGCGCGCGGTGGCCAGCACGGTGATCTTCGCGAGGATGTCCCCGGCGCACAAGGTGCAGATCGTGCAGACGCTGGAGCGCATCGGTCGGGTCTGCGCCATGGTCGGCGACGGCTCCAACGACGCCGCCGCGATCCGGGCGGCCACCGTCGGGGTCGGGGTGGTCGGCCGCGGCAGCGATCCCGCCCACGGTGCGGCCGACGTGGTGTTGGTCGACGGGCGCATCGAGTCGCTGGTGGCCGCGGTCGAGGAGGGCCGTCAGCTGTGGCAGCGGGTGCAGTCGGCGGTGGCGGTGCTGCTCGGCGGCAACGCCGGGGAGGTGGCGTTCGCCACCTTGGGCACCGCGATCGGCGGCACCTCCCCGCTGAACACCCGCCAGCTCCTGCTGGTGAACATGCTCACCGATGCGCTGCCGGCCGCCGCCCTGGCGGTCAGTGCACCCCGCAACCCGATGTCGCACGACACGCGCGGGCCCGACGAGCGCCGGCTGTGGCGGGCGGTGGCGGTGCGCGGTACCGCGACCGCCGGTGCGGCGACCGCGGCGTGGGCGATGGCCTCGCTCACCGGGCGTCAGCAGCGGGCCTCGACGGTGGCGTTGGTGGCGCTGGTCTCCGCGCAGTTGGGGCAGACACTGCTGGATTCGCGCGCCCCGCTGGTGGTGCTCACCGCCGGCGGGTCGCTGGCGGTGATGGGTACCTTGATCAGTATCCCGGGACTGAGCCAGTTTCTTGGCTGCACACCACTGGGACCCGTTGGCTGGGCGCAGGCCCTCGGCTCGGCCAGTGCGGCGGTCGGCGCAGCGGCGGTGGTGCCGCGCATGCTGGGGGTCGCCGACGCACCTCCAACACCCCCGCCCGCCACAGCACCGCGTACAGGTGACGCAGCGGAATCGTCAGAACCTCAGCCACAGGCACAACCAAGCGGTCAGCCGGAAGATCGGTCGTCACATGTCCGAGGGTGACCACCCAATCCAACCCGGCCGCTAACCCGTAGTTACCGAAAGGCGAACGATGGCGGACAAGCAGACACGACAGGCCAGCTCGCACAGCGAGGCGGTGCAACAGATCCGGGACGGCGAGTCATTCGCGCTGAACCTCCCGATGGTCGGCGAGGTGCAGATCCCGCCGCCGGAGCAGATCGCCTACTACGGCGGGCTGGCGGCGCTGGCCGCGCTCGATCTCATCGAGTGGCCGGTGGCGGTGGTGATCGCCGCCGGCCACATCATGGCCAGCAATCAGCGCAGCCGGCTCCTCGAAGAGCTCGGGAAAGCCATCGAGGACGCCGGCTGAGCGGTTTTTCAGCTACTTGACGGTGAGGATCCCGGCCCGCCATGCGAGGGCGTAGACCTGCCGCAGCGGCACGCAGAGCAGCCGGGCGGCGCCGTCGACCACCGGGTCCGACGGGCTCTGGTGCTTCTTCAGCACGGCCAGGCTGTCAGCCGCAACGCGGGTCGGGGTCAATACTTCGGTGTAAGCAACGGCAGCCATGGTTGCCTCCTAGCCAGTGTGAGAAACGCGAGAACGGTTAGCGCGGGGGCCTGCGTCTCGTCGCACCCCGAGGGGGTTACTGGCCGGAAGTGGTGGCCGGAACCAGGTTCGGGGAAGAGACGGTAGCCCAAGATCGGTACGGACTATCACCGGAGCTCATCAGTGCCCCTCACCTCCTCTCGGCCACGGCACACGCGGGTGCCTTCAGCGTTCAACGCGCACGGCTAAGGAGTGGGATTCCGGCCAGACTCGGCCGGAGAAGACCGCACCCCACTCGTTTTGGCTTCGACACTGCACGGCGTGTCCGGAGAACCGGAAGCCACTTGGGCTCAACCCTTAAGCCGGGAGGAGCTGTCCTGACCTGTGGCGTCTCTCGACGTTCAAGGTCAGTGGCCTATGTCCGCGCAGCCGCCTCGCCTAACGAGGTGCTCGCGAGGTCCATGGTGCCCCAGCGCGGCCACCCGGTCAACTCCCCGCCCCATGCGCGCCGAATCCGCAGTTCACAGGTGCCGACACGGCGCGTCGGACACGCTCGGACGCCCGCCGCCATGCCCCGGCCAACCGGTTGGGACACAAGTGCCATTAGTGTGGTTATGGCGCCCCGCGCCACGGGTCCGTCGGGGTGACCGCGCCGCGAGCGGCGCGAACCGGACCTCGAAAGGCGGTATTCACGGTGTTCTCCAGCAGAAGGTTCCCCAGCGTCGGTGCCGCAGTCGGCTGCGCGGCCGCCCTGGCCCTGGCGCTGGCACCGACGGCCACCGCCGACCCGCCCGACCCCCACATGCCCGACATCACCAAGAACTTCTGCCCCGGCGGGCACTGGGGTGCCGGCGGGGCCGGTCTCGGCGGCGCGATGGGCGTCTGCGACGGCGCCAAGTACCCCGACGGCTCGTACTGGCACCAGTGGGTCGACAACGGGTTCATCGGGATCGGGGTGACCTACCACTACGACTGCGTCGGCGACAGCGGCAACAACGTGTTCCCGGCTCCGCCCCCGCCCGGAGGCTGCGACGGGGCCATCCCGGGTGCCCCGGGCGACGCCCCACCCGGGGAGAACC
>NZ_NCXO01000119.1 GCF_002104795.1 Mycolicibacillus koreensis
GAGCAATGATCAGAACCTGTGGATGAGTCTCGGCGAGGCGGCGTAGGAAAGGGCGCACCTTCCCGAGGATGATCTGAAGGTCCAAGTGGTTCTGATCAAGGCCGGCGTTGGAGCGCTGGTTCGGGAAGGTACGCCCATGCTCAAGGTAGTTCACGACGTCGATGAGTCCAACGACAACGCCGATTCGGGCCGGTCGTTGATCGATGAGATCGTTCGTGACGGTGCCCGCCAGATGCTCGCCGCGGCGCTGGAGGCCGAAGTGGCCGCCTATATCGCGCAGTTCACCGATCAGGTCGACGAGTACGGGCGCCGCCTGGTGGTGCGCAACGGCCACCACGACGAGCGGACAGTGCTCACCGCAGCCGGCGCGGTGCCGGTCAAGGCCCCGCGCGTTAACGACAAGCGGATCGACGCCGACACCGGTGAGCGGTGCCGGTTCTCCTCGGCGATCCTGCCGGCCTGGGCGCGCAAATCGCCGCAGATGACCGAGGTGTTGCCGCTGCTGTACCTGCATGGGCTGTCCAGCGGTGATTTCGGCCCCGCCCTGGAGCAGTTCTTGGGCAGCGGTGCGGGACTGTCGGCGTCGGCGATCACCCGGCTGACCGCGCAGTGGCAGGACGAGGCCAAAGCCTTCGGGGCGCGTGACCTATCCGACACCGATTACGTCTATCTGTGGGTAGACGGAATCCACCTCAAAGTCCGCCTTGAACAGGAGAAACTCTGTTTGCTGGTGATGATCGGGGTCCGCACCGACGGTCGTAAGGAGCTCGTCGCCCTGACCGACGGCTTCCGAGAATCGGCCGAATGCTGGGCGGATCTGCTGCGTGATTGCCGCCGCCGCGGCATGACCGCACCGGTGCTCGCGGTCGGCGACGGCGCGCTGGGATTCTGGAAGGCGATACGCGAGGTATTCCCC
>NZ_NCXO01000120.1 GCF_002104795.1 Mycolicibacillus koreensis
CGGCGCGCCAGAACACCGATCCGTCGGGGGCGGGTCGTCAGGCGGCGGCGCTGACCCAGACCGCGGCCACCGACGCCACCGGCAAAGGCGGCGACATCGCCCTCAAGACGGGCGCGACCAACGGCATCACCGACCCGATCAAAGACGCGTTGAAGGACCCGCTGGGGACCCTCACCGACATGTACAACGGCTACAAGCCCACCGACGCGCTCAACGACACCCTCGAGCCGCCGTACCGCCTGGCCGGCATCATCTCCTCCAGCGCCGGGTTCTTGAAGACCGTCGCCCCGGCCACCTCCGCGGCGTCGAAGGGCATCACCGGGGCCAACGGCATGATGCTGACCCCGGTCACCGCCACCGTGGGCAACGCCCTGGGCAACGCCTTGGGCGGCACCCCGGCCAGCGCCCCGATCGCGGCCAACCTGGCCAGCGCCACTCGCCTCGGTGGCCTGTCGGTGCCGGCCAGCTGGGCCGGTGCCGCCCCGGCGGTCAACGCCGCCGCCAATACCCTGCCCGCCGCGAACATGGCCTCCAGCATCGGAAGTGGAACGACCGGTGCTGGCCACATGCTCGGCGGTGTACCACTGTCGGGCGCCGGAGCCGCCGCCCGCGGCATCGGCGATGGAGTCCTCCGTGTGGGGCCCCGCGCCTTCGTTATGCCACGACCGCTATCTGCCGGGTAACGCGGAAAGGGGGCCAACCAGCTGATAGCCGATTATCGTTGGTAAGCAACACGGCAGGGAACCACAACAGAGTTTTGCGAGCAAGGAGAGGCGATTATGGCTTCGCGTTTTATGACTGATCCGCAGTTGATGCGGGATATGGCTGGGCGGTTTGAGGTG
>NZ_NCXO01000121.1 GCF_002104795.1 Mycolicibacillus koreensis
TACTACCGTCACCACCGAACTCAGCAACCCGCCGAGTTCTCAAACCAGTAAGTCTCCGGACACACCGGGGCGGTTCACTCCTGGGGGGCGCTGGCAATAAACTGGCAACATCAATGTACCAATCTGTCCGACAGTGTGACATACTGTCAGCGTGATGAAAGCGCCATACGAGCAGGTAGAAGCGTGGAAATCGCAGGTAATGAATCCGGCCACGTCATGTCGGCAATCAGGTTCAAATCCTGTCAGCCCGACGCAGGTCAGAGGGTGTTTTCGAGCAATCGGAGACGCCCTTTCGGCGTTTTGACCACCACTGGTGACCACCACGGACATGATCTGAGACCAGGACTGGATCGGGGAAATTGGGGGAGAACATGAGCAATGAAGCTTTGGACGCTGCCGTTACCGAGTTCGTCGCGGCAGTGAACGACCGCAACCGCGTGAACGCCCTTCTCAAGAAGAAACGAGAGGCAGCTCCCAAACCTGCCAAGGGAGACGCCGACGCACTGAAGAAGATTGTCGCCACCTACATCGAGTCGTACGAAAATGTGCGACCAGACCTCGACGCGATCTATGACCGCATTGCGACGAGCGGTGCGACTATTCGTGGACTCACAAGCGACCTGGGCATCGTCAACCCGGTGGAAGCGCTCACCGAGGCTGCTGCCGCTGAGCGCGCTGAGTCCGAAAAGATGCTGTCACGGCTCGCCTCGCTGGCGCGTGCAGGTGCGGGGAAGTTGCTAATGCTACTCAGCCTCATCCCAACATGGGTCTGCTGCACGATCAGGTGACATCTGAGTTGGCTTGCCCACGATGGGCGGGCTGGAAGGATGTCCCCATGGCAA
>NZ_NCXO01000122.1 GCF_002104795.1 Mycolicibacillus koreensis
GACGGTGTGGTTTTTGTGTTTTCTGGTCAGGGTTCGCAGTGGGCTGGGATGGGTCGTCGGTTGTTGGTCGATGAGCCGGCGTTTGCTGCGGCGGTTGATGAGTTGGAGCCTGATTTTGTGGCTGCGGCGGGGTTTTCGTTGCGGTCGGTGTTGGTTTCGGGTGAGTCGGTTGAGGGCATTGAGCGGATTCAGCCGGTGTTGGTGGGTGTGCAGTTGGCGTTGGTGCGGTTGTGGGCCGCTTATGGGGTGGTTCCGGATGCGGTGATTGGGCATTCGATGGGGGAGGTGGCTGCCGCGGTGGTGGCCGGGGCGTTGTCGGTGCGGCAGGGCTTTGAGGTGATCGCGCGGCGTTCGGCGTTGATGGCGCGGTTGTCCGGTCAGGGTGCGATGGCGTTGGTGGAGGTCGATGCCGCTGGTGCGCGGGAGTTGATCGCGGGGTATGCGGGGGTGACGGTGGCGGTGTATGCCTCACCGCGCCAAAGTGTGCTCGCCGGCCCGCCCGAGCAGATCGACGCGATCATCACCGCGGTGCAAGCCCGGGACCTGCTCGCGCGGCGTGTCGAGGTCGATGTGGCCTCCCACAACCCGATCGTGGATCCGATCCTCGAGCAGTTACGCACCGACCTGGCCGATCTGGCCCCGCAGCGCCCGCAGATCCCGGTGTTCACCACCACCGGTATCGACGATCCGCGCTTCGACGCCGACTACTGGGTGGCCAACCTGCGCAACCCGGTACGACTGCACCAGGCGGTGACCGCCGCCGCAGCCGAACACGCCACCTTCATCGAGATCAGCCCACACCCGGTGCTGACCTACGC
>NZ_NCXO01000123.1 GCF_002104795.1 Mycolicibacillus koreensis
AACCACTACATCCTGCGATCCCTGATCCACTCCGGCCAACTTCAAGACCGGATCAACGCACTCTGAATCGGGAAGAGATTCCCTAACGGTTGTCAAGAGGTTCTGCGGCTGGCCGGTGGGAGGGTATTTCACGCAGCGGTGAGCGGCTCTCGTGCCATGCCGTTGCTGGTGCGAGAGCGCATGGGGTGTAATCGACTGGTCTGGAATCTGCCGGCTGCTGTGCTTCGTGATGCTGGGTGCGTTCAGCCTCGGCAGGTGCCAGTGATCGTTTGGATTATGTTGTCAGTGCGTCAGTTTCGATTTGCGGGCGACGCTTGTGTGGGCGCGTGTCCGGGCGCGGGTGCTGGCATCGACGTGACAATGGGTGTTGATGATCTCTTTCGCGGCCCGGCTGGTGATGGGGTCGCCGTTGGTGTCGCGCAGCTGGTAACGGCGGCCGGTGGTGATCGTCACCCAGATGCGTTCGGTGAGTTTGCGGGCGACGGCGATGCTGGCCTGGGTGTGGCAATGCCCCTGGGTCGTCATCATCCGGTGGTAGAACGCTGCCAATTGGGGATGCCGGCGGCCTGGAATAGCGCCAACCGAAGCGGCGCCGGGCCTTCCTTGCTGATCGCCCTGCGGGGCTGGCTCATGGTTCCAGAAGACCAGGTCGAGGGTGTGATTCCGACGTAAGAGGCGGCTTTTTTCGCCGAAGAGAAACGTGAACCGTCACCAAGAAATGAACCGCACTGGGTCGTGTGGAGGCTCCGAACCTTGGAAACGAGGATGGAGTCATGGCGAAGGAGAAATCCGCAGC
>NZ_NCXO01000124.1 GCF_002104795.1 Mycolicibacillus koreensis
GGCGTTGACCTTCACCGCGAACGCCTTGCCGATGATCATCGGCTCGGATTCGGGGTGGTTGTGGTTGGCCGGGATGATCGCGCGTCCCGCGGCGACCTCGTCGCGCACCAATTCGACCGGCAGCGACTCCCGTTCGGCGATGTAGGCCATCTCCGCGGTGATCTCCCCGGCGCGGGCGCGCTGCAGCTGGGTGCCGCGGTCGCGCACCACCCCCGGGCGCGCCGGCAGGCCCGCCTCCAGGTCGATCACCGCGTTGTCGTCGGTGTAGGGCCCGGAGGTGTCGTAGACGTCGAAATGTCCGCTGGTCAGGTTGATCCGACGAAAGGGCACCTGAAGGCCCGGCACCGTGCCGGGGCCCTCCACGGGCCGGTAGTGCTTGCTGCTGTAGGGGATCGGGCCGGTGGTGACTGTCGGCTCGGTGGCGGGCTTGGAGGCCAATTCGGTCATGATGAACTCCCTACGCCGGCATTACCCGGTCAGGTTCAGACGGTCGACGGCACCAGCCGTCCTCTCAGCGCCCTCGGCGGACGCTCCCGTGCGGTGTGCGTTTGTGACTGCCCGGTCGAGCACCGGGCGACTCCACGCTATCGCAGACCCGAGGCGTTGGGGAGGGGCCGCGCCAATCGCCGTGGGCGGGCAGTCCCGGCGGACGGACTACTGCGGCGCGGGTGCGGGCGGGTTCTCCCCGGGCGCAGGAGGGGGGTTCTCCGCGGGC
>NZ_NCXO01000125.1 GCF_002104795.1 Mycolicibacillus koreensis
CGTGGGCCAATTCCTCCGCCGGCCGATCGAGCAGATCGGCCAACGCTTGAACAGTGTAGGGCAGGCAGTAGGGCTCGTTGGGGGCGCCGCGGTAGGGGTGCGGGGTCAAAAACGGCGCGTCGGTCTCCACCAGCAGCTGCTCGTCGGGGATCAGCGGGACGGCCCGGCGCAGGTCGTGGGCGTTGCGGAAGCTCACCGTGCCGGAGAGGCTGAGCAGCCATCCGGCCTGCACGCAGGTGTGTGCCATCACACTATCGGAGGAAAAACAGTGGAAGATCACAGTCTCCGGGGCGCCTTCGGCGCGTAAGACGTCCAGAATGTCGGCGTCGGCCTGCCGATTATGGATCATGAGCGGTTTGCCGGTGCGCTTGGCCAGGTCGATGTGCCAGGCGAAGGCCTCACGCTGCACCTGCGGCGCCGCGCAGTCCGGCAGCCGGCCCGGCCAGTACAGGTCCATCCCGGTCTCGCCGATCGCCACCACCCGCGGGTGCGCCGCCAGCGCCTCGATCTCGGCGCGCGCGGCATCGGTCAGCGCATCGGCGCGGGTGGGATGCAGCGCGACCGCCGCGTACACCCGGTCATCCCAGTCGGCGGCGCGGGTCACCCAGCGGGCCGAGGCGAGGTCGTCGGCGATGGTGA
>NZ_NCXO01000126.1 GCF_002104795.1 Mycolicibacillus koreensis
CCTTCAATCATTTGGCTACGACACGCCGGTCACCAAGATCAGGTCCCGACTCGTACACCACTCTGGTGGACGCAACCATAAGCTCCGTTCCGGGCCAGTCGAGTAGGGGTTACAAACCGAACTTCGTGTAGAAAAATTCTGGGGAACGCGCTATTGCAACTGTCAACGGGGTCTCGGGTGTTGGCGCCATCGCTCGGTCATTATCGGTCGCAGTGGCGGTCAAGCACTACTGCACCACGCTTGCGACGGCGAGCACTGTCGGTTCCGGTCGAAAGCTGCGCAGTTTCTTCCGGTCGAATTGTGAGCAGGTGTGCTTACGGGGTTGAGTCTGCCTGACGGTCGGCTTCGACGGAGGGCAGGGACTCGATTGCGGTGTGTTTGATGCGGTAGCTGGCGCCTTTGAGGGCTCTTCCCGATTGGGAGTGCATGAGCTGGTTCGTGGTGCGGCGGTGAGGTTGGGGATGTAGGCGGGTCCTGGGGT
>NZ_NCXO01000127.1 GCF_002104795.1 Mycolicibacillus koreensis
ACGTTCTCGGCGATCTTGTGCATCGGCACGTGACCGGGGCCTTCGATCATCACCTGCACGCCATGGGATTTCGCGACTTTGGTGAGCTCACCGAGGGTGCGCAGCTCGGCGAACTGCGCGGCATCGTTGGCGTCGGCGATACACCCCGGGCGCAACCCGTCGCCGAGGGAGACGGTGACGTCGTAATGGGCGAAGATCTCGCAGAGCTCGGCGAAATGGGTGTAGAGGAACGACTGTTGCTGGTTGGCCATGCACCACTTGGCCATGATCGATCCGCCGCGGCTGACGATGCCGGTGATGCGCTCGGCGGTCAGCGGCACATGCTCGAACAGCAGCCCGGCGTGCACGGTCATGTAGTCCACGCCCTGCTCGGCCTGCTCGATCACGGTGTCGCGGTAGATCTCCCAGGTCAGCTTGGTGGGGTCGCCGTCGACCTCCTTCATGGCCTGGTAGATCGGCACGGT
>NZ_NCXO01000128.1 GCF_002104795.1 Mycolicibacillus koreensis
GGGGAATACCTCGCGTATCGCCTTCCAGAATCCCAGCGCGCCGTCGCCGACCGCGAGCACCGGTGCGGTCATGCCGCTGAGGGGGACCCGGTTACTGGTCCAGTCGCTATGCGGCTTGGGGTTGGTGGGTCGTGGTCCACTGTAGGGCGAACTCGGCGGGGCTCGGGGCTCAGTCGAGATATTGTCAAGACCTGTGGATCGGTGAGTTTCAGGCGACCTCCGATCCGACGGTTTGAGGCTCCGCCGTCGAT
>NZ_NCXO01000012.1 GCF_002104795.1 Mycolicibacillus koreensis
GCCCCCGCTGCCGCTGAGCCCACCGGTGACGAGCCCACCGCCAAGCCCGCCGAACCGGTCGTCAAGTCCCCCCCGGCCCACGACCCGACCGCCGAAGCGGTCACCGAGCGGTTCCGGGCCCTGGGCGCACCCGAGGCGACCCAGGTCCCCGACCTGAACCGGCTGGTGTCACCGCCGGTGGACCCCGCGCCGTCCCGCCCGCGGCGGCTGCCGCTGCGCATCTTCGCGCGCCGGCCCCCCGGCCCACGCCCTGCCGACCTGCCGCGCCCGCGGCCGCGGCGGCGCATGTTGGCGGCCGGGCGGGTGGTGGCCGCCCTGATCGCCGTGCTGTCGCTGGTGTTGACCGGCGGGGCGTGGCAGTGGAGCTCCTCGAAGAACAACAGCCTCAACACCATCGCGGCGCTGGACTTCGACTCCCGCGACATCGTCGACCCCAACGGCCAGTTCGGCGACGAGAACTTCCTGATCGTCGGGGTCGACACCCGCCTCGGGGAGAACAGCTACATGGGCGCCGGGGACACCGACGACGCCGACGGGGCCCGCTCGGACAGCATCATCTTGGTCAACATCCCCGCCAACCGGAAACGGGTGGTCGCGGTCTCGTTCCCGCGTGACCTGGCGATCAGCCCGATGTACTGCGAGGCCTGGGACCCCTACACCGGTGAATACGGGCCGATCTACGACGATCAGATCGGCGGCTACGGCAACGACTGGATCTACACCGACACCAAACTGAACTCGACGTTCTCCTACGGCGGGCCGAAATGCCTGGTCAAGGCGATCCAGAAGCTGTCGGGTCTGCAGATCAACCGGTTCTTGGCGATCGACTTCGCCGGGTTCGCCAAGATGGTCGACGCTCTCGGCGGGGTCGAGGTGTGCACCACCACCCCGCTGGAGGACTACGAACTGGGCACGGTGCTCGCCCACGCCGGCCACCAGCGCATCGACGGGGCGACCGCGCTGAACTATGTGCGGGCCCGCCAGGTCACCACCGAGATCAACGGCGACTACGGCCGCATCAAACGCCAGCAACTGTTCCTGTCGTCGCTGCTGCGGGCACTGATCTCCAGCGACACCTTCTTCAGCCTGTCCAAGCTCAACAACGTCGTCAACATGTTCATCGCCGACAGCTACGTCGACAACGTGACCACCAAGGACCTGGTCGACCTCGGCCAGTCGGTGCAAGGCGTCTCCGCCGGCCACATCACGTTCGTCACCGTGCCCACCGGTGAGACCGACGAGAACGGCGACGAACCGCCCCGCACCGCCGACATGCGGGCGCTGTTCAACGCGATCATCGACGACGACCCGCTGCCCGGTGAGGATCCGACCGTCGACCCGGCCGCGACCAGCAGCACCGCCCCCAACCCCGACACCGAACACGTCGACGCGCTCGCCGAAGCACCCCACTCGGTCACCGTGCAGGTCTCCAACTCCACCGAGGAGTCCGGGCTCGCCGCGGCGGCCACCTCGCGCCTCGACCAGTACGACTTCGACACCATGAGCCCCAACGACTACATCACCGAACTGGGCACCACGACGGTGTTCTTCTCCCCCGGCAACGAACGCGCCGCGGTCACCGTGGCCTCGGCCTTCCCCGGTTCGGTGATCAAACGCGACACCGGCAAGGGCCGGGTGGTGCAGGTGGTGCTCGGCTCCGATTTCCACTCGGTCGCCGCCCCCGCGGCGCCGGAGACACCGGTCAGTGTGCCGCTGAGCCGGACCAGCATGACCCCGCCCACCGACCTTCCCGAGGACCTGACCATCACCAACGCCGGTGACACCACCTGCGAGTAGCCGAGGCCGACAGGTAGGTTGAGAGCATGCGCACCGCCTACCACGAGCAGCTGAGCGGGCTGACCGAACAGCTCGCCGACATGTGCGGACTGGCCGGAGCCGCCATGGAACGCGCCACCCAGGCGCTGCTACAGGCCGACCTGGTGCTGGCCGAGCAGGTGATCACCGACCACGAACAGATCGCGGCGATGAGCACCCGCGCCGAGGAGAGCGCGTTCGTGCTGCTGGCCCTGCAGGCGCCGGTCGCCGGGGATCTGCGGGCGATCGTCTCGGCGATCCAGATGGTCGCCGACATCGACCGCATGGGCGCGTTGGCTCTGCACGTCGCCAAGATCGCCCGCCGCCGGCACCCCCAGCACGCGCTGCCCGAGGAGGTCAACGGCTACTTCGCCGAGATGGGCCGCGTCGCAGTCGAATTGGGCAACAGCGCCCAGGAGGTTCTGCTCTCCCGCGACCCGGAGAAGGCCGCCCAGATCGGCGAAGAAGACGACGCGATGGACGACCTGCACCGCCATCTGTTCAACGTGCTGATGGACCGCGAGTGGAAGCACGGGGTGGCCGCCGCCGTCGACGTGACCCTGCTGGGCCGGTTTTACGAGCGGTTCGCCGACCACACCGTCGAGGTGGCCCGCCGTGTCATCTTCCAGGCGACCGGGAAGTTCCCCGACGACGACACCCTGCCGCCGTCGTAACCGCCGCGCGGCGCACCGTCAGCCGAACCGTCCCGAGATGTAATCCTCGGTGGCCCGCTGGGACGGATTGGAGAAGATCCTCTCGGTGTCGTCGATCTCCACCAGACGCCCCGGTTTGCCGACGGCCTCGAGGTTGAAAAAGGCGGTCTGGTCGCTGACCCGGGCGGCCTGCTGCATGTTGTGGGTGACGATGACGATGGTGTAGTCCTGTTTGAGTTTGGCGATGAGATCCTCGATCGCCATCGTCGAGATCGGGTCCAGCGCCGAACACGGCTCGTCCATCAGCAGCACATCGGGCTGCACCGCGATCGCCCGGGCGATGCACAGCCGTTGCTGCTGCCCGCCGGAGAGCCCCCCGCCGGGTTTGTCCAGACGGTCTTTGACCTCGTTCCACAGGTTCGCCCCGCGCAGCGAGTGCTCGGCGGTCTCGTCGAGAAGCCGGCGGCTGCGCACCCCCTGCAGTTTCAGCCCCGCCACCACGTTGTCGCGGATCGACATGGTGGGGAACGGATTCGGCCGCTGGAACACCATGCCGATCGCCTTGCGCACCCCGACCGGGTCGACGCTGGGATCGTAGATGTCCTCCCCGTCGAGCAGCACCGAACCGGCCACCCGCGCACCGGCGACCACCTCGTGCATGCGGTTGAGCGTGCGCAGCACCGTGGACTTGCCGCACCCGGACGGGCCGATGAACGCCGTCACGCTGCGCGGCGCCACCGACAGCGAGACGTCGGCCACCGCATGAAACTCGCCGTAGTAGACGTTGAGTTCCTTCAGGTCCAACCGTTTGGCCACCGCGACGTTCCTCCTACACCTTCTTCGGCGCCAGTAGCCGCGCGCCGAGGCGGGCCGCGATGTTCAGCACGGCGATGAGCAGAATCAGGGTCAGCCCCGCCCCCCACATCCGGTCGGTGGGCACCGGGTTGGTGCCCGCCCCCGCGGAGGTCTCGTCGTACATCATGCCGGGCAACGATCCCATGAAACCGGAAAGCATGTCGAAGTTCATCGACTGCGCGTAGCCGACCAGCACCAGAAGCGGCGCGGTCTCCCCCATCACCCGGGCCAGCGCCAGCATGATCCCGGTCACGATGCCCGACAGCGAGGTGGGGATGACGATGTGCACGATCGTCTTCCATTTCGGCACGCCCAACGCGTAGCTGGCTTCACGCAGATCGACCGGGACGATGGTGAGCATCTCCTCGGCTGAGCGCACGATCACCGGGATCATCAGCAGCACCAGCGACAGCGACACCGCCAGCCCGGACCGCTCGAAGCCGAGGGTGGCCACCCACAACGCGTAGATGAACAGCGCCGCCACGATCGACGGCACCCCGGTGAGGATGTCGACCATGAACGTGGTCAACCGGCCCAGCCGCGTGCCGGCGCCGTATTCGACCAGGTAGACCGCCACGAAGATGCCGATGGGAATGGAGATCGCCGCGCACACCAGGCCTTGCAGGACGGTCCCGACGATCGCGTGATAGGCCCCGCCGCCGGCGTTGAACGCGGTCATCCCGGCCTGCGAGTGCCACCACCAGGTGCGGGTGGAGACCGCCGCGAAGCCCTTGGTGACCACCGCGTAGAGCACCCACACCAGCGGCGCCAGCGCCAGCAGCATCGCCGCGGAGACCAGCACGGTGGCCGTCCGGTCGGCGAACCGCCGGCGTCGGCTCAGCCCGGCGAAGGTGCGTTCCTTCACCGGGCGGTCCAGCAGCGAGGTCATCGGCGGCCACCCGCCGCAATGGTCGCGCGCGCCGCGGCGTTGACCATGAACGTGAGCACGAACAACACCAGGCCGGCCGCGATATAGGCACCCGCCTTGTACTGGTCGTTGAACTCCGAGGCGGTGGCCGCGATCTTCGCGGCGAAGGTGAACCCACCGTCGAACAGCGACCACCCGAACGCCTTCTGGGTGCCGCGCAGGATGATCAGCAACGCGATCGTCTCCCCGAGGGCGCGGCCCAGTCCCAGCATGGCGCCGCTGATGAACCCGGAGCGACCGAACGGCAGCACCGTGGTGCGCACCACCTCCCACCGGGTGGCGCCCAGCGCCAGCGCCGCCTCGATCTGGCCCTGCGGGGTCTGCACGAACACCTCCCGGGCGACCGCGGCGATGATCGGCAGGATCATCACCGCCAGCACAATCCCGCCGGTGAACACCGTGCCGCCGCCGGCGACCGAGGCGTTGCCGGTGGCGAACAGGAACACCCCGCCGAGGTGATCGTTGAGCCACAGCGCCACCGGCCGCAGCCGCGGCGCGAGCACATACAGCCCCCACACGCCGTAGATGATCGACGGCACCGCCGCCAGGAGGTCGACCAGGTAGGACAGCGGGGCGACCGCGCGCCGTGGGGCGTAGGCGGTGAGAAAGATCGCCACCCCCAGGGCCACCGGCATCGCCAGCAGCAGCGCGACCACCGACACGAACACGGTCACCTGCAGCAGTTCGGCGATCCCGAAGTGCATCGCCGCGGTGTCGGTGGTGACCCAGTTGCCGCCGTAGGTGAAGAAGTTCTCGGTGTTGCGGGCCAGCGCCGGGACCGCCCGCCACAGCAGAAACACCCCGATCGAGGCGATCAGCGCGACCACGAACACCCCCGAGCCCACCGCCAGGGCCCGGAAGACCCGGTCGCCGAGGCGGGCCTTGGCCGCCCGCCCCGGGTCGATCAGCCGTGGGGTGCGCGGCAGGGCCGCCTCGGCGATGATCTCGCCCGAACCGGCATCGGCCGGATTGGGTGTGCTCATCGGTACCCCATCGCCATCGCTTCGGGCACCGGCGGTCGCCGGTACATCGGTTATCGGATCGCTTCGATCGACGCTACAAGCCGCTGGCTGAATCGCTCCGGCAGGGCGATGTAGCCGGCGGCCACCAACGGCCGCTGGCCGTGCTCGGCGGCGGCGATCAGAAACGATTTGACCGCCGCCGCGGTGCCGGGCCGGTAGCCGCCGGAGCAGACGATCTCGTAGGTGGTCTGCACCAGCGGGTAGGCGCCGGGCACCGCGGTGCCGTACAGCGAGTCCAGGTTCAGCACCAGATCGTGCCCGTCGCCGCGGAAGTGGGCGGCGTCGACCGCCCGCGCCGCCGACTCGGCGGTCAGCGCCACCGGGCCGTGCCCGCTGTCGATGGCGGCGTAGCTCAGCGACGCCTGATCGGCGAACCCCTTCTCCACGTAGCCCAGCGCGCCGGGGGTGGCCCGCACCGCCTGCACCACCCCGGCCGATTTCTGGGCGCCCTCACCGACCCCGCCCTGGAATTCGGTGCCGGCCCCGGCCTGCCAGTGCCCGGGGGCGGCGATGTCGAGGTAGGTCTGGAAGTTGTCGGTGGTGCCCGAGGAGTCCGACCGCGAGATCACGGTGATGTCCAGATCGGGCAGCTCCGCCTCCGGGTTGAGCGCCATCAGCGCCGGATCCGACCAGGTGGTGATCACCCCGGAGAAGATGTCGGCGAGCACGGTCGGGCTGAGCACCAGGGTGTCGACCCCGTCGAGCTGGTAAACCAACGCGATCGGTCCGATCACCAGCGGCAGGTTCCAGGCCGGGTGCCCGTCGCACCGCCGTTCGGCCGCGGGCCGCTGACGGTCGGCCAGCGGGGAGTCCGAGCCGGCGAAATCGACCTGGCCGGCGATGAACTGCTCGCGCCCGGCCCCGGATCCGGTCGGGTTGTAGGCGGTCTTCTTGCCCGGGCACAACCGGCCCCACGTCTGGTTGAACAGCGCGATCGCGTTCT
Source organism: Mycolicibacillus koreensis (assembly GCF_002104795.1). Lineage (GTDB taxonomy): Bacteria > Actinomycetota > Actinomycetes > Mycobacteriales > Mycobacteriaceae > Mycobacterium > Mycobacterium koreense. Next base: position 6,217 of record NZ_NCXO01000012.1, read on the forward strand.
GCTGGGCGGTGGACCCCTCCGCGGTCAGCCCGTCTTTGCCGCCGCAGTCGATGGACACCCCGATCAGGTCGGGGTCCACGCCGAGGTTGTCGTCGCTGCCGCAGGCGCTGAGCACCACCATCGCCACCGTGGAGACGGCCGCCATCAGCGTGGTGCCGGTGAGCTTTACCACTCTCGTTTCCTGGGGTTGGTCAAGCGGACGGGCTGACGTCCCCGCAAGGTAGGCGGCGGTGATGAACGCGAGGTAAACACGGACTCAGGCGCGGTAGGCGGTGTCGACGCTGTGCACCGCGAAGCCGAGCCGCCGGTAGGTGCGCACCGCGGCGGTGTTGTCGGCCTCGACATACAGCAGCACGGTCGGATCGGCCACCTCGGCGAGCCGCTCGGCGAGGTGGGCGAGGCCGACCGCGGTCAGCACCGCGCCCAGCCCGCGGCCCTGGGCGGCCGGGTCGACCCCGACCACATAGACCTCCCCGGCGACCTCCCCTGCAACCTCCCCGGGCTGATCGGTGTGGATCTTGGTCCAGTGAAACCCCAGCAACCGGCCGGGGGCTTCGGGGGCGTCGGGGGCTTCGAAAGCCAGGAACAGCCCCGCCGGGTCGAACCACGGCTGGCGGATCTCATCGGCCAGGTCGGCCTCGCTCCAGCCGCCCTGCTCGGGGTGCCAGGAGAACGCCGCGTTGTTGACCCGCAGCAGCTCCGCGTCGTCGACCGCGCCGCGGTAGCTGCGGATGGTGACCCCGGACGGTGTCGGCGGCACCGGCGGCAGTCCACGCAGGGAGCGGCGCATCTGCAGCAGTTCCCGGGCCGGCACCAGCCCCAGCGCCGCGGCGGTGGCCGCGGCCGGCGCCAGCGTGCCGTGCGCCCAGAACTGCGCGCCGCCCTGACTGCGGGCCAGGGCCGCCTCGATCAGCGCCGAACCCAGACCGCGGCGGCGCGCCGGCGGGGCGACGACCAGTTCGGCCATCGCCGGGGCGTCGTCGCGCGGCGCCGCCAGGTTGAGATAGGCGACCAGCCGCTGGTCCTGCTCGATCAGCAGGTGATCGGTGTGCCCGCCGTCGAGGGCGCGCAGCACCGCGTCGCCGACCGGGGCCACCCCGTCGGCGGCGCCGGCGGCCGCGGTCAGGTCGCGGACCTGTCGGCGCTGCTGGGCATCGAGGTCGGTCAGCCAGGCGTCGGTGCTCATGGGTGCGGGGAGATCTCCGGTTCGGGTTCGTCGTCGCCCCCGGTGTCGCCCCCGGTGTCGGGGGGCTCGGGGGACTGCTCGGCGTGGCGGCCGCGGGCGGGCCGCACCGCCTTGTAGCCGACATTACGGACCGTACCGATCACCGCCTCGTACTCGGGGCCGAGTTTGGCCCGCAGCCGTCGCACGTGCACGTCGACGGTGCGGGTGCCGCCGAAGAAGTCATAGCCCCACACCTCCTGCAGCAACTGCACCCGGGTGAAGACCCGGCCCACATGCTGGGTGAGGTACTTGAGCAGCTCGAACTCTTTGTAGGTGAGGTTCAGCGGGCGACCCCGCACCCGGGCGGTGTAGGTGTTCTCGTCGATCACCAACTCGCCCAACACGATCTGGCTGCTCGGGGTCTCCTCGACGAGATCGGACCGGCCGGCCAGCAGCCGCAGCCGGGCGTCGAGTTCGGCCGGCCCGGTCGTCGGCAACACCAGGTCGTCGAGGTTCCATTCGCTGTTGACGGCCACCAGTCCGCCCTCGGCGATGACGACGAGCACCGCGACAGTGCGCCCGGTCCCGGCCAGCAGCCGGCACAGGTTGCGCGCCCCGACCAGATCGGTGCGCGCGTCGACGATCACCACGTCGGCCTCGTCGGTTTCCAGCAGGGCGTTCACGGTCATCGGCGCGGTGCGCACGGTGTGGGTGAGCAGCCCCAACGCCGGCAGAACGGCGTCGGGAGCGGGTTCGGCGGTGAGCAGCAACAGGTCCAACAGAGCTCTCCAGCGTCGGGGGCGCGGTTTCCCGGCCCTTCTTCCTACGTCGTTTGGCCACACTCCGTTGCGCACCAGGTGCTCTCACAATACCGTGCCACCTGCTGTTTCCCGTCCCCGCGGGGGGTGATCGACAGACAGCCGGCACCGGGTGGGGGCTCGGGGGGACCACCGGGGGCCCCGGGGGAACCCGGTGCGGAACCCGGTGGGGAACAATGTCCGGGTGCGCACGGTGTGGACGGTGGGGCTCGCGGCGGTACTGGCCGTGGCGCTCGCCGCCGTCGGTATCGACTTCGGGACCAGCATTTACGCCGAATACCGGCTGTCCCGGTCGGTGCGCACCGCCGCGCACCTCGAGTCGGACCCCAACGTGGCGATCCTGGGGTTCCCGTTCATCGCCCAGGCCCGCGCCGACCGCTACGGCGAGCTGGAGATCAAGGCCGTCGACGTCGCCCACCCGCGGGTGGGGCGCGCCGCGCTGGAGGCCACCATGCACGACATCGACCTGCTCGACCGGTCGTGGCTGATCGAGCCGGACGCGACGCTGCACGTCGGCACCCTGGAGAGCCGGATCATCATCGACTCACGTCACCTGGGCCAGTTCATGGGCATCCGGGATCTGATGGTGGAGGCCCCGCCGGCGGACACCAACGACGCCACCGGCGGCACCACCGAGTCCGGGATCTCCCGCAGCGAGGGCCTGGTGTTCACCGGCACCCCCACCGCCGCCGACTTCCACCGGCCGGTCAGTGTCTCGGTCGACCTGACGATGGCCGGCCCGGACCGTTCGACGCTGGTGATCACCCCCACCGGCATCCTCACCGGCCCCGACACCGCCGACCAGCATGTTCCCGAGGATCGTCAGACCGCGGTGTTCGCGGCGTTCGCCGCGCGGCTGCCCGATCAACGGCTGCCGTTCACGGTGGCGCCGACCAGCTGGGGCGCCCGCGGCTCCGAGGTGATCATCGAAGGCATCGTCGACGATGTCACCGTCACCTTGCCCCAGTTCCGTCCACCGGGGCCGCGCCCGTGATCACCGCGGCGGTGGCGCTGGCGGCCGCCCTGGCGATCGCCGCGCTCGCCGGTGCGGTGATGACCCGCCGCCGCGGGGTGCTCGCCGCCACCACCGCCGACCCGGTGGTCGACCCGACCGCGTTGGGCCTGTCGGCCGACGGGCCCACGGTGGTGCACTTCTCCGCCCCCTGGTGCGGGCCGTGCGCGGGCGTGCGCCGGGTCGTCGAGCAGGTCTGCGCCGAGCTCGACGGGGTCGCACACACCGAGATCGACATCGACGCCGACCCTGCCGCGGCCCGCGCCCTGTCGGTGCTGTCGCTGCCCACCACGTTCATCTTCGACGCCGCCGGGCGGCAGCGGTACCGCAGCACCGGGGTGCCCTCGGCGGCGGACCTGCGGGCGGCGCTCACAGCGCTATTGGCTTGACCGGCTCCCCATTGGGTAGGCTGGCCGACGTGCTAGCCCGCCTTGAGCTTGTGCTCACCAAGCGCCGCGCAGTCGATCTGTGCCGCGTTGCGGGTTGCTGCTGTTGTCGCTGTCGCTGACCAGCGCGCTCCGTTGCGCGCTCCGGGCAGCCGTTTCGGGCTGATCCCTCCCTTCCGGTACAGCAGAGCAGCAGGAGCAACATCATGTCGATCACCACCGCCGCCCCCGCGGACGTCGACGTCCGCGGACCGCGCTTTTCCGCCTGGGTAACCACCGTGGTGCTGGCCGCCGGTCTGCTGATCGCCGGGACGGACCCCCATCTCGGCGCGGCGGTGCTCGCCGCGCAGGCGGCGGTGTTCGCGATCGGCGCCCTCGCCGGCCCGCGCCGTCACCCCTACGGACAGGTGTTCGCCCGGGTGGTGGCGCCGCGGCTCGCCGGGCCCACCGAACGGGAACCGGTCGCCCCGTTGCGCTTCGCCCAACTGGTCGGGCTGGTCTTCAGCCTCATCGCCGTCGCCGGGTTCCTCACCGGCGCACCGGTGGTCGGGGTGGTCGCGACCGCGCTGGCGTTGGCGGCGGCGTTCCTCAACGCAGCGTTCGGGATCTGCCTGGGCTGTCAGCTCTACCCGCTGGTCGCCCGGGCCCGCCGTCGGCCCGGCGTGGCGCTCGGTGAGCCGTTGACCGTTGAATCGAAAGGAATACGTTCATGAGCCGTTCTGACGTCCTGGTCAGCCCGCAGTGGGCCCAGGACCACCTCGACGCCGACAACACCGTCTTCGTCGAGGTCGACGAAGACGTCAGCGCCTACGACACCGGGCATCTGCCCGGGGCGGTCAAACTGGACTGGCGCGACGACCTGCAGGACCCGGTGAAACGGGATTTCGTTGACGCCCAACAGTTCTCCAAGCTGCTTTCCGAGCGCGGGATCGCCAACGACGACACCGTCATCCTCTACGGCGGCAACAACAACTGGTTCGCCGCCTACGCCTACTGGTATTTCAAGTCCTACGGTCACGCCGATGTCCGGCTGCTCGACGGCGGCCGCAAGAAGTGGGTGCTCGACGGGCGTCCGCTGTCGACCGAGACGGTGAACCGGCCGGCGACCTCCTACACCGCGCAGCCGCTGGACAACAGCATCCGCGCGTTCCGCGACGACGTGATCGCCTCGATCGGCTCCGCCAACCTCGTCGACGTGCGCTCCCCGGAGGAGTTCTCCGGCAAGATCTCCGCCCCGGCGCATCTGCCGCAGGAGCAGAGCCAGCAGCGCGGCCACGTTCCGGGGGCGATCAACGTGCCGTGGAGTCGGGCCGCCAACGAGGACGGCACGTTCAAGTCGAACGAGGAGTTGACCGCGATCTACGCCGACGCCGGCCTGGATCCGCAGCGCGACACCATCGCCTACTGCCGGATCGGGGAGCGCTCCTCGCATACCTGGTTCGTGCTGCAAGAACTGTTGGGCCACAAGAACGTCAAAAACTATGACGGCAGTTGGGTGGAATACGGCTCCCTGGTGGGTGCCCCGATCGAGTTGGGAAGCTGAATATGTGCTCTGCACCGAAACAAGGACAGACCTTGCCGGCCGGAGTGGACCCGGAGACCGAGACCGTCATCACCGGTCGCGTCGTCGACGGCTCCGGACAGGCCGTCGGCGGGGCGTTCGTGCGTCTGCTCGACGCCTCCGATGAGTTCACCGCCGAAGTGGTGGCCTCGGCCACCGGGGACTTCCGGTTCTTCGCCGCGCCGGGCTCGTGGACGCTGCGTGCGCTCTCCCCGGTCGGCAACGGCGATGTGACGATCGCGCCGACCGGCGCGGGCATCCACGAGGTCGACGTCAAGATCGCGTGAGCGGGACCGTAAACTGGCACCCGTGGTGCTGTTCTTCGAGATTCTGCTGGTATCGGCGACCCTGGTCATCACCTGGTTCGCGCTGTATGTGCTCTACCGCCAATTGACCGACGAGTCGTGAGCCGGTGAGCGCGTCCGATCGGGCCCCCGGCTCGGGGGACCGTGCGATCGCCGCGGCGGCGCAGCGCGCCCACCGCACCGCCGGGCGCAACATCCCGACCTTCGACGACCTTCCCGCGCCGGCCGACACCGCGAATCTGCGCGACGGCGCCGATCTGCACGACGCCCTGCTGGCCCTGCTGCCGCTGGTCGGGGTGTGGCGCGGTGACGGCGAGGGCCGCGACGCCGACGGCGACTACCGGTTCGGCCAGCAGATCGTGGTCTCCCACGACGGCGGCGACTTCTTGAACTGGGAGTCGCGCACCTGGCGCCAAACCGACGACGGGGACTACCACGGCCCCGGGCTGCGCGAGGTGGGGTTCTGGCGGTTCGTCGACGACCCCGAGGATCCCACCGAGAGCCAGGCCATCGAGTTGCTGCTGGCCCACTCGGTCGGCTACGTCGAACTGTTCTACGGCCACCCGCACAGCCAGTCCTCCTGGGAGCTGAGCACCGATGCGCTGGCGCGCAGCCGCTCCGGGCTGCTGGTCGGCGGCGCCAAACGGCTCTACGGCATCGTCGAGGACGGCGATCTGGCCTACGTGGAGGAACGCATCGGCGCCGACGGCGCCCTGATGCCGCACCTGTCGGCGCGGCTGTCGCGGTTCATCGGCTGACCGCCGCCGTCACGACGCGACGGCGGCGGCGACGAGGCCGGTGAACTCCTCACCACGGGTCGGGGTGGCCAGCCGGGTGCCGTTGAGGGTGTGCACCCGCGCCGCGAGGGTGACACTGGAGACCAGCCACACCCCGTCGGCGGCGAGCAGGTCGGCGACCTGCAGGCCGCGGTATTCGCAGGAGTAGCCGGCCGCGCCGGCGACCGTGAACAGCGCCTGCTGGGTGGTGCCCTCCAGGATCGGCTGGGAGTGCGGCGGGGTGAGCAGCCGGACGCCGTCGCCGTCGGGCTGGGCGATCACCACCGTCGAGCGCGGCCCCTCGAGCACCGTGCCGTCCGGGGCGATGAAGATCACGTCGTCGGCGCCGCGGCGCGCGGCGTGGCGCAGGGCGGCCATGTTGACCCCGTAGGACAGCGTCTTCGCGCCTGCCAGAAGCCACGACTCCGCCCCGGTGGGCAGCCCGCGCTGCAGCGTGATCGCCGCCACCCCGTGGGCGCGGGTGTCGTGGATCCGGTCGGGCACCGCGGTGAGCATCACGTAGCGGGTGGGTTCGGTCCCGCCCTCGCGCCCGCGGCTGTAGATCAGGCGCAGGATCCCCTCGGTGTCCTGCGGCCAGCTACCCACCGCGACGGCGATCGCGTCGCGCCAGGCCGCCACGTCCGGCCCGGGAAGGTCCATCAGCTCCGCCGACCCGGCCAGCCGGCGCAGGTGGGCCTCCACGAGGCAGGCCCGGCCGCCGCGGACCAGCAGCGTTTCGAAGACCCCGTCGCCGCGCAGCGCCGCGAGGTCGTCGGCGTAGAGCAGCGGCGCATCCAGCGGGTGGGTCTGGCCGTCGAGGGTGACGATCACGCCCGGCCGGGGCTCGGCCGGGTCACGGCGGTGCGGGGCCGGGTGTCCCATGGGGGTGTCGTCCGTTCACTCGGTGGTCGGTCGCCTCGACAGTACGGCGGCGCCGGGGCCGGTTCACTGACCGGTCCCGGTGCCGGCCAGCAGTCGCTGCATGGTGGCCAGCTCGTCGGCCCCGCCGTCGCGGCGCTGCCGGGGCCCGGCGGTGTCCAGCAGCCCGGCGAACTCCGCCGCCGCCCGGGCGATCCGCTCCGACAGGGCACCCCGGTGGGCGCCGAAGTCGGCGGTCGCGGCGTAGACACCGGTCGGGGCGACCAGGGCGCCCAGGTAGGCGAAGAGCGGACGCACGGCGTGGTCGAGCACCAGGGAATGGCGTTCGGTGCCGCCGGTCGCGGCGATCAGCACCGGCATCTGCCGCAGGCTCTTCTCGGGCAGCACGTCGAAGAACGCCTTGAACAGGCCGCTGAACGAGGCGTTGAACGCCGGGGTGACCGCGATCAGCCCGTCGGCGCCGGCGACGGCGTCGAACGCCGCGTCCAGTTCCGGGGTGGGCACCCCGGTGAGCATCGCGTCGATGATCGCCCGGCCCACACGCCGCAGGTCGATCACCGTGACCTCGACCGGCCCGTCGGGCAGCGCCGCCCGCACCGCCGCGGCGAGCCGGTCGGCCAGAAGCCGGGTCGATGACGGCTCCCGCAGGCCGGCGCTGACCACCGCCAGCGCCGTCATGACTGCACCTGCGCCGCGGTGTCGGCCTCGGCGGCCGCGGCCACCAGCGCCGCGTGGGTAGGGGCGTCGGGAACCCGCGCGGGGCGCCCGCTGGCGAACTCGGCGCGCAGCACCGGCAGGACCTCCTCGCCGAGCAGGTCGAGCTGTTCGAGCACGGTCTTCAGCGGCAGCCCGGCGTGGTCGACGAGGAACAGCTGACGCTGGTAGTCACCGACGTAGTCGCGGAAGCCCAGGGTCTTGTCGATCACTTCCTGCGGGGAGCCGACCGTCAGCGGGGTCTGGGCGCTGAACTCCTCCAGCGACGGGCCGTGGCCGTACACCGGTGCGTTGTCGAAGTAGGGCCGGAACTCCGCGACCGCGTCCTGGCTGTTGCGGCGCATGAAGATCTGCCCGCCCAACCCGACGATCGCCTGCTCGGGGTCGCCGTGCCCGTGGTGGGCGTAGCGCTGCCGGTACAGCTGCACCATCCGTTTGGTGTGCGAGGCCGGCCAGAAGATGTGGTTGGCGAAGAACCCGTCGCCGTAGTAGGCGGCCAGCTCGGCGACCTCCGGGGACCGGATCGACCCGTGCCAGACGAACGGCGGCACGCCGTCCAGCGGGCGCGGCACCGCCGTGAACCCGTGCAGCGGGGTGCGGTGCTCCCCGCTCCAGTCGACGACGTCCTCGCGCCACAGCCGGCGCAGCAGCCGATAGTTCTCCACGGTCAGCGGGATCGCGGCGCGGATGTCCTTGCCGAACCACGGATACACCGGACCGGTGTTGCCGCGCCCGAGCATCACGTCGACCCGGCCGTCGGCCAGGTGCTGGAGCACGGCGAAGTCCTCGGCGATCTTCACCGGGTCGTTGGTGGTGATCAGCGTCGTCGCCGTCGACAGCTGAATCCGCTCGGTCTGGGCGGCGATGTAGGCCAGAAGCGTCGTCGGCGACGACGGCACGAACGGCGGGTTGTGGTGCTCGCCGGTGGCGAACACGTCGAGCCCGACCTCCTCGGCCTTCTTGGCGATCGCGACGGTATCGCGGATGCGCTGCGCCTCGCTCGGGGTGGCGCCGGTGGTCGGGTCGGCGGTCACGTCGCCGACGGTGAAGATCCCGAACTGCATACCGGACACGATTGTCCTCCTCTCGCCGCGACGCGGTCGCCCGCGCCGGGGATGCCTGATGTGCCTCACCCCCCACAACTAGTTGCGTAGTCAACTTATTTCCGGGGTTCTCCGCGCACCCGGGCCACCCCCCGACTGGGACGCTCGTACAGTTGAGGTGTGCCCCCTGTACCCGCCCCCGACACCGGACCCGACGCCGGAGCGATCTGGCACTACGGGGACCCGCTGAGCGAACAACGCAGCGCGCGGACCGCCGCGGTGATGATCGACCGCTCGCACCGGCCGGTGCTGACCATCACCGGGCCCGACCGGCTGAGCTGGCTGCACACCCTGTGCACCCAGCACGTCGCCGACCTGCCCGACGGCGCGACCGTGGACAACCTCTGCCTGGACGGCCAGGGACGTGTGCAAGATCACTGGATCCAGACCGACCTGGCGGCGGTGAGCTACCTGGACACCGAACCGGGGCGCGGTGAGGCGCTGCTGGGCTACCTGTCCAGCATGGTGTTCTGGGCGGAGGTGACGCTGCAGGCCAGCGACCTGGCGGTGCTCTCGCTGCTGGGCCCCGGCCTGACCGATCCGGCGGTGCCGGCTGCCCTCGGGATCGCCGCGCTGCCCGACGCCACCGCCGCGATCGCGCTGCCGTCCGGCGGGCTGATCCGGCGCATGCCCAGCGCCGGCGACGGCGCACCCGAGTTCGACGTTCTGGTGCCCCGCGACCAGGTCGCCGGGCTGCGCGAGCGCCTCGCCGCCGCCGGGGTGTCACCGGCCGGGGTGTGGACGTTCGAGGCGCATCGGGTCGCCGCGGTGCGCCCCCGCCTCGGGGTCGACACCGATGAGCGGACCATCCCGCACGAGGTGGGCTGGATCGGCGGGCCGGGTGTCGGGGCGGTGCACCTGAACAAGGGCTGCTACCGCGGCCAGGAGACCGTCGCCCGGGTGCACAACCTGGGCAAACCCCCGCGGATGCTGGCGTTGCTGCACCTCGACGGGTCGGTGGACCGGCCCGCCCCCGGCGACCCGGTCACCGCCGGGGGCCGCCCGGTCGGACGGCTGGGCACCGTGGTCGACCACGACGAGTTGGGCCCGATCGCGCTGGCGCTGCTCAAACGGGCACTGCCGGCCGACACCGCCCTGGCTACCGGGGAGAACAACGAGGTCGCCGCCGTGATCGACGCCGATTCGCTGCCCCCGCCGGACGCCCCCGGGGCGGGTCGGCTGGCGGTGGAGCGGCTGCGCGGGCGGTGACCAACCGCTGACCGTTGGCACGTGCCCGCGGGGAGCACGGTAAGCTGTCGGCAGGACGATACACAGACACAGATCGGAGCCGCCTACCGTGTTGGGCCGCTCCGTTATTGCGCGAGGGGGTCCCCCGATGGGCCGCGGCCGGGCGAAGGCAAAGCAGACGAAGGTTGCTCGAGAGCTGAAATACAACGCTCCGCAGACGGATTTGGAGCGGCTTCAGCGCGAGTTGTCCGGGTCGGGTGCAGGCGACCGCGACGGCGACGACCGGTGGGTCGACGACGACTGGCGTCGCTGACCCGGTCGCAGACCATCCCCACCGGGCCGGGCCCGTCACCTGATCAGAACCGCGGATGCTGTCCGACCAGGCGTGCCCGGGCGCTGCGCTTGCTGCTCTTGTTGACGGTGCCGAGCACCCAGCTGTCGAGGTGACGGGCGGTCAGGATCGCCAGGGCCCGATCGGTGTCCTCCGGGGCCACCACGGCCACCATGCCGACACCCATGTTGAACGTCTTCTCCATCTCGGCGCGGGTGATCCGGCCGCGCTGGGCGATCATCGCGAACACCGGCGCCGGGGTCCAGGTGCCCCGATCCAATTCGGCCTGCAGCCCGACCGGGATCACCCGGTCCAGGTTGCCGGCCAGCCCGCCGCCGGTGACGTGGCAGAAGGTGCGCACCTGGGTCTCGGCGGCCAGCGCCAGGCAGTCCTTGGCGTAGATCCGGGTCGGTTCGAGCAGCTCCTCGCCGAGGGTCCGGCCGAACTCCTCGACGTGCCCGCCGAGGTCCATCCGGTCGATCTCCAGCAGCACCGAGCGGGCCAGTGAATACCCGTTGGAGTGCAGGCCCGAGGAGCCCATCGCGATCAGCACGTCGCCGGGTTTGACCCGGTCGGGCCCGAGCACGTCGTCGGCCTCGACCACGCCCACCCCGGTCGCCGAGATGTCGTAGTGGTCGGGGTCCATCAGGCCGGGATGCTCGGCGGTCTCCCCACCCAGCAGCGCACACCCGGCCTGCACGCAGCCGTCGGCGATGCCGGCGACGATGGCGCTGACCCGCTCGGGCACCACCTGGCCGACCGCGATGTAGTCCTGCAGGAACAGCGGCTCGGCACCGCAGACCACCAGGTCGTCGACGACCATCGCGACCAGGTCCAGCCCGACGGTGTCGTGTTTGTCCATCGCCTGCGCGATCGCCAGCTTGGTGCCCACCCCGTCGGTGGAGGCGGCCAGGATGGGCTCGCGGTAGCCGCTCTTGAGCGAGAACAGTCCGGCGAATCCGCCGAGACCGCCGCGGACCTCCGGGCGGGTGGCCTTGGCCGCCAGCGGCTTGAACAGGTCGACGGCGCGCTCACCGGCCTCGATGTCCACCCCGGCCGCCGCGTAGGTCACCCCGTGATCGCCCCGGTCGCCGGGGTTTGCGTCGCGCTTCGTCATCGAGATAGAGGCTACCGGGGCGCGCCGGTGGCCCGGCCAGCGCGGTCGGTGCGCCGGGGGCGGCTCAGACCGACTCGGAGCGCGGTGCGACGGCGCCGGCCCCGGTGTCGGCGGCGCGGGCCGCGCCGCGGGCGGTGGTGGCCAGCATCTGTTCGACCACGTTTTTGCCCAGCGCGGTCTCCTCGGGCAGAGCGATCGGATAGTTGCCGTCGAAGCAGGCGGCGCACAGCCGGGTCGCCGGCTGTTCGATCGCGGCGACCATGCCCTCCTGGGAGACGTAGCCGAGGCTGTCGGCGCCGATGGTGCGCCGCACCGCCTCGACCATCTGCTCCTCGTCCTCGACGACGTTGGCGATCAGCTCGGCCCGCGAGGCGAAATCGATGCCGTAGAAGCACGGCCACTTCACCGGCGGCGCGGCGATGCGCACGTGCACCTCCAGGGCACCGGCCTCGCGCAGCATCCGCACCAGCGCCCGCTGGGTGTTGCCCCGCACGATCGAGTCGTCGACGACGATGAGCCGTTGCCCGCGGATCACGTACTTCAACGGGTTGAGTTTGAGCCGGATGCCCAGTTGCCGGATCGTCTGCGACGGCTGGATGAACGTGCGCCCCACGTAGGCGTTTTTCATCAGGCCCTGACCGAACGGGATGCCGGACTCCTGGGCGTAGCCGACCGCGGCCGGCGTACCCGATTCGGGCACCCCGATCACCAGGTCCGCCTCGACCGGGGCCTCCTGGGCCAGGATCCGGCCGATCTGCACGCGGGTGGCGTGCACCGAGCGGCCGGCCAGGGTGGAGTCGGGGCGGGCCAGATAAACGTACTCGAACGCGCAGCTTTTGCGGTTGGGTTGCGCGAAGCGGGTGGAGCGCACCCCGTCGGCGTCGATGGCCAGCAGCTCCCCGGGTTCGATGTCGCGCACGAACGAGGCCCCGACGATGTCCAGTGCCGCGGTCTCCGAGGCCACCACCCAGCCGCGGTCCAGCCGTCCCAGCGACAGTGGCCGCACCCCCCACGGGTCGCGGGCCGCGTAGAGGGTGTCCTCGTCCATGAACGTCAGGCAGAACGCGCCGCGCACGGTGGGCAGCAGCTCCCGCGCCGCCTGCTCGAGGCTGGCGTCGCCGGACCCGTGCGCCAGCAGCGCGCCGAGCACATCGGAGTCGGTGGTGGCCGCGTCGGCGCCGTTGGTGGCCAGCAGCCCGGCCTCGCGCGCCCGGGCGAGCAGCTCGGCGGTGTTGACCAGGTTGCCGTTGTGGCCGAGCGCCACCCCGGTGCCCGCGGCGGTGTTGCGGAACACCGGCTGGGTGTTCTCCCAGGTGGTGGAGCCGGTGGTGGAGTAGCGGCAGTGCCCGATCGCGACGTGACCGCTCATGGCGGCCAGCGTCTGCTCATCGAAGACCTGGCTGACCAGCCCCAGGTCCTTGAACACCAGCATCTGCGCGCCGTCGGCGACGGCGATGCCGGCGGCCTCCTGGCCGCGGTGCTGCAGGGCGTAGAGCCCGTAGTAGGTGAGCTTGGCGACTTCCTCGCCGGGGGCCCATACCCCGAATACGCCGCACTCCTCGCGGGGCGGATTCTCCTCGGCTGGCGGCTGCTCGGCGGTCACAATGTTCGGCGGCTCCCTGGCGCGGGGTCAGTGACGGTTCGCAGTGTAACCGGCTTCGCCGGTCAGGCGCATCAACGGCAGCCACCGACCTATCTCACCTGCGCGAACACCGGAGAGCTGGATCACACCGGCGGCCTCGGCGGTGGGCAGGTCGACCAGTCCGCACACCAGCCGCAGCCAGGTGCGCGGGTCGGTCTCCACGACGTTGGGCGGGGCGCCGCGGGTGTGCCGCGGCCCCGCCACGCACTGCACCGCCGCGAACGGGGGGATGCGCACCTCCACGCTGGCGCCGGGCGCCGCGGCGGCCAGGGTCCGCGCGCTCAGCCGTACCGCGGCGGCCAGCTCGGTGCGCACCGGCGCCGCGACCGCGTCGGCGGGCTCGGCTCGCAGCCAGTCGGCGACGGCGGCCACCGCGGCCCGGGTGGCGGCGGGATCGACCGGGGGTGGGGGCATCGGTTCAGCGCACCGCCCGTCGTTGCACACCGAGGGCGGCCAGCGCCCCGGACTGGTTGATGCCCAAATGCGCCAGCATCGGGGCGGCCAGGCTGCCGGTGCGGTCGGCGAGCCAGCCGAACAGCCACCCGGCCGCCGCCGTGGCCAGCACGGTCGCCAGCACCGGGTCCCCGGCCCGGCGGGCGTCGGGGACGTGGGAGAGCCCGAAGGTCACCGCCTGCAGCAGCCGGCCGCGTGCGGGTCCGAACGCGGCGGCCGCGGTCGACCCGAGCGCACCCCGGTAGGCGTTCTCCTCGGCCCACACCGTGCCGACCGGGATCTGCCAGATCAGCCACGGGGTGATCGGCGGCAGCTCCCGCGCGCCCATCGCCAGGCGCACCGGCGGCAGCACCGTGGTGGCGGCCACCGCGGCGGCCGCCCCGGCGGCCACCGGAGCCCCCCAGCGCAGACCCGGCCAGAGCGCCGGCGGACCCAGGCCGAGGCTGGCCGGGCTGGTCAGCGCCAACACGGTGGCGGCGCCGGCCTGCAGCGGTGCGCGCCACCGGTGCGGCAGCCGCGGACCCACCGCACTCCAGCCGAGCAGCCCGACGGCCAGGCCCAGCGTCCGCCCGCGCGGCCCCCGGGTGCTCACGGCACCGCCATGACCGCGTCGTCGTGCAGGGCGGCGCGCAGCCGTTCGGTGTCGGCGGCGCTCCAGCCCTCGGGCGCGAGCACCGCCACCCAGCCGTCGAGCACGCCGTCGCCGTAGTTGTGGCCGTGCCGCGGCGGCGCCGCCTCCCCGTTGGTGATGTCGAACGCGACCTGCCAGAACGTGACGATCGGATACCAGCGCATCGACGCGGTGCGATCGGCGCCGGGCGGCTCGGCCAACCAATCCGGTTCGGAGAACAGCAGATCCGGCGACCACCACACGACCGGGTCGGAGGGGTGCTGCAGGAACAGCACGCGGGTTCCCGGCCAGGGCGGCGCGGCGGTCGCGGCGATCGCCGCGGGATCGGCGGCGGTGGAGAACCGGACGGTGCGTCCGTTGTCGTAGCGCGGCTGCTCCGCCGGGGTGCCGGGGTCGCGGCGGGCGAGCAGCTCATGCCAGAGCCGGCTGGCGTTGGGCGGGCCCACCCACAGCACGGCGTCGAAGCCGCTGTCGGTGATCTCGGGCAGCCAGCTGAACGCGCCCTGCCCGGCCAGCGCACCCAGGCTCTCGCCGTAGAGGGCGAGTTTGGGCCGGTGTCCGGCGGGCAGCCGGGACCACCAGCTGCGCACCGTCTCGATCAGCATCCGGCCGGCGGCCAGCGACTTCTGTTCGTCGCCGAGGAAGGAGATCCAGCTCGGCAGGTAGGAGTACTGCACCGCGACGAGCGCGGTGTCGCCGTTGTACATCATCTCCAGCGCATCGGCGGCCATCGGGTTGACCCAGCCGGTGCCGGTGGTCGGCACGATCACCAGCAGTTGACGCTCGGCGGCGCCGGTGCGTTCCAGCTCGCCGATGAGCAGCGCCATCCGTTCGGTGTCGTCGTCGGCGCTGTGCAGCCCGGCGTAGACCCGGATCGGTTCACGCGCCGGGGCGCCGTTGAGCCGGCTCAGCTCGTCGACGTGCGGGCCGCCGGCGACGAAGTTGCGGCCCTGCCGGCCGAGGCTGTCCCAGTCCACCAGCGACGCGGGGCTGCCGGAGCGCTGCGGAATGTGCGGCTGGGTCACGCCCGGATCGGTGGCGCTGTTGCGCGGCTCGAACATGGCGTTCGCGCCGACGAAGAACCCGCGCACCAGCACGCCGTTGAACAGCGCCACCAGCAGCACCACCACGATCGCGGTGCCGATGAACATCGCCACCTCGCTGTGCAGCCGCCAGCGGCGGATCAGCATGCGCGCCACCAGTTTGATCGCGTCGAGGATCACCCGCGCCGCCGCCACCAGCGCCGCGGCGACCGCGGCCGCCACCAGCAGGGTGCGCAGGTAGCCGGCGGTGGTGGGGCCGGGAAGATCCATCAGCGCCGACACCTGGCGTTGCCAGGCCGCGGCCGGGATCAGCATCAACACGCAGGCCAGCGGGGCGACGATCACGACCACGGCCTTCAGCGCCCACAGCAGCGCCGGCGACGGGGGCCACCAGGCGGCGTTGCGCAGCACCAGGCGATCGACCACCGCGGCGACCGCCACCCCGAGCGCGTAGCCGATGGCGGCGTTGATGCCGCCGATCAAACCCTGGAACATCCAGTCGCGCGGCAGCAGCGACGGGGTCAGTGACAGGCAGAACAGCAACGCCCCGAACGCCACCCCGACGAAGTGCAGCCGCAGCAGCCGCCATGCCCACACCAGCAACGGGTGCCGGCGCAGCCCGGTGGCCGGGGTGATCATCGAACGCGGTTCATCCGAACAGCCCGGGCAGCACGCCCTCGGAGACGTCGCGCAACTCGGCCAGCGGCACCGCGAACTGGTCTTGCACCTCCACGGCGTCCGAGCCCTGGTCGACCACCCCGATGCGCACCGCCGGCAGCCCGCGGGCCTCGCACATGGCGGTGAACCGGCTCTCCTCGGTGCGGGGCACCGCCACCAGCACCCGGCCGGCCGATTCGGAGAACAGGAACGCGAACGGGTCGACGCCGTCGGGAAGCACGATGCGGCAGCCGGTCTCGCCGGCCAGCGCCGATTCCACCACCGCCTGGATCAGCCCGCCCTCGGACAGATCGTGGGCGGCGGAGACCAGCCCGTCGCGGGAGGCGGCGGTGAGGACCTGCGCGAGGAGCTTCTCGCGGCCCAGGTCGACGGCCGGGGGCCGCCCGCCGAGGTGGTCGGCGACGACCTGCGCCCAGATCGAGCCGTCGAACTCGTCGCGGGTCTCCCCCAGCAGCATCAGGGTCTCGCCCGGCTCGGTGCCGAATGCGGTGGGGATGCGCCGGTCCACGTCGTCGATCACGCCGAGCACCCCGACCACCGGGGTGGGCAGGATCGCCGTCGCCCCGGTCTGGTTGTAGAAGCTGACGTTGCCGCCGGTGACCGGGATCCCCAGTGCGGCACAGCCGTCGGCCAGTCCGCGCACCGCCTCGGCGAACTGCCACATCACCCCGGGGTCTTCCGGGGAGCCGAAGTTCAGGCAGTTGGTGACCGCGATCGGGGTGGCGCCGGTGACCGCGACGTTGCGGTGGGCTTCGGCCAGCGCCAGCTGCGCCCCGGTGTAGGGGTCCAGGGCGGTGTAGCGGCCCGACGCATCGGTGGCCACGGCGATGCCGCGGCCGGTCTGCTCGTCGATGCGCAGCACACCGCCGTCGGCGTTCTCGGCCAGCACGGTGTTGCCGCGCACGTAGCGGTCGTACTGTTCGGTGATGAACGCCCGGCTGCACAGGTGCGGGCTGGACAGCAGCGCCAGCAGGGTGGCGCGCAGTTCGTCGCCGGTGGCCGGTCGGGGCAGCCCGGCGGTGGTGTCGGCGTTGAGTGCGTCCTGGCCGGCCGGGCGGGCCAGCGGGCGCTGGTAGACCGGCCCCTCGTGGGCCACGGTGCGCGGCGGCACGTCGACCACGGTCTCGCCGTTCCAGGTGATCTGCAGCCGGTCGGAGTCGGTGACCTCCCCGATCACCGTGGCCAGCACGTCCCATTTGGCGCAGACCGCCAGGAATCGTTCCACGTTGTCCGGGGTGACCACCGCGCACATGCGTTCCTGCGATTCGCTGGAGAGCACCTCCGCCGGGGTCATCCCGGTCGCGCGCAGCGGCACCTTGTCCAACTCGATCGCCATGCCGCCATCCCCCGCTGCGGCCAATTCCGAAGTAGCGCAAGCCAATCCCGCCCCACCGAGGTCCTGGATGCCGACCACCAGCCCGGCGGAGTAGAGCTCCAGGCAGCACTCGATGAGGACCTTCTCGGTGAACGGGTCACCGACCTGCACGGCGGGCAGTTTCTTGCGTCCGGCGCCGGCCTCGTCGCCGGCGAAGGTGTCGCTGGCCAGCACCGAGACCCCGCCGATCCCGTCGAGACCGGTGCGCGCCCCGAACAGGATGATCTTGTTGCCCACACCCGAGGCGAACGCCAGGTGCAGATCCTCCTTTTTCAGCACGCCCACGCACAGCGCGTTGACCAGGGGGTTGCCCGCGTAGCTGGCGTCGAAGACGGTCTCGCCGCCGATGTTGGGCAGGCCCAGGGAGTTGCCGTAGCCGCCGATGCCGCGCACCACCCCGTCGAGCACCCGGCGGGTGTCGGGGGCGTCGGCGGCACCGAAGCGCAGCTGGTCCATCACCGCGACCGGTCGCGCGCCCATCGCCATGATGTCGCGCACGATGCCGCCCACCCCGGTCGCCGCGCCCTGGTAGGGCTCCACGTAGGACGGGTGGTTGTGCGATTCCACTTTGAAGGTGACCGCCCAGCCGTCGCCGATGTCGACCACGCCGGCGTTCTCGCCGATCCCGGCGAGCATCGCCTCGCGCATCGCCTCGGTGGTGGTCTGCCCGAAGTAGCGCAGATGCACCTTGGAGGACTTGTACGAGCAGTGCTCGCTCCACATCACCGAGTACATGGCCAGCTCGGCGTCGGTGGGACGCCGGCCCAGGATGTCGCGGATGCGGGCGTACTCGTCGTCTTTGAGGCCGAGCTCGCCGAACGGCTGCGGGTGATCGGGGGTGTCGGCGGCGTGCGCGACGGTGTCGAGGTGGTCGTCGAGGTGTTCGGTGGGCCCAGAGGTCACGACCGACAGCTTAGTGGGCGGGGCGAGCACCGGCGCCGCCGCGGACGCCCCGGTAGCATCTGGCGCACCGCCGACGAACGGTTGGGAGGGATCCGATGGGCAGCGTGAACGGCGGCCGGTCGCCGGTGCGCTGGCGACGGGGCAGCTATCTGGGCGCCATTGTCGGCGGCGGATATTGGGCGCTCGGCGCGACCGCCGTGCTGGCCGACCCGCAGCGGTGGGCCCCCTTCGTCGTGATCTCGGTGGCGCTGGTCCTGCTCGGCGCGGTGCTGCTGCGCGCCGGCCGGTCTGCGGTGGCCACCGCCGGGCTGGCGATGCTGGTGGCGGCCGGCGGCGGTTGGCTGGCGCTCGCCCCGGTCGCCGCGCTCGGGGGGCTCGCGGGCGGGACTCTCTGGGGCGGGGGGCCGTAGCGCCGTGTCACGGTCCACGTCGTGGGAGCGCCGCGGGGCGCCGGCCCCTCCGGTGGACACCGATTCACCGCTGCTGGTGGTCGGTGTGGCGCTGGGGCTTGTGGCGATGTCGCCGCTGCTGGGCCTGTGGCTGTTCGCCCCGGTCGGCCCACTGGCGCTGGCGGTGGTGGCGACGCTGGCGGCGATCCGCTGGAAGACCGCGCTGATCGTGGCCGAGGGCTGTTTCGTCGCGGCCCTCGGCGGTGCGGTGTTCGTGGTCTGCGCCGCGGTGCTGCTGGCCAGCCTGCACTAACGCGCCCGGCTACCCCGGTGTGAGGAACGCCGTCAGCGCCGCCGCGTAGTCGGCCACGTCGGCCGAGCCCATGAACTCCCGCGCCGAGTGCATCGCCAGCTGCGCCGCCCCGACGTCGACGGTGGGGATCCCGCTGCGCGCCGCGCTCATCGGCCCGATCGTGGAGCCGCACGGCAGGTCGGCGCGGTGTTCGTAGCGTTGCAGCGCCACGCCCGCCTGCTCGCAGGCCAGCGCGAACGCCGCGGCGGTGCGCCCGTCGGTGGCGTAGCGCAGGTTGGGATGGATTTTGAGCACCGGGCCGGCGTTGATCGCGATGAGATGGCCGGGTTCGTGGCGGTCCGGATAGTTGGGGTGGGTGGCGTGCGCCATGTCGCCGGACGCCAGCATCGACCCGGCCACGGCGCGCAGGAACTCCGCGCGGTCCCCGCCGGCGGCGGCCACGATCCGCTCCAGGGTGCTGACCAGCAGGTCGGAGTCGGCGCCGTGGTCGGAGACCGAGCCCACCTCCTCGTGGTCGAACAGGGCGAGCACCGGCATCGTCTCGGGGGGCATGTCGGTCTCGGGGACATCGAGCAGCGCCGCCAGGCCCGCATAGCAGGTGACCTGGTTGTCCAGCCGGGGCGCGGAGACGAACTGGCCGTCGGCGCCGGTCACCGCCGACGGCGCCAGGTCGTGGGTCATCAGATCGAAGCCGAGCACGTCGGCGCGCGCGACCCCGGCCCGCCCGGCGACGAAATCCAGCAGCGGCGGCGCCGACCCGGTGCCCCAGACGGCGTTGACGTGGCGCTGCGGGTCCAGGCTGACCGCCTTGCGGTCCTCGGCGAGGTGGATCGCCAACTGCGGCACCCGCAGGATCGGTTCGTCGACGCGGATCAGGTGCTCGGCGATGCCCGCCCCGGCGCGCACCGACAGCCGGCCGCTGAGCCCCAGGTCGCGGTCGAGCCAGGAGTTCAGCCACGCACCGCCGTAGGGTGCGAGCGCCACCAGCTGCCAGCCCGCCACCTCCCGGTCGGGGTGCTGCTTGACCCGCAGGTTGGGGCTGTCGGTGTGCCCGCCGACGATCCGGAATCCGCGGGGCGGGTACCCGGTGGCCTGCCACGCCACCAGCGAGCCGGACCGCACCAGGAAGAACCGGCCGGTCGCCGGCCATTCGTCGGTCTCGGCGAGTTCGCGGTAGCCGGCGGCGCGCAGCCGCTGCGCCACCGTCGCGCAGACGTGAAACGGCGACGGGGAGGCGTCGATGAACTCACACAGATCCGCTGCGGTGGCCGTCATGGCATCAGTCTTTCCCATTCTGCGGCGCGCCGGCACGTTAGGGTCGAAGACATGGCGCAACCCCAGCCCGTCGTGCGACCGCTGACGTGTGCGGCGATCTTCCTGGTCGCCACCATCGACGAGGGCGGCGAAGCGGTGGTGCATGACGCGTTGCCGGATCTGCCCGGCCTGGCCCCGGCGATCGGGTTCCGCGACCGCACCAAGAACCTGTCGCTGGTGACCGGGATCGGCTCGGACGCTTGGGATCGGCTGTTCGACGGGCCCCGCCCCGCGCAGCTGCATCCGTTCATTCCGCTGGAGGGCCCCCGCCACACCGCCCCGGCCACCCCGGGGGATCTGCTGTTTCACATCCGCGCGGAGACGATGGACGTCTGCTTCGAGCTGGCCGGGCGGATCATGACCGCGATGGCCGGGGCGATCACCGTCGTCGACGAGGTGCACGGCTTCCGGTTCTTCGACAACCGCGACCTGCTCGGGTTCGTCGACGGCACCGAGAACCCCGACGGCGACGAGGCCGTCGGTGCGACCGCGGTCGGCGCGGAGGATCCGGAGTTCGCCGGCGGCTCGTATGTGCACGTGCAGAAATACGTCCACGACATGGGCGGCTGGCAGGCGCTGAGCGTCACCGAGCAGGAACGGGTGATCGGGCGCACCAAGCTCGACGACATCGAGTTCGACGACGACGTCAAACCCGCCGACTCGCACATCGCGCTCAACGTCATCGAGGACGACGACGGCAACGAGATCGACATCTTCCGGGCGAACATGCCGTTCGGGGAACTCGGCAAAGACGAATACGGCACCTACTACATCGGGTACGCCCGCAGCCCGCAGACCAGCGAGCAGATGCTGCGCAACATGTTCCTCGGTGACCCGCCGGGCAACACCGACCGGATCCTGGACTTCTCCACCGCGCTCACCGGTGGGTTGTTCTTCGCCCCGGCGATCGAGTTTCTCGACGACCCACCGCCGTTGCCGGGCGCCGACGTCGACACCGCACCCGACGACCCGGTCTCCCCGCCCGACGACCCCGGCTCGTTGCGCATCGGCAGCCTGAAAGGAATCCCGCAATGAACAACCTCTACCGCCAACTCGCTCCCGTCACCGACGCCGCCTGGGCCGAGATCGAGGAGGAGGCCTCGCGCACGTTCAAACGCCACATCGCCGGACGTCGGGTGGTCGACGTCTCCGACGCCGGCGGTCCAACGGCCGCCGCGGTCGGCAACGGCCGGCTCATCGACGTGGCCGCGCCGTCGGACGGCGTGGTGGCGCAGCTGCGCGACGCCAAACCGCTGGTGCGCCTGCGGGTTCCGTTCACGTTGTCGCGCAACGAGATCGACGACGTGGAGCGCGGCTCCAACGACGCCGACTTCGACCCGGTGAAGACCGCCGCCAAGAAGCTGGCGTTCGTGGAGGACCGGGCGATCTTCGAGGGCTACGAGGCCGCCTCCATCGAGGGGATCCGCGCCGCCAGCTCCAACCCGGCGCTGACCCTGCCCGCCGACCCGCGGGAGATGCCCGACGTGATCTCCCAGGCGCTCTCCGAGCTGCGGCTGGCCGGGGTGGACGGGCCGTACTCGGTGCTGCTGTCCGCCGACGCCTACACCCAGGTCAGTGAGACCACCCAGCACGGCTACCCGATCCGCGAACACCTGCGGCGGCTGGTCGGCGACGGCGAGATCATCTGGGCGCCCGCCATCGACGGGGCGTTCGTGGTGACCACCCGCGGCGGGGACTTCGACCTGACACTGGGCACCGACGTGTCGATCGGGTATTTGAACCACGACGACCGGACGGTGCAGCTGTACCTGCAGGAGACGTTGACGTTCTCCTGCTACACCGGGGAAGCGGCGGTCTGCCTGCACACCGCAGGGGCTTAAGAGCTGGCGGCCAGCACCGTGTCGAGCACCGAGTAGAACAGCCCCAGCCCGTCGTCGGACGGTCCGGTCAGGGCCTCCACGGCGTGCTCGGGGTGCGGCATCAACCCGACCACCCGGCCGTTGGCCGAGGCGATGCCGGCGATGTCGTTCTGCGAGCCGTTGGGGTTCTCCAGATACCGGAACACCACCCGATTCTCGGCTTCGAGCATCTCCAGCGCGCCGGGCGGGGCGACGTAGCGCCCCTCCCCCGACTTCAGCGGCACCAGCAGGTCGGCGTCGGCGTCGAACCGTGTCGTCCAGGCGGTGTCGGTGGAGGCGACGCGCAACCACACGTCGCGGCACAGAAAGTGCAGCCCGATGTTGCGGGTGAGTGCACCGGGCAGCAGGCCGGCCTCGCACAAGATCTGAAAGCCGTTGCAAATACCCAACACCGGCATGCCGCGACCGGCGGCGTCGATGACCTCGCCCATCACCGGGGCGAACCGGGCGATCGCACCGGCGCGCAGGTAGTCGCCGTAGGAGAAGCCGCCGGGCACCACCACCGCGTCGACGCCCTTGAGGTCGGCGTCGGCGTGCCACAGCGCCACCGGCTCGGCGCCGACGAGGCGCACCGCGCGGGCGGCGTCGACGTCGTCGAGGGTGCCGGGGAAGGTGATCACCCCCACCCTGGTGGTCACGACGGCTCCCGGGTGATGGTCCAGTCCTCGATGACGGTGTTGGCCAACAGCGACTCCGCGATCTCGGTGAGCTCGGCCTCCCCGATGCTGTCGTCGACCTCCAACTCGAAGCGTTTGCCCTGCCGCACGTCTGAGACGCCGCCGTGCCCGAGCCGACCCAGCGCCCCGACGATCGCCTGGCCCTGCGGATCCAGGATCTCCGCCTTGGGCATCACGTGCACCACTACCCGGGCCACCGCCGCTCCTCGCTGTCGACTCCGCTGATTGTCCCCGACAACTCTATCCGCACGACCCGAGGTAGGCCGCACACAGCGGTCGGAGCAGGGCGTCGAGGACGGTGCCGTCGTCGATCGGCGGCCACGGGACCTGCGGGGCGCTCGACCACAGGGTCAACGCGCTCAGCGTGCTGCTCTGCGGATGGACCACCAGGTAGCTGTGGGCGATCACCGGGCCGGCGATCACCGCGGCCACCCGCCCGGGCTCGGCGACGGTCAGCGACGGCGACTGGTCGGGCGCACCCTGCTGGCAGCTGCGCAGCGTGGCGACCGCGGTGTTGAACACCTCGGTGGCCAGTTGCCCGCCGCGCCACGTCTCACCCCGCCAGTGCAGCACCTGCGCCTGCAGCCGCCACTGCCCCTCGGGGCGCTCGACGCGGGCCGTCGCGGCGACCGCGTAGGTGCGGGGATCGCCCGCCGGTGCGGGGCGCCCGCAGAGTTCCTCGAAGCGCAGCGGGCTCGGGGCGCCGGTCTCGGGGACCGCCACCGTCGCCAGGGCGGGCCACCGGGCGGTGGCGGCCAGCGGGATGTCGGCGGCGGCGATCCAGGCGGTGTCGGGGATCGTGTCGCAGACCGCCGGGCAGCTCTGCGGGTCGGCCGCCGCGCCCGGCGACACCGCCAGTCCCGCCGCGACCAGCAGCGTCAGCACTATCGGCACCGGCTTCACCACAACTGCATCCCCTCCGGCGCACAATCGTAGACATGCAACTGACGCATTTTGGGCATTCCTGTGTACTCGCCGACTTCGCCCACACCACGGTGCTATTCGACCCCGGCACGTTCTCCCACGGGTTCGAGGGCATCACCGGGCTGGCGGCGATCCTCATCACCCACCAGCACCCCGACCACGTCGATGTTGCCCGGCTTCCGGAGCTGCTGCAGGCCAATCCCGATGCCGCCCTCTACGCCGACCCGCAGACCGCTGCCCAACTCGGCGCGCCGTGGCGGGCGGTGGCGGCCGGCGACACCCTGAGCGTCGGTGGTCTGACGGTGCGCGGGGTCGGCGGCACCCACGCGGTGATCCACCCGGAACTGCCGGTCGTGGACAACATCTCCTATCTGCTCGACGACGGTGAGCACACCGGAGCGTTCATGCATCCCGGCGACGCCCTGTATGTGCCCGACGAGCCGGTGGACGTGCTGGCCACCCCCGCGGCCGCACCGTGGATGAAGATCTCCGAGGCGGTCGACTACCTGCGCGCGGTGGCGCCGTCGCGCGCGGTGCCGATCCACCAGGGCATCATCGCCCCCGATGCCCGCGGGATCTACCATTCGCGGCTCGCCGAGATGTGCGACACCGACTTTCAGGTGCTGCCCGCCGAATCCGCGGTCACCTTCTGAGGCGCCGCCCCCGCTTTCACCAGACTCACGTTTGAGTGCGCCGCGCGCACATTTTCGCACTCAAACGTGCGAGTCGACGAACGCGACGCCCGGAGACCCGGTGTCGGGGCACGGATTCGGCCACGAGGCGGTCATCTAGGCGATGTCGGCGGCCGCCCCGCGCCCGGCAGCACGCCCGGAGAAGATGCACCCGCCCAAAAATGTGCCCTCCAGCGCCCGGTAGCCGTGCACCCCGCCGCCGCCGAAACCGGCCACCTCGCCGGCGGCGTACAGCCCGGCCACCGGGGCGCCATCGGCGCCCAGCACCCGCGAGGACAGATCGGTCTCCAATCCGCCCAACGTTTTTCGGGTCAGGATGTGCAGTTTCACCGCGATCAGCGGGCCCGCTTTCGGGTCGGTGAGCCGGTGCGGGGCCACCACCCGGCCGAGCCGGTCACCGAGATAGGCGCGGGCACCGTGGATGGCGGTGATCTGGCCGTCCTTGGAAAACTTGTTGGCGACCTCCCGGTCTCTCGCGGTGACCTCGGCCTCCACCGTGGCGTAGTCCAACGCCGACACCTCGGGCAGGTCGTTCATCGCGGCCACCAACTCGCGCAGCGAGTCCGCCTGCACGAAGTCCACGCCGCGGTCGATGAACGCCTGCACCGGCGGCGGCGGACCGGAGCGGGCGCGGGCGGCCAGCAGCTGACGCAGGCTGCGTCCGGTCAGATCGGGGTTCTGCTCCTGGCCGGAGAGGGCGAACTCCTTCTCGATGATCCGCCGGTTGAGGATGAACCAGGTGTAGTCGTAGCCGGATGCGGCGATGTACTCCAAGGTGCCCAGGGTGTCGAAGCCGGGGTAGAGCGGGCCGGGCAGTCGTTTGCCCGCGGCGTCCAGCCACAGCGACGACGGCCCGGGGATGATCCGGATGCCGTGGTGGGGCCAGATCGGGTCGTAGTTGGTGATCCCTTCGGTGTAGTGCCACATCCGGTCCCGGTTGATCACCCGCCCACCGGCCGCCTCGGTGATGCCGATCATCCGGCCGTCGACGTGGGCCGGCACCCCGGCGATCAGCTGGTCGGGAACCCGCCCCATCCGCTGGGGCCAGTTGGCCCGCACCAGGTCGATGTTGCCCCCGATGCCGCCGCTGGTGACGATCACCGCCTGGGCACGCAACGCGAACTCGCCGACCGCGGTGCGCGAGGAGGCCACACCCCGCGGCTGGGTCGACGGTTCCAGCACCGCACCGCGCACCCCGACCACCGCGCCGTCCTCGACGATCAACTCATCGACGCGGTGCCGATGGGCGAACCGGACCTGCGGCGAGGCCGTTACCCTGCGGGCGAAGACGTCGACCAGGCCGGGTCCGGTTCCCCAGGTGATGTGGAATCGCGGCACCGAGTTGCCGTGGCCGAGCGCGTCGTAGCCGCCGCGCTCCGCCCAGCCGACGAGCGGGAAGATCTTCAGGCCCCGCTCACGCAGCCAACGGCGCTTCTCGCCGGCGGCGAAGTCGACGTAGGCGTGGGCCCACTGGCGCGGCCAGTGGTCCTCGTCCCGGTCGAACCCGGCGGTGCCCAGCCAATCCTGCAGCGCCAACTCGTGACTGTCGTGGATGCCGAGCCGGCGCTGTTCGGGGCTGTCGACGAAGAACAGCCCGCCGAACGACCAGTAGGCCTGCCCGCCGAGGTTCGCGGCGTTCTCCTGATCGACGATCAGCACCTTCTTGCCGCGCTCGATCAGCTCACCGGCGGCGACCAGCCCGGCCAGTCCCGCCCCGACAATGATCACATCAGCGTCGCTCATGCTGATCGAGCGTAATGCCGGTCGGCTCAGGCGGCGCCGCGGATCACCGGATCCGGTTGCCAGCGGTACACCGCCGGGGTGGCGCCGCGGGCCACCGCGGCGTCGACGGCGTCGAGCATCGCCTCGTGGATGCCGGGGCGCAGCAGCTGGGTCGCGGCGACCGTGAGCCGCACGGGGGTGCGCCGGGCCGCGGTGCGCTCGGCGGCGCGCACCAGCACCCGACACCACCACGGTTCGGTGAGGAAGCCCTCACCGATGCCGAGCACCCGGGCGGGCACGGTCCGTTCGGTGACCAGGTCGGTGACGCCGTGCAAACCGGCCAGCATCCGGAAACCGTTGCGGGGCAACACCCGCCGCGCACCCGGGGAGATGACCCAGCCGGGGGCGGCGAACAGGCGGGTGCGCAGCCCGACCCGTTCGAGCACCCGGTCGGCGCCGATCAACCGCAGGTTGGCCTCATGCGCCGGCAGGGTCGCGAACTCGCTGCGCCGCCGTTTGGTGGCGGCCTCGTCGTAGCCGTGCAGCACCACCGCGTCGCCGCCGGCGCGGCGCGACGCGAGCCAGCCGGTCGTCTCCGGGTCCGCTTCGAGGCGGTAGCCGCCCTTGAGTCGCGGCGCGACCAGCAGCGAGACCGGCACCTGCCGGGCGTCGAGGTGCTCGCAGAACTGCGCCACGGCGGCCAGCGTGGGCGCACCGATCCGGGAGACCGAGACGATCAGTTCCGCATTCACAGCCCCCACTCTGGCAGGGGCGGGTGACACCGCGGTGACCTGCGGGTTACGCCCGGCTGTCCGGGTCAGCGGGGCAGCACCGCCTCGATGGCGGCGACCACCTCCGGCGCGTCGGGCACCGTCTTCGGGCGGAACCGGTTGACCACCGCGCCGCCGGGGGCGATGACGAACTTCTCGAAGTTCCACTGGATGTCGCCGGCTGCGCCGTCGGCGTCGGCGGTGCGGGTCAGCTCCGCATACAGCGGGTGGCGGTCCTCACCGTTGACGTCGGTCTTGGCCAGCAGCGGGAACGTCACCCCGTAGGTGGTGGAGCAGAACGTCGCGATCTCCTCCGGGGTGCCGGGCTCCTGGCCCATGAACTGGTTGCACGGCACCCCGATCACCGTCAGGCCGCGCTCGCCGTAGTCGCGGGCGAGTTGCTCGAGGGCGGCGTACTGCGGGGTCAGCCCGCAGCGGGAGGCGACGTTGACCAGCAGCACCGCGCGGTCGGCGTAGTCGCCGAGGGTGGTGGGCTGCCCGTCGAGGGTGGTCAGCGGGATCTCGGTGATCGCGGTCATGACCGTGACCGTACGCGGTGACCGCCGGCGCCGACCACACCCGGGCATATAGTTGACATCGCAACTTATTTACGGATACGGTCTCCGGTAGTTGACCGAGCAATCACAAGGACGGGGTCAGGGCATGACGAAACTCGCGATCATCTACTACTCGGCCACCGGGCACGGCACCGCGATGGCCCGGCGGGCGGCCGGCGCCGGCGAGGCCGCCGGCGCCGAGGTGCGGGTACGCCACATCGCCGAGACCCGCGATCCGGCCACGTTCGCCGACAACCCCGCCTGGTCGGCCAACTACGCGGCGACCAAGGACGCCCCGGCCGCGACCGGGCAGGACATCGTCTGGGCCGATGCGGTGATCTTCGGCTCGCCGACCCGGTTCGGGAGCACCGCCGGGCCGTTTCAGACGTTCATGGACTCGTTGGGCGGGCTGTGGGCGCAGGGCAAACTCGCCGACAGGGTCTACGCCGGGTTCACCTCCAGCCAGACCGCCCACGGCGGCCAGGAGGCGACGCTGCTCGGGCTCTACGTGTCGCTGATGCATTGGGGCGGCATCGTGGTGGCGCCCGGCTACACCGACCCGCTGAAGTTCGCCGACGGCAACCCCTACGGGGTCGGTCACATCACCGGGCCGCAGAACCAAAACGAGTTGGCCGACGAGACCGTGGCCGCGCTCGAGCATCTGGCCACCCGGGTGGTGGGCGTGGCGGATCGCCTCAGCCGGTAGCCCCGGCCGCGTTGAGCAGCCAGGCGTACTGGAAGGCGGTCTCCTTCCACCGCTCGTAGCGACCCGACAGGCCGCCGTGCCCGGCGCTCATCTGCGTCTTGAGCAACACCGGATTCCCGTTGGTGTTGGCATGGCGCAGCGCAGCAATCCATTTCGCGGGCTCCACGAAATAGACCCGGGTGTCGTTCAGCGACGTCATCGCCAGGATCGCCGGATAGCGCTGGGCGACGACGTTCTCGTACGGCGAATAGGATTTCATGTAGGCGTAGACATCCTTGTCGGCCAAGGGGTTCCCCCACTCGTCCCATTCGGTGACGGTCAGCGGCAGCGACGGATCCAAGATGGTGGTCAGGGCGTCGACGAACGGCACCACGGCCAGGATCCCGGCGAAGAACTCCGGGGCGAGGTTGGCGACCGCCCCCATCAGCAGACCGCCGGCACTGCCGCCGTAGGCGACGAGCTGTTGCGGCGTCGTCACCCCGACGTCGATGAGATGCTTTGCGGCCGCGATGAAGTCGGTGAAGGTGTTCTTCTTGTCCAGCAGTTTGCCGCTCTCGTACCACAGCCGTCCCATCTCGCCGCCGCCGCGTACGTGGGCGATGACGAACACCATCCCACGGTCCAGCAGCGACAGCCGGGCGATGGAGAACTGCGGGTCCTGGCAGGCCTCGTAGGCGCCGTAGCCGTAGAGCACCGTCGGCGCCGGTGCGGTGACGTCGCGGCGGTGGATGACCGACAGCGGAATCCGGGTGCCGTCGGCGGCGACCGCCCAGTCGCGGCGCTCCACGTAATCCTCGCGGCGGTACCCGCCGAGCACCGGCTGCTCGCGCAGCAGGGTGCGTTCCCCGGTGGTCAGATCCAGGTCGTAGATGCACACCGGGTGGAGAAACGACGTCGCGCCGATCCGCAGCTTCGGCGCGTCCCAGTTGGGGTTGGCGCCCAGCCCCGCCGACATCAGCGCCGAGTCGAAGGTGATCTCGGTGGGTTGGCCGTACCCGTCGGCGGTGAGCGGCCACAGTTGGATACGCGGCAACGCGTCGGCCCGGTAACTGACCACCAGGTGCGACCCGAAGGCGTCGACCCCGTCGAGGCGCACGTCGTCGCGATGGGCGATCAGCGTGGTCTGCGCGGTCGGGTCCTCCACCGGCGCGTCGACCATGGTGAAGTTGACCGCCCCGTCGTTGTGCAGGATCACGAACCGGTCCCGGCCGCCGACGACCGCGTGCTCGACGCCGTATTCGACGCCGTCGCGGCGCGGCAGCACCACGGTGAACTCCGCCTCGGGGTCGGCGGCGTCGGCGTAGCGCACCTCGGAGGTGACCGCCGACCCGGCCGCGATCATCAGGTACTTGTCGCTGCGGGTGCGGCCCACGTTCAACCAGAACCGCTCGTCGGGCTCGTGGTAGACCCGTTGCGCGGGCAGGCCCGCACCGAGCCGGTGGCGCCACACCGTGTCGGGTCGCCACGCCGCGTCGACGGTCAGGTAGTACAGCGTCCGGTTGTCGGTGGCCCAGGTCGCCCCGGCGGCGATCCCGGCGATCTCATCGGTGTAGCGCCGACCGGTCCGCAAATCGATGAACCGCAAGGTGTAACGCTCATCGCCGACGGTGTCGACCGAGTAGGCCAGCACGGTGCCGTCGGGGCTGACCGTGGCCGCCCCCAGCGAGAAGAACTCGTGGCCCTCGGCCTCGACGTTCTCGTCGAGCAGGACCTGCTCACCGGGAATCTCGGTGTGCTCGTCGAAGACCGGCGGACGCCAGTCGTCGGGATCGGTCAGCGGGCAACGGCAGTGCACACCGTACTGCTTGCCCGCGAAACTGCGGGCGTAGTACCACCAGTCGCCGCGCCGGATCGGCACCGACAGATCGGTCTCCTTGGTGCGGGCTTTGATCTCGTCGAAGATCTGCTGGCGCAGTTCGTGCTGATCGTCGGTGAGCGCATCGGTGTAGGCGTTCTCCGCCTCGAGATGGGCGATGACATCCGGATTGTCTTTGTCGCGCAACCATTCGTAGGGGTCGACGACGACGTCGCCATGGTGTTCGCGGATGGTCTCGACGCGCTTGGCGACCGGAGGCCGCGGCATGCCGGCACTCATGCCGCACCGATCCAGTCATCGAACCGCAGTCCGGAGATCCGTTCGTAGGCCTCGATGTAGCGCTCACGGGTGGCCGCGATGATCTCGTCGGGAAGCGGCGGCGGGGGTGTGTCGCAGGCGCGGTCCCACCCGGATTCGTCGCCGGTCAGCCAGTTGCGGACGAACTGCTTGTCGAAGCTGTTCTGCACGACGCCGACCTCGTATTCGGCGGCGGGCCAGTAGCGCGACGAGTCCGGGGTGAAGATCTCGTCGGCGAGCACCAGGTTGCCGTTGCTGTCGTGGCCGAACTCGAATTTGGTGTCGGCGATGATGATGCCGCGGGTCAGCGCATGGTCGGCGGCCTGGACGTAGATCTGCAGGGTGCGGTCGCGCAGCTGGTTGGCGACCACGCCGCCGACCTGCTCGATGACGGCCGCGAACGGGATGTTCTCGTCGTGGTCGCCCTGCTCGGCCTTGGTCGCCGGGGTGAACAGCGGGGTGGCGAACCTGCTGGCCTCCTTCAGTCCCGCCGGCAACTCGATGCCGCAGACCGCACCGGTGCGCTGGTAGTCGGCCAGCCCCGAGCCGGTCAGGTAGCCGCGCGCCACGCATTCCACCGGCACCATGGTCAGCTCACGCACCACCAGCGCCCGGCCCAGCACCTCGGCGGGGATGCGGGGATCGTCGGGCGGGCCGGCCAGGTGATTGGGCGCCTCGACCAGGTCGAAGAAGAACACACTCATCGCGGTCAGGATCCGGCCCTTGTCGGGGATCTCGCTGGCCAACACGTGGTCATAGGCCGAGATCCGGTCGGTCGCCACGAACAGCAGATGCTCGTCGTCGACGCGGTAGAGATCACGGACCTTGCCGCTGCCCAGGTGCTGATAGTCGGAGAGTGCAGGTCGAGCCACGCGGTTCACCCTAACTCACCGTTTTCGGTGCGATCTCCGGCGCGATAATGACGTCCAGGCGCCGGCCCCACCGACCCGCGAGGAGATCACCGTCATGGGCTCACGTTTTCTGCCGTATGCCACCACACCGGGCCGGCTTTTGGCCCAACTGCTCTCCGATCTGCTGGTGGCGGCCTGGTCAGCGGTGTGGATCCTGGTCGGGCTGGCGGTGCACGCCGCGGTCGCCACGATCGCCGCGGTCGGCCGCCAGGTGCAAAGCGGCAGCACCGGGGTGGCCGGCAACCTCGACTCCGCCGGCGAGAGCGCCTCCCACCTGCCGCTGGTCGGCGACACGTTGAGCAAACCGCTGAGCGCGGCGAGCACCGCCGCCCTCGACATCGCCGATGCCGGGCACACGTTGGACACCACCGCCACCTGGCTGGCGTGGGTGCTGGCGCTGGCGGTGGCCGCCCCACCGATCCTGGCGGTCGCGATGCCGTGGCTGGTGCTGCGGGTGCGGTTCTTCCGGCGCAAGTGGACGGTGGTCACCCTGGCCGCCACCCCGGCCGGCCAGCAGCTGCTGGCGCTGCGCGCGCTGGCGAACCGGCCGCTACGGCGACTGGCCGCGGTCGACGCGGACCCGGTCGGTGCGTGGCGACGCGCCGACCCGGTGGCGCTGCACGGGTTGGCGGCGTTGGAGTTGCGCTCCGCCGGGGTGCGCACCCGGGCTCACACCTAAGAGTCGCTAAGAGCTGCCGACCAGAACTCGCGCCGAGGCCAGTGCGGCGCGGCGGACACCGGCGAGGGCGACGATCAGCCACGCGGCGAACGCATCCCAGAAGAACACCAGCGAGACGGTGTCCAGCGCCGGCAGGTCCAGTTCGATGGCCATCGCCTGGCTGGCCACCGAGTACATGCCCAATGGGAACACCAGCGCCCACCACACCCCGCGGAACTGCAGCATTCCGGGGCGGTTGTGGATGCGGTGCAGCACGAAGTAGATCAGCGGCGGTATCCACACGGTGGCCACACCCCAGGTGACCACGGTGGCTGCGCGCAGCGCCGCCGAGACCGCGCCGGAGGTCAGCTGGCCGAGCAGATCCCCGGCCAGGGTGGCGATCGCCATGCCCCCCATAAGGATCCAGGTGTCGGGCTCGAATCCGTCGCGGTCCATCCGCTCGTGCACGGTGCGCCACATGATCAGCGTCGCCATCAGCAGATAGACCCCCAGGCCGGCCACCCAGATGGGGATCGCCACCGCCAGCCACGCGGTGTGGCCGGTGGCCCGGATCATCTGGGCCATCACGATCACCAGCCCCGAGGTGCCCACACTGGCCAGCAACCATGCCCCATGTGCCTTGTCGCGCAACGCGGCCCACTGCCGGGTGAGCATGTTGCGCAGCGTCAGCGCTGACAGCACCGACCAGGAGATCAACGCCACCAGGCCGAGTACCCGCACCCACACGGGGTGGTGTTCCAGGCGGCTGTCGAGCACCGCGCAGGCGGCGACGAACGTGAACAGCCGCAACGTGATGTCCGGGTCGCGCAGGTCCCACACCGCGGCCCGGCGTTCGATGACGGCGGTGAGCACCACCAGCGCCACCAGCACCGCCAGCCCGGCCGAGGCGAGCACGCCCAGTGCACTGCTGAGCCCCGCGTAGCCGTGCCGGGACGCGCCGATCGACAGGATGCCGGTGGCCATCACCACCGCGAACACGTTCGGTGAGGGCCGCAGGTCGGCGAACCTGCCCTTCACCGCTGCGCGCTCATTTCCACGACCAGGTGCCGGATCCCGGTGTGCCGGTTGCTGCGGGTCCACTCCACCGGGGCCACCACGGTGACACCGGTGAACCGGCGCAGCAACTCCTCGTAGAGCACCCGCAACTCCAGTCGGGCGAGGTTGACCCCCAGGCAGAAGTGCACGCCTTGGCCGAAACCCAGGTGCGGGTTCGGTTTTCTCGTCACATCGAAGACGTCGGCACGGTCGAACACCTGCTCGTCCCGGTTGGCCGAGCCCTCCCAGACCAGCACCTTCTGGCCGGGTTCGATGCGCTGCCCGCCCAGGGCGACCGCGCGGGTGGCGGTGCGCCGCTTCGACGGCGACGGTGAGGTCCAGCGGATGATCTCCTCCACCGCGGTGGGCAGCAGGTCGGGATTCCCGCGCAGCGCCCGGTACTGCTCGGGATGGTCGGCCAGCGCCAGCAGGCCCCCGCCGATGGCGTTGCGGGTCGTCTCGGCCCCGGCGCTGAACAGCAGGCTGAAGAACAGGTACAGCTCCATCGCGCTCAACTCGGGGTCGGTGGAGTTGGCGACCACCGAGAGCATGTCGTCGGTGGGCCGGGCCCGTTTGGCCGCGATCAGCTCCTGACCGTAGGCGTACAGATCGGAGCCGGTGTCCTGCGCCGTCACCGGCGAGACCACCGCCTCGCGTGAGCCGCGGAAGTCGAAGTTGGGTTCGATCGCGGCGAACAGCCAGTGCCGGTCGGCCTCGGGCACCCCGAGCAGGATGCAGATCATCTGCATCGGCAGTTCCGCAGCGACCTCGACGAGGAAGTCCAGCGGCTCGCCGGGGCCGATCTCGTCGAGCAGCCGGCGCGCCCGGGCCCGCAGGTCCTGCTCGACGCGGCGGATCATCCGCGGGGTCATCCCGGAGCTGACCAGTTTGCGGACGGCGGCGTGACGCGGGTCGTCCATCATGTTGAGCACGTGGCCGGCCACCGGAAGATCCTGCAGGATCGTGCCGCCGTACGGCCGCTCACCGCCGCTCACCGACGAGTAGGTGTCGGCGTCGCGCAACACCGCGAACGTCTCGGGGTGGGTGGCCACCGACCAGAACCCCTCCCCGTCCGGGGTGTGGACGGTCGGCTCGTGCCAGTACACCGGGGCCTCCGCGCGGTGGACCGCGAACATCTCGTGGGGGAACCCGTGCGCGAAGTTGTCCAGGTCGGTCAGGTCGATTCCCGCCAGGGCGTCGGCAGCGGCCATGGCGACTACAGGATGGCGCCGGGCCGGTAGGCGGCCGCCTCGGGGTGACGGGCGACCAGGGCGTCGACCGCGCCGGCCACCGCGTCGACCTGATCGGCGGCGACCCCGGTGAACGCCTGCTTGTCGGCGAGCGCGGCGTGCAGTGCGGCGGCGTCCAGCGGCAGCCGCTCGTCGGCGGCCAGGCGGGCGAGCAGGTCCGGCTCGGCGCCGCGTTCCCGCATCGCCAGCGCGACGGCCACCGCGTGCTCCTTGATCACCGCGTGGGCGGCCTCGCGGCCCATCCCGGCGCGCACCGCGGCGATGAGCACCTTGGTGGTCGCCAGGAACGGCAGGTAGCGGCCGAGCTCACGGTCGATCACCGCCGGGTAGGCACCGAACTCGTCGAGGACGGTCAAAAACGTCTCGATCTGCCCGTCGACGGCGAAGAACGCGTCCGGCAGCGCCACCCGGCGCACCACCGAGCAGAACACGTCGCCCTCGTTCCACTGGGCGCCGGCCAGTTCGGCGGCCATCGCCGCGTAGCCGCGCAGCACCACCTGCAGGCCGTTGACCCGTTCGCAGCTGCGGGTGTTCATCTTGTGCGGCATCGCCGAGGAGCCGACCTGGCCCTCGGCGAACCCCTCGGTGACCAGTTCGTGGCCGGCCATCAACCGGATGGTGTGGGCCAGCGAGGACGGGCCGGCGCCGATCTGCACCAGCGTGGAGAGCGCGTCGTGATCCAGCGAACGGGGATAGACCTGCCCGACACTGGTCAGCACCGAGGTGAAACCCAGGTGATCGGCGACGCGGCGCTCCAGTTCGGCGACCTTGGCGGTGTCGCCGTCGAACAGGTCGAGCATGTCCTGGCCGGTGCCCATCGGCCCCTTGATGCCGCGCAGCGGGTAGCGCGCGACGAGCTCCTGCAGCCGGCGCGCCGCCAGCAGGGTCTCCTCGGCGGCGGTGGCGAAACGTTTCCCCAGGGTGGTGGCCTGCGCAGCGACGTTGTGGCTGCGCCCGGCCATGACCAGGTCGCGGTAGGCGACGGCGTGCTCGGCCAGCCGGGCGGCCACCGCCACCGTGCGGTCGAACACCAGCTGCAACGACCGGCGCACCTGTAGCTGTTCGACGTTCTCGGTGAGGTCGCGGCTGGTCATGCCCTTGTGGACGTGCTGGTGGCCGGCCAGGGCGTTGAACTCCTCGATGCGGGCCTTGACGTCGTGGCGGGTCACCCGCTCCCGGTCGGCGATCGCGGCCAGATCGACGTTCTCGACCACCCGTTCGTAGTCGGCGACGGCCCCGGCGGGCACCGCCACGCCGAGCTCGGCCTGGGCGCGCAACACCGCCAGCCACAGCTGCCGCTCGGCGACGATCTTGGCCTCCGGCGACCAGATCGCCACCATCTCGGCGCTGGCGTAGCGGGAGGCCAGCACGTTCGGAACAGTCACGCCGGCCAGCTTACGGTGGGCGCTGAGCGCCGATCAGAACCCGGCCGCATGCTGTTGTTCGGGCACGGCGTCGATGAAGCTGAGCACCGCGGTGCGGGCCGCGCGACGCGGATCCTGCCGCTCGTCGACGAGGGCGGCGATCACCGCGCCGTCGACCGCGCAGACCGTGGCGGCCAGCAGCGCGGCGGGCATGCACCGGCCCGACCGGTCGAGCACCTCGACGACCGCCTCGGTGCGCTGGCGCAGGGTGCGCCGTTGGATCTCGCGCAGCCGCGGGTGGCGGGCGCACGCGATGAACCGTTCGTAGCGTGCGATGAGGTCGTCGTCGAGGTGCCCGCCGTCGGCGCCGCCGACCAGCAGATCCACCAGCACGTCGGCGATCGCGTGCGGGCCTCGGCGCCGCCGCGGCAGTGCGGCGACCCGGGCGCGCAGCTGGGCGATCTCCAGCATCGCCGCCTCGTCGACCGCACTGGCGATCAGCTCATCCAGCGAGGAGAAATAGTAGGTCGTCGACGCCAGCGGCAACCCCGCCCGGTGGGCCACCGCGCGGTGGCGCACAGCGTCGAATCCGCCCTCGCGCAGCAACTCCGCGGCCGCGCGAACCAGCGCGTACCGGCGGCGTTCTCCCTTGGGAGTGACGGCGGAGGTCACAGCAGCTCATGCTGCCAGCTCACCGGTCACCGTATTGTGCTTTCGGGTAAACGCCGGGACCGCTCGCCGCACGTCCGGCGGTTATCCTTGCCCCCATGCCGAATCTGAGCCGCCGCGCGGTGCTGCGCCTGGGTGCCGGCGTCCTCACCGGGGCGGCCGGTGCGATGGCGGTGAACACCGCGGCGCCGTCGCGCACCTCGCGGGCCGCGACCGGGATCCCGTTTCCCCGCGCGCCCCGCCGGCCCGCCCCCGCGCCGACGATGACCACCGGCTCGTTCGTCTCGGCGGCCCGCGGCGGGATCCCCACCGGCTGGGCGATCGCCCGGCCGCCCGGGCAGAGCGCCCCACTGCGCCCGGTGATCGCGCTGCACGGCAAGGGCAGCGACGCCGCCACCGTGATGGCCGGCGGGGTGGAGCAGGGGCTGGCCACCGCCGTCGACGCCGGGCTGCCGCCGTTCGCGGTGGTCGCCGTCGACGGCGGGGGCAGCTACTGGCATGCCCGGGCCTCCGGGGAGGACTCCGGGGCGATGGTGCTCGACGAGCTGCTCCCGATGCTCGACGAGCAAGGGCTGGACACCTCCCGGGTGGCGTTTTTGGGCTGGTCGATGGGCGGCTACGGCGCGTTGCTGCTGGGCGGGCGCCTCGGGGCGGCGCGGACCGCGGCGATCTGCGCGGTCAGCCCGGCGCTGTGGTCGTCGGCCGGGGCCAGCGCGCCGGGCGCCTTCGACGGCCCCGACGACTTCGCCGCCAACTCCGTCTACGACCTGCCGGCGCTGCACGCCATCCCGCTGCGGGTGGACTGCGGGCAGTCCGACCCGTTCTACGACGCCACCCGCGAGTTCGTCGCCTCGCTGCCCACCCCGCCGGCCGGCGGCTTTCCCCCCGGCGGCCACGACGACGCGTTCTGGAGCGCGCAACTGCCCGCCGAGCTGAGCTGGATCGCCCCGCTGCTGGCGGGCTAGCGAAGACCGGGCCAGAGACGACCATGGGCGCCGCACCGTTCTCCTGGGAGCAGCCCTACCGTTGGCCGCGCACCCCGGTGCTGGCCGCCAACCTGGTGTGCACCTCCCAGCCGCTGGCCGCCCAGGCCGGGCTGGGGGTCCTGGCCGACGGCGGCACCGCGGTCGACGCCGCGATCGCCACCGCGATCGCGCTCACGGTGGTGGAGCCGACCATGAACGGGATCGGCTCGGACGCGTTCGCGATCGTCTACGACGGCACCCGGCTGCACGGGCTCAACGCCTCCGGCCGCTCACCGGCGGCCTGGACCCCGGAGTACTTCGGCGCCGCCGGGGTGCCCGCGCTCGGCTGGAACGCGGTGACGGTGCCCGGGGCGGTCTCCGGCTGGGTCGAATTGCACAACCGGTTCGGCGCACTGCCGTTCGAGCGGCTGTTCGCCTCGGCGATCACCTACGCCCGCAACGGTTTCCCGCTGTCCCCGCACGTGGCCGCGCAGTGGGCGTTCCAAGCTCCGCTGCTGGCCGGCCAGCCGGGGTTCGCCGAGACGTTCCTGCCCGGCGGGCGCCCGCCGGGTCCCGGCGAGCTGGTCCGGCTGCCCGATCACGCCGACACCCTGGAGCGGATCGCCGCCAGCGGCGGCGCCGCATTCTACCACGGTGAGCTCGCCGCCCGGATGACAGCACACGCGGCCGCCCACGGTGGCGCGCTGCGCGCCGCCGATCTGGCCGACCACCGCCCCGACTGGGTGGACCCGATCGCCGTCGACTACCGCGGCTACACCGTGCACGAACTGCCGCCCAACGGGCAGGGCATCGTCGCGCTGGCAGCGCTGGGCATCCTGTCCCACTTCGACGTGGCGGCGCTGCCGGCCGATTCGGCCGACGCCACCCACCTGCGGATCGAGGCGGTGAAACTGGCCTTCGCCGACGCCTACGCTCACCTCGGCGACGCCGATCAGTTGGCGCACCCCGTCGAGCGGCTGCTCGCCGCGGACTATCTGCGCGACCGCGCGGGCCTGATCGACCCGGCGCGGGCCCGCCCGATGTCGGCGGGCACCCCGTCGGGCAACACCGTGTACCTGACCGCCGCGGACGGCGCCGGGCGGATGGTCTCGCTGATCCAGTCGAACTACCTGCCCGGATTCGGCTCCGGGGTGGTGGTGCCGGGCACCGGGATCGCCCTGCACAGCCGCGGTGCGGGTTTCGTCACCACCGCGGGCCACCCCAACCGGGTCGGCCCGCGCAAACGCCCGTTCCACACGATCATCCCGGGTTTTGTGAGCAAGGACGGCGTCCCGGTCGCCAGTTTCGGGGTGATGGGCGGCGACATGCAGCCGCAGGGCCACGTCCAGCTGGTGAGCCGCATCGTCGACCACCGGCAGAACCCGCAGGCCGGCTGCGACGCGCCCCGGTTCCGGTGGTGCCGGGGACTGGACGTCGAAGTCGAGAACGGTTTGCCCGCGCAGACCCTCGATGAGTTACGCCGTCGCGGCCACCGGGTGACCGTCGTCGACGATCGTGAACCGTTCGGCGCCTGCCAGGCGATCTGGCGTCTCGACGACGGCTACCTGGGGGTCAGCGATCCCCGCCGCGACGGCCAGGCGGTCGGTTTCTGAGCTCCCGGCTCAGACCCGGATCTTGCCTTCGGCGGCGGCCAGCCCGATGTCGGTGCGGAAATGGCTGCCGGGCAGCCGAATCGAGTCCACGGTGGCGTAGGCGCGGGCGCGGGCGGCGATCAGATCCTCGCCGGTGCCCACCACCGACAGCACCCGGCCTCCGGCGGAGACCACCGCGCCGTCGGCGTCGCGCGCGGTGCCGGCGTGCAGCACGTTGTCCGCGTCGGCGCCGGTGATGACGTCACCGACTCGCGGGCGGCCCGGATAGTTCTCCGCGGCCACCACGACGGTGACCGCCGCGCCGTCGCGCCAGCGCAGCGGCGGCACCTGCGCCAACCCGCCGGTGGCGGCGGCGTGCAGCAGCTCACCGAGCGGGGAGTCCAGCAGCGCGAGCACCGCCTGGGTCTCCGGGTCGCCGAACCGGCAGTTGAACTCGACGACCGACGGGCCCTGCGGGGTGATCGCCAGGCCCGCGTAGAGCAGCCCGGAGAACGGGCAGCCGCGCGCGACCAGCTCGGTGGCGACCGGTTGAACGATCTCGGCGACGATCCGGTCGACCATGCCCGCCGGCAGCCACGGCAGCGGGGCGTAGGCGCCCATGCCGCCGGTGTTGGGGCCGACATCGCCGTTGCCGACCCGCTTGAAATCCTGCGCCGGCAGCAGCGGCACCACGGTCTCGCCGTCGACGACGCAGAACAGCGAGACCTCCGGGCCGTCGAGGAAGGACTCCAGCAGCACCGGGTGCCCGTCGTCGAGCAGCCCGGCGGCGTGGGCGCGTGCGGCCGCCCGCTCGGCGGTCACCACCACCCCCTTGCCGGCGGCCAGCCCGTCGTCTTTGACCACCCAGGCGGGCTGACCGGCGCTGCGGCCGAACCGGTCGAGTGCGGCGTCGAGGTGCGCGGGGTTGTCGACGGTCTCGCTGGCCGCGGTCGGCACGCCGGCCGCGGTCATCACCTCCTTGGCGAACGCCTTGGAGCCTTCGATGCGCGCGGCCGCCGCGCTCGGGCCGAAACAGGCGATCCCGGCGGCGCGCACGGCGTCGGCGACACCGAGAACCAGCGGCACCTCCGGGCCGATCACCACCAGGTCGGCGCCGATGCGCCGGGCCAGGTCGGCCACCGCCTGCCCCGAACCGGGGTCGACGTCGTAGGTCTCGGCGATCGCCGCGGTGCCGGCGTTGCCGGGCGCGATCGCCAGGGCGTCGATGTGGGGATCGCGCCGCAACGCCAGCAGCAGCGCATGTTCGCGGGCACCGGAGCCGAGGACGAGAACGCGCACGCGTGCAGCCTAGCGGCCGGGCCGGGTCGCACCCGCGCGGGAATCGGGCATACACTCCAGATCACAGTGTATGGTCAGCCGGAGCGTATCCGCCGGGGCGCAACCGGGTGTACCGAGAGGAGACCACCGTGACCGCGACTTTGGGGTCCTGTCCGTTCGGGCAGGGTTTCGACTTCACCGATCCCGACGTCCTGGAACGGGGACTGCCCGTCGAGGAGTTCGCCCGGCTGCGCGCCACCGCCCCGGTGTGGTGGAACGAGCAGGCGCCCGGCGCCAGCATCTTCGACGACGGCGGCTACTGGGTGGTCAGCAAGCACGCGGACATCAAGGCGATCTCGCGGGACTCCGACCTGTG
Source organism: Mycolicibacillus koreensis (assembly GCF_002104795.1). Lineage (GTDB taxonomy): Bacteria > Actinomycetota > Actinomycetes > Mycobacteriales > Mycobacteriaceae > Mycobacterium > Mycobacterium koreense. Next base: position 46,473 of record NZ_NCXO01000012.1, read on the forward strand.
GTCGGCCAACGCCAAGGGCGCGATCATGCGCCTGCCCGACGGGGTCACCGCCGACCAACTCGAGTTGACCAAGGCGCTGCTGATCAACCACGACCCGCCCGAGCACACCCGGCTGCGCAAGATCATCTCCAAACTGTTCACCCCGCGTGCGGTCGGCGCCCTGGAGGCCACGCTCGCCACCGCCGCCCGCGACATCGTCGCCGAGGCCGCCGCCAAAGGGTCGGGCAACTTCGTCGACGACATCGCGATGAAACTGCCGCTGCTGGCCATCGCGGACCTGATCGGGGTGCCGGAGGCCGACCGGGAAAAGCTGTTCCACTGGACCAACCTGATCATGAACACCGACGACCCGGATTTCGAGTGCGACCCGGCGGAGGCCAACGCCGAGTTGATGGGGTACGCCTACACGATGGCCGAACAGCGCCGCCGCTGCCCCGCCGACGACATCGTGACCCGGCTGGTGCAGGCCGACGTCGACGGTGAGGCGCTCGGGGAGACCGAGTTCGCCTTCTTCGTGATCCTGCTGGCCGTCGCCGGCAACGAGACCACCCGCAACGCCATGACCCACGGCATCAACGCGTTCATCGAGCACCCCGAGCAGTGGGAGCTGTACAAGGCGCAGCGCCCGGAGAGCGCCGCCGACGAGATCGTGCGGTGGTCCACCCCGGTGGTGTGCTTCCAGCGCACCGCCACCGCCGACACCCGACTCAACGGGGTGGACATCGCCCAGGGCCAGCGGGTGGGGCTGTTCTACGGCTCGGCCAACTTCGACGAGGACGTCTTCGACCGGCCGTTCGAGTTCGACGTCACCCGAAACCCGAACCCGCATCTGGGATTCGGCGGCCAGGGCACCCATTACTGCATCGGCGCGAACCTGGCCCGCATGGAGATCCGGCTGATCTTCGACGAGATCGCCACCCAGATGCCCGACATCACCAAACTCGGGGAGCCGCAACGGCTGCGCTCGGGATGGATCAACGGCATCAAGGATCTGCAGCTGTCCTACCGCGGCTGATCGCCGAAAGACGTCGACGGTGCGCACCCATGGGTGGGGCGGGGACACCCCGGCCGACGACCAGGAGGCGATCGCGCGGATCCTGGCCGCCGCCGACGCGGTCATCGACGTGCGCGGTGCCGACATCTCCATCGCCGATGTGGCCCGGACCCTCGGGGTGACCCGGCAGACGGTCTACCGCTACTTCCCGAGCACCGAAGCGGTGCTGACCGCGGCCGGCACGCGCGCCGCCCACGACTTCCTCGACCGGCTCGCCGCCCACGTCGCCGGGCGCACCGATCCGGCCGACGCCGCCGTGGAGGCGGTGGCCACCGTGCTGGAGTGGCTGCCCGACGAGCCGCATGTGACCGCGCTGCTGGCCCGGGACCGCGGCAACGTCTTTATCGCGCGGATGACCTCCACGGAGGCACTCGGGCTGGCCGAGTCGGTGCTGCGCCGCTTCGACGTCGATTGGGCGGCACACGGATTCGGCGATGCCGACCTCGCCGAGTTGGCCGAGCACCTGCTGCGCACGATCGCGTCGTTCATCATCGACCCCGGCCGGCCAGCCCGCCGGCCGGCGGCGCTGCGCGCCTACCTGCACCGGTGGGCGGCTGCGGCGCTGACCCGCTGAGCGGTTACGCGCCGCCGCCGGCGGCCTTGGCGCGCCGCGCGATGACCTTCTCGACCACGGTGTTGAACCCCGAGCCGAGGGGGAAGCCGATGTAGTGGGTGATGAACAACGCCATCTCCCGCAGCTGCTCCTCGGTCATCTCCTCGTTGCCCAGCGCGGCGTTGATCTGAATGTCGGCCAGATCCGGCAGCCCGAGCGCGGCCACCACCGACAGGGTGATCAGCCGCTTGTCCCGCATCGACAGGCCCTCACGGGTCCAGATCTTGGCGAACAGATGATCGACGGTCAGCGCGAAGTAGTCCCCCGGCATGTCGGGCATCTCCCAGCCGTACACCTCGTTCATCTTGGCCAGGCCGGTGCGGCGCAGCTCATCCATCGTCGTTTCCTCGTTCGGTCGGTTCGGCCACGCCCAGCCCGATCGCCAGCCGCTGCAGTGCCACGTCGGCCAGCGGCAGGCTCACCCCGGTGCTCTTCCCGAGGGCCAGCGCCAGGCTCAGGTCCTTCTCCCCGAGCCCGCGGGTGTGGTTGAGCGGGCCGTAGAGCGGGTCGTCGGGATCCAGCGGGGCGACGGTGTCGCGGAACATGATCGCGCCGGGTCCGCCGGTGAGCGCATCGGTGTGGCGCACCACCCGCGCCAGCGCGGACAGCTTCAGCCCGGCCGACTCGGCCAGCGCCATCGCCTCGCACGCCGCGGCGAACGCGGTGAACGTCAACATGTTGCGCGCCAGCTTCATCCGGGTGCCCGCGCCGGGCTCGCCGGCGTGGATCACCAGCGACGCCCAGCGCGCGAAGACCGGTTTCACCTGTTCGTAGACCGCCCGGTCCGCGCCGACCATGGTGGCCAGCTCGCCCTGCTGGGCCGCACCGGCCCCGCCGCTGACCGGGGCGTCGACGACCGCGATGCCGCGCGGGGCCAACTGGGCGGCCAGTTCCGCGGCGGTGCCGTCGGCGATCGTGGAGTGGATCGCGATCACCGTGCCCGGTGCGGCGCGCGACGCCAGGGTGTCGACGACCTCGCGCACCTGCGCGTCGTCGAGCACGGTGACGCTGATGATCTGGGCCGCCGCCACCTCGGCGACGCTGTCGGCCAACGTGGCCCCCGCCTCGGCCAGCGGCGTCATCGCGTCGGTGCGCACATCGAAGACCGTGAGCCCGCCCGGCCAGTCGACCAGCCGTGTGGCCATCGGGGCCCCCATGTTGCCCAGCCCGATGTAGCCGAGCCGGACGTCGGTGTCGGTGGCGGTCATGAGCGGATGATCTGTCCGCCGTCGACGTTGAAGATCTGGCCGGTGATCCAGCGCGCCTCGTCGGAGAGCAGGAACACGAACATGCCGAGCAGATCCTCCGGTGTGCCCATCCGCGACAGCGGGATCGTTTTGACCAGCTCACCCTGCATCGCCTCGGGCACCACCGAGCGGTTGGCCTCGGTGTCGATCGGGCCGGGCGCGATCGCGTTGACCCGGATGTTCATCCACCCCAGCTCGCGGGAGAGTTGCTGGGTCAGCGAGTTGATCCCGGCTTTGGCCAGCCCGTAGAAGTTCGAGTACATCCACGCCGCCGTCGACGACTGGTTGATGATCGCCCCACCGCCGCGGGCCCGCATCGCGGTGTAGGCCGCCCGGGTGCACACCAGCGCCCCGTCGAGGTTCACGCTCAGGAACTTCTTGTAGTAGTCCCAGTCGACGGTGAGCAGCTGGTCGAGTTTCATCCCGCCGAAGATGGCGGCGTTGTTGACCAGGTAGTCCACCCCGTCGAACTCGCTGACGGTCGCCGCGACCATCGCGGCCGCCGACTCCGGGTCGGAGACGTCGACACGCTGCGCCAACGCCCGCCCTCCGGCGGCGACGATCCCGGCGGCGACCTTCTCGGCGGCCTCGGCGTTGATGTCGGCGACGACCACCGCCGCCCCCCGGTCGGCCAGCGCCTCGGCGTAGGCCTGGCCGATCCCACCGCCGGAGCCGGTGACGATCGCGACCTTCGTGTCGAACCTGTTGTCGGCGTGCGCCATGATGTCCTTCCTCGGTTTTTGTGCTAGCCCGCCGCCGTCGCGATGAGCTTGGTCTCCAGGTACTCCTCGAATCCGGCCACACCCATCTCGCGGCCCACCCCGGACTGTTTGTAGCCGCCGAACGGGGCGTCGGCGGAGTACCACACCCCGCCGTTGACGTTGACGGTGCCGACCCGCAGCCGGTCGGCCACCGCGGCGGCGCGCTGCGGGTCGCCGGAGTACACCGTGCCCGACAGCCCGTAGGGCGAGTCGTTGGCGATCGCGACCGCGTCGTCGTCGCCGTCGTGGGCGATGACGGTGAGCACCGGGCCGAAGATCTCCTCGCGCGCCACCCGGGCGGTGTTGTCCAGTCCGGCAACGACGGTCGGGTCGATGAAGAACCCGGTGTCGCGGTCGGCCGGCGCACCGCCGCCGCAGGCGAACGATCCGCCCTCGGCGCGCGCCAGCTCCAGGTAGGACTGCACCCGGTCGCGCTGGCGCGCCGAGATCAGCGGGCCGCAGACGGTGCCCTTGGCGGTGGGGTCGCCGGCCTTCAGCGATCCCATCGTGCCCGCCGCCGCGGCGACCGCGTCGTCGTAGGACGACCGGGGCACCACCAGCCGGGTGGTGATCGCGCATCCCTGCCCAGCGTGCATCGACGCGGTGAACCCCGCCATCGCGCAGGCGCCGGCCAGGTCGGCGTCGTCGAGCACGATGAACGCCGACTTGCCGCCCAGCTCCAGGAAGACCTTCTTGATGCCGTCGGCGCCGTCGATCATCACCGAGCGGCCGGTCGCGGTCGATCCGGTGAACGAGATCATGTCCACCCGTGGGTCTTTGGCCAGCAACGCCCCCACCGCATGGTCGCTGGCGGTGACGATGTTGACCACCCCCGGCGGGATGTCGGTGTGCTCGGCGATGAGCTCGCCGAGCACCGCCGCCGCCCACGGGGTATCCGGGGCGGGTTTGAGCACCACGGTGTTGCCGGCCGCCAGCGCCGGGCCGAGCTTCGCGAGGTTGATCTGGTGCGGGAAGTTCCACGGGGTGATCGCACCCACCACGCCGATCGCCTCGCGCGCCAGGGTGCGCCGGGTCGGGATGCCCTGCGGGGCGGCCTCGCCGAGGTCGGTGCGCCACGGGTAGCTCTCGGCGGTGTCGGCGGCGAAGCCGAGGTCCTCGATCGGGCCGGCCAGGTGCGCCCCGGCGGTGAGCATGACCGGGGCGCCGACTTCGGCGACGGTGAGCTCGCGCAGCTCATCGAGGTGGGCGCGCATCGCCTCCCGCAACTGGCGTACACAGCGCACCCGCAGCGCGGTGTCGGTCGACCAGTCGGTGTGGTCGAACGCGTGGCGGGCCGCGCCGATCGCGCGCCCCATGTCCTCGGCGTCGGCGTCGGCGGCGGTGCCCAGGGTCTCCTCGGTGGCCGGGTTGATCGTCGCGAACGTCCCCGCGCCGCCGGCCACGAGCGTGCCGTCGATGAGCAGCTTGCTCTCCCGGTCGGCCAGTAGTGCCATCTCCGCGTCACTCCCCTTCGCTGGACACTTGTCCATTGCAATTCGATGAAACCCTAACGGGAAGCCGGGAGCCACCGCAAGCGCTCCACCGTTCTCATGCGAAACCACCTGGCGAAAAGCGCGTTTTCGGCGCAGCGTTGCCCTCCTCCGCCCTCATCGGATACATTGGACAGGTGTCCAGCGATACCGCGACTGCATCCCCCCGGCCCACGCAGCCGGCCGGGCCGACGCGCAACCGCCGGCAGGAGGAGACGTTCCGCAAGGTGCTCACCGCCGGCACCGAGATGTTGCGCGAGTCCCCGCACGCCGACCTGACCGTGCGGGCGGTCGCGGCACGCGCCAAGGTCGCCCCGGCCACCGCCTACACGTACTTCTCGTCGAAGAACCATCTGATCGCCGAGGTGTATCTGGACCTGATCCGCGCGGTGCCGTATTTCACCGACGTCAACGACACGATGCTGACCCGGGTGAACACCACCCTGCGTCACCTGGCGCTGGTCTCCGCCGACGAACCGGAGGTCGCCGCCGCCTGCACCACCGCGCTGCTGTCCAACGACGCCGGGGTGCCGCGGGTGCGGGACCGCATCGGTCTGGAGATCCACCGGCGCATCGAGTCGGCGATCGGTCCGGGCGCCGATCCGCGGGTGGTCTCGGCACTGGAGATGACCTATTCCGGGGCGCTGGTGCACGCCGGTAGCGGCGCGCTGAGCTACGACGAGATCGCCGACCGGCTCGCCTACGTCGTCGGCCTGATCCTGCAATCCGACACCGCACACGGAGGGACTCGATGAGCACATCGATGGTGGAGCTACTGCTGGACCCCTACGACTACGACTTCCACGAGGACCCGTTTCCCTACTACCGACGCCTGCGCGACGACGCCCCGCTGTACCGCAACGACGACCTGAACTTCTGGGCGCTGTCGCGGCACGCCGACGTCATGGCGGGTTTCCGCAACTCCACCGCGCTGTCCAACATCTACGGGGTCTCCCTGGACCCGATCTCGCGGACCAAAGACGCCCACAAGATCATGTCGTTCCTCGCCCTCGACGACCCGGAGCACCTGCGGCTGCGCACCCTGGTCTCCAAGGGGTTCACCCCACGGCGCACCCGCGAGCTGGAGCCGCGGGTGGCCGAGATCGCGACCGCGCATTTCGACGCCGCGCTGGAGAACAGCGCCGACGGCTCGTTCGATTTCATCACCGAGTTCGCCGGCAAGCTGCCGATGGACGTCATCTCCGAGCTCATGGGGGTGCCACAGCCGGACCGGGCGCGCATCCGCGAACTCGCCGACGGCGTGTTGCACCGGGAGGACGGGCTCGCCGACGTTCCGCAGTCGGCGATGCAGGCCTCGGCGGATCTGATCGTCTACTACGTCGACCTGATCGAGGAATACAAGAAAACCCCGGCGGACAACCTGACCTCCGCACTGCTGCAGGCCGAGGTCGGCGGCGACCGGCTCTCCGATCAGGAGATCCTCGCGTTCCTGTTCCTGATGGTCGTCGCCGGCAACGAGACGACCACCAAACTGCTCGGCACCGCGCTGTACTGGGCGCACCGCAACCCCGATCAGCTCGCCGGGGTGTACGCCGACCCGTCGCGGATCCCGCTGTGGGTGGAGGAGAGCCTGCGCTACGACACGCCCAGCCAGATCCTGGCGCGGTCCGTGGCCGAGGAGATCACGCTGTATGACACCACCCTCGCCGTCGGCGACGTGGTGCTGCTGCTGCCCGGGTCGGCCAACCGCGACGAACGGGCCTTCGACGACCCCGACGCGTTCCGCATCGGGCGCGACATCGGTTCGAAGCTGGCCAGTTTCGGCAGCGGAGCGCACTTCTGCCTCGGGGCGCATCTGGCCCGCATGGAGGCGCGGGTGGCACTGAACCAGCTGATCGCCCGTACCCGCGGCTACCAGGTGGACGAGGACAACGCCGTCCGCGTCCACTCGTCCAATGTGCGTGGGTTCGCCCACCTGCCGATCACCGTGGAGACCGTGTAATGCCCCGTTTCGACCCCCACCCCGATCGCCGGCCGGCCATCGTCACCGGAGCGTCCTCCGGAATCGGTGCGGCCACCGCCACCGCGCTGGCCGAGCGTGGATTCCCGGTCGCCGTCGGCGCCCGCCGTATCGACAAACTGACCGAACTGGTCGATCAGATCCGCGCCGACGGCGGTGAGGCGGTCGCCTTCCCCCTGGACGTGACCGACGCCGATTCGGTGAAGAACTTCGTCGCCCAGACCGTCGAGACACTCGGCGAGGTGGAGCTGCTGGTCTCCGGCGCCGGGGACATGATCCCGGGCCGGCTCTATGAGATCTCCACCGAGACGTTCCTCGACCAGGTGCAGGTACACCTGATCGGGGCCAACCGGCTGGCCACCGCCGTACTCCCGGCCATGGTGGCCCGCCAGCGCGGCGACGTGATCTTCATCGGCTCGGACACCGGCCTGGTGCAGCGCCCCCACATGGGCGCCTACGGCGCCGCCAAGGCCGGGCTGGTCGCGATGGTCAAGAACCTGCAGATGGAGCTGGAGGGCACCGGGGTGCGCGCCTCGATCGTCCATCCCGGCCCGACCCTGACCTCGATGGGCTGGCAACTCAGCGCCGAACAGGTCGGCCCGATGCTCGAGGACTGGGCCAAATGGGGCCAGGCGCGGCACAGCTACTTTCTGCGCCCCGCCGACATCGCCCGCGCGGTCACCTTCGTCGCCGAGACACCGCGCGGCTCCAACATCGTGTCGATGGAGGTCCAACCGGAGGCGCCGCTCAGCGACGCCCCGGCGAAGCGCCAGGAACTACGACTCGGCGAAGAAGGGATGCCGTCATGACGACCCAACCGGCCACCACGATCCCGCGTGTCTCCGGCGGGCAGGACGAGCACGGCCATCTCGAGGAGTTCCGCACCGACCCGATCGGGCTGATGCAGCGGGTGCGTGACGAGTGCGGTGATGTGGGCACCTTCCAGCTGGCCCGCAAGAACGTGGTGCTGGTCTCCGGCGCCGAGGCCAACGAGTTCTTCTTCCGCTCCTCCGACGACGAGCTCAACCAGGCCGAGGCCTACCCGTTCATGACCCCGATCTTCGGCAAGGGGGTGGTCTTCGACGCCAGCCCGGAGCGCCGAAAGGAGATGCTGCACAACGCCGCTCTGCGCGGTGAGCAGATGAAGGGCCATGCGGTCACGATCGAGAACGAGGTCCGCCGCATGATCGCCGACTGGGGCGAGGACGGCGAGATCGACCTGCTGGACTTCTTCGCCGAGCTGACCATCTACACCTCCTCGGCGTGTCTGATCGGCACCAAGTTCCGCGAACAGCTCGACGACCGGTTCGCCACCCTCTACCACGATCTGGAGCGCGGCACCGATCCGCTGTGCTACGTCGACCCGTACCTGCCGATCGAGAGTTTCCGCCGCCGCGACGCCGCCCGGGCCGGGCTGGTGGAACTGGTCGGCGAGATCATGCAGACCCGCATCGACAATCCGGCCGACAAGAGTGACCGGGACATGCTCGACGTGCTGATCACGATCAAAGACGAGGACGGCAACCTGCGGTTCTCCGCCGACGAGATCACCGGGATGTTCATCTCGATGATGTTCGCCGGCCACCACACCAGTTCCGGCACCGCCTCGTGGACGCTGATCGAGCTGCTGCGCAACCCCGACGCGATGGCCGCCGCGGTCGCCGAACTCGACGAACTGTTCGCCGATGGTGAGTCGGTGAGTTTCCATGCCCTGCGCCAGATCCCGCACCTGGAGAACGTCTTGAAGGAGACGCTGCGGCTGCACCCGCCGCTGATCATCTTGATGCGGGTGGCCAAGGACGACTTCGAGGTGTGCGGTCTGCCGATCCGCGCAGGCGACCTGGTCGCGGCATCTCCGGCGATCTCCAACCGGATCCCCGAGGACTTCCCCGATCCCGAGCGGTTCCTTCCGGAGCGCTACGAGAAGCCGCGCCAGGAGGATCTGATCAACCGGTGGACCTGGATCCCCTTCGGTGCCGGTCGGCATCGCTGCGTGGGCGCGGCGTTCGCCACCATGCAGATCAAGGCGATCTTCTCGGTCCTGTTGCGCGAGTACGAATTCGAGATGAGCCAGCCTTCCGACAGCTACCGCAACGATCACTCCAAGATGGTGGTCCAGCTCGAGCGTCCGGCCCGGGTGCGTTACCGCCGCCGCCACTGAGAATCACGCAAGGAGGCCATCATGGGCTATCGCGTCGACGCCGACCTCGACCTGTGCCAGGGGCATGCGTTCTGCGAGATGGAGGCACCGGATTATTTCCGCGTCCCCAAACGCGGCCAGGTGGAGATCCTCGACAACGAACCCCCCGACGAGGCTCGCGACGAGATCGAGCGGGCCGTGGAGTCCTGCCCCACCCGTGCACTGTCCATCAGGGAACTGCCCGATCCGCCTACCCATCAAACCCAAGAGAAGGAAGAGTGACTATGCCGTCGTTTCCGCGCGCGGAACTCGAAGACGTCGTCGATCGCTGGCTGGAGGCCAACCGGGAGGCCGAGCGCACCGGCGACTGGACGATCCTGGCGCAGTTCTACACCGACGACGCCACCTACGGCTGGAACATCGGCCCCAAAGAGGACGTGATGTGCGTGGGGATCGACGAGATCCGCGACATCGCCCTCGGCCAGGAGATGGCCGGCCTGGAAGGCTGGCGCTATCCCTACCAGCGGGTGCTCATCGACGACAAGCAGGGCGAGGTGATGGGGCTCTGGAAGCAGATCTGCACCGATCCGTCCGACCCGGACGCCGAACAGTTCGAGGTCCACGGCCTCGGCGGCAGCTGGTTCCGCTACGCCGGCGACGGCAAATTCGACTGGCAGCGTGACTTCTTCGACTTCGGGCACGTCTCGGCGACATACATGGAACTGATCAAGGCCGGCCGACTCTCACCCGGGATGCAAAAACGCATCGAGCGCAGCATGTCCGGCGAGAAGATCCCCGGCTACTACCCGATCGGGCGGGCCCCGGCGTCGCTGTGGCCGTAGCCATCGGCGTGCCGTCGCGGGCGTGCCGGAATTCCGGTCCGCGCGCCCGTCGGCCGCTATAGGCTTTGCCCGGCGGGTGGTGAACGGCACTCACCGCCGATCGACCACCGGCTACGTCGGAATCGACACCCCATGCTCACCAATCGGTCGCCCCGTTTCGGGGCCAACGCGGAGGAGGACCACCATGAAAACCAAGGGCGCACTGCTGTGGGAGTTCAACAAGCCGTGGTCGATCGAGGAGATCGAGATCGGTGACCCGGTCAAAGACGAGGTGAAGATCCGCATGGAGGCGGCCGGGATGTGCCACTCCGACCACCACCTGATGACCGGCGACATCCCGATGGCGGGCTTCCCGGTGCTCGGCGGCCACGAGGGCGCCGGCGTGGTCACCGAGGTCGGCCCCGGTGTCGAGGACATCGCCCCCGGCGACCACGTCGTGCTCTCCTTCATCCCATCCTGCGGCCGGTGCGTGTCGTGTCAGGCGGGCCTGCGCAACCTGTGCGACCTGGGCGCGATGCTGCTCAACGGGGTCGCGGTCAGCGACGGCACCCACCGGGTGCACGCGCGCGGGCAGGGCGTGTTCCCGATGACGCTGCTGGGAACGTTCTCGCCGTGGATGGTGGTGCACAAGAGCTCGGTGGTCAAGATCGACCCGGCCATCCCGTTCGAGGTGGCCTCCCTGGTCGGCTGCGGGGTCACCACCGGGTTCGGCTCGGCGGTGCGCACCGCCGATATCCGCCCCGGCGAGGACGTGGCGATCGTCGGTGTCGGCGGGGTCGGCATGTCCGCCCTTCAGGGCGCGGTCGCCGCCGGGGCCCGCAACATCTTCGTCGTCGAACCGGTCGAGTGGAAACGCGACCAGGCACTGAAGTTCGGAGCCACCCACGTCTACCCCGACATCCACTCCGCCATGGGCGGGATCATGGACGTCACCGCCGGGCTGATGGCCCGCAAGGTGATCGTCACCGTCGGCGAGGTGCACGGCGCCGACATCGACAACTACATGATCCTGACCGCCAAGGCCGGCACCTGCGTGCTGACCGCGATGGGCTCGATGATGGAGAACCAGGTCACGCTGAACCTGTCGATGCTGACCCTGTTGCAGAAGAACCTGCAAGGCACCATCTTCGGCGGCGGGAACCCGCAGTACGACATCCCGCAGCTGCTGTCCTACTACCAGGCGGGCAAGCTCAACATCGAGGACATGATCACCCGCCAGTACAAGCTGGAGCAGATCAACGAGGGCTACCAGGACATGCTGGACGGCAAGAACATTCGTGGCGTCATCCGCTACACCGACGACGATCACTAGGAGTTCGATGAGCACGCCGTCGCGGGTGCCCGCATGACCGCTTTCCCCCAGCTGCTCGCCCGGGGAAGCATCGGAACCATGTCGGTGCGCAACCGTCTGGTGATGTCTCCGATGGAGACCATGTACGGCACCCCCGACGGGCTTCCCTCGGAGCGCACCCGGGAGTATTTCGCCGCCCGGGCCCGCGGTGGGGTCGGGCTGATCACCGTGGGCGCCACCGGAATCGACCCGCAGCATCCGGAAACACCCGGCGGCCTGCACCTGGGCACCGACGCCGCGGTGGACGCACACCGGGCGCTGGTGGACGCCGTGCACGAACACGGCGCCAAGATTCAGCCGCAGATCGTCCACGCCGGCCCCGACGGCTTGGGCCCGGAACTGCATCACGTCACGTCGCTGGGGCCGTCGGTGATCCCGTCGTATCTGACCGGGCGGCCGTCGGCGGAGGTCACCACGGCACAGTTGACGGAGATCTTCGATCTGTTCCGCGCCGCGGCGCGTCGCGCCGCCGAAGCCGGTTACGACGGCATCGAGTTGCACGCCGCCCACGGCTACATGTTCCTCGGCTCGTTCCTGGCGCCACAACGCAACCGGCGCACCGACGACTACACCGGCTACTCGGCGCGCGGGCGCATCAAGGTGGTCACCGACGCGCTGGCCGCGATCCGTTCCGAGATCGGCGACGCCCTGCCGATCACGCTGCGGATCTCCGGCTATGAGCGGGTTGCCGGGGGTCGCCCCCTGTATGAAACCGCCCAGGTGGCACCGCAGTTGGTGGATGCCGGGGTGGATGCCTTTCATGTCAGCGGTGGCGTGATCGACCGGCTCGTCACCGGCATGGTCAACGGCGCCGACGACGGCGACGCGATCAACGTGGGTGCTGCCGCAGCGGTCAAACAGGCCGTCGACGTGCCGGTGATCGCCGTCGGCCGCATCCACGACCCGCAGCGCGCCGAGCAAATCCTCGCCGACGGCCGTGCTGATTTCATCGCGATGGGCCGCCCGCTGCTGGCCGATCCGGACCTGCCGGCGAAGCTGGCCGCCGGGCACGGCTCGCGGGTGCGCCGGTGCATCTCGTGTGAGAACTGCATCGATGCGATGGAGATCCGCTTCTCGGTGGACTGCGCGGTCAACCCGCGCACCGGCCGTGAACGCGAGTTGGCGATCCACCGCAGCGACACCGCTAAGTCGGTGGTGGTCGTCGGCGGCGGTCCGGCCGGACTGGAGGCCGCTCGGGTGGCCGCCGCCCGCGGGCACCGCGTCACCCTCTTCGAGCGCGACGCCCGGCTGGGCGGGGCTCTGCAGTGGGCGTCGGTGCTCCACCCGGACAATCAGCCGTTCTTGACCTACCTGCGCGACGAGATCGCCCGCAGCGACGTGCGGGTGGTGCTCAACCACGACGTCACCGCCGCCGAGGTGGCCGCGCTCGCACCCGAGGCGGTAGTGGTGGCCACCGGCGGGCGGGTGGTGGTGCCGCCGGTGCCCGGCGCCAGCCTGCCGCACGTACGCACCGGAGCCAACCTGCGGGACTGGTTCGCCGGGCGGCGCCAACACCTGGTGGCGCCGCGGCTGCTGCGCGCGGCCTCCCGGGTGTGGATGCCGCTGGGCCGGCGGGTGGTGATCGTCGGCGGGGACCTGGTGGCCCTCGAACTCGCCCAGTTCCTGGCCGCCCGCGACCGGCTGGTGACGATCCTCGAGACCGGCAAGGTGCTGGCCCCGGAGATCGGTGAGAAACGCAAGACCGAGGAGACCGACCGGCTGGACCGCCTCGGGGTGAGCGTGCACGTGCGCGCCACCGTCGAGGAGATCACCACCGACGGTGTGGTGTTCACCCCGGCGCGCGGCACTGCGCGCACCCTGCCCGCCGACGATGTCGTGCTCACCGGCGGACTGGAGGCCGACACCACCCTCGCCGACGAACTCACCGCCCGGCTGCCCGATACCGAGGTGCACACCGCCGGGGACTGCACCGGGCTGGGATTGATCCGCAAAGCCACCGAGGACGGCGCTCGCGCCGCCTGCGCCATCTGAACACCTTCGATAGGAGAAGCCGATGACCGACGAAACCGCTACCGCCACACCGGCACTGACCGCATCGCAGGCGTCGTGGCGCTGCGCCCAGGGCAAAGACAAGCAGGGCTGGCTGGCGTTGATGGCCGACGATGTCGTCATCGAGGACCCGATCGGCAAGACCGTGACCAACCCGGACGGCACCGGGGTACGCGGCAAGGAGGCGGTGGCGGCGTTCTTCGATGCCAACATCGCGGTCAACACCCTCACGATCACCTGCGAGGAGACGTTTCCGTCGGCCTCGCCGCACGAGGTGGCACACATCCTGAACCTGCACAGCCGTTTTGAGGGCGGCTACACCTCGACGGTGCGCGGGGTGTTCACCTACCGAACCGATGAGGCCGGGCTGCTGACCAACCTGCGCGGCTACTGGAACCTCGACGTGATGAAGTTCGGCAAAGAGGAGTGAGCACCCCACCACCGGAGTTCGGTCTCGCCGGGCGTGCCGCCGTGGTCGTCGGCGGCAGCCGCGGGATCGGGGCGGCGGTGGCCGCATTGCTCGCCGAACAGGGCGCGCACGTCGTGGTCAACGGCCGCGACCGGCAGACCGCCGAGGCCACCGCCGGGCGGCTGCCGGGCGCGATCGCCGTCGCGGGGTCCCCGGCGGACCCCGCGGTCGCCGACCGGCTCATCGGGGCTTGCCTGGAGCAGTTCGGGCGTCTGGATGTCCTGATCAACTGTGCCGGCACCGCCGAGCCGCCCCGCTCCTCGATTCTCACGGTCACCAGCGCGCAGTTCCGGTCGCTGATCGACGCCCACCTGGCCACGGTGTTCGAGACCTGCCGTGCCGCCGCGCCGCACCTGGTCGCCGCCGGCGGCGGCGCGATCGTCAACACCGGTTCGTTCGCGTTCCTCGGCGACTACGGCGGCACCGGATATCCGGCGGGCAAAGGCGGGGTCAACGGGTTGACCCTGGCGATCGCCGCCGAGTTGCGCGAGCATCGGGTACGTGCCAACGTGATCTGCCCCGGAGCCAAGACACGGTTGTCGACCGGCCCGGACTACGAGGCGCACATCGCGGAACTGAACCGGCGCGGCCTGCTCGACGACATCAGCGCCCAGGGCGCACTCGACGCGGCCGGCCCGGAGTACGCCGCCGCGCTGTACGCCTATCTCGCCACCGATGCCGCCGCCGCGATCACCGGACGGATCTTCATCGCCGCGGGCGGGTTCGTCGGTGAATTCCCCCGCCCCACACCGGCGATCCTCGGCTACCGCGATCACCACGACAACCCGCCGTGGACCCTTGATAATCTGCACGCCATGCTGGGCGGCGCGAATCGGTGAAGGCCCGGCTTCTGGGCGCGCTCGCGCTGCTGGTGCTGACCGGATGTGGTGTCGCCGTGGTGCTGAGCGCCGGTGGCCCCGCCAGCCTGCTGGGCCGCTCCGGTTGGGTGCTGGCCACCGCCTTGCCCAGCGGTGCCGACATCGACCCCGACTGGGGCTACACACTGAACGCCCCGCTGGCCCCTGCCACCGCGCCTGCCACCGCGCCTGCCACCGCACCAGCCACCGCGCCTTCGGGGCCGGTGTTCAGCCCACCGCACTGCGCTCCCCTTCCTGCCCTGCTGGTCATTCCCGGCACCCGGGTCGCCTCGGCCTTCGCGGAGAGCGAACCGCGCGGGCTGGAGATCGGGGTAGCGGTCCCGGCCAGCGCGGCGACCGGGTTCGTCGAGTCCGCCCACCCCGAGATGGCCTTTCGGATCTGGGCGCCCGGCGATGCACCGGCCTCGATCGACCGGTACCGGCACTGGTTGGCCGCCTGCGGGTCCTACGAAGTCGACTTCCCCGACCCGCGCACCGGTGCGCATCGGCACGGCACCATCAGCACGGTCATCGACGCCGATCCCGACATCCCCGCCGAGGCTGCGGTCACGGTCACCCGCAGCCTCACCGCGGCCGACAACGGCACCCAGACCCAACATGGCGGCTACTACGCGATCCGCGGCCTGCTGCTGGAGTGCTCCACCTCCATGGGCCCCGACCGGATCGACCAGTTCAACCGGCTGTGTGCCCGGACCGCAGAACGGTTGCGCGCGCTGTGAGCCGGCGGCCGTGGTTGTTGACCCTGGCGCTGTGGGTGATCGCGCTCAGCGCGCTGGCCCTCACTGTGCCGGCCCTCTCGACCGGCCACCGCCGCGCCGAGGCCGGTTCCGAGCCACTGGCACCGGGGCTGGCGGCGCTGGGCGATCTCGAACTGCTCGATCTGCTGGTGCACCCCGCGGCGCTGCCCGAGGGTTGGTGGTGGTCGTTCACCCCCGAGGCGGGCGGCGTCGAGGACTTCGGCTACTACCGGGACCAGGTGATCGACCGCAACGGCGCCATCGTCGGCTACCGGCCCGCCGACTGCGCGGGCCTGATCGGGATGGTCACCACCGGCACCATCGATGCCGCCGAGATCAGCGGCTACGACCCGGTGCACCCGGGAGATTCCTATGACCGCAAGGACATCCGCCTGGCATTGGCCCGTGAGTTCGATCCGGCCGGGTTCGCGGACATGGTCGCGATGGTGTCACGGTGTCGACACCTCACCTTCGACACCAGCCGCTACCACACCGGCTACACGGTCGACATCCTCGAGGACTCCCACCCGGGCGGTGACACCCGGCTGTTCCGGTACTCGGTCACCACCCGCCCCGAGGACACCGACGCGAGCACCCGCTACTACGCCTACGCCCGCAGCGCGCACGTGATCCTGCGCGGAACGGCCACCGACGGCCACCAGGGCGAATTCGACACCCTGGTCACCGACACCGTGGCCCGGATCCGCGCCGCCGCGCCCTGACCGGGTGGCCGGACCCGGGGGCGCTGCTGAGATCGACGTCGAGATGGACATACTCCCGGAAAAAACGGGGGAGTATGTCCGCTGGGGCGTCGATCTCAGCAGCCACCGGCGCTATCGGGCCGCGTAGCGGGTGCCGCGTTCTTCGCGCACCCATAACTGCCCGTCACCGGCGCTGGGCCCCTCGGCGATCAGCTCGCGTTTGAGCACCTTGTGGGTGGCGGTGGCCGGCAGTGCCGCGGTCAGCCGCACGTAGCGCGGCCACGCCTTCGGTGACAGATCGGGTTGGGCGGCCAAAAACGTCTCGAGTGCCTGCGGGGTCAGCGCCTCCGGTTCGGCCGGCACGATCGCCGCCATCACCTGGTCGCCGACCGCCTCATCGGGCACCGCGTACACCGCGACCTGGCTGATCTGCGGGCAGCGCGACAGGATGCGTTCGATCGGGGCGGCCGCCAGGTTCTCCCCGTCCACCCGCATCCAGTCGCTGGTGCGCCCCGCCAGGTAGATCCACCCTTCGGCGTCGCGGTAAGCCAAATCCCCCGACCAGTACATGCCGGCGCGGGTGCGGTGCGCGGTGGCCCGGTCATCGTTGTAGTAGCCGGTGAAGAACCCGGTGCCGGCGGTGTTCACCAACTCCCCGATGGCCTCCCCGGGATTGCGCAGTGATCCGTCGGCGGCGAATTCGGCGACCGCGCATTCGGTCACGGTCGCCGAATCGTAGACGGCGACCCCCGGGAATCCCCGGCCGATCGAGCCCGGTGGCGTGCCGGGTTCGCGGGTGATGATGACGGCGTTCTCGGTGGAACCGAACGCATCCCAGACCAGCACGTCGAAACGGCGGCCGAACTCGGCGATCGCCCGGTCACCGGCCTCGTTGCCGAACGCCACCCGCAGCGGGTTGTCGGCGTCGTCGGGGCGCTCGGGGGTGGCCAGGATGTAGGTCAACGGTTTGCCGACATAGTTCATGTAGGTGGCGCCGTAGCGGCGGATGTCGGCGAGGAAGGCCGAGGCGGAGAACTTCGCCGGTGCCATCGCCGCTCCGGCCGCCAGCGCCACCGCCCAGCCGCCCACGACGGCGTTGGAGTGAAACAGCGGCATCGCCAGATAACAGGTGTCGGCGGCGGTGATGGCGAACTGCTCCACCAACCGTTGGCCGGCCACCAGCACCATGAAATGCGAGATCTGCACCGCCTTGGGATCGCCGCTGGTTCCGGAGGTGAAGATCATCATGAACGTGTCCATCGGGCCGGCGACCCGGTGGGCCACCAGATCCGGGGCGGTGCGCATCAGGGTCGCCCAGTGCTCACCGGAGAGGTCGATGACGGTCAGCCCCGCCAGGTCCAGCCCGTCGAGCAATCCCCGGTGCTCGGCATCGGTCACCAGGATCTGGCAGTCGGCGCGCCGGATGTCGTCGAGCAGGGCCGTGCCGCGGCGTGTGGAGTTGATCCCGCAGAGCACGTAGCCGCCCAGCCCCGCGGCGGCCATCTGGGTCAGCATGCCCGGGTCGTTACCCAACAGCGCGCCCACGTGCACGGGGCGGTCGGTGTCGGCCAACTCCAGCAGCGCGGCCGCCGTCGCGGTGGCCTCGGCGAGGTGCTCACGCCAACTCCACTGCCGCGAAGCGTATTTCACCGCAACACCGTCATCGTCGAGGCGTTCGTTGAGCAGTTCCTGGACCGTGTCAGCCACCGGTACTCCTGATCTGTCGGTGCCGCTCCACGACACAAGTATCCGCAACGGCGCTGCGGCGTCCCGCCTAGGGTGGAGGCCATGGCCACCGTTTTCACCAAGATCATCAACCGGGAGCTGCCCGGCCGCTTCGTCTACGAGGACGACGACGTGGTCGGGTTCTTGACCATCGAACCCATGACCCAGGGCCACACCCTGGTGGTGCCGCGCGAGGAGATCGACGGCTGGCAGGACATCGACTCCCCGGCGTTCTCCCGGGTGATGACGGTGGCTCAACGCATCGGCAAGGCGGTCTGTGCGGCCTTCGACGCCGAGCGCGCCGGGTTGATCATCGCCGGGCTGGAGGTGCCGCACCTGCACGTCCACGTCTTCCCGGCGCGCAACCTGTCCGACTTCGGGTTCGCCAACGTCGACCGCAACCCGTCGCCGGAGTCCCTCGATGAGGCGCAGGCGAAGATCCTCACCGCACTCGGCGAACTGGACTGACCCGCCGGCGCGCTACCCGGTGACCCGCGGCAGCAGCACCCGGAACGTGCAGCCCTGCCCGGGCCCGGTGATGATGGCGACCGTTCCGCCGTGCGCTTTGACCAGCGAGTCGACGATCGGCAGGCCGAGCCCGGCGCCGCCGCTGGCCCGGGTGCGCGAGGAGTCGGCGCGGAAGAACCGCTCGAACACCCGCGCCGCGTCCTTTTCGCTCATGCCCGGCCCGGTGTCGGCGACCTCGAGCACGACGTTGTCGCGGTCGGTGCCGACCCGCACCGCGATCTCGGCGTCCTCGGGGGTGTGCTGCAGCGCATTGGAGACCAGGTTGCCCAGCACCTGGCGCAAACGGGCCTCGTCGCCGAGCACCTCGGGGGTGCCGGGACCGTCGAGCACCTCCAGGGTGATCTCCCGCTTCGGCGCGACCGCCTGCCCGTCGTGGACGGCGTCGCTGGCCAGCGCGAGCAGGTCCACCCAGCGGCGTTCCAGGGGGCGGTGCGCGTCGAGTTGGGCCAGCAGCAGCAGATCCTCCACCAGCAGGCTCATCCGGCGCGACTCGCTTTCGATCCGCGACATCAGCGGCTCGACGTCCTCGGCCGCCCCCTGCCGGTACAGCTCGGCGAAGCCGCGGATGGTGGTCAGCGGGGTGCGCAGCTCGTGGCTGGCGTCGGTGATGAACCGGCGCAGCCGGTCCTCGGATTGGCGGGCCTGTTCGGCGGAGGAATCCGAGGCGGCCACCGCCCGCTGCAGCTGGGCGAGCATGCCGTTGAGGGCCGCGGAGAGCCGGCCCACCTCGGTGTGCGGGTCACGTTCGGGCACCCGGCGGTCCAGTTGGCCGGCGGCGATCGCCGCGGCGGTGCGCTCGACCTCCCCCAGCGGGCGCAGCGAGCGGTTCACCACCGCGTAGCCCAGCGCCCCCAGGATCAGCAGCACCCCGGTGCCGATGCCGACCTGCGACCAGATCAGCTCCCGCAGGGTGGATTGCACGTCGGCGAGGTCGGTGGCGACCGTGATCCGCTCCCCCCCGGGGCCGCGCACCGTCATCGCCCGCCACCGCACGCCCGAGTGGTCCAACGAGCCGACCGTCACCGGCTCGGGGCCGAGCTCGTTGTCGGCGGGCAGCCGGGGCTCGGCGACCCGGTCGTTGCCGGCCAGCCACACGCTGCCGTCCGGGTCGACGCCGCGCACGTAGAACTTCGACGGCGGGCGGCCGGCGTTGGGGTCTTCGCGGGTGCTCGGCACGCTGCGCGGGACCCGCGCCCAGGTGTGGGAGGCCGCCAGCAGCGACTGGTCGGCGCGGTTGATCAGGTTGTGCCGCAGGATCGAGGTCACCGCGATCCCGGACGCCAGCAGGCCGAAGGCCACCAGCACCAGGGTGGCGGCGACCAGCGCGACCCGCAGTGGCAGCTCACGACGCGGGGAGGCGGTCAACGACAAGCGGACCTACCGGGGTTCGCGCAGCACGTAGCCCACCCCGCGCAGGGTGTGCAGCAGGCGCTTGTCGCCGGTGTCGATCTTGCGGCGCAGATAGGAGACATAGGACTCGACGATATTGACTTCGCCGCCGAAGTCGTAGCGCCACACGTGGTCGAGGATCTTCGGTTTGCTCAGCACCGTGCCGGCATTGATCATGAAGTACCGCAGCAGGGTGAACTCGGTGGGTGACAGCGACACCAACTCGCCGGCCTTCCACGCCTCGTGGGTGTCCTCGTCGAGTTCGATGTCGGCGAACTTCAGCCGGGTGCTGCGCGGCTGTTCGCTGCCCTTGCCGGTGCGGCGCAGGATGACCCGCAGCCGAGCCACCACCTCCTCCAGCGAGAACGGCTTGGTGACGTAGTCGTCGCCGCCGAGGGTCAGCCCGGTGATCTTGTCGGCCAGGGCGTCGCGGGCGGTCAAAAACAGCGCCGGCGCGTCGATGCCGTCGGCGCGCAGCCGGCGCAGCACCCCGAAGCCGTCCATCCCGGGCATCATCACGTCGAGGATCACCGCGTCGGGGCGGACCTCGCGGGCCCGGTCCAGCGCGGCGGCACCGTTGACCGCGGTGTGCACCTCGAAACCCTGGAACTTCAGGCTCACCGAGAGCAGCTCGACGATGTTCTCCTCATCGTCGACGACCAGGATCCGCGCCTCCGGTTCGGATTTTTCTGCCACGGGTGCCGTCATACCGTCCATTCGTTCGCACGAGCGTGAACACAACTTTGAAGGTCGCTGTGAACTTGCTGTGAGCACCGATTGTCCTCGCTGTCGCGTCCATGCGCCAATACCCGCGGTGCGATCGGGTGTGCGCCCATACACTGGCCGCATGGACCTGGGAAAAAACCTGGTAGACGCGGCGTTGGCGCCCGCCAAGATCGGCTTGGCCGCCGCCGACGCCGGGCTCGGGGTGGCGACCGCCGCACTCGGGGTCACCAAACGCGCCCTCGGCGCCGACGGGGACGGCCTGTCGACGAACTCGATGGCCGGGATGCTCGGGCTGGAGGAGACGATCAACCGGGCCAACCGGCTGGCCCGGCTCATGGACGACGACGCGCCGTTGGGCCGCGCCCTGGCCCCCGGCGGCCCGGTGGATCGGCTGCTGGCCGAGGGCGGGCTGATCGATCAGCTCACCGCCCCCGGCGGGGTGATCGACCGGCTCACCGAAGAGGGTGGCGGGCTGCAGCGCGCGCTGGCGCCGGGCGGGCTGGTCGACCAACTGCTCAACGAGGACGGGCTGATCGAGCGGGTGCTGGCCGAGGACGGGCTCGCCGACCGGCTCCTGGCCGAGGGCGGGCTGGTCGACAAGCTGACCGCGCGCAACGGGCCGTTGGAGCAGTTGGCCAATGTCGCCGACACCCTCAGCCGGCTGGCCCCGGGCATGGAGGCCCTGGAGCCGGCCATCGAGACGCTGCAGGAGGCGGTGATCGCGCTGACGCTCGTGGTCAACCCGCTGAGCAACATCGCCGAGCGCATCCCGCTGCTGCCGCGGCGCGGCGGGGGGCGCCGCTCGTCGACCCGCGAGGTCCGCTCCGCCCGGGTCGTCACCGAGACCGCCCCGGACGCCGGCACCGGGCCCCACAGCGGGACCGACGGCCCGGACTGAGGTGCCCTGACCGGGCCGGACCCGACGCCATTAGGCTGGGGTGCCGCGCCTCCCTAGCTCAGTGGTAGAGCAACGCTCTTGTAAAGCGTAGGTCGTCGGTTCGATCCCGACGGGGGGCTCCACCGGAGCCGGCGGCTACAGGCGGACCAGCGAGAACGGATAGGTGCGCGTGCCGCCGGGCGTGCCGTCGCAGCCGGCGGCGAAGGAGGACTCCAGGGTCCCCTGCAGGGTCGCCGCGTCCCAGGAATACACGTCGTGGGTGGCGATGATCGGCCCGTAGTAGACGTTTCCGCACCGCAGGCCGTCGGGAACGTCGACGGCCAGGGTGTACCGACCGTCGACCAGGTGCGCGTCGGTGCGGTATTCGAAGGCCTTCGCGATCGGCATCGGGATCGCCGAGATGTGCACGCAGTCGTCGGCGGTCGGCACACAGCGCGCCGTCGCCCACGTCCAGGTGTGGAAGTCATAGCGCTCCGGGATCAGCAACTGGTAGTTGCCGTACATCGGGCCGGCGTGGGCCACCGGGGCCGACACCGCCGCCGACACCGCCGCCAGCACGCCGGCGGCCAGACCACCGGCCACGGCCCATATCCTCACGATGCACCCTCTCTTCCGTCGGCGGGCCGCTACATGTGGGCGCCGCCGTCGACCCGAATCTCGGTGCCGGTGACGAAGAATGCGTCGTCGCTGCCGAGCATCGCGACCACACTGGCCACCGCCGCCGGATCGGCGAAGATGGCGCCGCCGGGAAGCGCCAGCATCGGGGCGACCTTGGCGAACAGGCTCAGATCCGCATCCTCGGGCAGCCCGGGCCCCACGCTCGCGCGCGCCACTCCGGTCCCGTCGGTCATCCCCGAGGAGATCGAACCGGGCTGGACGCAGTTGAACCGGATTCCGGCCTTCGCGAACTCCAAGGCCCACGCGTGAGTCATCGACAACACGCCACCCTTGGACGCCGCGTAGGCCCCCATGTAGGGGTGGGCGAACTGCGCGGAGGTGGAGCTGAAGTTCACCACCGCGGGCGTGGTGCCCTCACGCAGCGCGCCGAGTGCTTCGCGGGTGACCAAGAAGGTGCCGACGAGGTTGACCCGGATCACGGTCTCGAAGTCGCTCAAGCTGGTGTGCTCCAGGTGCGAGGAGCGCAGGATTCCGGCGGCGTTGACCAGGGTGTCCAGTCCCCCGAGTTCGTCTCGGGCCGCGGCGACGCCGCGGCGCACCGATTCCTCGTCGCCGACATCGATCTGCACCGTGGTCAGCCGGTCGTGCGCCGAGCCGGATTTCTCCACAGTGTCCGCGAGGCCCTCGGCGCTGATGTCGGCGGCCACCACCCGCGCACCCTCGTCGAGGATCCGCAGAACACAGGCCTGCCCGATGCCGGAACCGGCGCCGGTGATCAGCACTCGGCGATCGGCATAACGGGACAACGGTCGTGACGGGGACGGCGGGGTGGACACGGGCAGCTCCCTATTCGACGGTCGGGCCGGTGGACGGGTGGGCCGGACCGATCGGGGCCCGGCGCTGTCCCACCTTGACGGGGCGCCACCTGCTGAGTGCAGCGATTCCCGGTGGGTGGGACGGACAGTGCCGACCGCCGGCGGCTGGCTGCGACAGTGACCATTCCACGATGGCTGGCGGGTTGGCGACGACACCGCGCGACAGATTCGGAGTTTCTGGTAACGCATGGGGAACAAGGCTGCGGACCGTTGGTCGCCGGGGCTGCCGTTGCCGAGCGGTGGCCTCTCGCAGGTCTTCCAGGCTGTCGGTGGCCTGTTCGCCATGACCGTCGACGCGGTCCGCTTCGCTTTCCGGCGGCCGTTTCAAACCCGGGAGTTCGTGACCCAATCCTGGTTCGTCGCCCGGGTGTCGCTGGTGCCGACGCTGCTGGTGGCGATCCCGTTCACGGTCCTGGTCAGCTTCACCCTCAACATCTTGCTCCGTGAGTTGGGGGCGGCGGATCTGTCCGGCGCCGGCGCGGCGTTCGGTGCGGTCACCCAGGTCGGGCCGATGGTCACCGTGCTGATCGTGGCCGGTGCCGGCGCCACCGCGATGTGCGCCGATCTGGGTTCACGCACGATCCGCGAGGAGATCGACGCGCTGGAAGTCCTGGGCATCGACCCGGTACAGCGGCTCGTCACACCGCGGATGCTGGCGTCGGGGCTGGTGGCCCTGCTGCTGAACAGCCTGGTCGTTACGATCGGGATCCTGGGCGGCTACACGTTCTCGGTCTTCATCCAAGACGTGAACCCGGGTGCGTTCGCCGCGGGCATCACCCTGCTCACCGGTGTGCCAGAGGTGATCATCTCCTGCGTCAAGGCCGCCCTGTTCGGGCTCATCGCCGGCCTGGTCGCCTGCTACCGGGGTTTGACGATCAGCGGCGGTGGCGCCAAAGCCGTCGGCAACGCCGTCAACGAGACCGTGGTGTACGCGTTCATGTCGCTGTTCGTGATCAACGTGGTCGTCACCGCCATCGGCATCCAGATGACCACCGGGTAGGCGACGATGTCCACGACCGCGAGCGCCCTGTACCCGCGCATGGCCCGGGAGCTGAAACGGCCCCTGCGTGCGGCGATGCGACTCGGTGACCACACCCTCTTCTACGGCCGAGCCCTGGTCGGCACGCCTTACGCGCTGAAACGCTACCGGCACGAGATCGTTCGGCTCATCGCCGAGATCAGCATGGGCGCCGGGACGTTGGCGATGATCGGCGGCACCGTCGTGATCGTCGGCTTCCTCACCCTGGCGGCCGGCGGAACGCTGGCGGTGCAGGGGTTCAGCTCCCTGGGCAACATCGGGATCGAGGCGCTCACCGGCTTCCTCGCCGCGTTTATCAATGTGCGCATCTCGGCACCGGTGGTGACCGGCATCGGACTGGCGGCGACCTTCGGCGCCGGGGTCACCGCCCAACTCGGCGCGATGCGGATCAACGAGGAGATCGACGCCCTGGAGGCAATGGGCATCCGGCCGGTGGAATACCTGGTCAGCACCCGCATCGTCGCCGGGATGACCGCCATCGCACCGCTGTACGCGATCGCGGTCATCTTGTCGTTCACCGCCAGCAAGCTCACCACCGTGGTCATGTTCGGCCAGTCAGCGGGTCTGTACAACCATTATTTCTCCACCTTCCTCAACCCCGTCGACCTCCTCTGGTCGTTCCTGCAGGCCATCTTGATGGCGCTCACGGTGTTGTTGGTGCACACCTACTTCGGCTACTTCGCCTCCGGCGGGCCCTCCGGGGTCGGTGTCGCGGTCGGCGACGCCGTGCGCACATCGCTGGTGGTGGTGATCTCGGTGACCCTGCTGGTGTCGCTGTCGGTGTACGGGTCCAACGGCAACTTCAATCTGTCGGGCTGACGGGGCAGACGATGAACACGAAGACGGATGCCTCTCGGCTCGCGGCCGGCTTGACGACCATGGCGGTGATCGTCGGGCTGATCGCGCTGTCGGTGGGATTCTTCCGCGGCAGTTTCACCAAGACCGTTCCGCTCACCGTGATATCCCAGCGCGCCGGGCTGGTCATGAACCCCGAGGCTCGGGTGAAACTGCATGGCGCGCAGATCGGTTCGGTCTCCTCCATCGAACGCTTCGCCGACGGACGTGCCGCGCTGCACCTGGCCATGGACCCGAAGTACCTGGACCTGGTCCCCGACAACGTCCGCGTCGAGATCGCCTCCTCCACCGTGTTCGGCGCCAAAGCCGTCGAACTGATCCCGCCCGACCAGCCGTCGGGACACTCCGTGCGCCCCGGACAGGTTCTCTCTGCCGACCACGTGGTCGTCGAGATCAACACGGTCTTCGAGCAGTTGTCCTCGCTGCTGGCCCGGATCGAGCCGGCGAAACTCAGCGAGGTACTCGGGGCGATGTCCTCGGCGTTGAACGGGCGCGGCAGCCAGATCAGCCAGATGCTCACCGATTTCGACGACTTTCTGGCCGCCATCGACCCCAGCCTCGAGACTCTGAACCACGAATTTGAGGCAGCTCCGCCCGTAATCGAGGCCTACGCCGATGTGGCCCCGGAACTGCTGACCATCATCGAATCGACGACGACGGCCGCCGACACCATCACCGAGGAGCGCCGCAACCTCGATGCGCTGCTGCTCAGCGCCATCGGTCTGGCCGATGTCGGCAGCGACGTCGTGGGAGGCAACCGCCAGGCGATCAGCGCCGTCGCCCACCTGCTGGCGCCCACCACCGACCTGACCAACGCGTATCACGAGGCGCTGACCTGCGGTCTCGGCGGTGCCGCCGAACTCGCCAAGGCCCCCGGAACGCCGGTCCCCGGCGGGTTGCTGTTGCAGACGATCGTCTTCGGACAGGAACGCTACCGCTACCCGGCCAACCTCCCCAAGGTCGCCGCGACCGGCGGCCCGCAATGCACCGACCTTCCGAAAGTGCCGTTCCAAAAGAGCCCCCCGTTCGTCATCACCGATGTCAACGCCAACCCGGCGCAGTACGGCAACGAGGGGATCCTGCTCAACTCCGACGGGCTCAAGCAGATGTTGTACGGCCCGATCGACGGGCCTCCCCGCAACAGCGCACAGATCGGGCATCCTGGATGATCGAGCAGCGCAGTGCCGCAGTCAAGTTCGGGGTTTTCGGCATCGTGATGATGCTCGTGACCGCAGCGTTGTTCGCGATCTTCGCGGAGTACCGGTCGGGTTCGACGATCGGCTATTCGGCACAGTTCAAGGACGTTTCCGGACTCGAACCCGGTAATTCGGTGCGCATCGCGGGGATCCGGGTCGGCACCGTCACCGACGTGACCCTCGAACCCGACAACACCGTGCTCGTGCACTTCGACGCCGACCAGACCGTGCGGCTGACCGAGGGGACACGGGCCGCCGTCCGCTATCTGAACCTCATCGGCGACCGCTACCTGGAGCTCATCGATCAGCCGGGCACGGCCAGGACCCAACCTCCCGGAACGACGATCGCCGCGGATCGCACCGAGTCGGCCCTGGACCTCGATCTGCTTCTCGGCGGCCTCAAACCGGTGATCAGGGGACTTGATCCCGAGGATGTCAACAGCCTGACCACCGCGCTGATCCAGGTGCTGCAAGGCCAAAGCGACGACCTGGAATCGCTGTTCGGGCGGACCTCGTCGTTCACCAACGCCATCGCCGACAACGGCCAGACCGTCCAACGCGTGATCGACCACCTCAACGACACCCTGTCGACCATCGACGTCGACGGCGAGAAGCTCTCCGACGGGATCGACAAGCTGGAGCAGTTGGTCACCGGCCTTGCCGCCGACCGTGCCCCGATCGGTGAGGCCATCACCGCGCTGGACAACGGGACGGCGTCGCTGGCGGACCTTCTCGCCGAGGGCCGGCCGCCGCTGTCGGGCACCGTCGACCAGCTGAACCGCCTGGCTCCGATGCTGTCGGACGAGACCAGCCTGGCGCGTCTGGACCTCACGGTGCAGAAGGCCCCGGCCAACTACCGCAAACTGGTTCGGCTCGGCGCCTACGGAAGCTGGCTCAACCTCTACATCTGCGGGGTGACGCTGCGCGTGACCGACCTGCAGGGCCGCACGGCGCACTTCCCGTGGGTGATCCAGAACACCGGACGTTGCGCGGAGCCCTGATGCACAGATATCGCGGAAACAAACTCGTCCGGACCGGATTCATCGGTCTGGTCGTCATGATTCTCATCATCAACGTCGGCATGAAGTCCCAGCAGCTGCTGACACTGGCCACGGCGATCCGCTACCACGCGCTGTTCAGCGAGGCCGGCGGGCTCGCCGTCGGCAACGACGTGAAGGTGTCCGGGGTGACCGTCGGTTCGGTCACCGACATCGCACTCGAGGGCGGGAGCGCGCGGGTCACCTTCGCGTTGAGCAGCAAGATCCGGTTGGGTACGGACACGACGGCGCACATCCGCACCGGCACCCTGCTCGGTGAGCGGATCTTGACCCTCGAGCCCAGCGGCGACGGACGGATCGGCGCGGCCGGTGTGATCCCGCTGTCGCGCACCGGATCCCCGTACTCGCTCACCGACGCCGTCGGCGACTTCGCCGCGAACACCGCCGACACCGACACCGCGTCGATCAACGACTCCCTCGACGTCCTCTCCGAGGTCATCGACCGGATCGCACCGCAGGTCGGCCCCACGCTGGACGGGGTGACCCGGCTGTCCCGATCGCTCAACGAGCGCGACACGGCGCTGGCCGATCTACTGAAGAGCGCCGCCTCGGTCACCGGGGTCCTCTCCGAGCGCAGCAACCAGGTCAATGCCCTGATCCTCAACGCCAACGACCTCGTCGGTGTGCTGCAGAGCCGCCGGTACGCGGTGGTCAACCTGTTGGCCAACACCTCCACGGTCGCCCGGGAGTTGTCGACGCTGGTCGCCGAGAACGAGGAGCAACTGGCGCCGACGCTCGAACAGCTCAACCGTGTGCTGTCCGTGCTGGAAAGAAACCGGGACAACATCGCCGACGCCCTCACCGGTTTGGCGAAATACCAGATCACCCAGGGTGAAGCGGTCAACAGCGGCTTCTACTACTACGGGTTCGCATCGAACTTGCTTCCGGGGCCGGCGATCCAGCCGTTCCTGGACTACGCGCTCGGCTTCCGAAGAGGGGTAAACGCAGGACAGCCGCCGGACAATGCTGGCCCGAGGTCGGAATTCCCCTTCCCCTACAACGGAATTCCGGGAGGCTGATCATGTCTGCAAACAGGCGGGTCACCACGATCCTTCTCGCCGTGTTGACCGCATCCCTGCTCGGGGGCATCGGGGTGCTGGTGAACCTGACGTGGTTCAGCCCGATGAAGATCTACGCCTACTTCACCTCCGCGACGGCGATCTACCCGGGCGACGACGTCCGCGTCGCCGGTGTCAAGGTGGGCACGATCGGGTCGGTCGAACCGCAGGGCACCCGCGTGAAACTCGCGTTGTCGGTGGATCGGGACGTGCCGATCCCGCTGAACGCCCAGGCCGTCATCGTCGCCCCGAACCTGCTGTCGGCCAGATACGTTCAGCTGACACCGGCCTACGGCTCCCGCAGTGCACCCGACGGGCCGACGATGACCGACGGCGCCGAGATCGACGTCGACCGTACCGCGGTGCCGGTCGAATGGGACAAGGTCAAAGAGCAGCTCACCCGGCTGGCCGAAGACCTCGGCCCCAGCAGCGGCATCTCGGAGACGTCCCTGGGGCGATTCATCGACTCGGCGGCCAACGCCATGGCCGGAAACGGCGACAGGCTGCGCGAGACGCTCACGGAGATGTCCAAGACCGCTCGGGTGCTCAGCGATGGAAGCCCCGACATCATCGATACCTTGAATAACCTTCAGATCTTCGTAGCAGCGCTGCGTGACAGCAATGTTCAGATCATCCAGTTCCAGGATCGCCTGGCCGACGTCACCAGCGTGATCGACGGCAGCCGGTCCGACCTCGACGCCGCCGTCAACGACCTGTCGACGGCGATCGGGCAGGTGCAGCACTTCATCGCGGGCACACGCGACCAGACCGCCGAGCAGATCCAGCGCCTCGCCAACGTCACCCAGGTGCTCGCCGACAACAGCATGGTGGTCAAGAACATCTTGCACCTGGCGCCCAACGCCCTGGTCAACGGATACAACATCTACAACCCGGACACCGGCGGCCCCCGCGGGTCGTTCGCGATGAACAACTTCGCCAATCCCGTGGCGCTGATCTGTTCGGCCATCGGCGCCGTCGAGAACGTGACCTCGGAAGCATCGGCCAAGGCCTGCGCACAGTTTCTGGGCCCGGCATTGCGTCTGATCAACTTCAACTATCTTCCGTTGCCGTTCAACGCCTATCTGGGCCCCGCCCCGAAGAACGTCGTCTACTCCGAGCCGGGGCTGGCTCCCGGTGGAGGCGGAACCGATCCCGGCCCGGCCCCCGAACCGCCGGCGGTGTCGGCCTACACCGGGATCGGCGACGTCGCTCCGCCGCCGGGATGGTCCGACCCCGCGCAGCCGCCCGGCGCGTACGCCCCCGACGGGCTGCCCGCCCTTCCCCAGCCGCCGCTGTTCCCCGGGGCACCCCCGGTGGCGCAGGGGACGCCGTCGTCTGCCGCACCGTCGAACCTGGAGGACATGTTGCTGCCCGCCGAGGCCGCCCCGCCGGAAGGGGCACCGTAATGGCGTCGAGGAGCATGCGCGGTTGGCTGGCGGGAGCGTGCTGCGTCATGGTGACCGCGTCGGGATGTTCGTTCGGCGGCGTCACGTCGCTGCCGCTGCCCGGGACGGTGGGCACCGGGAAGAACGCCATCACCTACCGCGTCGAGATCGCCAATGTCGGCACCTTGGAGCCGAACTCACCGGTCATGCTCAACGACGTCGTCGTCGGCGCGGTTCGCACGATGCGCGTCGACAACTGGCAGGCCAACGTCGAGGTCTCCGTGCAACCGGACACGATTGTGCCGGCCAACGCCGTCGCCACGGTCGGCCAGACCAGCCTCCTGGGTTCGATGCACCTGGCCCTGGACCCGCCGGTGGGCGAAGAGCCCGTGGGACGTCTGGCGCCGGGATCGACCGTGTCGATCAACCGTTCGTCGACCTACCCGTCGACGGAGCAGACCTTGGCGACGCTGTCGATGATCGTCAACGGGGGTGGTCTCACCCAGATCGGCGACATCGTCCACAACTTCACCGCCGCACTGTCCGGGGATACCGCGAAGCTCAGGAGCCTGCTGACCAGAATGAATGAGGTCGTCGGCATTCTGGACACCCAGCAGGGCAACATCATCGCCGCCACGACAGCACTGGACCGGCTGGCGGGCAGATTCGCCGACCAACGTGATGTCATCGCCAAGGCCCTCGACCGGATTCCGCCGGCGCTGGCCGTGCTTACCGAACAACGGCCCCAGTTCACCACGGCCATGACGAAGCTCGGCGACCTCAGCGCGATGAGCCACGAGCTGCTCACCGATGCCCACGAGGACCTGGTGCGCAACCTGCAGAACCTGGAGCCCACGATTCAGGCTCTCGCCGACGTCGGCCCCGACCTGGTGACCGCCTTGGCGTATCTGCCGACCTACCCCTACACCCAGGAGTTCATCGACCGCGGCATCCGCGGCGACTACATGAACCAGTTCATCGTCTTCGACTTCACCATTCCGCGGCTCAAGAACGGGATCTTTCTGGGCACGCGATGGGCCGAACCCGGGGCGTCGATGGTTCCCGCGCCGGGCGACCCCTGGTACGCCAACTACACCCTCGATCCGCTCAAGGCCCCGATCACCCCGGTGCCCACCGAACTCGCGCCGCTTCCGGGGCAGGTCGAAGCGGACCCCGGCACCGATGAGCAGGGCGGTAACTGATGTTGACCCGACTCGTCCGGATCCAACTGGTCATCTTCAGCGTGGCGGCGCTGTTCGGCGGCGCCGTCATGGTTCTCGGCTACATGCAGGCGCCGGTGCTACTCGGTTTCGGCCGCATCAACGTCACACTGGAACTGGACTCGACCGGCGGGCTGTACCGCTTCGCCAATGTCACCTACCGCGGTATCGAGGTGGGCAAGGTCACCGACGTCAAGCCCACCCGGGACGGGGCGGTGGCGACGATGTCGCTGAAGAAGGCCCCCAAGATCCCCGCCGATTTGGAGGCGCAGGTGCACAGTGTCTCCGCGGTCGGCGAGCAATACGTGGACCTGCTGCCGCGCAGCGCCGCCGGCCCGTATCTGCAGAACGGTTCGACGATCACCACCGAGAACACCAGCACACCGCGCCCGGTGCGCGAGATGCTCGACCGGGTCAGCGGTCTGATCGACAGTGTCCCGGAAGGCCAGATCGACGGCCTGTTGGACGAATCGTTCAAGGCGCTCAACGGAACCGGCTACGACCTGGGTTCGTTGCTGGACTCGTCGTCGATGATCGCCGCCGACGCCAACGGCATCGGTGAGGACGTGCGGGCGCTGCTCGATGACAGCCGCCCGCTGCTCGACGGCCAGGCCGAGAGCACCGAGCAGATCCGGACCTTGGCACGCAGTCTCGCCGGGATCAGCGACCAGCTGGCCACCGACGATCCGGCGATACGAACCATCCTGCAATCGGGTTCCGGCGCCGCCGACGAGGCGGCCCAGATGCTCAACCAGGTGAAGCCGACCCTGCCGGTGTTGCTGGCGAACCTGATCTCGGTCGGGCAGATCGGCGTCACCTACCACCCGTCGATCGAACAGCTTCTGGTCCTGCTCCCGCCATACCTGGCGGCCACCCAGTCCTACGGTTCGTCGCTGAACAATCCGACGGGGATGGCGCTGTCGGAGTTCAGTCTCACCCTCGGCGACCCGCCAGCGTGTTCGGTCGGATTCCTGCCGCCGTCGTCGTGGCGGTCCCCGGCGGACCTCACCGATATCGACACCCCCGACGGGTTGTACTGCAAGCTGCCCCAGGACTCCCCGATCGGGGTGCGCGGCGCACGGAACTTCCCGTGCATGGGCAAGCCGGGCAAACGCGCCCCCACCGTGGAGATCTGCGAAAGCGACAAGCCCTACGAACCGTTGGCTATGCGCCAGCATGTCACCGGGCCGTACCCGATCGACCCGGCCCTGATCGCTCAGGGCATCCCGCCCGATGACCGGATCGACTTCAGCGACCAGATCTTCGGGCCGATCGAGGGCACTCCGGCCCCGCCCGCCGAACCGGCCGCACCCGCCGAGCCCGCCGAACCGGCCGAGCCCGCCGCACCGGCCCCGGCGGCGGTACCGGCCACACCGAGTGCCTATGCGCCCGCACGATCGGGTCCCTCGGTGGCCATCGCCACCTACAACCCGCAGACCGGCCAGTACGCGACACCCGACGGCGGGGTCTACTCTCAGTCCGATCTGGTGACCGCGACGCCGACGGACTGGACGCAGATGCTGCCGCGCTGAACCGGGTCAGTCTTTGACGAGTTTGAACGGCATCGTGATGTACACCGGTTTGTTGACGCCGCAGGCGCCGCTGGCGCCGGTGGTGACGTCCTCGCCGACCAGCGTGGTCGACGACGGATCGGAGTTGGCGCCGTCCGGCGTCATCGCCTTGAACCGGAACACCTGCAGACCGGCCGCGCTGCTGCCGTCCGGGCAGGGCACCCACCCGTCGACGACGTGCTTGACGTACCAGACCCCGCTCTTCTGGTAGATCGGCTCCGTCCAGCCCCAGCCGGTGGTGACGGTGCCGACGCATTCACCCGGGTAGGAGCATTCGGTGGAGATGGTCCAGGTGCTGCGCAAGCTGTCCTGTTCGGTGAAGACCTCGTTCTTGCGCGCCCACTCCCCGTTGGAGGTCGCCGTGTAGGTGCCGTTGAGACCCCACTGTGCGCTGTCCGCCGCGGCTGGGGCGCCGGGTATCAACGCCAGGCCCGCCGCCGCGGCGACGGCCGACCACACCCGGTTGGGGACCATCGCTACTCCTTCGGACCCGCGCCGTTCGCGGGTCGGGATCCGACGGTAGCGAGCGGGCCGCCCCGGTCCAGCCGTACCGTCCACTGAGCGGACGCATCGGCCCCGGTCGGGCTCCGCATCTGCCACGGTGTGCGCGTGCGACCGAGTGCGGCGATGGCGGTGGCGGTGGCGGCCACCGCGATGATGCTGGTTCCCCCGGCGGCGCGGGCCGACCCCGAGTTCTGCGACGAGCCGGCATGCGTGCCGGGCATCACGCCCGGGGTGGTGCTGGGGTCGACCTGTTCGGACACCGCGCATTTCGTGTTCGGCACCACCGACTGGGGCCGGCTGGTGTTCTGCGGCTCGCCGCGCCGCTACGAACCCCGCTACTTCCGGTCCCCGTCGATGGCCGGCGTCAAGGAGTTCGGCACCAGTTGCGCCGGCTACGAGAACTGGGTGGCGCAGGCCCCCGACGGGCTGTTTTTGAGCTGCCAGTCCCGCAACGGCGGGCCGCTGTGGGGTCGCGGTGACAATGCTTAGGAATGCACCGCGTAGGGCCACAACGATTACGGGGCTCGCCCTGGCCGCCGCGACGGCGCTGCTGCCCGCCGCCCACGCCGACCCGCCCTTACACCGGGTCACCTACACGATCACGGTGAGCACCCCGGTGGTGGCCGACATCTATTTCCGCGAAGCCGATCCCCCGACGTGGGCACAGTACAGCCACAATCCGTACGAGTTCAGCCCGAAGGTCACCGAAGAGCTGACCCCGGACCGGCCGTGGGTACGTGAGGTCACCCTCAGCGACCCCGACCGCTGGGCGATGGTGACCGCGACCAGCGGCCGCGCGCCGATAACACCGATGTTCGGCTGCTCCCTGTCGGTCGACGGGACCGTCGTCGCCACCGGTGACGGCGCCAAGGGCGCGCTCTGCTCACTGCGGCACTGGTAGCCGCCCACTGGGTGGGACACCGCCGCGGCGGTGGGCACCGGGGAACCTACCGTGCCGATGTGGGCAGTGAGCGCAGTGCGACAGTGCGCGGAAGGGGCACCCCGATGCAGACCGAGACGCAGAGCGTCGACGCGGCGCCGCCCGACGACCTGGTGGTGCAGGCCGAGACGGCCGCCGCCGAAGCCGAGTCCGCCGCCCGGGAGGCCCGGCAGCGGGCCACCGAGTTGCGTCGCCGCATCGAAGAATCCCAGAGCGAGTCGCTGTCGGCCGACGAACCTCCCGCACCCGATGGGCCGGCCACACGTCGCCGCTCGTGGCGGGCCACAGCGTGGCCGCGACGGATCGCGGTGGCCACGTCGCTGGTGGTGACCGCGGCGTTGTTCGGCGCCAGCGGCTACATGCTGTGGCAGCACCACCGGGCGCAGCAGGTCGAGCAAGCGCGCGCGGAGTTCACCGCGGCCGCACGGCAAAACGTGGTCAACCTGATGTCGATCGACTTCACCGATCCGACCGACGATGTCCGTCGCATCGTCGACAGCTCTACCGGCGACTTTCGCGACGACTTCGAGTACGCCGCCGAGGATTTCGTCAAGGTCGCCGAGGACGCCCAGGTGACGACCACCGCTACGGTCGACTCCGCGGTGGTCGAGTCGATGTCGGGTGACACGGCGGTGGTGTTGGTCACCGCGGACTCCACGATCACCAACGCGGCGGGAGCCAAGGAGGAGCCGCGCCGGTGGCGGTTGAGTGTCGACCTGCAACGCGACGGCGACCAGATCAAGATGTCGAAGGTGGAGTTCGTGCCATGACCACCAGCACTGTGCTACCCGAGACCGACCGCGAGACCGACGGGACCGAGACTGCCGCAGCCGACACCGGCAGCGCCGAGACCGACACCGGTGAGCGCCCGGCCGCCACCGGCCGGCTGGCGACGGTGCGCGCCTTTCTGGGCGCGCGGTGGCGCTCGGCCGCGGTGGTGACGCTGCTGGTGGTCGCGCTGTCACTGGCTGCGGTGCTGTATCTGACCCAGTACCGTCCCGAGCAACGCACCGGGGCGTCCGCCCGGGATGCCGCGGTTGCCGCCGCGTCG
The DNA here is from genome assembly GCF_002104795.1 of Mycolicibacillus koreensis. GTDB lineage: Bacteria > Actinomycetota > Actinomycetes > Mycobacteriales > Mycobacteriaceae > Mycobacterium > Mycobacterium koreense. Next base: position 81,383 of record NZ_NCXO01000012.1, read on the forward strand.
ACGGCGACGGAGGCGTTGTTGTCGTATGCACCGGACACCCTCGATGAGGACCTAGCGACCGCCCGCTCGTTGATGACCGGCGAATTCCTGGACTACTACGGGAAATTCACCTCCGATGTGGTGGCCCCCGCGGTCCGGGAGAAGGGCATCACCGCGACCGCCCACGTGGTGCGGGCCGGGGTGATGCAGATGGACCCGGGGGCGGCGAAGGTGCTGGTCTTTTTGAACCAGGAGACGGTCAGCGCCGAACGGCCCGATCCGTCGCGGACCGCCAGCAGCGTGATCGTCAGCCTGACCGACGTGGACGGCGACTGGCTGATCTCCTCGTTCGACCCGATCTGACGGGATCCTGACGGTGCGGTGCCCGAGCCGCTCAGCCGGCGGTTCTGGGTCTGATGAACACCGCCTCCGCAACCACGGTGGGCGTCCCGTCGGGATCGACGATATGTCCCTGGGCGAAGGTCTTGGCGCCGTCGTGACGATCCGTCCACGCCTCCACGCGCAGCCCGCCGAGCCGGGTCGGCCGGAGAAACCGGACCGATAGCGTCCCGGTGACCGCCGGCTGATCGGGTCGGTGCGCCACGGCGCTGAGCACGTGGTCGAGCAGCAGCGCGCAGACCCCGCCGTGGACCAGGCCCGGCGGGCCCTCGTAGGCGGCGCCGAGCACGACGTCGGCGTGGGCACGGCCGGTCGGGTCGGTGATCACCTCCACCGGAGGCGCGATCGCGTTCCGCAGGCCCATGACGACGTTGCCCCAGGCCAGATTGTCGCCGTCAGGCGACGTGCGCACCCCGAAGGAGCCGGGGTTCAGCTGTGTACTCAGCTCGGCGACGGCCTCATCGACCAGCCGGTTCGCCCGGGCCACCGCCTCGAGGTCGGCGTCGCTGCGGATCGTCACATCGATCAGCCGGCGCACCGACCGGGTCAACGACTCGTACCGGGACCGTTGCAGGTCGGGGTCGGGCATCGATTCGGTCACCGGGGCGCCGCGCCGGACGCCATGTCGAGCGCGGCGAGATGGCTGAACAGCAGCGACGCGCCGATCGGGTTACCACCGCCGGGATATGTGGTTCCGCTCACGGCTGCCATCGTATTGCCGGCCGCGTACAGGCCCCGGATCGCCGTGCCGTCGGCACGCAGGGCCCGCCCCCGGTTGTCGGTGCGCAGACCGCCCTTGGTGCCCAGATCGGACAGGCCGAACGCGGCGGCGTGATAGGGCGGGGTGTCCAGGGGGACCAGCGGGGAGCCGCCCGCTGTGACGGCGCGGTCGTAGGGTTCGCCGCCCCGGGAGAAGTCGGCGTCGGTGCCGGTGCGCGCGAACTCGTTGAACCGTCGCACGGTCGCCTCCAGTTCGGTGCCCGGAACCCCGATCGCGGTGGCCAATTCATCGAGGGTGTCGGCGCTGTGCCACAGCCCGGCCTCGCGGTACCGGGCCGGGTCGACCATCGACACATTGGTGGCGCCGATCGGGGGTGTGTCCCCGGCCCGACTGTCGTAGACCATCCAGAACGGCAACCGCAGCCGATCACGCTTCAGGGCCCGGATCACCTCGCGGCCCAACCGATCGTAGGGAGCGGACTCGTTGACGAACCGGTGACCGAACCGGTCGACGAAGATCCCGCCGGTGAACAATAACGCGAACGCCGAATGGCCGTCGGGGTGGCTCAGGCCCGGCGACCACCACGCCTGATCCATCAGGTCGGTGTCGGCACCCACCGCGATCGCGGCCCGATGCGCGGCACCGGTGTTGCCCGGAGCCCCCATCGTGTCGGTTGCACTGCCGGCAACCCGGTAGCGTTCCCGCATCTCGGCGTCACGCTCGAAACCACCGGCGGCGAGCAGAACTCCGCGCCGGGCGCCGACCCGCAGCGCCCGCCCGTCGCGGTCGAGCACCGCACCGACCACCGTGTCGGCGTCGACGATCAGGTCGGTCAGCGCGGCGTTTCGCCACGCCTCGGCAGCGTCGTACCGGTTCAGTGCCGCCAAGAATCTGCCCACCAGGGCACGCCCGCCGATCAGCGTCTCCGGCACCGGTGCGCCCAGCCGTTCGGTGTCCAGCGGTCCGCGGATCAGACCCGCGTAGCGCCCCAGTTCCGCGTCGGCCAACGGAACCGGAACGATGTGGCGGTACCCGTCGGCACGGGCACCCGGCACCGAACCGTAGTAGTCGGGCCAGGGCAGCACGGTGAACGCGAAAGCCGGGTCCTGCTCCAGGTATTCGATGAACGGCGACCCGCCGGTGACATAGGTGTCCTGCAGGTCGCGCGGGGTCCGATCACCGACGACGCCGTGGAAGTAGCGCAGCGCTTCCTCGAGGGTGTCGTCGGTGCCGGCCCGGCGCAGTACCGGGTTGCACGGGTACCACATACCACCGCCGCCGGAGTACGCCGTGGTACCGCCGAACATGTCGGTCGCCTCGGCCAGCAACACCGAGAGACCTTCGCGGGCAGCGGTATAGGCACCCGCGACGCCACCGCCGGAGCCGACGACGAGCACGTCGACGACGACATCGAACGCCGCGGGCGCCCCGGTGGGCTCAGCCATGGGCGTCGTTGTGGAGTGCGCCGTAGCCGCCGCGGAAGAACAGCAGCGGGGCCCCGTTCTCGTCGACCGACAGTCCGCTCACCCGGGCGAGCACGATGGTGTGGTCACCGGCGGGGTACTCGAGTTCGATGTCGGCCTCGATCGCGGCCAGCGCATTGTCTAGTTTCGGGGCTCCGTTGCGGCCCGGCCGCCACGCTGTCTGCGCGAACTTGTCGCCGCCGCTGGTGGCGAACCGCGCGCACACGTCGCGCTGACGATCGGTGAGGATATTGATGCACAGAGCGCCGAAGTCCCGCATCGTCGGCCAACTCGTCGATCCGCGGGACGGACAGAACGACACATATGGCGGATCGAGGGACACCGATGTCAGCGACTGGCAGGTGAATCCGACAGGGCGGCCGGCATCGGAGCCGGTGATCACCGCGATCCCCGTGCAGAAGTGGCCGAGCACCCACCGCATCGCGGGAGATTCCGGCGCCAACAGCGCCACGGCCTCTGTGTTGTCCTCGCGCATGGATACCCTCGATGTCCTCCGTGATCGGTGTGTTCACTGTGCGGTCACGCCCCGCGCCGCCGCAATATGGCGTCCCGGTCAGCGGTAGTCACCACGGTGCCGGGCCCCCAACACCTTGTTAGCCTTGATCGGTGACCGACACCACGCCCGACGCGTCAGACCGTCCCAACCTGGGATCGACCGGGTGGGCGCTGCTCGGGATGCTCTCCGGGGGCGACGAACTGTCCGGTTACGACATCAAGAAGTGGATCAACTGGGCGATCCGCTTCTTCTACACCAGCCCCGCGTACAGCCAGATCTACTCCGAGCTCAAACGCCTCGAGAACCTCGGTCTGCTCACCTCTCGGATGGAGGGTGCCGCCCGCCAGCGTCGGATGTACAAGATCACCGATTCCGGTCTGCACGCCGTAACGCAGTGGGCCAACGAGGAGCCGGTCGAACCCCCGACTCTCAAGCACTTCCCGCTGCTTCGGGTTATTTTCGGTCATCTGGCCGCACCCGGCCGGCTCAAAGAGCTGCTGACCGAGCACTTGGACTATGTGGACCGGATGCAGCAGGCGGCGGCCACCGAGGTTCGCTGGACCGCCGAGCACCCGGCGTGGTCCTACGCCCACCTGGCCTTGCGGTGGTCCGAGCGCTACTACACCGCCGAGCGGGCGCTCGTCGAGCAGTTGATCAATGAGCTGGATTCGGCCGAAGGCACGTTCTCGGCGGCCGACCGCCAGGGCATGGAATGGCCGGTGCGTGAGTACTGGTACGAGATCGAACGCAAGATCGCGGCCGAAGAATAGTCGCCGCGCCGCTCAGCGCGCCGGATCCGCTGCGTGCCGGGCGGCGATGTGGCCGAACACCAGCCCCTGGGCGATGGTAGCGCCGGGCCCCGGATAGCTGGCACCGAAGACGTTGGCCGCCGCGTTGCCGATGGCGTACAGCCCGTGAAGTGTCGAGCCGTCCTCCCGCAGCACCCGCCCGTGCAGGTCGGTGACCAGGCCACCGCAGGTGCCCAGATCGCTCAACACCACCTTGACCGCGTAGAACGGTCCGTGATCCAACGGCCGCAAGTTGGGATTCGGCTCCACCGTGGGATCCCCGTAGTAGCGGTCGTAGGCGCTGACGCCACGGCCGAAGTCGGTGTCGACACCCGCATCCGCCAGCGCGTTGAACCGTGCCACGGTGTCGCTCAACGTCGCCGGGTCGACGTTCATCGCCTCCGCGAGACCGGTGAAGCTGTCGCTGTGATGCGCGATCCCGGCGTCATACCACTGCTGCGGGATCGCCATCCTGGGGAAGATCTCGGCGGCCAGCAGGTAGCTGTTGCGATACCCCTGATCGAAGACCAACCACATCGTCTCCACCGGGGTCCCGGCGCGTTCGCGTGCCAGGATCTGTTGCCCGAACGACATGTAATCGATGGCCTCGTTGACGAAACGGTTGCCGGTCTGGTCGACCATCAGACTGCCTGGAAGGGACCGCTCGGCGAGCATGACCAGCGGGTCCGCCCCGGGCAGCGGCGCGAAGGCCGGAAACCACCACGCCTGGTCCATCAGCGCGGTCGCGGCACCGAACTCCTGGGCGATGCGGATGCCGTCGCCGGTGTTGGTCTCGGCTCCCAGACTCAGATGCTCGCCCAGCGACTCCGACTGGAACTTCCGCCGCCACGCCATCTGGTGGTCGAATCCCCCGGTGGCCACGATGACACCGCGGCTGGCCCGCACGTGAATCTCGGTGCCGTCGCGAACGACGGTCGCCCCGTCGATCCGGTCGCCGTCTCCGGTGAGGTTGACCAGCTCGGTGTCGGTCCACACCGGGATCCCGGCACGGAGAACACCGGTGAACAGCCCGGCAGCCAATGCCTGCCCACCGGCGGCATAGCGCCGCCGCAGCGCGAGCCCGCCGATGCCCTGGGCCACCCGCAGCATGATCCGTGGAATCGCTTTGAGCGGTTTGCGCACCATCAGGTTCAGCCAGCGGTAGTCGGCGCCGGTCACCGGAATCGGAATCGACGACTCCATGACCCCCGGCCGCAGCCGTGCCAGCTCACGGTGCAGCAGCGCGGTGTTGTACGGACGGCACTCGCAGGCACGCCCGGCCACGCTGCCACCGGGCCGTTCCGGGTGGTAGTCGGAATACCCTTGCGCCCATTGAAACTTCATCGGCGTCACCCGCCGCAGCATCTGCACCGTGGCGGTGCCGTGCTCCAGGAACGTGTGCGCCCTGTCCACCGAGGCGCTGTCGCCGATGACCGAGTCCACATAGTCACGCCCCGCTGCCAGGGTGTCGTCGGAGCCGTTCTCGATCAGGGCCGGGCCGGCCGGGATCCACACGGCCCCGCCGGAGCGGGCCGTGGACCCGCCCACATACGAGGACTTCTCCACGATCAACGCGGACAGACCCAGCTCGGAGGCCGCGAGCGCGGCAGCCATTCCCGTTCCGGATCCGACGATCAGCACATCAACGGTCACACTGTGGGATTCAGGCACGCAAGGATTGTTCCGTCCCGGACCGCTTTTGGGCCCCGCTGCGCCCATTGAGTGGAACGCCCAGCCCCCGACCGTGATCCTCGGTGCTAGAACAGGATCCTGGCAGTCAATTCCGACAGTAAGGATGGCGGGTATGACCTCGTTGCGCTCCGGTGGTGTTCGTCAGATCGAGGCGGAGGCACCCCCGGCACGATTCGCACGCGGCTGGCACTGTTTGGGCCTCGCGAGCGATCTCGGTGACGGCAACCCGCACGGGATCAATGCTTTCGGTGGCAAGCTCGTCGTCTTCCGCAGCGGCGACGGCAGGATCAACGTCTTGGACTCCTACTGTCGGCACATGGGCGGTGACCTGTCGGATGGCCAGGTCAAAGGTAATGAGATCGCGTGCCCGTTCCACGACTGGCGGTGGGGCGGCGACGGTCGCTGCAAGAAGATCCCCTATAGCAAACGGGTGCCCAAGGTAGCCCGCACCGTGGCGTGGCCCACGCTCGAGCAGGACGGCATGTTGTTCGTGTGGAACGATCCGGAGGGCAACCCGCCGCCGGAAGACGTGACCATTCCCCACATCGAGGGAATCGGCACCGATTCGTGGACCGACTGGCACTGGTACAGCACGGTGATCAACACCAACTGCCGCGAGATCATCGACAACATCGTCGACATGGCGCACTTCTTCTACATTCACGGCGGGCTGCCGACAAGCTTCAAGAACGTCTTCGAGGGCCATGTCGCAACCCAGTACTACGAGAGCGCGGCCCGACCCGACCTGGGCGCCTCCGAGGGGGCGAAGATCCTGGGTACGACGTCGGTGGCCTCCTACCACGGGCCGTCGTTCATGATCGATGACCTCACCTACCACTACGAACACGGCGACCTGCGAACGGTGCTGCTCAACTGTCACTATCCGATTGACTCGAATTCCTTTGTGTTGCAGTACGGGATCTCGGTGGAGAAGTCCTCGGACCAGGCGGAGGACGACGCCATGAAAATGGCGGTCGCGCTCGGTGAGTTCGTCAAACTCGGATTCGAGCAGGACGTTGCGATCTGGAAGCGTAAGGCGCGCGTCGACAACCCGTTGCTGTGCGAGGAGGACGGCCCGGTCTATCAGGTCCGCCGGTGGTACGAGCAGTTCTACGTCGACGTCGACGACGTGGCTGCGGACATGGTGGACAGGTTCGAGTTCGAGATCGACACCACCCGTCCACGCGAAGCGTGGATGAAGGAGGTCGAGGACAACATCGCCAACAACCGGTTCCCGAAGTTGGTTGGCCTCACCCCATGACAGTCCGTCCGGACAATCGGCTCGGCGATACGCCGATGGTCCCGGTGAGCTGTGCGTCGTGTGGCGCGACGGTCACGGTCCGCAAGAGCAGTTGGCAACAGACCAGCGTGCAGTGGGACGCCGATGCCCGTAGGGCATGCCGGTTTCCCGACGGGGATCCCGGCGAGGCGGCGGACCCGGCCCGGTTGTGGCCCGGCGTGACGCTGGCGTCCTGTCCTCGCCTGCGTGAATCGATCGATGACGCGGTCCGCTCGGGCCGACTGCCGATCGTCGACGGGCGGTAGCCGGCTCGGTCCGTTCGGTTTTCTAACGAGTAGGGAGTTTGGGTCATGGGCCAGAAGGCGTCGGTTGCCATTGTGGGTTCGGGCAACATCAGTACCGATTTGTTGTACAAGTTGTTGCGGTCGGAGTG
>NZ_NCXO01000129.1 GCF_002104795.1 Mycolicibacillus koreensis
TGATGAGGCGGATCTTGCTGTTGATGCCTTCGATGAGGGCGTTGGAGATGCGAAGTTCGATGGCCGCCAAGATGGGGGCGAAGTAGACCTCAAAGCGTTTGCCCAGCGCGACGAAGGCGGGAATGTGAACCGCACTGGGTTCGGTGGAGGCTCGGACTATTGGATTCCGGCCAGGGCTTGGCCGGTCCGGGTGTCAGCGTAG
>NZ_NCXO01000013.1 GCF_002104795.1 Mycolicibacillus koreensis
CCCACACCACCCGCGCCACACCCGGCACCAACACCTTCCACCACCCAGAAAAACTGCTCCACGGCAACGACCACGCCGGAGACCACGCCGGAGACCACGCGAACGCCCCCGAGAAGAAACCCGGAGACGACCGCGAAGACGACCCCGCCTAGCTGCCCCGCCTAACGGCAGGCCGCCAACACCAACTCACGAACCCGCGCGGCGTCGGCTTGCCCCTTGGTGGCCTTCATCACCGCGCCGACAATCGCGCCGGCGGCCTGCACCTTGCCGCCGCGGATCTTGTCCGCGACGTCGGGGTTGGCGGCCAGCGCCTCGTCGACGGCCGCCTGGATCACCGAGTCGTCCCGCACCACTTCCAGTCCGCGCTCGGTCATCACCTGCTCTGGCTCACCCTCGCCGGCCAGCACCCCTTCGACGACCTGTCGCGCCAATTTGTTCGACAGCTTGCCCTCATCGACCAGGGCCACCACCGTGGCGACCTGGGCCGGGGTGATCGGCAGCGCCTCAAGCTCGACACCGGTCTCGTTGGCCTTCTGCACCAGGAAGTTTCCCCACCACGCGCGGGCCGCCTCACTGGGGGCCCCGGCGGCCACGGTGGCGGCCACCAGGTCGACCGCACCGGCATTGACCAGGTCGCGCATCACCTCGTCGGAGATGCCCCAATCATCCTGGATTCGTTTGCGGGCCAGCCACGGCAGTTCCGGGATCGTCGCGCGCAGCTGCTCGATCATCTCCGCGCTCGGTGCCACCGGCTCGAGGTCGGGCTCGGGGAAATAGCGGTAGTCCTCCGCGGTCTCCTTGACCCGGCCGGGACTGGTGTAACCGGCTTCGTGGAAGTGCCGGGTCTCTTGGACAACTCGGCCCCCCGAAGTCAGCACCGCGCCCTGCCGGCACATCTCGTAGCGGACCGCCACCTCCACGCTTTTCAGCGAGTTGACGTTCTTGGTCTCGGTGCGGGTGCCGAATTCCGTTGCGCCGGTGAGCATGAGCGAAACATTCGCATCGCAGCGCATCGAGCCCTGGTCCATCCTCACGTCGGAGACGTCCAGGGCGCGCATCAGGTCGCGCAGTGCGGTGACGTAGGCGCGGGCGATCTGCGGGGCACGCTCGCCCGCACCGACGATCGGTTTGGTGACGATCTCGATCAGGGGCACGCCGGCTCGGTTGTAGTCGACCAGCGACTCGGTGGCACCCTCGATGCGGCCGGTGTCGCTGCCGACGTGGGTCAGCTTGCCGGTGTCCTCCTCCATGTGCGCACGCTCGATCTCCACCCGCCAGGTGGTCCCGTCCTCCAACGGAACATCGAGATAGCCGTCGACCGCGATGGGTTCGTCGTACTGGGAGATCTGGTAGTTCTTCGGCTGGTCGGGATAGAAGTAGTTCTTCCGGGCGAAGCGCCCCCAGGGGGCGATCGCACAGTTCAGCGCCAGACCGATGCGGATCGCCGACTCCACCGCGGCCGCGTTGAGCACCGGCAGCGAGCCGGGCAGCCCCAGACACACCGGGCAGACCTGGGTGTTGGGCTCGGCACCGAACTCGGTGGAGCATCCGCAGAACATCTTGGTGGCCGTGGACAGCTCCACGTGGACCTCCAGGCCCAGCACTGGGTCGAAGCGGGCGAGAACCTCGTCGTAGTCGAGTAGATCGGCGGTGGCAGCGGTCATGGCCCGAGTCTATGGGGCGGGGCTCCGCCGCGGTCAGGGTGTCGCGGGCGGCGGGTGGCCCCGCGCGCGACCCGAGCGCCGCTGCGTCGCCGCACCCGGCGTCGGTACGATCGCTGCGTGCGACGTGCGAGTCAGACAGCCACCGCAGCGCTGGTGGCCCTGGTCACCGCGGCCGCGTGCGGCACCGGCCACACCGGTCCGGGCACCGACGTCGTCAACGTGGTTCCGGTCGACGGGGCGGGCCAGCCGGTCGACGGTTACCGCGTCACCTCCGACGGGGGCCGCGTCGACGACTGCACCAACCCGTCGCCGTCGGCGGTCGGCGACGACATCTATCTGTGTTTCCCCTACGCGGCGGCCGCCTACCAGTGTTGGCCGTCACCGCCGGAGTCGATGGTGTGCCTCGACGATCCGACCGACAAGCAGTTGCGCCGGGTCGGCTACACCGGCGATCTGCCGTCGGTACACCCCCTGGACATGCCCGAACCCTTCGCTGTGCGCCTGGACGACAGCACGGTGTGCTTTCTGCGCCACGGTGGCGCGTGGGGTGTCCGCGACGACGGCTACGAGGCCGCCTACGGCTGCTCGGGCGAGGACGCGGTACTGCGACGGATCGGTTTGGACGCCCCACCGGCGATCGATCGCAGTGACGAGCCCTGGACGGTGCAGGTCGGGCCCACCGATCGTGCCGCCGACGACACTCCGCCGCCACAGACGCGCACCGTCGCGACCGCGTGGTTCGCCGGCGACCCGGGCTGACCCACACCGGCTCACACCGGCCAGGCCTCCTGGCGGTAGGCGGCATCCCAGAACATCCACTCGTAGCGCGACGCGGTGCGGAAGTGCCGGCGCATCAGCTCGGTCTCGTGAGTTGAGGCGCGGTCGCCGAGACGGTCGGTCACCGCCAGCACGTCGTCGACCATCACGGCGAACTCGTCGCCGGCATACATGTCGATCCACCGCTGATACAGCGGGTCCGGGGAACCGTTCTTCTGCAGGTGCTCACCGACCGCGGCGTAAATCCAGTAGCACGGCAGCACCGCGGCCACCGCCTCGGCGTAGGAGCCCAGAACGGTGACCGACAGCAGGTAGCTGACGTAAGCCTGGGTGGTGGGGCTCACCGGTTCTCCGGCGGCCTGCGCGGCGGAGGTGCCCAGTCCGGCGAGCAACTCGGCGTGCGCATCCTGTTCGGCCAGGATCGCCTCGTGCGCGTGGCGGGCGAACAACACCGTGTCGTTCTCGTCGTCGGCCTTGGCGGCACAACCGGCCAGCGCCCGTGCGTACCCGCGCAGATAGTGATCGTCCTGGGTGATGTAGTAACGGAACTGGTCGTGGCTCAACGACCCGTCGGTCAGTCCGGTGATGAACGGGTGGTCGCAGATGCCGCTGTAGATGGCCGTGATGTCGGCCCACAGCAGGTCACGAAAACGGTCAGCCATGCCCCCACCGTAGCCCGCTGACCCGCCCCACCGCCCTGGCGCCGAGATGGGGTGACACACCCGGATTTTCGGTGCCGACGACGTCGACGCCCCTAAACTGGGGTGATGGCGGATCGCAACGTACTCGGTGGGCCGCTCCAGCCGTGCGGCACCGACCCGGTCACCGGGTTCTACCGTGACGGCTGCTGTTCGAGCGGACCCGAGGACGTCGGTCTGCACACGATCTGCGCGGTGGTCACCGGGGAATTTCTGGCCCATCAACGGTCGATCGGCAACGATCTGTCCACCCCGATGCCCGCCTACCGCTTTCCTGGGCTCTCTCCGGGGGATCGTTGGTGTGTCACCGCGGTGAACTGGCTGCGCGCCCACCAGGACGGCTACGCCGCGCCGGTGGTGCTCGCCGCCACCCATGAACGCACCCTCGACGTGGTGCCACTGCAGGTGCTGCGCGGATACGCCGTCGACGTGCCCGACGACCTCGGCGACCTGTGAGGCGACCTGCGAGGCGCGGTCCTCAACCGAAGAACGCCGCGGCGTCGTCGTAACGACTCTGTGGCACCAATTTCAGTTGGCGCACCGCATCGGCCAGGGGCACCCGGCCGATGTCCTGTCCACGCAGTGACACCATCATCCCGTACTCCCCCGCGTGCGCGGCGTCGGCGGCGTTGACGCCGAAGCGGGTGGCCAGCACCCGGTCGTAAGCGGTCGGGGTACCGCCCCGCTGCACATGCCCGAGAACGGTCACGCGCACCTCTTTTTTGACCCGCTCCTCGATCTCCACACCGAGTTGGGCGGCCACACCGGTGAACCGTTCGTGACCGAATTCGTCGGTGCCGCCGGCGCGCAACTCCATCGACCCGGCTGCCGGTTTGGCACCCTCAGCGACCACACAGATGAAGTGCGACGAGCCGTGCTGAAACCGTTGTTTCACCAATCGGCAGACCTCTTCGACGTCGAACGGTTGCTCGGGGATCAGCGTGGCGTGCGCGCCGGATGCCAAGCCCGCGTTCAACGCGATCCACCCGGCATGGCGGCCCATCACCTCCACCAGCATGACGCGCTGGTGGGACTCAGCGGTCGAGTGCAGTCGGTCGATGGCTTCGGTGGCCACCATCAGTGCGGTGTCGTGACCGAATGTCACGTCGGTGCAGTCGATGTCGTTGTCGATGGTCTTCGGCACCCCGACGACGGGGACATTCTCCTCGGAGAGCCAATGCGCGGCGGTGAGCGTGCCTTCGCCGCCGATCGGGATCAACACGTCGATACCGTTGTCGTCCAACGTTTGTTTGACCTGCTCGAGTCCCGCCCGCAACTTGTCGGGGTGGGTGCGGGCGGTACCGAGCATGGTGCCGCCCTTCGCCAACAGTCGGTCATTGCGGTCGTCGTTGGCCAACTGGATCCGCCGGTTCTCCAGCAGTCCCCGCCATCCGTCCTGGAAACCCACGACCGTCGAGTTGTAGCGGGCGTCGCAGGTGCGCACGATCGCCCGGATGACGGCGTTGAGCCCGGGGCAGTCCCCGCCCCCGGTGAGGATTCCGATTCGCATAGTGCCCATCATGCCGGGTCGGTGCCCACCGCGGTGGGCAGACCAGCAATCGCCGCTCGGCGGTGTCAGTGCCCGTTCGACGGTTCGACGCCGTACGGCGGGGTGCTCACAGCGCCGTCGGCAACGTCCCGCGCGCGGCCTCATAGGCGGCGCCCACCCGATAGAGCCGATCGTCGGCCAGCGCCGGCGCCATGACCTGCAGCCCCACGGGCAGGCCGTCCTCCTCGGCGAACCCGGACGGCACCGAGATCGCGCAGTGCCCCGCGAGGTTCATCGGCAGGGTGCACAGGTCGAACAGGTACATGGCCAGCGGATCGTCGACCTTCTCCCCCAGCCGGAACGCGGTGGTGGGGGTCGTCGGCGAGACCAGCACGTCGACATTCTCGTAGGCGGCATCGAGGTCGCGGGCGATCAGGGTGCGGATCTTCTGCGCCTGGTTGTAGTAGGCGTCGTAGTATCCGGCCGAGAGCGCGTAGGTGCCGATCATGATGCGGCGCTTGACCTCCGGGCCGAAGCCGGCGGCCCGGGTCAGCGCCATGACCTCCTCGGCGCTGTGGGTGCCGTCGTCACCGACCCGCAGCCCGAACCGCATCGCGTCGAAGCGGGCCAGGTTGCTCGAGACCTCCGAGGGCAGGATCAGATAGTAGGCGGACAGGGCGTGCTCGAAGCTGGGACAGTCCACCTCCGAGACCTGGGCACCCAGGGCGGTGAGCTGGTCGACTGCGCCGTTGAACGACGCCAGCACGCCCGGCTGGTAGCCCTCGCCGCTGTGCAGTTGACGCACCACCCCGACCCGCAGTCCGGCGAGGTCACCGTCGGCACCGGCGCGGGCCGCGGCCACCACGTCGGGGCGCGCGCGGTCCACCGAGGTGGAGTCGCGGTGGTCGTGGGCGGCGATCACCGCGTGCAACAGTGCGGCGTCGAGGACGCTGCGCGCGCACGGCCCCCCCTGGTCCAGCGACGACGCGCACGCCACCAGCCCGTAACGGCTCACCGTGCCGTAGGTGGGTTTGACACCGACGGTGGCGGTCAGCGCGGCCGGCTGGCGGATCGAACCGCCGGTGTCGGTGCCGATCGCCAACGGCGCCTGGAACGCGGCCAGCGCCGCTGCGCTACCGCCGCCGGACCCGCCCGGTACCCGCTGGGTGTCCCAGGGGTTGCGGGTGGGGTGATAGGCAGAGTTCTCCGTCGATGAGCCCATCGCGAACTCGTCCATGTTCGTCTTGCCCAGGATCGGGATGCCGGCGGCCCGCAGCAGCATCGTCACCGTGGCGTCGTACGGCGGGCGCCAGCCCTCCAGGATCTTCGACCCGCAGGTCGTGGGCATGTCGCTGGTGGTGAACACGTCCTTGAGGGCCAGCGGCACCCCGGCCAGCGGGGAGGCCGGCTGCTCGCCGGCCGCGAACGCCGCGTCGACCGCGGCGGCGGCGGCCAGCGCCTCGTCGGCCGCGACGTGCAGAAATGCCCCGTAGTCGCCGTCGGTGGCCGCGATCTGGTCCAAGCAGGCCCCGGTGAGCTCCACCGACGACAGCTCACCGGCGGCGATCCGGGCGGCGAGGTCGGCCGCGTCGGCGCGCAGCAGTTCGTTCACTGGTCATCTCCGAGGATCTGGGGCACCACGAACCGACCCTCGCGCGCCTGGGGCGCCCCGTCGAGGGCCTGCTGTTGACGCAGCCCCATCCGGATCGTGTCGGGGCGCGTCACGTTGACCTCCGGCAGCGGGTTGCCAGTGGGTGCGACACCGGTGACGTCGACGGACTGAATCGTGCTGACGTGGGTGAGGATGGCGTCCAGCTGGGCCGCGTAGCCGTCGAGCTCGGCGTCGTCAAGCGCCAGCCGGGCCAGCTTGGCCAGGTGGGCCACCTCATCTCGGGAGATCTGGGACACGGCGTCCAAGCCTACTCATCCACCGATTTCGGTTCGCACGGCGTGTGGAACAGTTGACCCGTGCCGTCGTACCTGATGCGTGTCCAGCTGCCGGACCGCCCCGGTTCTCTGGGGTCGTTGGCGGTGGCGTTGGGGTCGGTGAGCGCGGACATCCTGTCGCTGGACGTGGTCGACCGGGGCGCCGACTACGCCGTCGACGACCTGGTGGTGGAGCTTCCCGTCGGGGCGATGCCCGACACCTTGATCAGTGCCGCCGAGCGGCTGGCCGGTGTGCGGGTGGACAGTGTGCGGCCCTACACCGACGTGCTCGACGCGCACCGCGAACTCGAACTGGTCGACCATATCGCCGCCGCCGGTGGCCGCGACGCCAAGCTGCAGTTGCTCGTCGATGAGGCGCCGCGGGTGCTGCGCGCCGGGTGGTGCGCGGTCGTAAGTCACACCGGGCAGGGCCCGCGACGGCTGGCCGGCAGCCCCGGAGCGCCCGAAACCACCGTCCCGGTGTTGCCGTGGCTGCCGCTGGCACGGGCAACCGCCCTGGACGGCGCCGCCGAGTGGGTGCCCCCGGTCTGGCAGGAACTCGACACCGCCCTCGCGGCGGCACCGCTGGGCCGCCCCGAGGTGGCGGTGGTGCTCGGCCGCGCCGGCGGCCCCGCGTTCCGGGCCTCCGAAGTGGCCCGGTTGGGCTATCTGGCCGGGATCGTCGCCACCCTGCTGGGCTGACCTCCGCTCAACGTATGGTGACCGTCGGCGGGCTGGTGGACAGGTCGGCGGTGCCGCTGATGTAGGTCGTGACGGTGCCGCTGACGTCGCTGCCGTCGCGCTTCTTCGCAGTCAACGGCCAGTCGACCTCGCCGCTGAATCGCAGTGTCAGGTCGTACTCGCTGAAGAGGTCGGTCTTGATCGGCGACAGGTCGGGCATGCCCCAGTTGACGGTGTTCTCGGCCGCCTCGCTGCGGCTGACGTACTGCGGACAGCCGGAGGGGGCCAGTTCGTGGGTTGTGGTGCACTTCGCCAGGGCCGACTTCATGCCGTCCTTGACTGCCTTGTTGCCCTGCTCACTGACGTCGTATTTGATGTTGAGGTTGTAAAACGAGCTGTAGCCCAACCCGTTGAGCAGCAACGGATCGAACGTCACCTTGAGGTTGGGGTTGTTGCTGCCGAGATCCAGCCAGCCGGGGAACACATAGAACGTCGCGTCACCGACTTCCTTGCCGAACAGCGTGAGCGTCTTCTGCGCCTCCTTGTTGGAGCTGGTCGACGGCTCGAGCTTGATCGCCGCCTGCTCGAGTTTCCACTCCTTGTCCGACTTCTTCATGCTGATCGTCTCGTCGGAGGTCTTCTCGCCGAACTTGGCCGACACGTGCACCCGTCCCAAGCCGATCATACTTTTGGTGTCGTCGTTGAGGATCGTGATGTCGGTGATCGGCATCTTCTCGATCTGCTTCTTCAGGATCTCGTCGGTGAGGAACTCCTTCGATCCCGGCTGGTCCGCGCCGTAGGACAAGGCCTTCTCCGCATCGCCGGCGGCCAACGCCTGCAGGTAGTTGGTCATCGCCTCCCCGCCGGTGGTGTCCTTGCTGCTGCCGCCGGAGAGCGCTATCACCAACACGACAGCGATCACCACCAGCAGCGCCACCCCGCCGATGCCGAGCCCGATGTAGAGGCCTTTGCGGCTGCGCTGCGGCGGCGGTCCGTACGGTGCACCCGGCGGTTGGCCCTCCATGCCCGGCCAGCCGCCACCGGGCGGCGGGGCCTGGGGGCCCGGGTAGGCCTGCGGGTCCGGGTAGGCCGGGGGGGCCGGGGGATAAGCCATCTGGGTCGGATCCCACGACGCCGACCCCGGGGGTTGCGGCGGCTGGCCCATCGGGTTGGGCACCTGGTAACCATCCGGCCCGATCGTCATTACGGCTCCCCTTGCTGTGTGGGGTGCCGATGTCGCATCCCCTGGTCCTGCGGTCGTGGTGTGCCGCGCCGGGTGGTGGTGTGCGGCGAAGCGCCGGCCAAGTCTAACCGGGCCCCGGGGGCGGTCCTCACAGCACTTTCGTACCGGTCACTGCGGCGGCCCGTCGGCCAGCAGGGCCACGAAGCCGTCCTCGTCGAGGATCGGCACCCCGAGGTCGACGGCCTTGTCGTATTTGGAGCCCGGGGCGTCGCCGGCGACCACGAAGGAGGTCTTCTTCGACACCGACCCGGCGGCCTTGCCGCCCCGGGCGACGATCGCTTCCTTGGCCTCGTCACGGGAGAAGCCGGTCAGCGATCCGGTGACCACGATCGTGAGCCCCTCGCAGGTCCGCGCGATGCTGGCGTCGCGCTCGTCGACCATCCGCACCCCGGCCGCGCGCCATTTCTCGACGATCGCGCGGTGCCAGTCCACGGCGAACCAGTCGGTGATGGCCGCCGCGATGGTGGGGCCGACCCCGTCGACGGCGGCCAGCCGGTCGGTGTCGGCGGCCATGATGAGGTCGAGGTCGGCGAATTCGGTGGCCAGCGCGCGCGCCGCGGTCGGGCCGACGTGCCGGATGGACAGCGCCACCAGCACCCGCCACAGCGGCTGGTCCTTGGCGCCGTCGAGGTTGACCAAAAGCCGGGCGCCGTTGGCCGACAGCGCCCCGGCCTTGGTGGTGAACAACTCGGTGCGCAGCAGGTCGTCGGCGGTGAGGGTGAACAGGTCGCCCTCGTCGGCGATCACGCCCGCCTCCAGCAGCGCGGCGGCCGCCTCATAGCCCAGGGCCTCGATGTCGAAGGCACCGCGTCCGGCGACGTGGAACACCCGCTCGCGCAGCTGCGCCGGACAGTACCGCGCGTTGGGGCAGCGGATGTCGGCGTCGCCCTCCTTGGCCGGGGCCAGCTCGGTGCCGCACTCCGGGCAGTGGGTGGGCATGACGAAGGCCCGTTCGGTGCCGTCCCGGAGGTCGACCACCGGGCCGAGCACCTCGGGGATGACGTCGCCGGCCTTGCGGATCACCACGGTGTCCCCGATCAGGACACCTTTGCGGGCCACCTCCGCGGCGTTGTGCAGGGTGGCCAGCGCGACGGTGGACCCGGCGACGGTGACCGGGCTCATGTAGGCGAACGGGGTGACCCGGCCGGTGCGCCCGACGCTGACCCGGATGTCGAGCAGGGTCGTGGTGGCCTCCTCCGGGGGGTATTTGTAGGCCACCGCCCACCGCGGTGCGCGCGAGGTGGCCCCCAGCCGGCGTTGCACGGCGATGTCGTCGACCTTGACCACGATGCCGTCGATCTCATGGATGACGTCGTGGCGGTGCTCCCCCCAGTAGGCGATGCGGTCGTTGACCGCCGCGATGTCGGTGACCCGCGCGGTGTGGTCGGAGACCGGCAGCCCCCAGGCCCGCAGCGCCAGGTACGCCTCGTGCAGGGTGGCGGGGCGGAAGCCCTCGGTGTGGCCGATGCCGTGGCAGATCATCCGCAGTGGCCGGCGCGCGGTGACCGCGGGGTTCTTCTGCCGCAGCGAACCGGCCGCACTGTTGCGCGGGTTGGCGAACGGGGCCCGCCCGTCGGCGACCAGCCCGGCGTTGAGTTCCGCGAAGTCGGCGAGGCGGAAGAACACCTCGCCGCGCACCTCCAGCACCGCCGGCAGCGGGTAGTCGTCGCTGGGGGTCAACCGCTGCGGGACGTCGTCGATGGTGCGGGCGTTGAGCGTCACGTCCTCCCCGGTGCGCCCGTCACCGCGGGTCGCCGCCCGGTCGAGGAGCCCGTCACGGTAAATCAGCGCCAGCGCCACCCCGTCGATCTTCAGCTCGCACAGATAGGGGGTGTTTTCGCCGAGTTCGGCGCGCACGCGGGCATCCCAGCTGTCCAGCTCTTCGGTGTTGAACACGTCATCGAGGCTGAGCATCCGCTCCAGGTGCGGCGCGGCGGCGAAGTCGGTGGCGAACCCGGCGCCACCGACCAGCTGGGTCGGCGAGTCCGGCGTGCGCAGCTCCGGATACTGCTGCTCCAGCGTGATCAGCGTCGTGAACAACGTGTCGAACTCGGCGTCGGAGACGATCGGCGCGTCGCGCACGTAGTAGCGGAACTGATGGTCGCGCACCTCGTCGGCGAGGTCCTGCCATTGGCGTCGCACGTCGGGCGGGACCGGATCGTCCTCTGGGGAGCTCACCTGTGCAGGCTATCGCCGGCGACCGACTCGGGGTCATCGGCCAGCGCCGCCGCGGTGCGCACGGCCAACGTGAGCGCCCGGCGGGCCCAGTCGGCGGTGGCCCCGGCCAACCCGCAGGCGGGGGTGATGCCGACCCGGTCGGCGAGCACCATACGGCCGAACCCGATCCGGTCGATGAGCCCGGCTGCCACGGCGGCGAGCTCGGTCACGCCGGGCGGATCCGCGGGGGCTTGGGCGGGCACCACCCCGAGCTGAATCGTGCGCCCGGAATCCAGCATGGCCCCGAGGCCGTCGAGGTCGGCAGGGCCCAGCACCGCCGGGTCGACCGCGACCGCGTCGACGCCGCTGCGCTGCAGCAGTGCCCACGGCACGCCCGGGGCGCAGCAGTGCAGCGCCGTGGCCACCCCCACCGCCTCGATGCACCCGGTGAGCACCCGCAGCGCGACCTCCGGATCCAGCGGAGCGACCGGGCTCAACGCGGTCACCCCGGGCACCCGGCCGCCCAGGGCGGCCGGCAGCGCCGGCTCGTCGAACTGCACCACCACCGCGCTGTCGAGCCGGCGGGCCAGCTCGCGCACCGCCGCGCCGACCCCCTCGGCCAGGGAGGCGCCCAACTCGCGCACCGCGCCCGGGTCGGTGAGCGCCCGGTGGCCGTTGCGTAACTCCAGTTCGGCGGCGAGGGTGACCGGCCCGGGCGCCTGCACCTTCACCGGGTGGGCGGCGCCGCGCAGTCCGGCGTTCTCCCACGCCTCCTCCAGCGCGTCGAGATCCTCGCCGAGCAGACTGGCCGCCCGGCGGGTCACCGCACCGGACCCGGCACCCATCCGGTATCCGCGCACGGTGGTGTCCAGCGCGATGTCGACCAGCAGCGCACCGGCCCGGCCGATCATGTCCGCACCGACGCCGCGGTCGGGCAGCTCGACCAGGTGCGGAAGGTCGGCCAGCTCACCGACGACGATCTCGGCGGCCGTGCGCGCGCTTCGCCCCGGCCAGGAGCCCAATCCGGTCGCGCCGGCGAACACCGCCACCGTCAGGCCGTGTCGGCGATGGTGGCCGAGGCGATCACCTCGTCGCCGTCGGGGTCGGGCCGGTAGCAGACCAGGGTCTGGCCGGGCGCCACCCCGCGCAGCGGGCGCTGCAGATGCACCGCGAGACGCTCACCCTCCGGTTCGGCCAGCGCGGGCACGGTCTCGCCGTGAGCGCGCACCTGCACCTCGCAGCGCACCGGTCCGGCGAACACCGCCCCGCCGGTGTACACCGGCCTGTCCCCGATCAGCTCGTTGACATCGAGGTCGCTGATCGATCCGACGGTCACGGTGCCGGTGGCGGCGTCGATGGCGGTCACATATCGGGGTTTGCCGTCGGCGCCGGGCCCGGCGATGCCCAGCCCCTTGCGTTGGCCGATGGTGAACCCGTGCACCCCGTCGTGGCTGGCGAGCACGGTGCCGTCGGCGTCGACGACGTCGCCGCGGCGCACCCCGATGTTGGCGCCGAGGAACGCCTGGGTGTCACCGGTCGGAATGAAGCAGATGTCGTGGCTGTCGGGTTTCTCCGCCACCGCCAGGCCGCGGCGCTCCGCCTCGGCGCGGATCGCCGGCTTGGCGGTGTCACCGACCGGGAACGCGGCGTGACGCAGCTGCTCGGCGGTGAGCACCCCCAGCACGTAGGACTGGTCCTTGTCGACGTCGACGGCGCGACGCAACCGGCCGCCGGTGAGCCGGGCGTAGTGGCCGGTGGCGACCGCGTCGAACCCGAGGGCGAGGGCACGCACCGCCAGCGCCGAGAACTTGATCTTCTCGTTGCAGCGCACGCACGGGTTGGGGGTCTCACCGCGGGCGTAGGACTCGATGAAGTCGTCGATGACGTCGTCTTTGAACTGGTCGGAGAAGTCCCACACGTAGAACGGGATGCCCAGGACGTCGGCGACGCGGCGGGCGTCGTCGGCGTCCTCCTTCGAGCAACAGCCCCGCGAGCCGCTGCGCAGCGTGCCGGGCGCGCTGGACAGCGCCAGGTGCACCCCGACGACGTCGTGTCCGGCGTCGACCATCCGGGCGGCAGCCACCGAGGAATCCACCCCACCGCTCATCGCGGCCAGCACCTTCATCGGCTCTGCCCCGCACTGGCCAGCGCCGCCTGCCGGGCACGGGCGACCACCGTGGGCAGCACCGCGAGCGCGGCGTCGACGTCGGCGTCGGTGCTGGTGTGGCCCAGTGACAACCGCAGTGACCCGCGAGCCCCCACCGGATCGGCGCCCATCGCGGTGAGTACGTGGGATGCCCTGGACACCCCGGCGGTACATGCCGAACCGGTGGAACACTCAATCCCGTTGGCGTCCAACAGCATCAGCAGAGAATCTCCTTCACAGCCACGGAAAGTGAAATGGGCGTTGCCGGGCAGGCGCGCCTGCCGGGACCCGTTGAGCACGGTGTCGGCGATCCCGGCGAGCACCCCGTCGATGAGCCGGTCACGCAGCGCCGTCAGCCGCCCCGCGGTGGCTTCCACCGCGTCCACTGCGATGGCCGCAGCGGTGGCCATCCCGACTGCACCGGCCACATTGGGTGTGCCCGAACGGATGTCGCGTTCCTGACCACCGCCGTGCAGCAGCGGAACACAGGAGACGTCACGGCGCAGCAGAAGGGCCCCCATTCCGGGAGGACCCCCGAATTTGTGTGCGGTCACGCTCATCGCCGCCAATGCGGTGGTGTCGAAGGCGACCGGCAGCGCTCCGACGGCCTGTACAGCGTCGCTGTGCATCGGGACCTCGAACTCCGCGGCGATCTCAGCCAACTCGATCACCGGCAGCACGGTGCCCACCTCGTTGTTGGCCCACATCACCGTGACGAGCGCCACATCGTCGCTGCCGGCGAGCTCGGCGCGCAGCGCCGCCGGGCTCACCGACCCGTCGGGCTGAGTCGGCAGCCAGCTCACCTGCGCGCCCTCGTGCTCGACGAGCCAGTTCACCGCGTCGAGCACGGCGTGGTGTTCCACCGCGGTGGTCACGATGCGCCGTCGGCGCGGGTCGGCGGCCCGGCGCGCCCAGTACAGGCCCTTGACCGCCAGGTTGTCGCTCTCGGTGCCGCCGGCGGTGAACAGTACCTCCGAGGGCCGCGCCGACAGCGCGGCCGCCAGCGCCTCGCGGGACTCCTCCATCACCCGCCGGGCGGCGCGTCCGGCGGTGTGCAGCGAGGACGCATTGCCGACCATGCCGAGCGCGGCCGTCATCGCCTCGATGGCCGCCGGATACATCGGCGTGGTGGCGGCGTGGTCCAAATACACCATGACCCGCCCAGAATACCGGCGCCGCCGGGCGCCGCCGCGAGCAGACACAAAAGCCCCCGCACGCCGGGCGCGCGGGGGCTTCTGTGTCCGGTGGGCCGGGCTCAGCCCTTGCGGGCCTTGACCGCCTCGGTCAGCTGCGGGGCGACGTTGAACAGGTCCCCGACGATGCCGTAGTCGGCGATCTCGAAGATCGGCGCCTCCTCGTCCTTGTTGACCACCACGATGGTCTTGGACGTCTGCATCCCGGCGCGGTGCTGAATCGCCCCGGAGATGCCCAGCGCGATGTACAGCTGCGGCGAGACGGTCTTGCCGGTCTGACCGATCTGGAACTGCCCCGGGTAGTACCCGGAGTCCACCGCGGCACGCGACGCACCGACGGCGGCGCCGAGCGAGTCGGCGAGTTCCTCGACCACGCTGAAGTTGTCGGCGCTGCCGACACCGCGGCCACCGGCGACCACGATCGTGGCCTCGGTGAGCTCCGGGCGGTCCCCGGCCTCCACCGGCTCGCGCGCGGTGATCTTGGTGGCGTTCTCGGCCTGCTCGGGCACCTCGACGGTGACCTTCTCGCCGGCCCCGTCGGCGGGCTGCGGCTCGATGGCGCCGGCGCGCACGCTGATCACCGGGGTGTCACCGTTGGCCTGCGCCTCCACGGTGTACGCACCACCGAAGATCGAGTGCACCACCTTCGCGCCCTCCTGCACGTCGACGACGTCGACGAGCAGACCGGAGCCGATGCGCGCGGCCAGCCGCCCGGCGACCTCCCGGCCGTCGGGCGAGGCGGCCAGCAGCACCGCGGCGGGGCTGGCCGACTCGGTCAGCGACGCCAGCACGTCGACCACCGGGGTGACCAGGTACTTGTCGACGTCGTCGGACTCGGCGACGTAGATCTTGGCCGCGCCGGCCGCCTTGAGCCCGTCGACCAGCGGGTCGGCGGTGCCGGGGGCGCCGACGACGACCGCGGACGGCTCACCCAGCGCACGGGCGGCGGTGATCAGTTCGGAGGTCACCTTTTTCACGGCGCCCTCGGCGTGCTCCACGAGCACCAATACTTCTGCCATGTTGTCTCTTCCCTAACTCAGTCTGGACGTCTCTAGATGATCTTCTGAGCAACCAGGTAGTCGGCGATCTTGGTGCCCCCGTCGCCCTCGTCGGTGACCTTCTCACCGGCGGTCTTGGGCGGCTTGGGCGTCGAGGCGGTCACCGTGGACCCGGCGTTGGCGACGCCGACCTCGTCGGCCTCCACACCGATCTCGGCCAGGGTGAGCACGGTGACTTCCTTCTTCTTGGCGGCCATGATGCCCTTGAAGGACGGGAAGCGCGGCTCGTTGATCTTCTCGTTGACGCTGACCACCGCCGGCAGCGTGGCCTCGAGGTTGAACACACCCTCGTCGGTCTCCCGCTCGCCGGTGATCTTGTCGCCCTCGACGGTCAGCTTGCGCACATGGGTCAGCTGCGGCAGGCCCAGGTACTCGGCGATGATGGCCGGCACCGCGCCGCCCACCCCGTCGGTGGACTCGTTGCCGGCGATGACCAGCTCGGTGCCCTCGATGGTGCCCAGGGCGCGGGCCAGCGCCCACGCGGTCTGCACCACGTCGGAGCCGTGCAGGCCGTCGTCTTTGAGGTGCACCGCCTTGTCCGCGCCCATCGACAGCGCCTTGCGGATCGCCTCGGTAGCCCGCTCGGGGCCGGCGGTCAGCACCGTCACGGTGGAGTCGCCGCCCTCTTTCTCCTTGATCAGCAGGGCTTCTTCGACGGCGCGCTCGTTGATCTCGTCGAGCACCGCATCCGCGGCGTCGCGGTCGAGAGTGAAGTCACCCTCGGAGAGCTTGCGCTCCGACCATGTGTCTGGGACCTGTTTGATCAGGACCACGATGTTCGTCATAAGTCTGGCCTGTCCTCCTCGAACGAGTCCCGCGGCGGCCGGCCACCGGACTTGGCTCAAAATGTGTCACGGAACAAAACCGAGGTTACCGATGAGTAACTTCGGCTGTTTCGCTCGTCTACCATAACCGGTGGTTCCGCGGCGATCACCGGCGTCTCCCCCGGCAACCGGGCCGACCCATTCGCAACCGGAGTGCTTCACCGATAACCTCCCTTGTGCAATGAGCGCATCCGCAGCCGAGGGCCCGCACCTCCACACCCCGCCGGACACTGACCCCGGGTTGGTTCTCACCGGTGAACGCACCATCCCCGGCCTCGCCGAGGAGAACTACTGGTTCCGCCGCCACGAGGTGGTCTACCAGCGGCTGGCCCCGCGCTGCGCGGGACGGCGGGTGCTCGAGGCCGGCTGCGGCGAGGGCTACGGGGCGGACCTGATCGCCGGTGTCGCCGCGGAGGTCGTCGCCGTCGACTACGACGAGACGACGGTGGCGCATGTGCGCGCCCGCTATCCGCGGGTGGGCATCCGCCACGGCAACCTCGCCGACCTGCCGCTGCCGGACGCCGCGGTCGACGTGGTGGTCAACTTCCAGGTCATCGAGCACCTGTGGGACCAGCCCGGGTTCATCGCCGAATGCGCCCGGGTGCTGCGCCCCGGCGGGCTGCTGATGATCTCCACCCCCAACCGGATCACGTTCTCCCCCGGGCGCGACACCCCGATCAATCCGTTCCACACCCGGGAGCTCAACGCGGCGGAGCTGACCGAACTGCTCACCGACGGCGGGTTCACGATGGAGTCGATGAACGGGCTGTTCCACGGCGCCGCGCTGCGCGCCCTCGACGCCCGCCACGGCGGGTCGATCATCGACGCCCAGATCGCCCGCGCGGTGGCCGACGCCCCCTGGCCGGCTGAGCTGCTCGCCGACGTCGCGGCCGTCGGCGCGGACGACTTCGCCCTCGTCGAGGCCGACACCGACCCGGATCACCCGATCGATGACAGCCTGGACCTGATCGCAATCGCGGTGCGCCCGTGACGGATTCGCCTGCGCCGGCACCCGGCATGTTCACGCTGGTGCTGCACACGCACCTGCCGTGGCTGGCCCATCACGGACGCTGGCCGGTCGGCGAGGAATGGCTCTACCAGTCGTGGGCGGCCTGCTATCTGCCGGTGCTGCGGGTGCTGCGCACCTTGGCCGCCGAAGGCCGACGCAACCTGCTGACGTTGGGGATCACCCCGGTCGTGGCCGCCCAGCTCGACGATCCGTACTGCCTGGCCGGGATGGGCCATTGGCTGGCCAACTGGCGGCTGCGTGCCGCGGAGGCCGCCAGTCTGCGCCCGGGTGATGCGGTCGGGTCGACGGCGCCGGCCTCCCAACCCGAGGCCCTGCGGGTGTTCGGGCGCCGCGAATACGCCGCCGCCGAGGCCGCCGAGGCCGACTTCGCCACCCATTGGAGCCACGGCGCCAGCCCGCTGCTGCGCGCATTGCTCGACGCCGACACGGTGGAGCTGCTCGGCGGGCCGCTGGCCCACCCGTTCCAGCCGCTGCTGGCCCCGCGGCTGCGGGAGTTCGCGCTGGCCGAGGGCCTCGCCGACACCCGCCACCGGCTGGCACACACCCCGCGCGGGATCTGGGCGCCCGAATGCGCCTACGCCCCGGGCATGGAGCACGGCTACGCCGCCGCCGGCGTGGGGCATTTCATGGTCGACGGGCCGTCGCTGCACGGCGACACCGCGCTGGGGCGCCCGGTCACCGACTCCGGGGTGCTGGCGTTCGGCCGGGACCTGACCGTCAGCTACCGGGTGTGGTCGCCGAAGTCGGGCTACCCCGGCCACGCCGCGTACCGGGACTTTCACACCTACGATCACCGCACCGGGTTGAAGCCGGCACGGGTCACCGGGCGCACGGTCGCCCCGGACCGCAAAGCGCCCTACGATCCGGCCCGCGCCGACACCGCCGTCGACACCCACGTCGCCGACTTCGTCGACGTGGTGCGCCGGCGGCTGCACAGCGAAACCGAGCGCATCGGGCGGCCCGCCCACGTCGTCGCCGCGTTCGACACCGAGCTGTTCGGGCACTGGTGGCATGAGGGACCGAT
This sequence comes from Mycolicibacillus koreensis, assembly GCF_002104795.1. GTDB lineage: Bacteria > Actinomycetota > Actinomycetes > Mycobacteriales > Mycobacteriaceae > Mycobacterium > Mycobacterium koreense. The sequence goes on from NZ_NCXO01000013.1 coordinate 17,911, forward strand.
CTGGCTGGAGCGGGTGCTGCGCGCCCTGCCCGCGGCCGGGGTGCGGGTGGGCACCCTCGCCGACGCCGCGGCCGCCGGGTTCGTCGGCTCCCCGGTGGACCTGCCGGCCGGCTCGTGGGGATCGGGCAAGAACTGGCAGGTGTGGTCCGGGGAGCAGGTCGCCGACCTGGTGTCACTCAACGCCGAGGTGGTCGAGACTGCGTTGAGCGCCGTGGACAAGGCCCTTCCGCCGGCCGCGGCGGGCACCGCCTCGCTGAACGGGCCGGCGGTGCGCGACCGGGTCGCCGACCAGATCCTGCGCGAGGCGCTGCTGACGGTCTCCAGCGACTGGCCGTTCATGGTCAGCAAGGACTCGGCCGCCGAGTACGCGCGCTACCGCGCTCACCTGCACGCCCACGCCACCCGGGAGATCGCCGACGCGCTGGCCTCCGGCCGCCGCGAGACCGCCGCCCGGCTGGCCGATGGTTGGAACCGCGCCGACGGGTTGTTCGGCGCCCTGGATGCCCGGAGGCTGCCGCGGCCATGAAGATCTTGATGGTGTCTTGGGAGTACCCGCCGGTGGTGGTCGGCGGGCTGGGCCGCCACGTCCATCACCTGTCGGTGGCGCTGGCCGCTGCCGGCCACGAAGTGGTGGTGCTCGCCCGCCAACCCACCGGCACCGACCCGAGCACCCATCCGCCCAGCGACGACGTCAGCGAAGGGGTGCGGGTGATCGCCGCCGCGCACGACCCGCACGAGTTCAGCTTCGGCACCGACATGATGGCCTGGACCCTGGCGATGGGCCACTCCATGGTACGCACCGGGTTGAACGTGAAAACCCGTGGCAGCGATGAGGTTTGGCGTCCGGATATCGTTCATGCCCATGACTGGCTGGTGGCGCATCCGGCGATCGCGCTGGCCGAGTTCTACGACGTGCCGCTGGTGTCGACACTGCACGCCACCGAGGCGGGTCGACATTCCGGCTGGGTGTCCGGGCCGATCAGCCGGCAGGTCCACGCAGTGGAATCCTGGCTGGCCCACGAATCCGATTGTCTGATCACCTGTTCGGCGTCAATGCGCGAAGAGATCGGCGAACTGTTCGGGGCGGGCCTGGCCGAGACCACCGTGATCCGCAACGGGATCGAAGCGCAACGCTGGCCGTACGCCGAGCGTCGCCCGCACCCCGGCGCTCCGGAGCTGCTCTATGTGGGCCGACTGGAGTACGAGAAGGGCATCCAGGAGGCGATCGCGGCGCTGCCACGCATCCGACGTGTGTACCCGGGCACCACGTTGACCGTCGCCGGCGACGGCACCCAACTCGACTGGCTGCGCGAGCAGGCCCGCAAACACCGCGTCGTCAAGGCCACCCGCTTCGTCGGCCGTCTCGACCACGACGAGCTACTCGCGATGCTGCACCGCGCCGACGCGGCGGTGCTGCCCAGCCACTACGAACCGTTCGGGCTGGCCGCGCTGGAGGCCGCCGCTGCGGGAACCCCGCTGGTGACCGCGAACGTCGGCGGCCTCGGTGAACTGGTCGTCGACGGGGTGACCGGGATGTCCTGCCCGCCGCGCGACCCGGCTGCGCTGGCCGACGCGGTCGCCGCCGTGCTGGCCGACCCGGCCGCCGCCCAGCAGCGCGCCCGGGCCGCCCGCGAACGGCTCACCGCCGACTTCGACTGGGAGACCGTGGCCGAGGAGACCGCCGGGGTGTACCTGGCGGCCAAACGCCGGGTGCGCTCCCCGCAGCCGCGTCGCCCCATCGTCGAACACGCCCTGCCCGACCGGTAGGCCGGCCGGGCAGGCGGATTGCGGTCAGGCGCTGCGCCGGGCGGCGACGAACGAACGCACCCCCATGGCCACGTAGCCGACCAGCAGCACGAACATCACGGTGCTGGTGATCACCGCACCGGGACGCTCAGCGGTCCCGGCGAACAGGTCGCCGAGTTTGGCGACGTTCATCAGTGCGCCCAGCGCACCGAGCAGTGCCACGGCGAGCGCGGCATGGATGGCGTGGCGGTGAGCGGCGGGCTTGCGGGCGATCAGGCCGGCCACCAGCAGCAGGATCCCGACGAAGGCGGGGATGAGCGCGGTGACGCTGGCGAACGCGGAAGCAACGTAGGCGATGACGCCGGTGAGCACGAGGATCGCGCCGATCGCCAGGGTGAGGGTGGTCACAGTGGACTCTCTTTCTCGGGGGGCGAGGCGATCGCGCGCTGCGGCGCTGATCGGCGTCGCCGATGGTCCGTCGACGGCACGGGGAGCCGATGTCGGCTCTCAACGCGCCCAACGGCGTTCGTCAACAGCGCAGTGTAGCCGGTTGCCGCTTCGGTATCGAATCCATACCGGCAGCGCGGATTTGGTCACCGTCGGCGTTGCGGCGACGTGCTCAGCCGGCCGCCTTCTTGCGCTCGATGTCGGCCAGCGCCTCGGCGAGTTCGGCCCGCTGTGCCGCGCTGGCCTCCCACTGGTCCTTGCGGTTCTTGACGACCCTGGCCGGGGCGCCGACCGCGATCGAAAAGTCCGGGATGTCACCGCGTACCACCGCGTGCGAACCCAGGACGCAGCCCCGCCCGATGGTGGTGCCGCGCTGCACGGTCACCTTCGCCGCCACCCAGGTGTCGGGGCCGATCCGCACCGGGGTCTTGACGATGCCCTGGTCTTTGATCGGCAGGGTGATGTCGTCCATCTTGTGGTCGAAATCGACGATGTAGCACCAATCGGCCATCAGCACCGAATCACCGAGTTCGATATCGAGATAGGCGTTGATCACGTTGTCGCGGCCGAGCACCACCTTGTCGCCGAACCGCAGCGAACCCTCATGGGCGCGGATCGTGTTCTTGTCGCCGATGTGCACCCAGCGACCGATCTCCAGTTGCGCCAGTTCGGGGGTGGCCTGGATCTCCACGTCCTTGCCCAAAAACACCATGCCGCGGGTGATGATGTGCGGATTGGTCAACTTGAACTTGGCCAGCCGCCAGTACCTGACGAGGTACCACGGGGTGTAGGCCCGGTTGGCCAGCACCCATTTCAGCGAGGCCCGGGTGAGGAACCGGGCCTGGCGGGGATCGCGCAGCCGGGAACCCCGCCACCGTTTGTGGATGGGGGCGCCCCACATGGTGGTCATGACCGGAAAGCCTACGCGAGCGGTTTACCGCGACCCGATACGCTCACCTGATGCTGCGCCGGTTCCTTCCGACCGCGGCCGCGCTGGTGGTGACGCTGGCCGGCTGCACCAACACCGACTCCTGGGTGGAGCCGGTGGCCTCGGCGGGCTGGTCGGCCCCCTACGCCGACGCGGCCAACAGCAGCTACACCGAAACCGCCGGCGCGTCAGCGCTGGCGTTGGCCTGGACCCGCTCGGTCAAGGGCGATCTCGGTGCCGGACCGGCACTCAGCGAGACCGGGTATCTGGGGCTCAACGCGCAGACCGACGCGGGATGCTCGCTGATGCAGTGGGAGGACGACAACGCCGGCCGGCAGCGCTGGTGTCTGCGGCTGGCGCAGGGCGGCGGCTTCGCCGGGGTGCTGTTCGACAAGTTCGACAACCTGTATGTGGGTGAGCCGGGCCAGATGCTGGCGTTCCCGATCACCCAGTGGGTGCGCTGGCGCCAACCGGTGATCGGGATGCCGACCACGCCGCGGATGCTCGACCCGGGCCGTCTGCTGGTAGTGACCCATCTCGGGCAGGTGCTGGTGTTCGACGCCCACCGCGGCACCGTGGTGGGCACCCCGCTGGATCTCGTCGAAGGGGTGGCGCCCACCGATCCGCGCCGCGGGCTCGGCGACTGCGCCCGCGGCGGGCCGGCGTGCCCGGTGGCGGCCCCACCGGCGTTCGACGCCGGGACCAACCTGGTGGTGCTCAACCTGTGGGAGCCCGGCGCCGACGCCCCGGTGCTGGCGGGCCTGCGCTACCACCCGGGAGGCTCCCCCCAGTTCACCCGGGAGTGGGCCTCAAGCGCGGTCGGCGACGGCGCACTGGGCGCCCCGGTGTTCGCCGCCGACGGCCAGACCGTCTACGTCACCGGCCGCGACGAGCAGCTGTGGGCGCTGGACGCCGCCGACGGCTCCGCGAAGTGGTCGGCGCCGTTGGGGTTCGCGGCCCAGACCCCGCCGGCGGTCTCCCCCGACGGGGTGATCGTGGCCGGCGGCGGCCCGCAGACCGATCTGGTGGCGATCCGCGACGACGACGACCACGGCGAGCCGTTGTGGCGCCGCGACGACGTCACCCCGCTGGCCACCGCCGGCCTGGCCGGCGACAAGGTCGCCTACACGGTGGTCGACGGCACCTCGGTGGGCCCGACCGGGCTGTCGCTGCTGGTGTTCGACCCCGGCGACGGGCGCACCCTCAACAGCTATCCGCTGCCGGAGGCCTCCGGATTCCCGGTGGGGGTGGCGGTCGGGTCCGACCGGAGCGTGGTCACCGCCACCAGCGCCGGGCAGGTGTACAGCTTCGCCCCCACCGGGTCATGAGCACCCATCCCGTCCCCCCGACCCCGCGCCGTGGCGGCACCGCCGATCTCGTCGCCACGGTGCTGCTACTGGTGGCGCAGCTGCTGCTCTACGCGATGACGATGATGGTGCTGGGGCTGATGGTGATGAGCACCGACAACTGCGCCTACGTCGAATGCGGTGACGAGGCCTGGCTGGCCCGGGCGCTGGCCCTCGGGTTCTGGAGCGGCGGGGCACTGTTGGCCACCACCGTGACCGTCTCGGTGATCCGACGTCGGCGCAAGCGGCTCACGTTCTTCGTCCCGATCCTGGGTCTGATCGCCCAGCTCGGGCTGGGCGCGGTGGGCCTGGCGCTGGAATCGCTGGCCGGGCCGCTGTAGCCGGCTCGGCGCGCCGGCTCAGCCCAGCGCGAGCGGCGGGATCGCCGAGCGGGCCACCCGCGCCGAGGTCGCCCCGGACGCCAGCGGCAGCAGTTCGCCGGGCGCGAAGAAGAAGATCACCTCGTCGTCGGTGATCGCGAAGTTCTGGTAGTGCGCCGGGTCGGTGCCGGTGCCCGGCAGCACCGCGGCCCGCCAGCCCAGTTGGCGTTCCAGATCGCGCTGCACCAGCGGGAACACCTTCTCCAGCACGTCACTGCTAGGGGTGTCGGGGCCGAAGAGCGTGTCGAAGGTGATCGGCCGGTGGCGGTTCAGGTCGTAGGTGAACGTCTTGTACCAGGTCGCCGGATGCGGACCGCCGACATCCTGGTAGATCTTGAGCACCACGCTCTCGGTGCCGCCCGGGGGCTGGCCCGACCGGTAGCGTTCGGCGCTGCCGTCCATCTCGTAGGGCACCGCGCGGGGGCCGGGCATCTGCGCGACGCTGACGAACCCGTCGCGGTTTTGCACCACATAGTCGGTGAGGGCGTCCTGATCGGCGTAGTCGGTGGGAAACACCAGGTTCAGCCGGTAGCGCTCGGTGGTGGTCTGCAGACGGCAGAGCTGCTCGGCTTCGCCGACCCCGCCGAGGTCCGCACACGACACCTCGGCGGCGGCGACCGGTATCCCCATGAAGGCGGCGGCGATCCCGAGCGAAACGGCGGCGGCGACTCTGCGCATCATCGGTGGTCTGGTCCAGTCCATCAGCAGGGGCGGTGAAGCTGCTCAGCTTACCGTCAGGTCCGCGTTCCCGCGGGTCGCCCGGCAGACAAACGCGGTGGCCTTGGCCGCCGCCCCGGCGCCGATGCGGGTCACGATCACCGACAGCGACGCGGCGCCGCGCGGCCGCAGCCGCCGCCGCAGGGCGTCGGGGTCCACGTCGACACCGCGCACCAGGATCTCCACCGCCCCGCAGTCGCGGGCGGCCAGCGCCGCACGCAGCGACTTCTCCTTATAGGGCAGCTGGTCGAGCACCTCGAAGCCGCGGATTCCCGGCGGCAGCGTGTCACCGGACAGGTAGGCGATCGCCGGGTCGAGCTGCCACAGCTGGTGGCGGGCGCCGTAGTGGCGGACCAGCCCGGCACGCACCACCGCACCGTCGGGGTCGATGAGGTAGCGCCCGGCCGCACCGACCGGGCAGTCGTCGGGATCGGCGTCGGTGAGCTGCTCACCACTGTCGAGCAGGACCGCGCGGCGGCGCACCCCGGCGGTGGCCAGCCCCGGTGACCACAGGCAGGCCTCCCGCACCGATCCGGCCAGCGAGCTGACGGTGATCTCGCCGTGAAATCCCAGTCGCCCCAGCGCGGCGAAGTCGATCCCGGGGGCGACTTTGACCACCAGGTCGCGGTCGCGGTAGGTCTTTAGCAGCGCGTCGAGGGCCGGGCGGTAGGCGCGCGGATCGAACCGGCGCTGCCCGCCGGAGCGTCGTGCCGGGTCGGCGACGATGACCGGGGTGGTGCTGATCGGCTGCAGCGCATCGGCGCGGCACAGCGCCACCGCCCCCGCCAGGTTGTGGTCGGCCATCGCCAGGCGCACCGGGTCGAGGTCGCTGCCGAGCAGGTCGGCCGCGGTGTCGCGCAGTGCGGCCAACTCGGTGCCGATCGAGCAGGTGACGTCGTGGACGACCCGCCCGGCGAGCCGCTCGGCGCGGTAGCGCGCCACCGCCGCGGCGCTGGCCTGCTGCAACGCGTCGGAGGTGAACAGCCACTCGGCGCTGCCGGGCAGCTCCGCCAGTTTCGTCGCCGCGCGGCGGCGCAGCAGCACGGTCTCGACGAGCGCCCCGGCGTGGTTGCCGTGGGCGGAGCGAACCGCCGTCACGTCGGCCAGCCGGGTGGCGGGGCTCAGCGCGTGACGCGCGGTGTCGGCGAGGGCGTCCCGCCCGGGCCGCGAGCGCAGGTAGGCGACGTCGTCACGGTCGAACGGGTAGCCGACCATCAGCGGTCGGTCAGGACGGCTTCACCCCGGTGACCATCACGTTGTAGAACCAGCCCTTGGGCACCACCTGCCGCCAGACGTTGGTGTCGACCCAGCTCAGCGCGGTCCAGCTGGAGAACGCGAACCGGGCCCAGCCCCAGCCGAGCCTTCCCGGCGGGACCGCCGCCTCGAAGGTGCGCACCGGCCAGCCCAGCATGGCGGCGGTGAACTCCTCGCTGGCGGTGGCGATGTCGACCGCGCCGGCGCGGGAGGCCATCGCCTCCAGGTCGGCGGGTTCGAAGGTGTGCAGGTCGACGACCGCCTCCAGGGCGGCGGCGCGGGAGGATTCGTCGAGCTCGGTCTGCGGGCGCCGCCAGCCCCCCAGGCCGGGCAGTTTGGTGAGGTTGGTGGTGATGCGCCAGGTCAGGGTCGACAGGCCGCGGGCGTAGCCGTTGCCGACGGTGGTGGGCTCGCCGGCGAAGACGAACCGGCCGCCGGGCTTGAGCACCCGCAGCACCTCCCGCAGCGACAATTCGACGTCGGGGATGTGGTGCAGCACCGCGTGACCGACCACCAGGTCGAAGGTGTTGTCCTCATACGGGATGCCTTCGGCGTCGGCGACGCGGCCGTCGATGTCCAGGCCCAGTCCCTGGCCGTTGCGCACGGCCACCTTGACCATGCCCGGGGACAGGTCGGTGACGCTGCCGCGGCGGGCCACCCCCGACTGCATCAGGTTGAGCAGGAAGAATCCGGTCCCGCAGCCCAGTTCCAGGGCCCGGTCATACGGCAGGTCACGGCGTGCCTCGTCGGCGGGAACGATCGCGTCGAACCGGCCGCGGGCGTAGTCGACGCAGCGCTGATCGTAGGAGATCGACCACTTGTCGTCGTAGCTCTCGGCTTCCCAGTCGTGGTAGAGGATCTGGGCGAGTTTGCTGTCGTGGCGGGCGGCCTCCACCTGCTCGGCGGTGGCGTGCGGGTTTGGTGCCGGGTCGGTAGTCGTCATGGTGGGGTTAGCCTAACGGCCGGTCCAGGCCGGGGGAAAACTGCCGTGACCGGGTGTGCGCGTGGTGTGGCGGCGTGGCGGGCGGGTGGCGAAACGGCCGGGCCGCGCGGAGACGGGGGGATCTCTCGCAGGGCGGCCCGGCCGTTGCCGGTCTAGAAGGCCATGCCGGCGAGCAGGCTGGCGATGAGCTCGGCCAGCTGGCCCGGCAGCAGCCCCATCAGGCCGTCGGCGGCTGCGGGCAGGAACCCGGCCAGGTCGGTGGGCAGGATGTCGCCCAGCCCGCTGGGCAGCAGGTCGGTGAACATCCCCGAAAGATCACCGAGTCCACCGCCGCCGGAGAACAACCCTCCGATGGCATCCAGGCCGAACTCCTCCAGGCTGGGCGCCTTGAACGCGTCGACGATGTCGGCGATCATCGCCCCGGGGTAGCCGAGCGTGGTCTTGGCGATGTCGGTGAGGCCGCCTTCCAGGGCGCCGAAGAGGTCCCCGGCGTACGGTCCCTGGCCCAGTGCCGCCTCGATGACGTGGGTGAGCGCGGCTTGCGGGGCGACCATCAGGTCGCGGGTGTTGACGAACAGGTCCTGCCAGAGGTTGGCGGCGCCGACGTGGTCACCGTTCCACATGTCCAGGGTCCAGTCTCCGGGACTGCCGCTGACCACGACCTGATCGGTGTTGCTCAGCGGGTCGGTGAACATCATCAGCGGGTTGGGGTTGTTCACGTTCATCTGGGTCCAGGCCATGATCGCCGCGGCGTGGGAGAACGCGGCGGCCTTACCGCCCGATCCGACCTGCCCGGCGATGTAGTCGACCGCGTCGGTGAAGTTGTCGTTGAACACCACACCGTTGAAGTTGGTCATCGAGCCCCACTCGGGGACGATCGGAAAGCCGAGCGTCCAAAGGAACGGCGGCAGGATGTAGAGGATCTCGTTGAGCCGGCCGAGTGGTTGCATCAGCGAACCCAGAAACGAGCCCTTGTCGAGGATCCCGGCGTTGATCTCGTTGAGTCCGCCGAGAATATTCCCGGAGGCAAACGCCGTCTCAGTCCCCGCGACCGTGTCCGGGATCTGACTGATATCCGGTAGATCCCCCTCGTGCAACAACGAGTACAGAAGCGGCCATGCGGTCTGCTGGGCCCGCAGGAAGTCCGAGGCGAATACCCCCGATTTGTCAACCCCGGTCACGTCGAGGTCACCCACGATGTCAATCGCCTGCTGCAAACCCGCGGGACTGAGTTCCGCCCCCGGCGGCACCGTCCCCACCAGGTTGGCGACGTTGTCCAACGACTCCCCGTGCCGGATGAAATCGATGACCACATCCCCGGCGCTCATCAGCTGAACCGAGATGTTCTGCACCGAGATGTCCGGGATCTGCACGCTCGTCGGCGGGGCGACCAGCGGGGCGGCGGCGATCATGCCGGCGCCGGCCAGGGCGATCGCGGTGGTGGCCCAGGGGCGGGTGGCGCGTTGCTGCATGGGGCGATCCTCGCAAGTCGATGTTTCGATACGAGCCGCCTCGTATCGCAATGTGCGCCTAAGTTACTTTAAGGATGATCTCAGGTCAAGGGGTGCGCCCGGAATTTTCTCGGCAGTGTTCCCCCAGCTCAGTGCTGTGGGACCGCGCTGCCGCGCAGCGGAGTCAGCTGAGTCGCGGCTGTCAGTAGGCGGCTGTCAGGAGAAGGCGGCGTCGATGCCGGCCTTGGCGGCGGCCAGCGCCTGCGGCGGCGCCTCGGCGAACCGGCCCACCCAGGCCACCGCCGCCTCATACACACCGTCGGGAGCGACCATGTCGTCGATGAGCCCCAGCGCCAGCGCCTCCTCGGCGTCGAAGAAACGCCCGCTGTACACCAGTTCCTTGGCGCGACTCGCGCCGACGGTGCGCGCCAATCGGACCAGACCGTCGGCGTCGGGCACCAGGTCGGCGAGGATCTCGGTCGCCCCGAATTTCACGTTGTCCCCCGCGATGCGCCAGTCGGTGGCCAACGCCAGGCTCAGTCCCCCACCGAGGGCGTAGCCCGTGAGGGCAGCAACTGTCGGCTTCGGGATCGCGGCCACCGCGGCAGCGGCGTCGGCGCGGACCCGGCCGGCTACCGCGGTCTCCTGCGCATTGAGTGTTCGCAGTTCGGGCACATCGTCGCCGGCGCTGAAGATTTCGTGGCCACCGTAGAGGATGACCGCGGCGATGTCGTCGCGGCGCGTGGCCTCACCGGCCGCCGCGACGATCTCCCGGTATGCCTGGCGGGTCAGCGCATTGGTGGGCGGGCGGCTGATCGTGATCGTGCCCACCGCGGGATGGGCATCAGCGGTGCGCAGGTGAACGAATTCGCTCACTGCGCCCACCCTTGGGGCAGCCCATCGGGGCGCTGCGCCAACGCGGCGTTGTAGCGGTCGGAGTCGAAGAACTCGATGTGCCAGTTGTCGCCGTCCATCGTCAGGTTCGGCTGCACCGGGGTGATGGTGCGCTCCACGGCAAGGACCTCGGCGACGGTGCGCCCGGCCAGCGAGTCCAGCTGGGTCCAAGTGGGCGGCAACAACAAGTTGCGTCCGGCGGCGAAGTCGTCGATCGCCGCCTGGGGCTTCACCCAGTCCGCGGTGTCCGACTCGGTGTTCTCGCCGTCGGCGCTCTGGCCCTGCGGCAGCGCACCGACGAAAAAGTAGGTGTCATACCGCCGCGTGCGTTCGGCTTCCGGGGTTACCCAATTGGCCCACGGGCGCAGCAGATCTGCGCGCAACACCAGTTGCTCGGCGCGCAGGAACTCCGCGAACGACAATGTGTTGGCGGCCAGTGCGCGCCGCTGCTCGCCGTAGATCGACGGATCGGACACGATCGCGGCCGGGTCGTCGGCCGGTCCGGCGAACAACACGCCGGACTCCTCGAAGGTCTCGCGGGCCGCCGCACACACCAACGCCTCGGCCAGGTCGGTGTCGACGCCGAACCTCTGCGCCCACCATCCGGGATTGGGTCCCTCCCAGCCGATCTCGGCGGTACGGTCTCGCTTGTCGACTCCCCCGCCGGGAAACACCATCACCCGCGGCGCGAACTGCATGCTGGCCGCACGGCGCATCAAGAACACGTCGAGGTCTCGTGCACCTGCGGTGTTGTCGCGGATCAACATCACGGTGGCGGCCGGTCGTGGCGTCAACGGTGTCATCAAAACCTCCGGTGGGCGGCACGGCTGCGGGTACGGCGAGCGAAATAGCGCCCGTCGATGACATCGAGGCTGATCGACTGCCCGAACGCCGCGGACAGGTTCTCCGCGGTCAGCACGTCGGTCAACAGCCCCGAGGCGACCACGGTGCCCTCCGAGAGCAGCAGGCAGTGACTGAACCCCGGGGGGATCTCTTCGACGTGGTGGGTGACCAGCACCAGCGCCGGGGCGTCGGGGTCGGCGGCCAGGTCCGCCAGCCGCGCAACCAGTTCCTCGCGCCCACCGAGGTCCAGCCCGGCGGCCGGTTCGTCCAGCAGCAGCAACTCCGGATCGGTCATCAACGCCCGGGCGATCAGCACCCGTTTGCGTTCCCCTTCCGACAGGGTGCCGTGGCGGCGGTCCGCGAGATGCTCAGCGCCCAGGCTCTCCAGCAGGTCGATCGCCCGGTGATAGTCGACCTCGTCGTAGCGCTCCCGCCACCGGCCCAGCACCGCGTAGCCGGCGGAGACCACCAGATCGCGCACCACCTCGTCATCGGGGATGCGGTGGGACAGCGCCGAGGAACTCAACCCGATCCGGGCCCGCAGTTCGGTGACATCGACCCGGCCGAGTCGCTCGCCGAGCACGTGGGCGACCCCGCTGGTGGGGTGTTCGGTGGCCGCCGCGATACGCAACAGGGAGGTCTTGCCTGCCCCGTTGGGACCGACCACCACCCACCGCTCGTCCAGTTCGACCGACCAGTCCAGGGGTCCGACCAGGGTGTGCCCGCCGCGCTGCAGCGAGACACCGGCGAAGTCGAGCAGCAGGTCGGGGTCGACTGCGTCGGCTTCGTTGTCAGGCACGCAACCATCGTGCCGTACTCGGTTCGCCGGTGGGCTAAGGGGTCACCGCCCGGTGAGGGGCGTGTCGCGGCGGCATTACTGCTGAGATCGATGCCTGAGCGGACACACGGCCTCAAATAGCAAGGAGCATGTCCGCTCAGGCATCGATCTCAGCCGCTACTCGGCGGGAATCTCCACCCGACGAACGGTGCCGTCGACAGCGTCCGCCGCCTCGATCTCCCCGCGGGTCACCCCGAGGATGAACAGCACGGTGTCGAGGTAGGGGTAGCTCAGCGCGGCGTCGGCGACCTCCCGCAACGCAGGTTTGGCGTTGAACGCCACGCCGAGCCCGGCGGCGGCGAGCATGTCGATGTCGTTGGCGCCGTCGCCGACGGCCACGGTCTGGCTCATCGGCACTCCGACATCGCGGGCGAAATCACGCAGGGCGCGGGCCTTGCCGGCCCGGTCGATGATCGGGCCGACCAACCGTCCGGTGAGCACCCCATCGACGATCTCGAGGGTGTTGGCGGCGACGTAGTCGAGCGCCAACTCGTGTGCCAGCGGATCGATGACCTGCCGGAACCCGCCGGAGACCACCCCGCAGAAGTAGCCGAGCCGGCGCAGCGTGCGCAAGGTGGTGCGTGCCCCCGGGGTGAGCACCAGCTCATCGGCGACGTCGTCGAGGACCGTGGCGGGCAGGCCGGCCAGGGTGGCGACCCGCCGGTGCAGCGATTCGGCGAAGTCCAGTTCGCCGCGCATCGCCGCCTCGGTGATCGCGGCGACCTCGGCTTCGGCGCCCACATGGGCGGCGAGCATCTCGATGACCTCACCCTGGATCAGGGTGGAGTCGACATCGAACACGACCAGCCGCTTGGTGCGCCCGGACAGGCTGCTGTCGGAGAACGCCACGTCGAGGTGCTCATCGGCGGCGGCGCGCGCCAGCACGCTCTGCAGCTGCCCACCCACGTCGGGCGGCACCGTGACCCGCAGTTCCAACCCGGTCACCGGATAGTCCGAGATCCCGCGGATCGCGTCGATGTTGACGCCGAGCTCGGCGACATCATGGGCGAGCGCCCCGAACGCGGCCGCGGTCACCGGTCGGCCCAACACCACGATCTTGTGGGTGGAGGGCTCATGGATGATCGGCAGGTCGTCGCTGTGCTCGACGGTGACCTCAAGGCCCAGCGCGCCGATTGCGGTGCGCAACTCCGCATCCAGCTCACCACCGTGGACCACCGGCGGCGACGCCGACACCAGCACACCCAGGATCAGCCGACCCCGGATCACCACCTGTTCGACGTTGAGCAGCGCGACCCCGTGCCGCTCGAGCACCTCGAACAGCGCCGAGGTGACGCCCGGTCGGTCGACCCCGGTGACGGTGATCAGCACCGACACGTTGGGGGTGTTCACCCGCAAACCCCCAGGAGGGTCAGGTCGACGGTGACGCCGCGATGGCCTCTTCGGGGTGCTTGCGACCGATGTGCGCCTCGGCCCGCATCCGCTCGACCATGTGCGGGTAGTGCAGCTCGAACGCGGGGCGCTCGGAGCGGATCCGCGGCAGCTCGGTGAAGTTGTGCCGCGGCGGCGGGCAACTGGTCGCCCACTCCAGCGAGTTGCCGTAGCCCCACGGGTCGTCGACGGTGACGACCTCGCCGTAACGCCAGCTCTTGAACGAGTTCCAGGTGAACACGATCAGCGAGGCACCGAGGATGAACGCACCGACGGTCGACACGATGTTCAGCGGCTGGAACCCGTCGATGTCGAGGTAGTCGGCGTAGCGGCGTGGCATGCCCTCGTTGCCCAGCCAGTGCTGCACCAAGAACGTGGTGTGGAACCCGATGAACGTCAGCCAGAAGTGCAGCTTGCCCAGACGCTCGTCGAGGAGACGACCGGTCATCTTGGGGAACCAGAAGTAGATCCCGGCGAACGTGGCGAACACGATCGTGCCGAACAGCACGTAATGGAAGTGGGCCACCAGGAAGTAGGTGTCGGTGACGTGGAAGTCGATCGGCGGGCTGGCCAGCATGACCCCGGTGAGCCCACCGGCGAGGAAGGTCACCACGAAGCCCAGCGAGAACAGCATCGGGGTCTCGTAGGTGATCTGGCCCTTCCACATGGTGCCGATCCAGTTGAAGAACTTGATCCCGGTGGGCACCGCGATGGTGAACGTCATGAACGAGAAGAACGGCAGCAGCACCGCGCCGGTGGCGAACATGTGGTGCGCCCACACCGCGGTGGACAGCGCCGCGATCGCCATCGTCGCGAAGATTAGCGTGGTGTAGCCGAAGATCGGCTTGCGGCTGAACACCGGGATGACCTCACTGACGATGCCGAAGAACGGCAGCGCGATGACGTAGACCTCGGGGTGGCCGAAGAACCAGAACAGGTGCTGGTAGAGCAGCACCCCGCCGTTGGCCGGGTCGTAGATGTGCCCGCCGAGGTGACGGTCGTAGGCCAGCCCGAGCAGCGCGGCGGTCAGCAGCGGGAAGATGATCAGCACCATCAGCGAGGTGACCAGGATGTTCCAGGTGAACACCGGCATCCGGAACATCGTCATCCCGGGGGCGCGCATGCACACCACGGTGGTGATCATGTTGACCCCACCGAGGATGGTGCCCAGACCGGCCACCGCCAGACCGGTGATCCACAGGTCCGCACCGGCGCCCGGGGTGTGCACCGCGTCGGAGAGCGGGGTGTAGGCGGTCCAGCCGAAGTCGGCGGCGCCGCCGGGGGTGAGGAACCCGCCGAGGGCGATCAGGGTGCCGAACAGGAACAGCCAGTAGCTGAGCGCGTTGAGTCGCGGGAACGCCACGTCGGGGGCGCCGATCTGCAGCGGCAGCACCAGGTTGGCGAATCCGAACACGATCGGTGTCGCATAGAACAGCAGCATGATCGTGCCGTGCATGGTGAACAGCTGGTTGAACTGCTCGTTGGAGAGGAACTGCAGCCCCGGCGCGGCCAACTCGGCCCGGATGAACAGCGCCAGCAGCCCGCCGACACCGAACATCGCCATACAGGTGACCACGTACATGATCCCGATCAGCTTGTGATCGGTGGTGGTGATCAGCTTGTACAGGAGGGCACCCTTGGGTCCCGTGCGCGGCGGGTAGGGGCGACTGGCCTCTAGTTCTCCGCGCGGGGGGGCTTCGGCTGTCAAGGTTCCTCCAACGGTTCGTCCCGGCATCCCTGGATTACTGCAGTGATCGTAGCGTTCCGCACGGACGACGGCCCGCGCCGGTCCTACAAACTGTCGTAATGATGCCGTGCCCAATTTTGCGACACCGCAGTGTTACCGTCAACCACGTGCTGAACAGCGGTGAATCGCTTCGCGCCGCGGGTCCGGCCCCGGCTGGGACCACCGCTGGAAACACCCCTGGGACCACCGCTGGAAACACCGCCCTGACCACCGCTATCGCGGTCGCGCTGACCGTGGCGTTCGCCACCGGCTGCACCAGCGACGACACCGCCGCGCCCACCGAGTCGATGACATCGGTGATCACCAGCACCACCACGATCGCCGGGGCCGGGGTGCTGGGCAACCAGCGCCGCCCCGACGAGTCCTGCGCCCCCGAGCCGGCGCCGGCCGACCCGGGGTCCTCGCTGCGCACGGTCACCAACGCCGAGGGCGTCGACCCGGAGACCGTCGAGGTGCCCGCCGACCCGCAGCGCATCGTGGCGCTGGCCATCGATCAGCTCGACGCGCTGTGCGCACTGGGGCTGCAGTCACGCCTGGTCGGCGTGGGAGTGCCGCCACCCTCCTACCTGGGCGCCGTGGTGCACGACACGCCCGGCGTGGGACCGCGCGACACCCCGGATCCGGGGGCGATCGAGGCCGCCGACCCGGAGCTGATCCTCGGCTCGGTGCCGGGCAGCCAGCAGGTCTGCCCCGAGTTGGCGGCGATCGCACCGACCGTGCTCACCGGGGCGGACGGGGCGCGCTGGCAGGCCACGTTGCGTGCGGTCGCCGCGGCGACCGGGCGCGCCGAGGCGGTCGACGGGTTGCTCGACCGGTTCGCCGAGGACGCCGCCCGGGGCGGCGCCGAGGCCGATACGGCGCACTATCAGGCCTCGATCGTGCAGCTCACCGAGGACAGCGTGCGGGTCTACGGGGCGGTGAACTTCCCCGCCACGGTGCTCAAAGCCGCCGGATTGGACCGCCCGGCGGCGCAGCGGTTCACCGATAAGCCGTTTGTGGAGATTGCGGCCGACGCTGCGGCGCTGCAGGGCGACGCCGACCTGTCGGCCGCCGACGCCGACATCATCTACGTGTCGTTCGACTCGCCGGCCGCCAAGGACCGCGCCCCCGCGGTGTTCGACAGCCCCGCGTGGCGGGCGTTGGCGGCCAACCGCGACAACCGGGTGTTCATCGTCAACAACGAGGTGTGGCACCTCGGCCAGGGCTTGGTCGCCGCCTACGGGGTGCTCGACGACTTGCAGTGGGTCAACGCGCCGATCAACTGATCAGCCGGTGCAGTGCGTCAGTGGCCGCCGTTCGCGCGGCGTCGGCCTCCGCGCGCAGCCGGTGGACCTGCGTGTCGAGCTCACCGACCCGATCCTGCAGGCCCGCGAGTTCACCGACCTGACGCGACCGCAGCCGGCCCTCGTCGCCGTCGGTGCCGAGCACCGAAAGTTGCTCGGTGATGCGGTGCTGCGCCTCGTAGAGGTCTGCACGCGTCGCCTCGGTCTGCTCCCGCTGCCCATCGAGGCGGCCGGCCTGCTCCCAGTGCGCCAACACCCCCGACAGCGCCGCGACGGTCTCGGCGTCCAACGAGCGACCGGCCAGCCAGGACTCCAGGCGCCCCGGCGCGAGGTCCTCGTAATCGATTTCGCGACGCACCGGCCAGGCCTCCACCACGGTCGCCTCCGCGAGCTGGTGTGCCGGCACCGCCACCCGGAAGCGGTGCCAGTCGGGATCTGCCCCGTCTTCCCCCTCCTCGCCGTCTTCGCCGTCGAGGGTCGCCCCGTCGTGGTCGGCGATGTGGTGGCCGACCACCCGGGGCACCTCGAAGATCACCTCGACGGGGTGATCGTGGTCGTTCTGCGCGCGCAGGGTGTGCCGGCGTTCTTCGCGGCACTCCTCGATGAGCGCCTCGCTCGCCAGCCGCACCCGGGTGGTGACGGTGTGGTGGCGTTCGACGGCACTGCAGCGCACGGCCAGGTCCTTGGCGAAGCCCAGCCGCACCGGTGCGCCCCGGGCGGTGAAATCGACCATCGCCTCCCCGGCGTACCCGTCGTGTTCGTAGACGACCGCGGGCCCTTCCTCCAGCACCAGGTCAGTGGTGTTGGAGAACGCCAACGCAACCTCGGGCGCGGGCCCGAATCCCTGGCGCCACACCAGCTCTCGGTGCACATCGGACACCGAAGCCACCGCCAACGGCACCATCGCCGCGCCGCCACGTTTCAGCGAGATCGGGCTGGTGAGCCGGTATTCGAAATACTGTCCGCGGTCGGCGCTCGCCACCTCCTCGGCGGCCTGCTCGTAGGCGTCGACACCGGTGAGCATGGCCGCCGAGCGCACCATGGCGCCGGGCGGTTGCGGCGCGAACACCCGCTCGCGCTCCTCGCGAGCCACCCGATGCACACGACGTGCTTGGTAGAGGTCGATCTCGAACGAGATCGGTTGGCCGGTGGTCAATGTCACCTCGACATCGGTGAGGTCCTCATCGATCGGGTTGTGCAGAATTCCCATCGCGGCCAACCGCAACCGATCACCGTCGCTGAGGATGCGATACGACACCCGCCACATCGGTGCCGCCACCAGATAGGCGATCCGCGCGTCGCGCGCCTTCCCGCGCACCGCCACGCCCACCTCGCAGTTCGCCCCGCCGGTGGCCGCCCGGAACCGGTCGATCAGGTACTCCAGGTCCGCGCGGGAGGAATCGTCGAGCATCGTCAGCCCGTCGGCCTCGGCCAGGTCGACCAGCCCGATCTCGCCGGCGTCGGTGCGCAGCACCAGGTGGCGCCCGGTGCCGGTGGCAGAGCGGTGATGATCGGCGCCGTCGTCCACACCGATCACCTCGCCGCGATGCCGACGCGCACCGCAACGCACCTCCACGGCACGGCCGCGCAGCCCGTCGAGCAACCCCAGCAGCGCCTTGCCGCTGTCGAACCGCAGGCGACGGTCGGCCAACTGCTCGTCGGGGTCGGCCGGGGTGTCGAAGGTGATCGCGCCCATCGACACCTGACCGTCGGCGACATCGAGGACCAGCGATTTCAGCACGTCTTTCATGTCCTCGCGGCGGAAGGTCAGGCTGAATTCCCCGTCGATCGGCCCGCGTCGGTCGACGAAGGCCATGCCGTGCTTGTAGAGGACCAGACGCGTCACCGGGGGCCGAGGGCTCATGCGGTGACGATATCGGTCGGCGCCGACACCGTCGGGGCGTTCGGGGGCGGGCGTGCGGGTTATCGTTGCGGTCCTTGCGCCCCTACCGTGGGAACTGCGCCGCGGTCGGGCCACGGGCCGCCCCAGAAAATTTAACTTCGCTAAGCTATACAATGAGGCGTTGGGGCCGGCACGGGGCCGGCACGACCGGTGTCAACCGGGGCTGAGCCGCCTGCCCGCCGTGACGGACACGTAACCGCAACCAACAGAGGGATCCCGACATGAGCACAACCGTTTCCGCCTACGCCGCCACCTCGGCGACTGAACCGCTGGTCAAGACCACGATCCCGCGCCGGGCACCCGGCCCGCACGACGTGGCCATCGACATCAAGTTCGCCGGGATCTGCCACTCCGACATCCACACCGTCAAGGCCGAGTGGGGCACCCCGCGTTACCCGGTGGTGCCCGGCCACGAGATCGCCGGGGTGGTGACCGCCGTGGGCTCGGAGGTGAGCAACTACCAGGTGGGCGACCGTGTCGGGGTGGGCTGTTTCGTCGACTCGTGCCGCGAGTGCCCCAGCTGTGTGGCCGGACTCGAGCAGTACTGCACCGGGGGCGGGATGACCGGCACCTACAACGCGATCGGCCGTGACGGCGAGCCCACCCAGGGCGGCTACAGCCAGGCGATCGTCGTCGACGAGAACTACGTGCTGCGCATCCCCGATCAGATCCCGCTGGATGCCGCCGCGCCACTGCTCTGCGCCGGGATCACGCTGTTCTCGCCGCTGCGGCACTGGCAGGCCGGCCCCGGCAAGCACATCGCCATCGTCGGTCTCGGCGGGCTCGGCCACATGGGCGTCAAGCTGGCCGCCGCGATGGGCGCGGAGGTCACCGTGCTGTCGCAGTCGCTGAAGAAGATGGAGGACGGCCTGCGTCTGGGCGCCAACCACTACTACGCCACCTCCGATCCGGACACGTTCAAGAAGCTGCGCAACAACTTCGACGTCATCCTCAACACGGTCTCGGCGAACCTCGACCTGGGCGCCTACCTGAACCTGCTGAAGGTCGACGGGACGCTGGTGGAGCTGGGCATGCCCGAGCAGCCGATGAGCGTTCCGCCGTTCCCGCTGGCCGGGATGCGCCGCAGCCTGTCGGGCTCGATGATCGGTGGGATCGCCGAAACCCAGGAGATGCTGGACTTCTGCGCCGAGCACGACGTGCGCCCGGAGATCGAGATCATCGACGCCGACTACGTCAACACCGCCTACGAGCGGGTGTTGGCCTCCGACGTGCGCTACCGCTTCGTGATCGACACCGCGACGATCTGAGCCGCCGGCGCGCCGAGCCGCTGACAACGCCGCTGACAACGCCGAGGGGGGCACCGTATCGGTGCCCCCCTCGCGTCGCGTCAGCGTGGTGCCGCGCTCAGAACTCCCAGTCCTCGTCCTCGGTGATGACCGCCTTGCCGATCACGTAGGAGCTTCCCGAGCCGGAGAAGAAGTCGTGGTTCTCGTCGGCGTTCGGGGACAGCGCGGAGAGGATCGCCGGGTTGACGTCGGTCTCGTCGCGCGGGAACAGCGCCTCGTAGCCGAGGTTCATCAATGCCTTGTTGGCGTTGTAGCGCAGGAACTTCTTGACGTCCTCGGTCAGCCCGATGTCGTCGTAGAGGTCCTGGGTGTACTCCACCTCGTTGTCGTAGAGCTCGAAGAGCAACTCGTAGGTGTAGTCCTTGAGCTCCTGACGCTTGGTTTCATCGACCATCGCCAGCCCACGCTGGAACTTGTAGCCGATGTAGTAGCCGTGCACCGCCTCGTCGCGGATGATCAACCGGATCACGTCGGCGGTGTTGGTCAGCTTGCCCCGGCTGCTCCAGTACATCGGCATGTAGAAACCGGAGTAGAACAGGAAACTCTCCAGCAGGGTGGAGGCCACCTTGCGCTTGAGCGGCTCGTCGCCCTTGTAGTAGCGCAGCACGATCTCAGCCTTGCGCTGCAGGTTGACATTCTCCTCCGACCAGCGGAACGCGTCGTCGATCTCGTTGGTCGAGCACAGCGTGGAGAAGATCTGGCTGTAGCTCTTGGCGTGCACCGACTCCATGAACGCGATGTTGGTGTAGACCGCTTCCTCATGCGGGGTCAACGCATCCGGGATGAGGCTGACCGCCCCGACGGTGCCCTGGATGGTGTCCAGCAGGGTCAGGCCGGTGAACACCCGCATCGTGACCTGCTTCTCCTGGTCGGTCAGCGTGGCCCAGGCCTGAATGTCGTTGGACACCGGCACCTTCTCCGGCAACCAGAAGTTGCCGGTCAACCGGTCCCAGACCTCAAGGTCCTTATCGTCTTGCAACCGGTTCCAGTTGATCGCGGAGACCCGGTCGATCAGCTTCACCTGTCCACTCACCACTACCCCACTTCGCAGACGGACAACCAGGATTCAGACACTACCCGTTGTGGGCGACAACGTGCGTCAACACAACAACTTGTGGTCGCGTGTCGTGTCCGGCCGGCGTCAGCTGGCCGCTCGGCGCACGACGGCGGCGTGGATGGGCTGCGCCGGGTCGATGACGACACCGACCAGCGCGGCGGTGCTGATGACCGTGCCCGACAGGATGACGCTGAGATGCTCGACGAAGGCCTGTTGGGCCATCCGCCGCGGGCTGGCGGTCTCCGAGCCGAGCCACCAGTCGGTCGCCGAGGCGACCGATCCGAACGTGGTGAACGCGGCGAGCTCGACCACGTCGGGATCCAGTTCCAGCTCTCGGAGCTCATTGCTGAACAGCTCGGCGATGGCCAGCATGATCTCGCGGCCCTCCTGCAGGGCGCGCTGGGTGGCCGCGGTCTGCTCGGTGAACCGGCCCAGCAGCAGAAACCGCAACACGTTGGGGTGCTCGTCGACCAGTCGGACGTACTGCTCGACGCCCTTGCGGATCACCTCGTCGGCGGAGTCGGTGGCCAGGTCGATGGCGGGGTAGATCGCCGCCCACAACATGTCGCGCATCCGCTCGCTGACGGCCTGGAACAGGTCGGCCTTGTCGGCGAAGTGCCGGTAGATCTTCGGCTTCGCGGTGCCGGCCTCCTCGGCGATCTCGCGCACGCTGATCTCCGGGCCCCGCCGATCGATCGCCCGGAACGCCGCGTCGACGATCTCGGCGCGGACCTTCTTGCGATGCTCACGCCACCGCTCCCGCCGCGCGTCGACCTTGACGGGCGGGGCGGCGTCGGCGGGCCGGGACGGTCTGCGCACGCCCGATACTCTACTCGCCCACCCCGGCCGGTACGGTGGTTGACCTGCCCGGACCGGTCGCCGACGACGAGCGAGCACCGGCCGGGAGCCGATGGGGGGATTTTCCCTGACCCGCCGACGTCGGTAGCGTGGGCGAGGCGTTCCACCACCGAAGGGCTGAACACGGGTGAGCAAACAGTTCGATCTCGCGATCGTCGGCGGCGGCCCGGCAGGGTCGGCCGCGGCGTGGCAGGCGCGGCAATCCGGCGCCTCGGTGGTCGTGTTGGACAAGGCCCAGTTCCCGCGCGACAAGCCCTGCGGCGACGGGCTGACCGCGCGCGCTGTCAGCTACCTGCAGAAGATGGGCCTGGCCGAGGAGGTCGCCACCTTCCACCGGGTCAACCGGGTCACGGTGTTCAGCCCGTCGCGCTGGGAGCTGAGTTTCCCGCGCCGCCCGGGCATGCCCGATCACGGCCACACCGTCAGCCGCACCGTGCTCGACACGATGCTGCTGCGCCACGCCGCCGCCGCCGGTGCGGAGGTGCGGGAATCCGCGGAGGTGGCCGGACCGGTCCTCGACGAGCGCGGCCGAGTCACCGGGGTGCAACTCAAGGGCGGTGAGACGGTGTCGGCCGACGCGGTGATCGCCGCCGACGGCGCCTACTCCCCCATCAAGCGGGCCCTGAAGCTCGACTCGGCCTACAACGGCTACTCCGCGATCGCGATCCGCGCCGAGATGCAGGCCAACCGGCCCGACTCCGACAGCCTCGACATCTACCTCCGGCTGCGCTTCGACGGCGACCAGCTGCCCGGCTACGGCTGGGTGTTCCCGATGGGCGACGGCCGGTTCAACATCGGGCTGGGCTACGTCAACAGCTACAAGAACTGGCAATCCATCAACGCCACCGCATTCCTGGGCGAGTTCATGCGCACACTGCCGGCGGACTGGGAGCTGCCCGCCGTCGAAGAACTCAAGAAGGCCAAAGGGGTTCGCGCGTGGCGCCTGCCGATGGGATTCACCGCCTGGCCGCCGTGGCGGCCCGGGGTGCTGTTCGCCGGGGACGCACTGGGCGCGGGCAAGCCGGCCTCCGGGGCGGGCATCTCCAAGGCGCTGGAGTCCGGCATGGCGGCCGGCGAGTGCGCGGTGGCGGCGCTGACCAACGCCGGGCCCGACGACTTCACCAACTACGCCCAGCGGATGCAGGACGCTTGGGGCCGCGAGTACCGGCGCGGGCGCTACTTCCATCAGCTTCTGGGCTATCCGCGAATCGCCGATGCCGGTGTGCGGCTGATCGACAACGCCGCCTTCCGTGACCGGATGCTCAAGGCGCTGTACAGAAAAGCCCAGGGCCCGGCGCACCGCTACTGAGCGGCTACCGGGTGCACACCATGATCGCGTCGCACCGGGCCGGCCATGACCAGGCGTAGGTTCGCGATCACCCTCACCGTGGTCGTGGTGGTTTTCGCCTTGCTCGCCGTGCCGGTCAAAAGCATCTGCCCTTACGGCCCCTGCTCGTCAGCGCCCGACGCGCAGGGAGTCCACCGCTACTATGAGACCGCACCGTTCGGTGTCCTCCTGATCGAGACGGTCAGCGGCGTGCATCTTCCGATTCGGTATGACTCCGGGGAGGACATCGAACCGGTCGACTGACCGTAACCGCCACAGATCCGGTGGGCGAACGGCGTCACAGCATGCAGGACACGCAGCCCTCGACCTCGGTGCCCTCCAGCGCCATCTGACGCAACCGGATGTAGTAGAGCGTCTTGATGCCCTTGCGCCAGGCGTAGATCTGCGCCTTGTTCACATCACGGGTGGTGGCGGTGTCCTTGAAGAACAGCGTCAGGCTCAGCCCCTGGTCCACGTGCTGGGTGGCCGCGGCGTAGGTGTCGATGATCTTCTCGTAGCCGATCTCGTAGGCGTCCTGGTAGTACTCCAGGTTGTCGTTGGTCATGTACGGCGCCGGGTAGTAGACCCGGCCGATCTTGCCCTCCTTGCGGATCTCCACCTTCGACACGATCGGGTGGATCGACGACGTCGAGTGGTTGATGTAGGAGATCGACCCGGTCGGCGGCACCGCCTGCAGGTTCTGGTTGTAGATGCCGTGCGCGGCCACCGATTCCTTCAACCGCCGCCAGTCGTTCTGGTCGGGGATGCGGATGCCGGCGTCAGCGAACAGGCGACGCACCTTGTCGGTCTTGGGCTCCCAGATACCCTCGGTGTACTTGTCGAAGAACTCACCGGAGGCGTAGGTGGAGCGCTCGAAACCGGAGAAGTGCGTACCCCGTTCGATCGCAATGCGATTCGAGGCGCGCAGGGCGTGGTAGAGCACCGTGTAGAAGTAGATGTTGGTGAAGTCGATGCCTTCCTCGGAACCGTAGAAGATACGCTCCCGCGCCAGGTAGCCGTGCAGGTTCATCTGCCCCAACCCGATCGCGTGGGACTCGTTGTTGCCCTGCTCGATCGAGGGCACCGACGCGATGTTGGTCTGATCGGAGACCGCGGTCAGCGCCCGGATCGCCACCTCGATCGACTGCGCGAAGTCCGGCGAGTCCATCGTCTTGGCGACGTTCATCGAGCCCAGGTTGCACGAGATGTCCTTGCCCACCTTGGCATACGACAGGTCCTCGTTGAACAGTGACGGCGTGGAGACCTGCAGGATCTCCGAGCACAGGTTGGAGTGGGTGATCTTGCCGTCGATCGGGTTGGCCCGGTTGACGGTGTCTTCGAACATGATGTACGGATAGCCCGACTCGAACTGCAGCTCGGCGACCGTCTGGAAGAACTCCCGCGCCTTGATCTTGTGCTTGTGGATGCGCGAGTCGTCGACCATCTCGTAGTACTTCTCGGTGACGTTGATGTCGGCGAACGGCACCCCGTAGACACGCTCCACGTCGTACGGCGAGAACAGGTACATGTCCTCGTTCTTGCGGGCCAACTCGAAGGTGATGTCGGGGATCACCACACCCAGGCTCAGCGTCTTGATCCGGATCTTCTCGTCGGCGTTCTCCCGCTTGGTGTCCAAAAAGCGGTAGATGTCCGGATGGTGGGCGTGCAGGTACACCGCACCCGCCCCCTGACGCGCCCCCAGCTGGTTGGCGTAGGAGAACGAGTCCTCCAGCAGCTTCATGATCGGGATCACCCCGGAGCTCTGGTTCTGGATGTTCTTGATCGGCGCGCCGTACTCGCGGATGTTGGTCAGCAGCAATGCCACTCCCCCGCCGCGCTTGGACAGCTGCAGCGCGGAGTTGATCGAGCGCCCGATCGACTCCATGTTGTCCTCGATGCGCAGCAGAAAGCAGCTGACCGGCTCCCCGCGCTGGGCCTTGCCGGAGTTGAGGAAGGTCGGGGTGGCCGGCTGGAACCGGCCGTCGATGATCTCGTCGACGAGCTGCTCGGCGAGCTTGGTGTCACCGGAGGCCAACGTCAGCGCCACCATGACCACCCGGTCCTCGAACCGTTCCAGATACCGTTTGCCGTCAAACGTTTTCAGCGTGTAGGAGGTGTAGTACTTGAACGCGCCCAGAAACGTCGGGAACCGGAACTTCTTGGCGTAGGCGCGATCCAGCAGCGTCTTGACGAAGTTGCGAGAGTACTGGTCGAGCACCTCACGCTCGTAGTAGTTCTCCCGGATCAGGTAGTCGAGCTTCTCGTCCTGGTTGTGGAAGAACACCGTGTTCTGGTTGACGTGCTGCAGGAAGTACTGACGGGCCGCGTCGACGTCCTTGTCGAACTGGATCTTGCCGTCGACGTCGTACAGGTTCAGCATCGCGTTCAACGCGTGGTAGTCGGTCTCTCCCCCCGCGCTGGTGGCCGGCGTCGTTACAGGCTCTGCAGCTGTGACCGTTGGTGACACGTTTCGTCCTTCCAGAAAGTAGCCAGTCCCTCGCGAACGGTTTCCACGTCGTCGGGGGTTCCCATCAATTCGAAGCGATACAGGTAGGGCACCCCGCACTTGCGCGAGATGACCTCACCGGCGAAGCAGTACTCCGCACCGAAGTTGTTGTTGCCGGCGGCGATGACGCCGCGCAGCAACGACCGGTTGTGTTCGTTGTTCAGAAACTTCTTGACCTGTTTGGGCACGTAGGCCCCGTCGTTGACATCGGGGGTGTGGCGGCCACCGCCGTAGGTGGGCACCACCAGCACGTAGGGCTGGTCGACCTCAAGCGGGCCGTGCAGCGGAATACGCGTGGCAGGTAGGCCCAGCTTCTGCACGAAGCGGTGGGTGTTCTCCGACACGCTGGAGAAATACACCAGGTTGACGCCCATGGCTTCCCTCCTTCATCTGGCGAATACCCAACCCTCAGACGGCCGACGCCGCCCGGCTAGGCGCTCAGCGCCACACCGGCGAGCGCCTTGATGCGGTCGGGACGGAAGCCCGACCAGTGCTGGTCGCCGGCCACCACCACGGGGGCCTGCAGGTAGCCCAGCGCCATCACGTAGTCGCGGGCCTCGGAATCCAGCGAGATGTCCACCGAGCGGTAGTCGATGCCTTCTTTGTCCAACGCCTTGTAGGTGGCGTTGCACTGCACACAGGCCGGCTTGGTGTACACGGTGATGTTCATCGTCGAACGACTCCTCGGTGGAAGGTGAGCAACTTCTTCAGGAACTACATCCGCACCGCTGTTCAGCGGGCTGACCGACACTGCGATCCCCGATCCGAACGTCCCGACGGGGGCCGCTCCGGTGACCGGACCCGGGCTCCGGGCCGATCGGGGAATCATGTGGTCTGACAGCACCGTGAACACTACACCTAGTGTCTGACCGGGGGAAGACATACAAGATGTTCTGAACAACATTCGTGAAATTCGCTGGTCGCACGGCCTGCACCACCTCCCGTCCCGGCGTGTCGCAGGTCACAATCCCGTCACGCCACAGATCACCTCACAGATACCACCGGGGTCTGACACAGCCGGGCCGCCCGCCGGCACCACAACCGCTCCCGAGGGTTTTCAGCAAACTTTTCTTTGGGGTGCTGAGCACCCCGGCGCCCGGTGCGAACGGCGCCGTGGACACCGGTGCGGCACCCAGCGGGCCTGCTCATCGCGGCCGCCGGTGCCCGGCCCCGGCGACTATCGGATCTCGCGCGCCGGCCCCGCTGGGGTGGGACGCAGGGCCCGGGCGAAGAACCGGTTGGCCTGACGCATCGCCACGCTGTAGGGCCACCAGGCGACGCGCTTGAACGCGTACAGCGCGCGGATGTCGACGGAGGTGTAGATCAAGAAGCGGTTCTTACGCACCCCGGCGAGGATCTTGGCCGCGGCGCGCTCCGGGCTGACCGCGTGCCCGGAGAACCGATCCACCCATTTTTTGACCTGCGGGTCGTCGCGATCGACCCCGGCGATCTCGACGGTGCCCACCAGCGGTGTCTTCACGGCCCCGGGCACCACCACCGACACCCCGATGCCGTAGCGCGCCAAGTCGAACCGCAGCACCTCCGAGACCCCGCGCAGCCCGTATTTGGAGGCGCTGTAGGCCGCATGCCAGGGCAGGGCCACCAGCCCGGCCGCCGAGGACACGTTGACCAGCTGGCCGCCGCGCCCGGCGGCCAGCATCGGCGGGATGAACTCCTCGATGACGTGGATCGGTCCCATCAGGTTGATCGAGACCATCCGGCTCCACTGGTCGTGGCTGAGCCGGTCGACGGTGCCCCATGCCGAGACCCCGGCGATGTTCATCACCACGTCCATCGCACCGTGTCCGGCATGGATGTCGGCGGCGAATGCGACGACCTCGTCGTGGTCGGCGACGTCGATGACGCGGTGGGCCGGGACCTCGGCACCGAGGGCCCGCGCGTCGGCGACGGTCTCGGCCAGCCCCTCGGCGTTGCGGTCGGTCAAAAACAGCTGCGCGCCCTCGGCGGCCAGCGCCAGTGCGGTGGCGCGGCCGATGCCGCTGGCCGCACCGGTGAGAAAGCACTTCTTGCCCGCGAACGTGGTCATCTTCGTTCCTGCCATGGCGCCGACGATATCGCCGTGGGCCCGGCGGCAACGACTATTCGGTGAGTTGCCCGCCCCACAGGGCGGTGAGCCACAGCGCCTCGAGCACACGGGTGCCGCCCTGGAGGTCGGGGTCGGCACCGACGAAGGCGGTGTCACCGGAGAGCACCGAGGAGGTGGTCGCGGCCAAGGCGCGCACCAACGCGGGGATGTCGTCGCTGATCGGGTGGGCGGTGCCGGCGGCGAGTTCGTCCTGCACAATCCCGACGATCTGGGCGATGACGGTGTCGAGTTGCTGGTCGAGGATCTTGCGGATCTCGGCGTCGGTGTGCCGTGCGGCACTGCACGCCAGCATCACCGGATCGTTGTGGGCGTAGACCGCGGCCGCGCTGCCGACCATCCGGCGCGCGAACGCGGCCGGCGACTCGTTCTCGCCGCGCGGGGCGAAGAATTGGGTGAGTTCGTCGAGCTCGGCGGCCGCGTCGGACATGATCTGGGCGAGGACGGCGTATTTGGACTCGAAGTAGAAATAAAACCCCGATCGGGCCACGCCGGCCCGGTCGCTGATGGCACTCACCGACAACTCGGCGAACGGTTTCTCCTCGAGCAGCTCACGCACGGCGGTCACGATCGCCTGCCGTTGCCGGTCGCCGCGGCGCTGCGATGTCGCGGTCGTCTGGGGGTGGGTGCTCACCTGCCTACCATGCACCACGGCACGCCGGAGAAAAAACTTGACAGCCGTCAACTTTGCCGCTGTGATGGAGACACAGTGACGGCTGCCACAGCCGTCATGCGGTGGTGCCGGCCGACGGCGGTGCGCCGCGCCCATCCGTTCAGTCAAGGAGCGCCGATGACTACGATCAGCACCCCGCATTATCTGCTCGACCAGGCCAAGCGCCGGTTCGTCCCGACCTTGAACACCATTCCCGGGATGGGGGCGCTGGAGAAAGCGCTGCTCACCGTCAACTGGAAGCAGCACGCGCTGGCCGCCCCGCCGCCGGGCAGCGACCTCAAACCGATCCTGGGCGACTCGGGGCTGCCACTGCTGGGCCACATCATCGAGATGTTCCGTGGCGGGCCGGACTACGCGAAGTTCCTCTATGAGACCCGCGGGCCGGTCACCTTCGCCGATTCGCCGATCCTGCCGTCGATCGTGGCGCTGGGACCCGACGCCACCCAGACGGTCTTCGCCAACCGGGCCAAGGACTTCTCCCAGAAGGGGTGGGTCCCGGTGATCGGGCCGTTCTTCAACCGCGGGCTGATGCTGCTGGACTTCGACGAGCACCTGGGCCACAAGCGGATCATGCAGCAGGCGTTCACCCGGCCGCGACTGGCCAGCTATGTCGCCGACATCGACCGGGTGGCCACCGACATCGTCGCGGGCTGGCCCACCGACGACCCCCGCTTTCTGTTCCAGCCGGCGATGAAGGAGCTCACCCTCGACGTCGCCTCGGTGGTGTTCATGGGCCACGAACCCGGCGGTGACCACGAGCTGGTCACCAAGGTGAACAGGGCGTTCGAGCAGACCACCCGCGCCGGCGGGGCGATCATCCGCACCGCGGTGCCGCCGTTCAAATGGTGGCAGGGGCTGCAGGGCCGCAAGGTCCTCGAGCAGTACTTCGCTGAACGGGTCAAGGAACGTCGTCACGTCGAGGGCACCGACATGCTCACCACGCTGTGTCACGTCGAGGACGAAGACGGCAACCGGTTCACCGACGAGGACATCATCAACCACATGATCTTTTTGATGATGGCCGCCCACGACACCACCACGTCAACGGTGACCACCATGGCCTACCACCTGGCCGCCTACCCGGATTGGCAGGAGCGCGCCCGCGCGGAGTCCGACGCGATCGGCGACGGGCCCCTCGACATCGAGACCCTGGAGAGCCTGACCACGCTGGATCTGGTGATGGACGAGTCGCTGCGGCTGGTCACCCCGCTGCCGTTCAACATGCGCCAGACCGTGCGCGACACCGACCTGCTGGGCTACTACGTGCCCGCCGGGACCAACGTCGTCATCTGGCCGGGCGCCAACCACTGGCTCGAGGAGCTCTACACCGAGCCGAAGAAATTCGACCCGGAGCGTTTCCTGCCGCCGCGCGAGGAGCACAAGAAGCACCGCTACGCGTGGGCGCCGTTCGGCGGTGGGGCGCACAAGTGCATCGGCATGGTCTTCGGCCGCCTGGAGGTCAAGACGGTGCTGCACCGGATGCTGCGCCGATACCGCATCGAGTTGGCCCACCCCGGCTACCAGCCGCGCTGGGACTACGCCGGCATGCCGCTGCCGATGGACGGCATGCCGCTGGTGCTGCGGCGGCGCTGACGCCGGCTACCCGCTCCGTGCCGGCGGGGCCAGCAGCCGGTTGGCGCAGCCGATCACCGCCGCGCGCGCCGAGGCTCCGGCGTCGGTGTCACAGGCCATCGCCCAGGTGCTGCGGGTGCCGTCGCTGCCGCGGATGACGGTGGCGGTCGCACCGGCGGCGCCGCTCATCTGGTGGAAGCCGAGCACCTCCACCGCGATGCCGTTGTCGTGCAGCATCGCGGTGAGCGCGCCGATCGGGCCGGTGGCGACGGCGGCGACGGCGGTGTCGCGTTCCCCGACCGCCAGGGTGGCCCGGTAGGTCCCCGCGGTGGCCCCGGCGGGCGCAGACTGGCTCCACTGCCGCAGCCGCAGCGGACCGCGGCAGCGGCGGGAGTCGTCGTAGCGGGCGAGGAACTGTGCCCAGCTCAACGCGGCGGCCTCGTCGCGCAGACCGCGCGGCAGGGGCACCCCGAACAGCTCGGCGAAGCGCACGGTGGCCCGGTGCGCGGAGCCGGGTTGGGCTGTCAGGTGGTCTCGGGTCATGGGTCGGCCTTCTTCTCAGATCCGAAGGGTGACCGACAGGGGTGGCTAGCGACCCGCAGCGGGGGGTCGGTCTACGAGCAGACCCCACTGCGGGTGCTGGCTACGGCGCGCTTCAGCGCGCGTGCGGCAACTCGCAGCGTCGACATGGCCGCCAGCGTAGCGGCGGCAGCGACGGCGGCGCAACCGGTTTTGGGCGGGGTGCTTTGGGTGCTTTGGGGTGGGGTCCGGGTCAGCCGGGCGCGGCACCCAGTTCGCGCAGGGCGTTGTCGATGAGTCCGGTGACCTTGCCGGCGATCTCGCGCAGTTCGGGCTCCTCGGTGACCTGGGCCATCAAGCCCGGGTTCATCGCGTCGATGATCACCGTGCCCGGCGCGTCGGGGTCGGCGCGCACCACGACGTTGCACGGCAGCAGCACACCGATCTGGCGATAGGCGTTGACGGCCTGATGCGCCAGCGTGGGGTTGCACGCACCGAGGATGGTGTAGTCCTCCATGTCCTCGCCGAGTTTGGCCTTCAGCGTGGCTTTCATGTCGATCTCGGTGAGAACACCGAACCCGTTCTGCGCCAATGCTTCCCGAGTCTTTTTCACCGCGTCCTCGAACGAGGTCTGCATGGTGGTGGTCAGCGCCACGCTCATTGCCTACTCCTCTCGTGATCACCCGATCGGCGTGGGTACCGACTCACGCCAAGGTGAGAAACAACTTCTCCAGTTCGGCCTCGGTCAACGCCTCGCCGTCCCCGCTGTCGGCGCCGCTGAGGCACTCGCGCAGCCCCGAGGCGACGATCTTGAATCCGGCGCGATCGAGCGCCCGCGACACCGCGGCGAGTTGGGTCACCACGTCGCGGCAGTTGCGGCCCTGCTCGATCATCGTGATCACCCCGGTCAACTGCCCCTGGGCGCGCCGCAACCGGTTGAGGACCGCGGTCATGCTCTCCGGGTCTTGAGCCATCGGTTTCTTCTCCTCACTCACCGCCGTGTCATCGGTTCGCCGTCGCGGTGCCCACCCCCGCGGATGCGCCGGCGGCCTCCTCCTCGGCCTCGGCGAACTCGCAGAATGCGTCATAGGCACGGGCACCGTAGATGGTGGCCGGCCCGCCCATCATCAAGATACTGACCCCGATCGCCTCGGCGGCCTCCTCGCGGGTGGCCCCGGCCTTCACCGCGGCGCGGGAGTGCGACGCGATACAACCGTCGCAGCCGTGCACCACCCCGATGGCTACCGCCATCAACTCCTTGTACTTGGCGTCGAGGGCGCCGGACTTGAACGCCGCCTTGCTCAACTCCCCGAAACCGGCGTAGACGTCGGGGATCATCGTGCGCAGCGCGCGGTGTTGCGGGTTGAGGTCGTCGAGGACATCGTGGTAGGTCATGCCCCCACTATACCCCATGGGGTATTTATCGGCTACCCCCGCGAACGGCCGGTTCGGTCAGGACAGGATGCGGCGGGCCACGTTGGTGGTGACCAGGTCGAGCAGTTCGTCGCCGCGACCGGCCAGGATGGTGCGGATCGCATACAGCGAGAACCCCTTGGCCTGTTCCACGCTGATCGCCGGTGGAATCGACAGCTCCTGGCGGGCGGTGACCACGTCGACCAGCGCGGGACCGTCGTGGGCGAACGCTTCGCGCAATGCCGGTTCCAGGTCCTCGGGCTGCTCGACGCGCCGACCGAGCAGGCCCGCCGCGCTGGCCACCGCGGCCAGATCCGGGTCGTGCAGGCCGGTGCCGAAGTTGACGAACCCGGCGGCCTTCATCTCCAGTTCGACGAAGTTCAGCGAGGAGTTGTTGAACACCACCACCGTCACCGGAAGCCGGTTTTGGACCAGGGTCAGAAGCTCACCGAGCAGCATCGTCAGCCCACCGTCCCCGGCGAGGGCGACCACCTGCCGCCCTGCGGCGGCGGTCTGCGCGCCGACAGCCTGCGGGACCGCACCGGCCATGCTGCCGTGGTTGAACGACCCGATCAGCCGGCGCCGCCCGTTCATGTGCAGGTAGCGGGCCGCCCACACCACCGGTGAGCCCACGTCGACGGTGAACACCGCGTCGTCGGCCGCGATCCGGTCGACGGTGGCTGCGACGTACTCGGGGCGGATCGGAGTGCGGCCGCGGTCGTCGACGGCCAGCGCGTCGAGCCCGGCACGGGTCTTGCGGTAGTGCTCCAGCGCCCGCTGCAGGTGGCCGCGCTCGGTTTTGCGGGTCAGCTGCGGCTGCAGCGCGGCCAGCGTGTCGGCGACGCTGCCGACCAGCGGCAGATCCACCGGGGTGCGCCGGCCCAGGTGGCGCCCGCGGATGTCGACCTGGATGACGGTGGCGTCCTCCGGATAGAACTGCTGGTAGGGGAAGTCGGTGCCGAGCATCAGCAGCACCTCGGCCTCACCGATCGCCTTGTAGCCGGAGGCGAACCCGAGCAGCCCGGTCATCCCGACGTCGAACGGGTTGTCGTATTCGATGTGTTCCTTGCCGCGCAACGCGTGCACGATCGGCGCGGCGAGGGTGTCGGCGGCGGCGATCAGCGCGTCGTGGGCGCCGGCCACCCCCGCGCCGGCGAGGATCGTCACCTTCTCGGCGGCGTTGAGCACCGTGGCCGCGTTGGTCAGCGACCGGTCGTCGGGACGGTAC
This sequence comes from Mycolicibacillus koreensis, assembly GCF_002104795.1. Lineage (GTDB taxonomy): Bacteria > Actinomycetota > Actinomycetes > Mycobacteriales > Mycobacteriaceae > Mycobacterium > Mycobacterium koreense. The sequence goes on from NZ_NCXO01000013.1 coordinate 50,584, forward strand.
ACCGACCGGGTCGCCAGCACCGGGCGCTGCGCCCACCCGGGATCGTCGCTGCGGGCCAACAGCACCTCGCCGGGCACCACGATCACCGCGACCCCGTTGTCCTCGATCGCGGCGCGCATCGCCTGTGCCACGATGCGCGGCGCGGTCTCCGGGGTGCTGATCAGCTCGCAGTACACGCTGCACTCTTTGAACAGCTCCTGCGGGTGGGTCTCCTGGAAGTACTGCGAGCCGATCTCGGCGATCGGGATGTGCGCGGCGATCGCCACCACCGGCACCCGGCTACGCTGCGCATCGAACAGCCCGTTGATCAGGTGCAGGTTGCCCGGACCGCAGCTGCCCGCGCAGACCGCCAGCGTCCCGGTGAGTGCCGCGTCGGCGGCGGCGGCGAACGCGGCGGTCTCCTCGTGGCGCACCAGTTCCCAGCTGACCCCGTCCGGGCCGGGCACCCGCCGAATCGCGTCGGTCAAGCCGTTGAGACTGTCGCCGGGGATGCCGTAGACGCGGCGCACGCCGCCGTGGCGCAGCGCGGTGATGAGCTGGTCGGCGACGGTGGCCATGGGCGCTCCTTTTCCGGCGGTAGCGCCGCGGGCCGGCTACTTGATCAAGGGATCCCGCGGCATGCCCAGGATACGTTCGGCGATCTGGTTGCGGCTGACCTCCGAGGTGCCCCCGGCGATCGCCATACCGCGTGCGCCCATCACCATCCGCCCGGCCAACGCGGCCGGACCGTCGGTCAGCGCCACCTCCGGACCCAACAGTGCCGCCCCGATCGCCGCGCCCTCCCCCATGTGCTCCGCGAGGGTCAGTTTGGTGATGTTGCCCTCCGGGCCGGGGCCCGCACCCTCGAGGCTGCGCACCGCGCGACGCAGGTTGAGCAGACGCAGCGCATGATCGTGGGCGATGTAGGTGCCGACGCGCACCTGCGCGCCGGCCAGCCGTGACCCGTCCTGGCCGACCAGGCTCACCAGATGCTCGGCGATGCCTTCATGGAACGAGCCGCCGCCGCCGATGCTGACCCGCTCGTTGCCCAGGGTGGCGCGGGCCACGGTCCAGCCGGTGTTGGGTTCGCCGACGACGTCCTCGTCGGGCACGAACACGTCGTTGAAGAACACCTCGTTGAACTCCGAGCCGCCGGTGATCTGGCGCAGCGGACGCACCTCCACCCCGGGGGCCTGCATGTCGACGATGACGGTGGTGATCCCGCCGTGCTTGCTGGCCTCGAAGTCGGTGCGCACGGTGGCCAGGCCCCGACGGCAATAGTGCGCCCCGGATGTCCACACCTTCTGGCCGTTGAGTTTCCAGCCGCCGTCGACACGGGTGGCACGGGTCTTGACCGCCGCCGCGTCCGATCCGGCGTCCGGCTCGGAGAACAGCTGGCACCAGATCTCTTCTTGGCGCAGCGCTTTGGCGACGAAACGGTCGATCTGCGAGGCGGTGCCGTGCTGGATGAGGGTCAACACCACCCAGCCGGTGATCGAGTAGTCGGGCCGTTTGATCCCGGCGGCGCTGAACTCCTGCTCGATGACCAGCTGTTCGACCGCGGAGGCGGCCCGCCCCCACGGGGTGGGCCAGTGCGGCATGATGTAGCCGGTCTCGATCAGCTTGTCGCGCTGGGCATCACCGTCGAGAGCGGCGATCGCGGCGGCGTCGGCGCGCACCCGGGTGCGGATCTCGTCGGCCTCGGCCGGCAGGTCGAGGCTGTTGGCGCGGGTCACCCCGGCGGCGGTGCGCTCGAAGGTGTCGCGGGCCGGGCCGTCGCCGCCGACGAGCGCCTGCACGCTCAGCGCGCGCCGCAGATGCAGATGGGCGTCGTGTTCCCAGGTGAAACCGATGCCGCCGTGGACCTGGATGTTCATCTCGGCGTTGCGGGCGTAAGCCGGCAGCGCCAGCGTCGCGGCCACCGCGGCCATCAGCCGGAACTGGTCGTCGTCGGCCCCGGCGGCCTCGTCGGCGGCGCGGGCGGCATCCCACACCGCCGCGGTCGCCGATTCGGCGGCCACCAGCATGTTGGCGCAGTGGTGTTTGACGGCCTGGAAGGTCGCGATGGTACGGCCGAACTGCTGGCGCACCTTGGCGTACTCGACGGCGGAGTCCACGCAGTCGCCGGCACCGCCGACCGCCTCGGCGGCCAGCAGCACCCGCGCATAGGCCCGCGCCGATTCCGCCGCCCCGGCCAGCACGTCACCGTCGCCGACCGCCACGTCGGTCAACGTGACCCGCCCGCAGCGGCGGGTGGGGTCGAGATTGTCGGGCACCGTGACCGTGACGCCGGCGCGGTCGGCCTCGATGAGGACGACGTCCTCGCCGACGGTGAGCAGCAACAGGTCGGCCAGCCCGGCGCCCAGCACGATGCCGGCGTCGCCGCTGGCCACCCCACCGGCGAGGTCCACGGTGCCGGCGAAACCGACCCCGGCGATGACCTGGCCGTCGATCAGGCCGGGCAACAACCGGCTCTTCTGGTCGTCGGTGCCGGCCGCGGCGATCGTCGCCGAGGTGATCACGGTGGGCACGAACGGCCCCGGGGCCACCGCCCGGCCGAGTTGTTCGACGACCACCACCAGTTCGGGCAGCCCGAAGCCGGATCCGCCGCGCTCCTCGTCGATGTGCAGCCCCAGCCAGCCCAGACCGGCGAGGGCATCCCAGAACGGCGGCCGGGACTCCTCGTCGGCGTCGAGCAGCGCTCGCGCGGCGGACCGCGCCTTTTGGGCGGTGAGGAACGAGGCCGCCACCTCGGCGAGCTCGCGGTGGTCGTCGGTGAGTGCGATCCCCATAGGGCCTCCTTGACGCGTCGCCGGATCGTCCCCGCAAGCTATCGCGCCCGCGGCGACGGTGGCCGCGCGGGGGTGGCGCGGATCAGGGCTAAGCGGTGGCGTCGCGCTGGCTGTAGGGCACCGCGGACAGCAGCGTCACCGACACCGAGTCCCCGCTCGGGACGCGGTAGCTGCGCTGCTCGCCCGGGCGGGCGCCGGCCAGTGCGGTGCCCAGCGGGGACTGCGGCGAGTAGACCTCGATGTCGCCGGGGTCGACGTCGCGCACGCCGAGCAGAAACGTCTCGGTCTCCTTGGTGTCGTCGAACCGCACGGTGAGCACCATCCCGGGCTCGGCGATGCCGTCATCCGGCGGGTCCTCGCCGACGACGGCGTGGGAGAGCAGGTCGCGGATCTGCGCGATCCGTGCCCGGTTGGCTTGCAGGTGATCGAGGGCCACCGATTCGTCCTCCTCGTGGGTCTCGAGGAGCTCGTTCAACTCGGCCTGCAGCCGATTGTGTGCGCTGCGTGTCATCCAGACAGATTGCGGGCCGGTCATCAGGTCTTCTCCGTTCTCGGGTATGCCGGGAAACTAGCAGGTGGTGGCTCGGTGGTGTGCGGGCGGTGCCGCGACGTTAACGCGCCGGATCGAAGTCGCGCAGTGCTGCGGGGAGTTTGCCGGTGGTGATCAGGTCGGTCAAGAGCCGACCGGTGGCCGGGCCCTGGGCGATACCCCACATTCCGTGCCCCCCTGCGACATAGATTCCACGCTCCGGAAGTTCTCCGATCAACGGCCGACCGTCGGCGGTCAACGGGCGTGGCCCCACCCACAGGTCGGTGCGTTGCGCCCAGTTTATCCCGTCGAGAAGCGGTGCGGCTGCCGCGGCGATCGCGTCGAACCTGGCCGGCACCGCCGGCGCATCCGCCGAGCGGAATTCCATGGTTCCGGCCACCCGCAGTTTGTCCCGGTACGGGGTGCAGGCCACGCGGGCGTCGGGCAGGTAGATCGGTGTCGGCACCGGCCGGTCGGTGGGCACGGTGAACGAGTAGCCGCGCCCGGCGTGCACCGGGCTGCGGGTGCGCGAGCCCACCAGCTGCGACAGCCACGCCCCGGTGGCGATCACCGCGACGTCGGCGCGCAGGTCCGCGCCGTCGCGGGTCGCCACCACCGCCGCGCCGCGCTCGGACCGCACGGCGGTGACCTCGGCGATGGGCAGGTGTCCCCCGCGGTCGGCCACCGCGTTGCCCAAGGCGGTGACGAACCGGCCCGGGTCGAAGAAGCGTTGACCGTTGACGTTGACCGCGGCGGTGACCCGCGCCGAAGCCGCCGGGACCTGCTCGCGCAGCTCGGCACCGGAGAGCACAGTGGCATCGACGGGCTGGCCGGTGTCGGCGAACCGCCGCAGTTCGGCTTCGAATCGGGTTGCCTGTTCGGTCGTTTCGAACACCGCGGTGATGGGCCCGTCGGTCGTCGGGGCGTCGACGCCGCCGGCGGCGAGCAGGTCGTAGGAGTCGAGGATCATCGCGTTGATTCCGACGGCGGCCTGCGCGGCGCGCCGCCACGCCGACCATCGGCAGTGCGCGGCGAAGCGCAGCAAAAATCCCCACATGCGCCGGTCGGCGGAGAGCGCGATGCGCAGCGGCGCGGTCGGGTCCCACAGCGAGGTCAGCCCGTAGCGCAGTGCTGAGGGCTCGTTGAGCGGGATCGTCAACGCCGGTGAGATCCACCCGGCGTTGCCCCACGATGAGCCGGCCGCCACCCCGGCACGGTCGACGACGGTGACCTGCACCCCGCGTTCCTGCAGGAACCACGCCGTGGACAACCCGACGATCCCCGCTCCGACGACGATCGCGGTGCGCGGTGCGTTGCCTGCCATCCCTGTCCTCCGTCTCTCCTTCGGCGACCCGTCTCTTCCATGATGGTGAAAAATGTGGTTCGGCGCCGACGTCCGAGGCCGGCCGGCGCCGAACGGATAAACTGGCCGACGCAGATCGACGGACCGTCGGCAGCGCAGCCCGGTGGGGCCACGCTGATCAGGCGGGCGGCCATGGTCGCCGGGCCCACCGGGCAGTGAGCAACGGCGGCGGTTCGCGGTGACGGCGGGGTATTAGGGATGTCAGGACGGTTCAGCGGCGCGACCTACGCGTGTCCGCACTGTGGTTTCGACACCCCCGCCGACGGGGAGTTCTGCACGATGTGCGGCCGCGCCCTGCCGCCGGTCGATCCGTCGGTCTATCAACCGGCCGGGCGGGTGGTCCGCTGCAGCGCTTTCCTGCTCGACCTGGCGGCGATGCTCAGCCCCGCACTGCCCTTGGCGGTGATCGCCGCCCTGCTGGGGGTCGCGGCAGTGGTCTACCTGGTGGTGCCGGTCGGTTTCGTCGCGATCTGGGCCTGGATGCAGATCTGGCAGTCGCTGTCGGGCAGCACCTTCGGCAAGTCGATTCTGGGTCTTCGCTTAGTCCGGGCCGCCGACTTCCGTCCGCCGGGACTGGCCGCCACGCTCGGGCGCAGCCTGATCTTTCTGCTCACCGTCGGGGTGGCCGGGTTGCCGGTGCTGCGGGGCGCACCCGGCTGGCATGACCGCCTCACCGGTCTCACCGTGCTCGATGTGCTCAACGGCGCCGACCCGGTCGCCGGGCCACCCCGCCTCGACGACTACCGCTGAGGCGCGGCGCGCTCAGTCCGGCCGCTCCGACGGCGGCGCGGCGATCTTCGGCGGTGCGGGCGGGCCGGCCGCGGCGATCTTCGGCGGTGCCGCGATCTTCGGCGCCGCGCTCTTGGGAGCCGGGCTTTTGGGAGCCGCGCTTTTGGGAGCCGCCGCGGGCCGCTGCGCCGGGGGCGTCGGGCGCGCCGGCGGCACCGGGCGCGCCGCGATCTCGGTCACCCACACCGCGGTGAGCAGCACCGCCGCGGCCACGGCCACCGTCACATCGAATGTGCTGGTGATCTGCTGGGACAGCGAATTGCCGAACACGGCGTTGATCACCCCGGGGTTCAGCGGCTCACTGCGCGGGACCAACGCGACCCCCAGGATCAGCCGGCACACCGCCACCACGGACAGGGCGCCGAACAGCACCGCACTCACCGCGCGCGGGGCGGCTCGGCCGGTCCCGTTGAGCGCCAACCAGATTGCGATCACTGCCGCGATCACGTCGGCGGCCATCAACGCGGTGTTGTTGTACGGCGGGCCGGGCAGGTCGAGCACCCCGGTCAGCGCCACCCCGGTGATCCTCAGCACCGCCGTGCCGCCGCACCACGCCGCGATGAGGATCAGCGTTGACCGGGCGGCAGCGGGCCAGAGTCGGGCCGCATCGCCGGACCTCACCGCCGCCACCACGGCGGGGCCGACGAGCGCGGCGGCGGCGACCCAGGCCAGATACCCCTCGAAACCCACCCCCGCGGTACCGGTGTTCTGCGCGATCCCGTGAAAACTGTCCAGATCCCGCCCGACGGGCAACACCCACACCAGCGTGGCGGCCAGCCCCGCCGATCCGCCGAGCACCACCGTGGCCAGTCGCGCCGCGGCGCCACCGGTGATCAGCCACCGTCCCGCGATGATCACCGGTACCACCGCGACCACGCTGAACAGCAGCGCCGAGACCGCGGTCATCAGGTTGGCAGCTCCGGCGGCCCCGCCGAGACCGGACACCACGTATCGGGTGCGCAGGTACAGGTTGAGCAGAGCAGCGCCCACACCCGCCACGATCGAGAGCACCCCCAGCACCCGGCACGCTGTGGCGGTGCCGGGGGTCTCGGTGGCGGCACCCTGCGCCGGCCGGGCCGCCAACAACGCTCCGGCCAGCCCCAGCCAGGCGCCGGGCCCGACGCCGGGAGCGACGGCGCCGGTGCCGGTGTGGCGCACCGCAACAACGATGCTCACCACCGTGAATCCAGCAACCACCAGCAGATAGGGCAGGGTCAACGGTCCGCGCAGCGACTCGGCGGCGCCCGCACCGCGACGCCAGCGATCCACCAGCGGCGCAAGCGCGGCCAGCGTCACCACGACCAGCAGCGCGTACACCCAACCGGGGGTTGCGTCGATGCCCAGCCCGACATGGATGTTCCACGGCAGCAGCAGGCCGGCGAGGAGCAGCGCCGCCGCGATCGCCAGGTGGGCCCGGTCCCCGCGACGGTCGGTGCTGAGGCTCATATCGGTCATCATCTCCTGCTATTCGGAGCTGTCGCCGCCGAAATCCGGCATCTTCAGGTCGGGCATGGTGACATCCGGTTTCGACGGGGCCTGTTGGACCGGGGCCTGCTGCACGGGCGCCTGCTGGACTGGGGCGGGCTGGACTGGCGCCGGCTGGACTGGGGCGGGTTCTTGAGGCTGGGGTTTCGGCGCCTGGGTGGGCACCTCGACGGGTGCCTCAGGTGGTGCCTGCCGCTGCGGGGGCGCCTCCTGCGTCGGCGCCTCGGCGGGCGCTTCCACCGGGGCCCGGGTGGGGGCCTCCGTCACCGGTGCCGGCGCCTCGGTGGGCGCCTCGACGGGCGCCTGTGTCGTCGGTGCGCGCGGGGCCTCGCTGGGCTCCTCGCTCGGTGCCGGTTTCCGGCTGGGAGCCGGTTTCGTCGACGGTTTGTCGGTGGCGCTCGGCGTTGCGGCCGGGGCGCTGGGCTCGGAGGTCACCGCAGTGCGCTGCCCCGGGGTCTCCGACGACGGCGGCGCCTCGGAGGGACGCTCCTCGCTTTGCTCGGCACTGGTGTCCGGCGCCACCGCGGGTTCGCTGGGCTGGCCGGACCGGCGCAGTTCGGAGGCCGGCGTGGTCAGCGGCGACTCGGTTCCCGGGGTCGGGGTCGACGTGGGGGAGGTGGCCAGGTCGGGGAAGACCGGTGGACCGCTCTGCTCAGGGGCGACCGCCGGGCCGGTGCCGACCAAGGTGGGTTTGAGACCGTCGACGTCGGTGATCGGCACGGTCAGGGGGGACACCCCCGGGGTGTCAGCGGTGCTGGGCAGCTCGCTGATCTCGGTGACGCCCTCGGGAAGCAGCGCAGATTTCTGTTCCGGTGTGGCGGTGGCCGAGAAAAACTCCCGGGGAATGCTGGTGGTCACCGTCGCCGGATCGAACGGCGCCGATGCGGCGGCGGAGGTCGCGGTCACCGTGGCAGGCGCGGCGAACAACGCCCCCTGGGTGGGGCTGACCGCGACGACACTGCCCAGATCCGCCAGCGAGGGCCCGGCCACCCCGGCGACCATGTTGGTGAGCACGTTCGCGCCGACCATGGCGGCGGACTCCACGGCGCTCGGGACCACCAGGTTGCTCATGTAATAGAGCACATCGACCGGGGTGTACCGAGAGAAGTCCGGTATCAGCCGAGCGACCAACAGCTGGGTCAGCGGGTCCACCGCGCCGGGCACCACCGGCACTCCGGGTGCCGGGGGTATTACGGCGGGCGGCGCCGGCAGCGGTGCCGTCGCGTCGCGCACCCCGAACGTGCCGTCGGGATACATGTCGATCAGCGACGTGGCGCTGTTCACCGGCTTGGTCAGGGATTTCGGTTCGAATGTGCGCACCGTCGGGGTGACCCCGGGGGGCGGCAGCTGTTCGACGACGGTCCAGTTGTCGGCGTCCGGTTGGACACCCTGGCCCGGGCTGGTGGGGAAATACTTCCCCGGTACCGCGTCGTCCTGGGTGCGGATCGCCTGCTGGCTGTTGACCGGCTTGACCCCGATCGCGACCCCGACGGCGAGCGCGGCGAAACCGACCACGACGGCCGCCGCCACGGTGCTGCCCAGCAGCAGGGCCCGAGGCCGGTGCGCGGCAACCGACGCCGGGCCGGTCGCTGTCGGCTCGTTTGCCCAGTCGTCACCGGTTCCGTCGGCGACCCCGCCGGCCCCGCCATAGCCGTCATAGTCGCCGAAGCCCTCGAGGTCATCACCCTCGTCGACCTCGGAATAGGCCAGTTGTTCGCCCTGGGGGCTCAGCGTCGTCATCCCCGGATCGGCCGTATCGCTCGGGTTGACCGCAGCGGCCGCAGCGGTCGGCGGCATCGCCGGGGACAGCTCGGTGGCGGCGCCGTCGGCCACGACCGGGGCGGCGGTGGTCGACGCACCGGCGACCAGAGGGCCGGCCGCGGTGGGCGGATCGGCGGCGGGCTCGACGGTGACGCCGGCCAATCCCGCGGCAGTGAGCGCCTGCACCAGCCGGTCGCCCTGGGCCGCGGCGGTGGCGCTGACCCGGGTGGCGACCAGCCGGTGGCCGGTGTCGGTGAGCGCGCGATCGGTGGAGGCCAACGTCGACACCAGCGGATCGATGTCCCCGCCGCCCACCGCGACCCGCGACTCGTCGATCACCGACTCTGCCGCCGCGGCGTCGGACAGAACGATCCGCGCCTCCTCATCGGTGACCGATACCCCGAGGACAACGTCCATGGTGTCCACCTCTCCCCTCACGGTCGGCGACGGTGTATTCACCGACCGCGCCAGCGCTCACTGTATTCATTGTCGTCGCTGCATGCGACGGTGTTACCGGATGCGGCGAACTCGGCCTCGACACTTCGCCGTCCGCGCGGTCGACGCGTCCATTTCGCCCATCTGAACGGGGAAAATAGTAGGATTGAGACAGCGTTAATCGCTGCTCACCCGATCTACCCATGCCGGTGTGGCCGCGTGGGCTGCCGTCGTCCGTTGACGGTCGGTCCTCGTGCGCGACGGCGGGATGCCGCCGCGTGGTCCGTGGACCGGGGACAGGGCCGGATGAAGGAGGAGACGTGACGGTTCACCCGCAAGACATCGAACAGGTTCGCCAACTCGCCACCCAACTGCGCATCCGCGCCGCCGCGCTGGAGGAGAACGTCACGCAGGTGACCACAGCGATCCGCGCGGTGAACTGGACCGGCGAAGAGGCGGCCAAGTTCAAGTCCGACTGGTTCGACACCCACCTGCCCAACGCGGAGGCGGTGATCGCCACCATGCGGGACGGCTCGGAGAAGGCCGCCGCCGACGCCGCCGACGCCGCCAAGCGGGTGCCGAGCCGCTGATCCGGGCCGCGGGACGACGGACCGCAGCCGTGCCCTCCCTGAACGACCGGGAAATCCTGGCACGCTACCGAACCAAGCACGCGCGTCCCCATTTTTGAGTGGGCGGGTGAAGTTCTGTCCCGGATATCCTAAAAATTCCCGCCGATCGCTGCTGCGATGGCCTTGGTCGGCAAGAGCAGATGCAACGGGTCGATCGGCGAGGGCAGGAATTCGGCATGGTGCAGGTAGAACGCCCGAGCAGCGTCGTCGCGGGCGTGAACGAGCAGCGCTGGAGCTGCCACAGACTCCGAAAGTTGCAGGACTCGGCGCAGCACATCACGCAACAGACCCCACCCGAGACCGCAGCCCTGCCATTCGACATCTACCGCCAGTCTGGCCAGCAGGAAACACGGCACCGTCGCGGGTGCGCGTTTGGCGATCGCTTCAGGGGCTTCGCTACGCGCGATACCAGCAACGGTGATGGCGTAGTAACCGACAACCCGGCCCTCGAAGATGCTCACGTAGGTGGTCGCGTTGTTGGCTCGCTGATTCTGCCAGCTGTACTTCGCTAGCCATTCGTCCAGCTCGGCGGCGCCGGAGGAGAATCCGGTCCGGTCGTGCTCGCTGGTCAGTTTCTGTGGTGGCTTCGGCTTGCGCGCACTGCTCTTAGAGCCGCTAGTCACCCGCGGTCACTCCTCTTCTGCGAATGGGCTTTCACGCTGCAGTAGCTGCCGCAGCTTCGGCATGGGCTGCAGCGGCGCATCCAGGAGTTCCTGGAACCGCTCCCATTGCTCATCGTTAGCCACAAACCACTTGCGGTCGGCGAGTATCCGCTCGGCACTTTCCAGAACGCTGTCCAGGATGAAGTCGGTGACAGTACGGTCGGCGGCTTCAGCAGCCTGTCGGATCAACAGCTGCTGTTGAGCGCTGGCCCTGAAGTTCAGTCGCTGATCACGGGTGGCTTTAGTGGACGGACCGTGGACGTTGCTCATGATCTGCCTCATCTTGTTAGACGATGTGCGTACAGCGTACATACGTTATAGCAGAAAGCCGACCTTGTTTGTATGTACTCCGTATGCACACGCCATGTCCTGGAAGAAGGACAGGAACGATGTTGGGTGCTCTATTACGTCAAACCCGACGCAACTTAAAAAAACCACCCCTGAACTGCAGAAATCCTGTGGAGCTAAGGGGATTCGAACCCCTGACCCCCACACTGCCAGTGTGAAACGGGGTGTGCTGGCTCGTATTCCGGTGTCCACACCGTGCCGATTAGTCCAGGTCAGCGAGTCCACGTCGGGCCGATATGTCCAACCCGTATTTGCCCGTGATCGAGAGTCTTAGGACACGGCTAGGACACATCGAACAGGGGTTCGCCGACGCAGCCGGTCCGGTTCGTCGTAGGCGGTTCCTAGACTGCGGCACCATGGGCAAGTACCGAGGCGGGTCGAAACCGTGGGAGAAGAACGACCCGAAGGGGCGGCGGCTCGACCCTGGCCAATACCCGGAGTTGAACGCCGTCTTCTACACCGCCGACCCGGCGGAGTTCATCAAGATGCGCATCGAGTCGCTGTCGCTCATGGCGTGTAGCAGCGAGCAACTGGCCCCGCTCTACGGGACCGACCGAACCATCGGAGCCGCGTTCCTCGGTTCCGTGCCGCCGCCGACCTTAGAGGCCCGGCAGCGGTACATGCGCATGGAAGCGGTGATGATTGCCAACCACGCCTCCGAGGCAATGCTGCGCCTGTTCTTCGCTCATGTGGAGCACCCCGAATGTCCCTGGCTGGGGATGTCGGCCTCAAACGACTTCGCCGAGTACAAGGCGAAGATCGCTGACGCACTGACCAACGGGTTCGATCACGAACAAATCGCCGCTGTCTTCCTCGGCGGCACGAGCCGCGTCGATTCCTGCATCCAACTCACCGACGCCGAGTTCGGGGATGCCATCGACGGCCTGGAGATGCTGCTGATCAACTGCGCGCAACGAGTCCTCGGCGACGCCTTCGTCTACAACGCGGTCAAGCACGGCGTGAGCGCAGTCGCCGTCGATGACGATGAGGCGAAGGTCGCCTGGCAGCCGATGAACGGCGAGCCGGTGGTCCTGCACAAAGGGCCTACCCACGTCTACCTGCACAAGAAGGCGTCCCCCAACGCCGCCAAGGACGAAGCGCATTGGTGGCTCAGCATGGAGGACGCGAACCCCGGACGCGAGCTGGCGGTGTCGGTGCTCGTCACAAAAGCACTCGATTCCCTCTGGGACGTGGCCCGCCGCCGTTACCTCAGCGAAAGCGGGGCCATCAATTACGTCAGCAAGGCGACCGTCGAGATGGCGGTCTACGGCACGACCATGCAGGCGAACAACCACCTCAAGCGCATGGTTCATGAACTGATCAAGTTGAAGCCCGACGGCTCCGTTGACGGAACCCAGCACCACGTCGCCGGATACCGCATCCCGCGGGAGTGGTCGATGTCAGCAGCAGCCGCCGGAACCGAAGTCCGTAGCGTCGCATTGCCTGCTCGCCAGCGAGATCGACAGGTCTACTCCACCAGCGGTCGGGCGTACCTGCCCATCACGCCCCGCGGCTTCGAGCGAGGGTGACGCAAGGCCGTGACGGGCTAACCTCACAACCACCCGTAGGTGGTAGGTCGCCCATCGCGCAGTACCACGCCGACCGGATCGCCGCACCTCGGCGATTCAGGCACCGCTCCCCTGTCGTGTCTGTGCAGTATGGTCATGGCACTTTTGGCAGCGGACAGACAGGAATATCCAGCCGGTATGGGTTCTGTACACGAGGTCGTCGAGGCATTCCGGGACGCGCCGTCCAACTCCGAGCGCGGAACGAAGTTCGAGCAGCTGATGGTGCGCTACTTCCAGCTGGACCCGATGCTGTCGCAGCAGTACGACCAGGTGTGGCGGTGGATCGACTGGCCCGGACGCCAGGGCAAGACCGATACCGGCATCGACCTGGTGGCCCGCGAGCGCGACACCGGTAACTACACGGCGATCCAGTGCAAGTTCTACGAGCCGACCCATCGACTCGCCAAGGAAGACATCGACTCCTTCTTCACCGCGTCCGGCAAGGAACCGTTCACCAACCGGGTCATCATCTCCACCACCGACCGGTGGGGTAAGAACGCCGAGGACGCCCTGGAAGGCCAGACCAAGCCGGTGCAACGGATCGGGATGGCCGAGATCGCCGACTCCCCGATCGACTGGGACATCGCCTGGCCCGCCGGTGACCTCCACATCGAATTGGCCCCGGCCCAGAAGCACCAGGCGCGACCGCATCAGGAACAGGCGATCGACGCCGCATTCGGTGGGTTCGCCGCCGGTAACGACCGCGGCAAGCTGATCATGGCGTGTGGCACCGGTAAGACCTTCACGGCCCTCAAGATCGCCGAACGCACCGCAGCCGAGAATGGCGGCGCAGCACGCATCCTGTTCCTGGTGCCGTCGATCTCGTTGCTGAGCCAGACGCTGCGGGCCTGGACCGCGCAAACCGAGCTGGACTTGCGGGCGTTTGCGGTCTGCTCGGATACCAAGGTGTCCCGGACGGTCGAGGACTACAACGTCCACGACGTGCCGATCCCGGTCACCACCGACCCGCAGCGGCTCGCCGACGAGATGGCCTACCGCAAACGCGCCAAGGGTTTGACGGTGGTGTTCTCCACCTACCAGTCGCTGCCGGTGGTGGCCGAAGCGCAGAAGCTCGGGGTTGACGAGTTCGATCTGGTGATCTGCGACGAGGCCCACCGCACCACCGGCGTCACGCTGGCCGGCGATGACGAGTCGAACTTTGTCCGCATCCACGACGCCGACTACCTGCACGCCTCCCGGCGGCTGTATATGACGGCCACGCCGCGCATCTTCGCCGAGTCGGTCAAGGACAAGGCCGCCCAGCATTCGGCCGAGCTGGCGACGATGGACAACGAGCTGACCTACGGCCCGGAGTTTCACCGGCTGTCGTTCGGCGATGCGGTCGAGCGCGGGCTGCTCACCGACTACAAGGTGCTGGTGCTGACCATCGACGAGTCGGTGATCGCCCCGAAGCTACAGCAGCAGTTCGCCGCCGTTGACGGCGAACTGAGCCTCGATGACGCCTCCAAACTCATCGGCTGCTGGAACGGACTAGCGAAACGCGCAGGCACCGCTCCCGACGGGACCGGCTTCGCCCCCGGTGAGACCCCGATGCGCCGGGCGGTGGCCTTCGCCCGCGACATCAAAAGCTCCAAGCAGGTCGCCGAAATGTTCCCGGTCGTGGTCAGCCGCTACCAGGAACTGCTCAACGAGCACGAGAACGACGGCCAGCGCGTCGAGGCCACCAACCGCGGCCTGACCTGCGCGGTGCACCACGTCGACGGCACCTACAACGCCCTGGAACGCAACGCCGAGCTGACCTGGCTCAAAGGCGTCGTCGCTGAAGACGAGTGCCGCATCCTGACCAATGCCCGCTGCCTATCCGAAGGTGTCGACGTACCGGCCCTGGACGCGGTGCTGTTCTTACACCCCCGCAACTCCCAAGTGGACGTGGTGCAGTCGGTGGGCCGGGTGATGCGCAAGGCCGACGCCAAGGAGTACGGCTACGTCATCCTGCCGGTCGCGGTGCCCCAAGGCGTCGAGCCGTCCGCCGCACTCGACGACAACCAGCGGTTCAAGGTGGTCTGGCAGGTGCTCAACGCGCTGCGCTCTCACGACGAACGCTTCGACGCGATGGTCAACTCGATCGCCCTCAACAGCGAGTCGAATAAGAAGGGCGGGGTGGGCACCGACAAGCTGCTCGGTGCCCACATCGGCCCGACGCTGGATGACCTTGGGGATGGCACCGCCGCCGACGACGAGGCCGAGTCGCTGCGCCAGATGGCCCTGTTCTCCCTGTCGGCCTGGCAGGAAGCTATCTATGCCCGCATCGTCGATAAGGTCGGCACCCGCACCTACTGGGAGCAGTGGGCGTCCGACGTGGCCGATATCGCCGCTGCCCTGGTCACCCGGATCACCGCCTCGCTCGATGGTGCGGATACCAAGACAGCCGAGGCGTTCGGCCAGTTCGTGCGCGGGCTGTGCGACAACCTCAACGACTCGATCACCGAGGCCGATGCCATCAGCATGCTCGCCCAGCACTTGATCACCAGGCCGGTGTTCGACGCGCTGTTCGCCGGGCACGACTTCGCCTCCCACAACCCGATCTCCAAGACGATGCAGAAGATGCTCGACACCCTCGGCGGCACCGGGCTGGAAGCCGAGACCGCCAAGTTGGAAGGGTTCTACGAGTCCGTTCGCCGCCGCGCATCCGAGGTCACCAGCGCAGAAGGTAAGCAGCAGGTGATCGCCGAGCTGTACGAGAAGTTCTTCCGCATCGGCTTCAAGAAGCAGGCCGAAGCACTCGGCATCGTCTACACGCCAACCCAGATCGTCGACTTCATCCTGCGCGCCGCCGACGCCGTGTCCCGTAAGCACTTCAGCCGCGGCCTGACCGACGAGGGCGTGCACATCCTCGACGGGTTCACCGGCACCGGCACCTTCATGACCCGGCTACTGGAATCCGGGCTGATAACCGCCAAAGACCTTCAGCGCAAATACTCGACCGAACTGCACGCCAACGAGATCATGCTGCTGGCCTACTACATCGCCGCGGTCAACATCGAGACCACCTACCACGCGCTTGCGGGCAAGACCGCCGGGGTCGACGACTACGAGCCGTTTCCGGGCATCGTGCTCGCCGACACCTTCCAGATCAGCGAGGCGGGCGACTCGATGGACCGCATCATGTTCCCCCACAACAACGCCCGCATCGAGGCGCAGCTGGAAACACCCATCAACGTCATCATCGGCAACCCGCCGTACTCGGTCGGGCAGACCAGCGCCAACGACCTCAACGCCAACGTCGAGTACCCGACACTCGACAGGCGAATCGAGAACACCTACGCGAAACGGTCGACCGCGACCAACAAGAACAGCCTCTACGACTCCTATATTCGTGCCTTCCGCTGGGCAACCGACCGTATCGGGAAGGCAGGCGTCGTCGGGTTCGTGTCCAACGGCGGCTGGATCGACGGCAACACCGCGGACGGGATGCGGCTATCCCTGGCCGACGACTACTCGGCGGTCTACGTCTACAACCTGCGCGGAAACATGCGGAAGACGAACTGGAAGGAGGAGGGCGGCCAGATATTCGGAGCAGGGTCGCAAGCCACGGTCGCCGTCTTCATCGGCATCAAGGACGCCGCTCACACCGGACCCTGCATGGTCTTCTACCGCGACATCGGTGACTACCTCACCCGCGAGGACAAGCTGCGGATCGTGAACGAGAGCCAGGTCGACGCCATGGACTGGCAGACCATCAGCCCGAACGCCGAAGGTGATTGGATCAACCAGCGCGACGGTGCCTACAGCTCATGGCCCGCGATCGGTGAGAAGAAATCTCCTGGTGTCATGACGGTATTCGGCACGTACTCATCAGGTTTGAAGACGGGTCGTGACACCTGGTGCGACAACTTCTCTCGCGCCGGTCTCGATGCGAATATTGCCGAACTCGTCAACCAGTATCAGGCGGTCGGTTCGGCGTTCCACCGTGAGTTTTGCGGCAGCAAACCCAGCGAGCAGGACGTGACCAAGTTCCTACAGGCACACTCCGAGTTCACCGCCGACGGCCAGATCAGCTGGAACCGCAGCCTCAAGCAGTACCTGGCGAAGAACACGGTCATCGAACGGTCCGATGACCGCGTGCGCCTCGGCACCTATCGCCCGTTCCAGCGACAGTGGACCTATTTCGACCGTCGGGTGAACGACATGGTGTACCAACTCCCTTCGATGTTCCCGACACCGCACCACGAGAACAGCGGCATCCTCGTGCTTGCACCCCGCGACGGCATGCAATTCGCCACTCTGGCGACGGATCTACTACCGGACCTGTCGTTCTTTACGTACACGGCACAGTTCTTCCCTCGCTGGACCTACGAGAAGGCCGAATCCGACGACGGGGGTCTGGACTTCGCCGCCGTCAGCGGCGAGGTCGACAAGTACGGCTATCGCCGGGTGGACAACATCACCGATGGCATCCTCAAGCTGTACCGCGACGCGATCGGCGACCAGGTGACCAAGGACGACATCTTCTACTACGTCTACGGCCTGCTGCACGATCCCGCCTACCGGGAGAAGTATGCCGCGGACCTGAAGAAGATGCTGCCGCACATCCCGACGCCGGAGAGCCGAGAGCGGTTCAGCCAGTTCGCGGATGCGGGCCGGAAGCTGGCCAAGCTGCACGTCAACTACGAGTCCGCGGAGCCGTATCTGCTTGACGTGCAACTCAAGGCCGGCGCGAAGCCCGAGGACCGCGAGACGTGGCGGGTCGAGAAGATGAAATGGAAGTCGAAGACCGACCACTCGGCCATCATCTACAACGGCAAGGTGACCCTGGCGGGTATCCCCGAGGACGCCGAGCGGTACATGCTCGGCTCGCGGTCCGCACTGGCCTGGCTGATCGACCGGTACCAGGTGAAGACCGACAAGGCGTCGGGCATCGTCAACGACCCCAACGACTGGTGCGACGAGCACGACGCCCCGACTTACATCGTGGACCTGATCAAGAAGGTCACCACCGTTAGCGTCGAGACCATGAAGATCGTCGACCAGCTCAGCGCAACGACGCCCACCAGCTAGACAGCTGAACACCGGCTACCGGCTAGAGGTTCGACCACGGCTCGTCGTCCTCGTCCGCAGGATGGCCGCTAAGCGGTCCAGCGTCCACGGTGCCGCCCTGGTGCTGATCAACTTCGGCATCGAGCACCAGATGGCCGTTCGACGTGCCAGCGTCGGCCTTAGCCAGCATCAGGTCCACGGCCACCGCAGACCCGCCCGGAAGCTGCGCTATCGCTTCGGCCAGCATGCGGGAGTCCATGCGGCCCACCAGTTCGACGAATTGCTCGGCGAACTCCACCGAGGTCATCTGCTCGACGGCGACCTTGGACGGCGCGTCCAGGCCGAACAGGCGGGCGCGGCGTTCCATCACCTTGAGCACCATCTTCCCGGCGTCCAGATCGCCGGCCAGCGCAGCGGCCCAGTGGGTCCGCTGGAGTTCGTCGAGGCGTTCGCCTTCGATGTAGCGCATCTCTGCGACTTCTTCGGCTTCGGTGCGATCGAGTAGCCGGGCGACGGCGTAGCGGGCCGATGACTCGTCGCCCCAGTCCAATCGCTCCGCAATCACCCGGTAGGGCAACCCTTCCCGTCTCATCGCCAGGGCCTTGAGGGCGCGCTCGCGCTCGGCGGGTTGTCGCTTCGACTTACTGGGCATGATGGGTGGTCTCCTTCGAGTCGGGCAGCGATTGTCCGGGCATCCCCCGAGGCCAACCGGTGGGTGCTAACCGCGGGCCGCTACACGGTTGGACCCGTCCGGCAACGCGCCTGATGATCCCTGTGCCGGGTGTGCCGGCCCTCTCCGTTAACACCTTGCGTGAAGCAGCTACGGCGAGTAACCGAAGGGGGCGGTACACCCGGCACAGTTCTGCATTTCCACAGGTGAGCGATGGATTCACCCGACCAGCTCGCTACGCTATATCCGTCGCGAGGGGGTCGATTTTCTTTGCGTTGGCTGCCATTTCGTCCTCGGCGCGCCGGAATCGCATCCCAGCCCATACTCGGGCCTGACCAGTGATCGCGGTGTCGCCCCCGTAGCGGTGGGAGACCTTGCGGGGGTTGCGGATACGTCGCTTCTCGACCCTGTTCCCTTGCGTCTCCGTGTGGTTGGCGAACCGGGCAGTGAACGTCTCGACCGGCCAAGGGTGGTGCCCGCCCGAGCTGAGCCAGTCGTTGAAGTCGGTCAGCAGGTCTTCGACCAGGATCACGGTGCCGTCGTCGGGAATCAATCGCTCGCACCAGTAGCCGAGTACGCGGTCGGTTTCGGCCCGCCAGTCGCGGGTGTCGGCGGCGATCTTCTCGGTGGGCAGCAACGCCGTACTCGGATCGGCGTAGCAGGCGACCGCTCCCTGTACCGCCCAGGTCACCAGGGCGTCGTGCTGGCCGTCGTCGCCGTCGGCGATCCGTTGCTTGAGCAGCGGGTCGCCACGCCGGTCGGTGTCGAGCACCACGTCGTCGTCGGTCTTGCGGTAGGTGTACGGGAAGATCACCAGTGCCAGTCGCCGCCAGGTGCCGTGATCGGTCTCTGCGATCACCGGCCGGTGGTTCGTGGTGATGAACAGCGAGTGCGTGGCAGCGAACTCGATGTTGTCCTGCCGGATGTACCGGGCCTTGATCCGGGGCGTGTCCATGATCCGTTTGAGCACGGTCATGTTGAGCGAACGCCCCTCGGTCAACTCCTCACCGACCACCAGTCGCCGCCCTCGCAGGTCGGCCACCTCGGTGCTGTGCTCGCTGCCCTTCTCGGTGGCGGCGAACAGCTTCGCCGAGGCCATCGTGGCGTATCCGCCGAGGGCTGGCACCAGCCCGCCCGTCGTCAGAGCCGACTTGCCGTTCTCGCCGCCGCCCTGCAATACCGGCACCACGCCGTCGGGGGTCGGCCTGCCGGTGATGGCCTGACCGATCCTGCGCTGGAACCACGCACGCTCGTCGTCGGGCAGGGCGGTGAGTGCTTGCTCGACATCGGGGTGGGTGTACGGAGTGCCACCGTCGTTGAGGCGGTACGACCCCTTGGTGATCTTGGTCATCAGCTTCGCCGGGTCATGCGGTGTCAGCGCACCGGTGCGCAGATCGACTATCCCGCCGGGCGTGTTGAGCAGATCGGGGTCGGCGTCGAGGCAGTCCGGCTCGTTTTCGACCATGTTCCCGGCCAGCGCGAGCACTGAGGTGATCCGGTTGCGGCTGGCGACGGGCTTCCACGATTTGATTGCTTCGTCGTAATCATTGTTGGCGGGGTCCGCAGCGAGCTTCTTGGCGAAGAACCGTATCCGCCCCATGACGAACCGGCGGATCGCCTCGGTGGGCGGACCATCGCCGCATTCCTGCCAGTGGGTGCTGGTCCACCGATGCCAGCCGATGCCGCGTGCCCGGATGAACTTGCCGCGCAGCACTTTCTCGGCTGCGATTTCAGCCAGCCCCGCATCGGTGAACCGCGCCTGGCCGGGCATCTTGGGGTCGCCACCATCCTGGCCGTTGCCGGTATCCCTGCCGAGGTCGGCGGTAGGAGGATCGAGGCTGACAGATAACACGTCCAGATCGGCTTCGGGCATCTTCTCGGCAACCCGTTGCCGTATCGCGTCGATGTCGGCTGCGCGGGCCTGACCGATGGCCCACGCCAACATACCGTTGAACTCGGCGTGTGCCTGCCGAGATGTACGAGCGGGCTTCTGCTTGGAGCTGATCGGGTCTTTCATCGCTGCGGTGACGAACAGCTCCCGCAAGGTGTCGGTGGCGAGCTGGGCGGGATAGAACCCGGCGCGTGCTTCCTTCATCGCACCGGCGAGCACCGCGGTGAGGGTGCCGTGACGGGACTCGCCAGCGGCGATGCGCTCGGCGCAGTGCTTGACGAATCCGGCGAGGATATCCGGTCGTTCGCTGCGGGTGTGTGCTGCCAGGAACTCGGTCACCTGGGTGTCGGTGGCCGCATCCTCGGCGGATGAACCGTCGGTGAGTTTTTCGGCCAGCGCAGAGGGCAGAACCGGGACGGTGCCGGTGCGTTCCCACTGATACTCGCCGTCCTCGTCCGGGTGGACGCTGGGTGCGACGATGATGACGCCGTTGAGGCCGCGCACCTCACCCCAGCCGTTGCCGAGGCCACCGGTGCTATTGCCGATGGTGCGCCCGAGCGGTTGCCGGTAGACATAGTGGCCGCGACCCGGTGTGACTGGCCGAGTCGACTGATACGGCGCACCGTCGAGATGGGCCGTCAGCTCGTCGGTGAGATAGTCGGGGGCGTCTACGTCGAACACCAGCGCACCGGACCGACCTACATGCAGCGCGATCCCGTCGTCGGTTCCGGCGAACCACGCGGTGATCTGCTCGATGTCGCGGCTGGACTGCGTATGCCACCCTTTGCCGACCCGACTGCCCGGATTTTTGGTGCCGCGGCGCACCGGAAGCACGTACCAACCCGCGGCGGCGTAGGTAATCGCGGCTGTCAGGACATCATCATCAGGGTCGATATCGGGGATGTGCAGCTCGTCCGCATCACAGCAGAGACCTCCCCCGCGGCCTGCGGCACTAGGATAGGTGGTGTCCATAGGTCGTTTGGCCTTCCTGCCCCCGCCCGGTCCACAAGGGCGGGGGCATCGGTTTCTCAGTGGGGTCAGTCGTCGCCGTTGAGCATCCGCAGCAGCGCAGCCGTCGGCACCTTCACGCGGCGGTCGCCGACTTTGATAACCGGGAGTCGGCCTTCACGAGCCATCGAGTAGGCGTAAGCACGAGACACCCCGAGGGCGTGCGCGGCCTGCTCAACGCTGAGCGTCGGTGGCCCACAGCGCAGTTCGTCCAGTGCGGGCAATCCGGCGTCTTGTGCGGTAGTCATGAGCACAGCGTGCACGATTGAGTGATAATCGTCTAGACAAATCGTTATTATTCTGGTTATCGTGTTTCGGTGACCACCGATAACCCCGACTCCGATGCCATCACCGGTGACGTGATCCCCGACAGCATCCGCCGGGTGTCCGGCACCCCCGGCGGCGACGGGCTGATCGAGATGGCACTGGTTGGCTTCCCCTGTCGGTACCGGGTCAGCATCGACCTCAGCGGACCTGCCCCACGGCTCGCAGAACTCCACGTCATCGCCGACGACGACACCGACATCAGCTCGACAACCATCCGCCAGGTGCCGGTGCGGCGGCTGACGCTGGCCGCCGCACGGTTTGTCGGACTCACCGAGCATGGTGTAGCGATGGCCGGAGACTTCGACGATCCGACCGGGCTGATCCGTCCAGACCATCAGGCGGGACGCGGGAAGTACGACGATGTGCACTACCGCCAAGTCGCCAACCTGCTCACCGCAGCGCGCGAGATGGGGCTACCAGCACGCGAATACGTCGCCGAACGCCTCGGCCCGGTATCGCTGCCGACTGTCAGCAGGTGGGTCGCCGAGGCGAAGCGTCGCGGGTTCCTGCGCCGCGATTGGGCCACCACCAGCATCAAGGAGGACTAGCCATGAACATCACTGGTACCGAAGCCGCGCCTGCCCAGTCCTCGCCGCGCCGCGGTGAGCGGGCCGACAACTCGATCACGAAGCTGCCGAACGGCAAGGGGTGGCGGGCACGCCCGACGCTGGGCACCGACCCGGTGACCGGAAAGCAGGTGCGACCCACCAAGGTGTTCCGCACCAAGGGTGAGGCGCAGCGTTGGGTCACCGAGCAGCGTCAGCAGTGGGGCACGGGCGCATGGGCACCGCGGTCGACTCAAACGTTCGACGAGGTTGCCGACCACTGGACGCGGGTCCGCGAGGCCGACCCGTCCATCGGGCCGAACACGGTGCGCGCCGACCGCGAATCGCTGGCCTACGCTCGCCGGGCGTTCGGAGCGGTGGAGGTCCAGAAGATCACCCCGGCCGCCCTGACGGACTGGTCGATCACCATGACCGGGGTCAGCGGTAAGACGCTGGCCCCGGCGACCCGCCGCCGTGCCATTGTCCGGCTGAAGTCGGTCATGGACCACGCTCGCCGGATGCGGTGGATCAGCGTCAACCCGGCCGTCGACCTTGACTCACCCGAGCAGAAGGCGGTGGTGGCTGCCGACGCCGCCGACATCTGGACCCCCGAGCAGATGACGGCGTTCACCGATCACGTCGCCGCTCACCGTCTCGCCGGGTGCTTCGCCCTGACCCTGCTCGGCCTGCGCCGCGAAGAAGTCGGCGGGCTGCGCTGGTGCGACGTGGACCTTGAGGCGGGGATGTTGTCGATCCGGCAGGCCAGGGTCGACGTGAACGGGCGCGATCAGGTGGTGCCGCCGAAGACAGCACGCAGCGTCCGAGAACTGCCCATCCCACCGCGGGAGCTGTCCATGCTCAAGGCCATGCGCGTGGTGCATCGGCGGGAGCGGCTGGCCGTCGGTCAGCCGCTGGACGACCGCGACCTGCTGCTGTCCCGCGAGGACGGAACACCGCTGCCGGTCCGCGACTACTCCCGGCTTTTCACCACGCAGCGCAAGGCTGCGGGCTTGAAGCCGATCACGTTGGGCAAGCTGCGTCATTCCAACATCTCGCGGATGCGGGCCGCGGGCATCGCCGCCGACGTAGTTGCGTCCTGGCACGGCCACACCGAGCGGATGACGCAGGCGGTGTACGGGCGGGTCACCGACGATCGCCTGACCGCCGCTGCGGCGGTGTTTTCCGTAGAAGTAGGACAAAGTTAGGACACCCAAGGCAGCGCCGACCCCGGACAGCAAAGAAGCCCAGACCTAATGGCCTGGGCTTCTTTCTGTGGAGCTAAGGGGATTCGAACCCCTGACCCCCACACTGCCAGTGTGGTGCGCTACCAACTGCGCCATAGCCCCAAGTCGTGCCTATCGAAATTACACTACCGACAATCGGGGTTCAAAACGGCTGGTCACGGCAGCTCTTCGGAGCCCCGTGACCGTAGCGGGCCCACCTCTTGGGGCGCGGGGACGCCGCCGCGGGTCTCCGGGGCGAGCACCCAGCCCGCCGCGGCCACCAGGAAGATGACCCCGCTGATGGTGAAACTCGCCTCGAAACTCCACCGTTCGGCGATCTGTCCGATCGCCAGTGACCCCGTGATCACCCCCAGGTCGGCCATCATCTGGAAGGTGGCCACCGCGGTGCCCGACCGCGCCTCGCTACCCAGGATGTCGGCGATCGCGGCCTGCTGCGGGGCGCTGAACATCCCCGAGGCCGCGCCGGTGAGGTAGGCGGCCAGCAGGAACAGCGGCAGCGACGAGACCACCCCGAGCAGGATCGTCGACACCCCCGCGGCGGCCAACCCGACGATCAGCGGGTAGCGCCGGCCGGTGCGGTCGGAGAGATAGCCGGCCGGGATGACCGCCGAGACGTTGCCCGCGGCGATGGTGGCCAGCGCCACCCCGGCCATCCCCGGACCCCGGCCCAGCACCTCGGTGATGAACAGCGGCACCAGCGCGATACGCAGGCCCAGCACCGACCATCCGGTGGCGAAGTTCGACAGCAGCGCCGACCGGTAGGCGCGGTGGCGCAGCGCTTCGCGCACCGTCACCGTGGTCCCGCCGGTGTCGGCGACCGGAGCGGCCAGTGGCGAATGGCGCAGGTTGACGAAGACGACCAGCGCCGCCGACAGCACCGCGGCGCCGTAGATGACAAACGGCGCGGCCAGCCCCAACCCCGCGGTGAGGCTGCCCAAGACCGGCCCGCCTATCGAGCCGAGCAGAAACGCCGTGGTGAACATCCCCGCGATGCGGCCACGGGAATCAGCAGGGCTGATCCGAATCATCAGCCCCAGCGAGGAGATGAAGAACATCGTGGAACCGATCCCGCCGATCGCCCGGAACAGCAGCAATTGCCAGTAGCTTTGGGCGATCGCGCACGCCGCGGTGGAGACCGCGACGATCAGCAATCCGCTGACGTAAACCCGCCGCTCCCCCAGCCGTTGCACCAACATGCCGCTGGCGGGGGCGAACGCCAGTCGCATCAACGCGAAGGCCGTGACCACGAACGTGGTCGCCCCGATACTGACCCCGAAATGCCGTGCATAGGACGGCAGCACCGGCGAGACGACGCCGTATCCCAACGCGATGATGACGTTCGCCGAGATCAGCACCCAGATTTCGCTGGGCAGGCGTTGCCGACGCCCGGCGCCGAGGCGGCCTCGGAGCGCAGAAGTCACCCGATAACCCTATTCACCACTTCCTGCGCCGCCTCCTGCACCTGCCCCAGGTGGTCGGCACCGAGGAACGATTCGGCATAGATCTTGTACACGTCCTCCGTACCCGACGGGCGGGCGGCGAACCAGGCGTTGGCGGTAGTGACCTTCAACCCGCCCAACGGTGCTCCGTTGCCGGGGGCGGTGGTCGCGGTCGCGGTGATGGGTTCTCCGGCCAACTGATGGGCACCTACTTGATCGGCGGACAGGCGGGACAGCTTCGCTTTCTGTTCCCGGTCGGCCGGTGCGTTGACCCGCGCGTAGACCGGGTTCCCATATCGTTCGGTGAGTTCGCGATAGCGTTGCGACGGGCTGATTTCGGTGACCGCGAGGATCTCGGCCGCCAGCAGCGCACAGATGATGCCGTCTTTGTCGGTGGTCCACACTGTTCCATCGCGACGCAGAAACGATGCGCCGGCGGATTCTTCCCCACCGAAACCTATTGTGGCATCTGATAATCCATCAACAAACCATTTGAATCCGACCGGGACCTCCTGCAACTGTCGACCGATCCCGGCGACGACCCGGTCGATCATCGAGGAGCTCACCGCCGTCTTTCCGACGGCCAGACTCTGCGGCCAGTCACGACGATGGGTGAACAGGTAGTCGATGGCGACGGCGAGGAAATGGTTGGGGTTCATCAGTCCCGCATCGGGGGTGACGATGCCGTGCCGGTCGGCGTCGGCGTCGTTTCCGGTGGCGATCTGATAGCTGTCCCGATGCGCGATCAGGGAGGCCATCGCATCCGGTGAGCTGCAATCCATTCGGATCTGCCCGTCGGTGTCGAGGGTCATGAAACGCCACGTCGCGTCGACCTCCGAGTTGACCACCTGCAGATCCAGTCGATGCCGTTGCGCGATAGCCGCCCAGTAGTCGACGCTCGCCCCGCCCATCGGGTCAGCGCCGATGGTCACCCCGGCTGCTCGGATCGCCTCCAGATCAACAATGTTCGCGAGATCGTCGACGTAACTGGCCAGGAAGTCATAGCGACCGGCCGCGGACAACGCCCGCGACAGCGGCACCCGCTTCACCGCACGGCATCGGTCACGCAGGATCTCGTTGGCGCGCCGAGCTATCGCATCGGTCACCTCCGTGTCGGCGGGTCCGCCATGTGGGGGGTTGTATTTGAAGCCGCCGTCGCGCGGCGGATTGTGCGACGGGGTGACCACGATTCCGTCGGCGCTCGGCGTGCCATTGCGCCCGACGCGACGATTGTGGGTCACTATGGCGTGGCTGATCGCCGGTGTGGGGGTGTAGCGCCCCGCCGCATCGATCACGGTGGTGACATCGTTGGCGGCCAGCACCTCCAGGGCCGAGACCCAGGCCGGTTCGGACAGCCCGTGGGTGTCGCGGCCGATGAACAACGGCCCGGTGATCCCGGCGGCGTCGCGGTATTCCACGATGGCCTGGGTGATGGCCCAGATGTGGTGCTGGTTGAACGCGGCGTCGAGTGCCGAACCGCGATGCCCGGAGGTGCCGAAGGACACCTGCTGGTCGGGATCGGTGACGTCGGGCTCCCTGGTGTAATAACACGTCACCAGGTGAGCCAGGTCGACGAGATCATCGGGTGCAGCCGGCTGACCGGCCCGCGGATGGACCACCATGGTTTCATTCTGCGACACATCCGGCTCCGGCCGGGCCAGACGCGACAACGGAAGGCGAGCAGTGTGGGGACATGACCGGCGCGAGTTGGCGGCCGTGTTCGCCGGCGGCGCCCTGGGGGCCACCGCACGCGCCGTGCTGGAAACCGTCGTCGATCCCGATCCCACCCGCTGGCCGTGGACCACGTTCGCGGTCAATATTCTCGGCGCGCTGCTGCTGGGGTACTTCACCACCCGACTGCTGGAGCGGCTTCCGGTGTCGAACTACCGCCGGCCGCTGCTGGGCACCGGCCTGTGCGGCGGGTTGACCACGTTTTCCACCATGCAGGTCGAGACGCTGCACATGCTCGAGCACCACCAGTGGACGCTGGCGGTCGGCTATCTCACCGCATCGGTGAGCGCCGGTTTGGCTGCGGTGCACCTGGCCACCGTGGCGGTACGTCGGGTGCGGGTGCGCCGATGATGCTGTGGGCGGCGGTGATGGTGGCCGGCGGGCTGGGCGCGGTGCTGCGGTTCCTCGTCGACCGGGCGGTGGCGCGCCGGATGGCGCGCGGGCGCGGGTTCCCGTTCGGCACGCTGGTGGTCAACGTGACCGGCTCACTGGTGTTGGGGCTGATCAGCGGGCTGGCGTTGAGCCCGCAGTGGAGCCTGCTGGCCGGCACCGCGCTGGTCGGGTCCTACACCACGTTCTCCACCTGGATGCTGGAGACCCAGCGCCTCGCCGAGGAGCATCAGCGGCTGCCGGCCGCCGCCAACATCGTGATCAGCATCGTCGCCGGGCTGGCCGCGGCGCTGGCGGGCCAGTTCCTCGGCGGGTCGCTGTGAGGTGGGCCGCAGTATGGGCGCCGGGGAAGAACGGCGCCGCCGACGGCAGTTGGTCTGACCAGAGCGTGCCACGACGACCGGTGGCCGGAGCACCAGCGAAAGGCGTGACCGACGATGTCGACGTCCGGTGAGATCGACCCGTCTCCGGGATGGCTGCAGCGGCTGTGGGCGCGGCGCGCCACCGTCGCACCGTTCGCGGTGGCCGGTGCGCTGAGCGTGCTCGCCGGCGGCATCGTGGCGGCGGCGATCGCCGCACCGACCCCCACCCGCCACGGGGTCTGGTCGGTGGCCTACCTCGTGCTGGTGGTGGGGCTGTGCCAGATCGCCCTCGGGGCGGGTCAGGCCCTGCTGGCGGCGACCCCGCCCACCCGTAAGGCGGTGTGGACCGCCGCGGTGGTGTTCAACCTGGCGAATGTGGGTGTGCTCGCCGGGGTTCTCACCGACCGGGTCGCGGTGCTCAACGCCGGGTCGGTGCTGTTGCTGGTGGCGCTGGTGCTGTTCTTGGTCGGGGTGCGTCGCAGTGATCGCCGCGGGTGGGCTCTGCACCTGTATCGGGGGGTGGTCACGGTGTTGGTCGTCAGCATCCCGATCGGATTGGTGATCACCACCGTCGGGGCCACCTGATCAGGATGCGGTGAGCAGGCGGGCCAGCACTGCGGCTTGGCTGCCGTCGACGTCGCGGGTGGCGGTGACGAGGGTGACGGTCTTTCCCTGGGGCATCGCACGAAGCTCATCGAGGGCCGCCTGCCCCTGCGGGCTCGCCAGCTCCTGTTCGTAGCGGCGCACGAACTCCTCGAAGCGCTCCGGCTGATGGTTGTACCAGTGCCGCAGATCATTCGACGGCGCGGCGTCTTTGAACCAATGGCCGACGCGCGGATCGTCCTTGCGGAAGCCGCGCGGCCAGACCCGATCCACCAGGATGCGCTGCCCGTCCTCGGGGCTGGGGTCGTCGTAGACCCGCGCGAACCGTACGTGGTCGTTATTGCTCACCATCCCAGCCTAGTCCGATCGGCCAGGATCGGCCGTCGACGGCGACCCGGCGCAGTCGGCGCTCAGCCCGGTGCGCCCGGCGGCAGAAACGGCAGCCCCGGCGGCGCTCCGCGGTGGGCCAAATCCAGCAGGGCGTCGACGTCGAGATGGGCCTCGACCAGATCGGCCAGCACCTCCAGGCGGTGCTCGCGGGCGGCGGCGAACGAGACGCGCGTACCGGTCATCCCGAGGATGTCGCGCAGCAGGGCGCTGCGAAATGCGTCGTCTTCCAGACAGCCGTGCCACAGGGTGCCCAGCACCGCCCCGCGGCGCGCCCCGCCGGGGAACGCGGTGACGCCGTCGCCGAGGGACACCTGACCGTGGTGGATCTCGTAGCCGGTCACCGATGTACCCAGCGCGGCACCGCGTGGGCGGCCCAACGTCTTGGCGGCGGTGAACGTGGTGGTCACGTCGAGCAGGCCGAGCCCGGGCACGGTCGTGGCCGGGCCCTCCACCGCGTCGCGGTCGGCGATGCGGGTCCCCAGCATCTGGAAACCACCACAGATCCCGAGCACCGGTCTGCCGGCCGCGGCGTGCGCCGCGATGGCGGTGTCGAGGCCGCGGGAGCGCAGCCACGCCAGGTCGGCGACGGTGGCGCGGGTGCCGGGCACCACGATGAGGTCCGCGTCGGCCAGCGCGCGCGGGTCGGAGACGAACACCACGTGGAGCTCGGGTTCGATCCCGAGGGCGTCGACGTCGGTGAAGTTGCTGATCCGCGGCAGCCGCACCACGGCGACCCGCCGGGCGCCGTCGTGGGCGGCGCCCCGGGCGCCCAGATCCAGTGCGTCCTCGGAGTCCAGCCAGAGGTCGGGATGCCACGGCAGGGTGCCGAAGACACGGCGGCCGGTCACCTGAGCCACCCCGGTCAGGGCGGGCTCCAGCAGTCGGGGCTCACCGCGGAACTTGTTGACGACGAATCCGCTCACCAACTCCTGGTCGGCGGCTTCCAGCAGCGCGACCGTGCCGAAGAACGCGGCGAACACCCCGCCCCGGTCGATGTCGCCGACCACCACGGTCGGCAGGCTGGCGTGGCGGGCCAGGCCCATGTTGACGTAGTCGCCGTTGCGCAGGTTGATTTCGGTGGGACTGCCCGCACCCTCGGCGACGATCACGTCATAGCGGGTGGTGAGGTCGTCGTAGGCGGCGTGGGCGGCCTCGGCGAGTGCGCGACGGCCCGTGCGCCAGTCGGTGGCCGACAGCTGCCCCCAGGGCTGTCCCAGCAGGACGACGTGGCTGCGTCGGTCCGAGCCCGGCTTGAGCAGCACCGGGTTCATCGCCACCTCCGGGGTGGCACGAGCGGCCTGGGCCTGAATCCATTGGGCGCGTCCGATTTCCCCTGCGCGCCCATCGGGGTCGAGGCAGACCATCGAGTTGTTCGACATGTTCTGCGCCTTGAACGGCGCGACGCGGACACCGCGACGGGCCAACGCCCGGCACAGTCCCGTGGTCACCACGGTTTTGCCGGCATCACTGGTGGTGCCGGCGATCAGCAGTCCCGCCATCGGTGCCTCCTCACGGCCAACACAACCATGACCGCCGGGGCCGCCGGAGGATCGCCCCGCGGGTTCAGGCGTACTGGGAACCGGGGTGGAAGCGTTTGACCCGCTGCAGCGTGTTGCGGTCGGTGTGGGTCATCTGTTCACCGCCCATGGCGGCCAGCTTCAGCGTCAAGGTCTGGTCGTAACTGAACGACCCGTCGTCGTTGAAGGTGAAACTGCCCTGAAAGCCGATCAGCTCGGCGCGCTCGGACAGGTACTCGTTCTGCAGGATGCCGTAGTTCGCGTCGCCGGGGGTCGCTGTGAACTCGATCTTTTTGTCGCGCGGCTCGGCATGCCCGCCGGCCTGGATCGCGATGCCGCGGCCGAACACGACGGTGCGCAGGACCACGCCGGTTTTCTTCTCCCACAACAGGTATCCCACCTCGTCGTGGAACGGGTCCATCGCCTCCTCGCCGTGGCGCCAGGCGGTCATCTCGTATTTGAGACCTTCGATGGTCTGGTTTCCGTTCTCCTGGATCGGGATCGGTTTGAACCACGCTCTCTCGAAATAGCTCGTCTCGGCGGTGCCGCCGTCTTTGTTGTGAAACGAGAAATCGACACCGACGTCGCCTTCCCACTCCCCCACCAGCGGGGTCAGCGGGCCGAGCTTTTGCGGGCCCAGGATTTCGGTCATGGCGATAGCTCCTCACACTCGTCACCGACAACGTCGTGTCGCTGCGGTCTCCTCACCGCGTGATCAAGCACCGCTCAGGAGACGGCCGAGGCGCACCCATCGCACGCGGCACCGTGCCGAATGGTAGACCCGCTCGGCCCGGCCCGCCGTCTTATTCGGTGCGAAAAAGGCGAAAGGGCCGCATGCGCGGCCCTTTCAAACGGTGGAGCTGCCGGGAATTGAACCCGGGTCCTCCGGCCTGCCCTCAAGGCTTCTCCGTGCGCAGTTCGCTAGGTCTCTACTCGGATCTCCCGGTCACGCGAACCAGCCGGGATGACGATCCCAGTCGCTGTTTGGTGTCCCGACACGTCCCGCGACCGAACGTATCGGTTGATCCCTCTAGATGATGCCAGGGTCCGGGTCGAGGGCGTTCCCGGTCTGACAGACTAGCTGTCGCTTAGGCAGCGAGAGCGTAGTCGCGCTGATGAGAATCGGCGCTTAATTGGTTGCAACGACGCTTACGGTGGTCTCTTGCCTGCACCGGCACGCTTCCCTTGATTCGAAGCACGAAGTCGAAACCGTTCAGCCCCCTGTCTGTGTGGTCGCCCGCCGACCATCGGCAGGACAGTTACATCGTACGTGGTGGGTAACGTCGCGTCACCGCTGAATGTTCCACGCCCGTCGGGGAACCCCGTCCGGTCTGCTCACCCCACGGTGATCATGGTCACCGCGACCATCGCCAGGACCATGCCGGCGACCTGCCAGCGGTGCACGCGCTCGCGCAGCAGCACGATCGCCAGGACCACCGTGACCGCCGGGTACAGCGAGATCAGCACGCTGGCCAGCGACAACAGCGCCTTGTGCAACGCCACCAGCATGGTGACGTTGGCGACGGTGTCGAGGACCGCGATCAGCAACGCCAGTCGCAGCGGCGTCCCGCGCGGCGCGCTCAGGTTGCGACTGGCGGCCGCGAGCACGATGACCAAGATGCTGGCCGCGATCCGGGCGAACAGCAGCGGCCACAGCCGCGACTGTGCCGGGGTCTGGTCCATGCACACGAAGTTCAATCCCAACGCCAGCCCGGACCCCACGGTGAGCCACGCCACCTTGCCGGTCAGCCAATGCGGGCGGGGTTCGCTCTCCCCGGCCTCCCGGCTGATCAGCACCACCGCGGCCAGGGCCAGCGCGATTCCGGCGGCCGCAACCGCGCCCGGGCGCTCCCCCAGACCCAGGCCCACCGCGACCGGAACCGAGGCGTCCACGGTGGCCGACACCGGGGAGATCACCGCAATCGGTCCAGCGCTCAACGCCGCGTAGAACCACCAGATCCCCAACGCCTGAGTGATCCCGCCCAACGCGCCCCACAGCACCGCCTCGGTGGTGATCTCGCCACCGGCGGCCACCGCGATGATCCCCAGCAGCATCGCCGCCACCGGGGTGGAGATCAGCACCACCCGCAGCGCGGCGACCCGCCGGGAAGCCAGCCCACCGACGAAGTCACTGAAGCCGAAACTGGCCGCCGAGGCCAGCGCGAACGCCGGCGCGGTGTTCAGCGCATGCCCTTCGCCCGCTGGCCCAGGGCGCGGGTGATCTCGCGCTGCGCGTCCCGACGCGCCAGGTCCTGCCGCTTGTCGTGGGCCTGCTTGCCGCGCGCCAAGGCCAACTCCACCTTCACCTTGCCGCCGGTGAAATACAGCGACAGCGGCACCAGGGTGAGGTTGCCGTCGCGAATCTTGCCGACCAGGGTGTCGATCTGACGCCGATGCAACAGCAGTTTGCGGTTGCGTCGCGGGGCGTGATTGGTCCAGGTTCCGTGGTGATACTCCGGGATGTGCAGGTTGCGCAGCCACACCTCGCCGTCGTCGACGGTGGCGAACGCATCGACGAGCGAGGCGTGCCCCTCCCGCAGGCTCTTCACCTCGGTGCCGACCAACGCCACCCCCGCCTCGAAGACCTCCAGGATGGTGTAGAGGTGCCGGGCCTTGCGGTTGCTGGCGATGATCTGCTTGCCGCCCGCCTGATCACCGCTGCCAGCCCGCTTGCCCGTTTTGTTGGCCACGTTAGCGCCGGATGTAGAGCCGCAAGGTCACATAGGCGGTGGCGCCGGCCATAGCCGCACCCACCAGCCACAGCACCGGGGCGATGTAGAGCACGTCGGCGTAGTCGATCTTGGCGATGAGGTTGGCGTTGTAGAACTGACTCAGCGCTCTGTCGAGGAAGGCCGCTCGCACGATGATCAGCCCGCCCACCGCGATCAGCACCCCGAGGGTGGCCGCCAGCACCGCCTCCACCAGGAATGGCAACTGCGTATACCAGCGGCTGGCGCCGACGAGACGCATGATCCCGATCTCGGTGCGCCGCGTGTAGGCGGCCACCTGCACCATGTTGGCGATCAACAGCACCGCACCGATGGCCTGCACCAACGCGACCGCGAACGCCGCACCGCTCATGCCGTCGAGCACGGCGAACAGCCGGTCGATCAGGTCCTTCTGGTTTCTGACCCCCTGCACCCCGGGCTGGTTACGCAGCGCCTCGTCGAAGGCGCTGTGTTCCTCGGGGTTCTCCAGTTTGACGATGAACGACGCCGGGAACGCGTCTCGGCTGGCCACCTCCTTGAACTGGGGAATTTTGCGGATCGCATCCTCGTAGGCGTCGTCAGGGGTGAGGTAGCGCACCGACTTGACGTCGTCACGGGAGTTGATCGCCTCGCGCAGCGCCGTGCACAGCTCGTTTTTGCAGTCGGGGTCTTGGGTCGATTGGTCCTTGGTCAAAAAGACCTGCGATTCGACGCGGTCGAGGTAGATGGCTCGCGAATGGTCGGCCAGCCGGATCACCAGCAGACCGCCGCCGAACAATCCGATCGAGATCGCGGTGGTCAAGATCATCGCGACCGTCATGGTCACGTTGCGGCGCAGGCCGGTGAGGACCTCGCTGAACAGGAATCCAAAGCGCACTTATCGATCCATTCCGTAGACACCGCGTTGCTCGTCGCGCACCAGCCGGCCCAGGGCGAGCTGCACCACCCGACGTCGCATCGAGTCGACGATGTGGTGGTCGTGGGTGGCCATCAACACGGTCGTGCCGGTGCGGTTGATCCGGCCTAACAGGTCCATGATGTCGTTGCTGGTCTCGGGGTCGAGGTTGCCGGTGGGCTCGTCGGCGAGCAGCACCAGAGGCCGGTTGACGAACGCCCGCGCGATCGCGACCCGTTGTTGCTCACCACCGGAGAGCTCGTCGGGCAGCCGGCTGGCCTTCCCGGACAAGCCGACCATCTCCAACACCTCCGGAACCACCCGGTTGATGGTGTCGGTGCGTTTGCCGATGACCTCCAGGGCGAACGCAACATTGTCGAACACGGTCTTTTGCTGCAGCAGCCGGAAATCCTGGAAGACACAGCCCATGACCTGCCGCAACGCCGGGATGTGTCGGCCAGAGAGCTTGTTGACGTGGAACTTCGACACCCGGATGTCGCCGGTGGTGGGCCGTTCGGCGGCCAGCAGCAGCCGCATGAACGTCGACTTGCCCGACCCGGACGGTCCGATGAGGAACACGAACTCGCCCTTGTCGATTTTGACGCTGACGTCATCGAGGGCCGGACGGGCCGACGTCTTGTACTGCTTGCTGACATGGTCGAGCGTGATCATCACGGCACGCAGTGTAACCGCGGCGAGGCCCGCCGCCGGTCAAGCTAGCCCGCCGGGGGCGGCGGGACCGCGGGTCCGGGCCCGGCGGTGGTGGCATTCTCCGGCGCCGGACCCGCCGGTCCGGGCATTCCCGGCGGGAGCGCCGGCGGCTCGGAGGTCGGCGGCGGGAACGGCGGCGGGAACGGCGGG
>NZ_NCXO01000014.1 GCF_002104795.1 Mycolicibacillus koreensis
CCCACACCACCCGCGCCACACCCGGCACCAACACCTTCCACCACCCAGAAAAACTGCTCCACGGCAACGACCACGCCACAGACCACGCCGGAGACCACGCGAACGCCCCCGAGAAGAAACCCGGAGACGACCACGAAGACAACCCCGCCTAACTGCCCCGCCTAACTACAGGCCGCCAACACCAACTCACGAACCCGCGCGCCCACGAGACGCGGGGGAGGGGCGAGTGCGGTGGCGTCACCGGTGGGCGCTGAAATGCGCCACCGCGCCGGACTGTTCGAGGGTGTCGACGGTGAACCCGGCATCGGCCATCCAGCCCATCAGCTCCCCCAGGGTGCCGCCGGGGCCGAACACCCCGGCGCGGCCGAACACATCGAGCACCCTGTCGTAGCGCCAGCCGGCGCCGCGCACCAAACTGTCGCCCACCAGCCGACCGCCCGGTTTGAGGCAGCGGGCGAGCTCGCGCACGGCGGCGGCCGGGTCGGGCAGACAGTGCAGACCGTTGAACGACACACACAGGTCGAACTCGGCGTCGGTGAACGGCAGTTTCGTGATGTCCGCGATATGGAATTCCGCACCCGCCACCCCGAGCTGCGCCGCGCGGTGGCGGGCCCGGCTGAGCATGTCCGGGGAGATGTCGGCGCCCACGTAGCGCACCTGCTGGCCGGGGCGCAGCCCACGCAGCGCCACCCCGCCCCCGCAGGGCACGTCGAGGACCGCCGCGCCGTCGGGCACCTCGGCGAGGACCCGGGTCGCCTCGTAGAACCGGCCGGCGTCGGTGCCCCAGACCAGCCGACCGAACGGCCGGGCGATCCAGGCGTTCTCCACGCCGAAGCTGTAGGCGGCCACATTGGCTCGGTCGAACAGGGTCTGCTGGCCCCATTTGGTGGGCTCGGTGGTCATGGCCTGGAGCCTACTGTGATCTCGTCGCCGGGTCGCGGCGTCGCGACGGCATCCGCAGCCGGCACGCGCCGGGCTCGGCGAACGGCACCAGCTCGGTGGCAACCGGCGCCTGCAATTGATCGAGCATCCCCACGACGATGCCCTGGTGGACGCGGCAGACGACGTCGGGATTGCGCCGGGCAGCGTCGAGCAGCGGACAGCGCCGCAGCGCGATCCCACCTCCGGGGGCATCGGGATCCGGCGGGGACGGGGCGAAGCCCAGCCGGGCCAGGCCGTCGACGACGACATCGCGGGCATCGGTGCCGCGGTGGTGCCCGGCGGTCTGGTGGGCCAGATCGCGTCCCCACGCCACCCCGGCCTCCTCGGCGTCGCGCTCCGGGTGGGGGCTGATCCGGGCGAGCTGATCGGCGAGGACGGTGGCCAGGGTGGCGAAGGCCCGCACCTGGGCGGTGGGGTCGGTGGCCGACGGGCGGTAGTGCGCAGCCGGGCGGCCGCGGCGACCGTCGGCGACGGTGGTGCGCTCGATCAGGTCCCGTGTGGTCAGGGCCTCGAGGTGGGCGCGCACGGTGTTGGGGTGCAGGGCCAGGGCGGCGGCGGTGTCGGCCACCGACACCGGCCCGTGGCTGCGGACGTGGTGCAGTACCGCGAGGCGTTGCGCCGACAGCGCCACCTCCGCGGTGCCGGCGGGGGCGGGGGCCGGTCCGAGCAGCCCACTATTTTCCACGGAAATAACTGTAGTAAATTCAGACGGTGTTCGGCCACATCGGGTGAGATCCCACCCAGAAAACCAGTGGAGAGGAGGCCGACTGATGTCTGCGAATGAGGTTTTTGTCGCGTCCACCGCAGCCGATTCCGAGGCGGTGGAGGCGGTGCGGACCCACCACGCTGAGCTCGTCGGCCAGGTGGCCATGCTGACCGACTCCCTGTTGTCGGCGGCGGAGCGCGGCGGGGACATCGAGACCAACCGCACCGCGGTGCTCGGGTTCGCCACCAACGAGCTGCTGCCGCACGGGGAGGTCGCCGCCGAGCGGCTCTACCCGGCCGCCGCCCGCACCGACCGGGCCCGTCCGCTGATCGAGTCGATGATCGCCCGCCAGCGGGGCATCGGGGTGCTCGTCGAGCAGATCCGCAACGAACGGTCGCCGCTGCGGATGATCGCCGACGCCCACGCGCTGCGGGTGCTGGTCGAAGCCCAACTCGGCGACGAGGCCGACCGGCTGCTGCCGATCGTGGCCGCCGACTCCGAGGTCTCGGTCGCCGAGGTGACCGCCGGGATGACCGAGCTGGTCGGGCACGGCTCCGACGAGCACGGCGGGCATCAGTGCGCCTGCGCGGAGGACGACTCCGATGTTCCGGTGCTCGACGTGCGCACGATCCCGCACGCCATCCGCCATGCCACGGTGTTCGGGGCGTTCGACGCGGTGCCGCCGGGGGCGGCGATGGAACTGATCGCCCACCATGACCCGATTCCGCTGCTGCACCAGCTCGAGCAGCGCTCCAACGGCGGCCTCGTCGTCAGCTACATCGAACGCGGCCCCGAGGTGTGGCGGTTGATGTTGGGGCGGCGCTGACACCGTCCCCCGCCGGTGGCGTGGGTCGGGCCGGGCCCGCTCACGTCACCGGGGTGAGGTGCGCCCGGCGCGCCGACAGCCGACCGCGTCCGGTGCGGCGCAACGCCAGCAGCGGACGTCGGGTGCGTCGGGAAATGCGGCGATGACTGAACTGATGACTGGCGATGTTGAGCTCGACGTTCCACATCGTCGTGTCTCCTTCGCTTGAGGGGGCTGGTGACTCCTGCCCACCGCGACTGATGTCCATCATATAGTTCTCTTAATTTTGCGATGCACCGGTCGCTGTGAGCTGGATCACCGATCGCGAGGGGGCGACCTGGTGATTTCGCCGCCTTCTCGGCTACCGGCAACGTGGCCAAGCACGCCTCTCCGGCGGCGTTAAGCGGCTACTCTCGACATCAACGGCAGGCCCTGACCTCACCGGATTCGGCGGGGTGCCCGGGTGACGGTGTCTTCGGAAAGGTGTCCCGATGAGTCACTACAAGAGCAACGTCCGCGATCTCGAGTTCAACCTGTTCGAGATGTTGAGCCTGGAGAAAGCCCTCGCCGACAGTGCTTTTGGTGACCTCGACGGGGACACCGTGCGCGAGATGCTCGCC
Organism: Mycolicibacillus koreensis; assembly: GCF_002104795.1. Lineage (GTDB taxonomy): Bacteria > Actinomycetota > Actinomycetes > Mycobacteriales > Mycobacteriaceae > Mycobacterium > Mycobacterium koreense. Next base: position 3,074 of record NZ_NCXO01000014.1, read on the forward strand.
GAGGCGGCGCGACTGGCCGAGGGGCCGACCGCCGCGTCCTATGCCGAGACCGATCGTCACCCACCGAGTTTCGACCCGGACACCCACGTGGTGAGCCTGCCCGAGCCGTTCAAGGAGTCGTTTCGGGCCTGGCAGGGCGGGGAATGGTTCCGGATCGGGCTGTCCGAGGCGGTCGGCGGGGTGCCGGCGCCGGCGATGGTCGCCTGGGCGATCAGCGAGTTCGTCCTCGGCGCCAACCCGGCGGCGTTCATGTACCTGGCCGGACCGTTGTTCGCCGACATCCTCTACGACCTGGGCAACGAGCAGCAGAAGCACTGGGCGACCCTGGCGGTGGAACGGGACTGGGGCGCCACCATGGTTCTCACCGAACCGGACGCCGGATCGGACGTGGGGGCCGGGCGCACCAAGGCGATCGAGCAGCCCGACGGCACCTGGCACATCGACGGCGTGAAACGGTTCATCACCAACGGCGACAGCGACGACTTGTTCGAGAACATCATGCACATGGTGTTGGCCCGCCCCGAGGGGGCCGGGCCCGGCACCAAGGGGTTGAGCCTGTTTTTGGTCCCGAAGTTCCTGCCCGACCCGAAGACCGGGGAACCCGGCGAGCGCAACGGGGCCTTCGTCACCGGCCTGGAACACAAGATGGGGTTGAATGCCTCGGCCACCTGTGAGCTGACCTTCGGCCAGCACGGCACCCCCGCGGTCGGGTACCTGGTCGGTGACACCCACCGCGGGATCGCGCAGATGTTCAAGGTCATCGAGTACGCCCGGATGATGGTGGGTACCAAGGCGATCTCCGCGCTGTCCACCGGATATCTCAACGCACTCGAGTACGCCAAGACCCGCGTGCAAGGTGCGGACCTGACCCAAATGACCGACAAGACCGCTCCGCGGGTGACGATCATGCATCACCCCGATGTGCGGCGCGCCCTGATGATGCAGAAGTCCTACGCGGAGGGGCTGCGGGCGCTGTACCTCTACACCGCCGCACACCACGATCCGGCGGTGGCCGAGATCGTCTCCGGTGCCGATGCCGAGATGGCCGGGCGGGTCAACGATCTGCTGCTGCCGATCGTCAAGGGCGTCGGCTCCGAGCGCGCCTACCAGACGTTGACCGAGTCGCTGCAGACCTTCGGCGGATCGGGCTACCTGCAGGACTATCCGATCGAGCAATACATCCGCGACGCCAAGATCGACTCCCTCTACGAGGGCACCACCGCCATCCAGGCGCAGGACTTCTTCTTCCGCAAGATCGCCCGCGACCGCGGTGTGGCCCTGGGCCACCTGGTCGGCCAGATCCGCGGATTCCTCGACGCGGAGGGTGCCCGCCCCGAACTCGCCGATGGCCGCGTGGTTCTGGGCACCGCGCTCGACGAGGTGCAGGCGATGACCGGGGCATTGACCGGGTATCTGATGGGTGCGCAGGAAGACACCCGCCAGCTGTACCGGTTGGCGCTGAAATCGGTGCCGTTCCTGCTGGCCTGCGGTGACCTGCTGATCGGATGGCTGCTGCTGTGGCAGGCCGAGATCGCCCTCGGCGCCCTCGACAGCGGGGCGGCCGGCGACGCCGACTTCTATGCCGGCAAGGTCGCAGTTGCCAATTTCTTCGCCAAGAACGTCCTTCCGCGGCTCACCGCCGAGCGGGCGACCGCCGAGAACGTCGACCTGGCGGTGATGGACCTCGCCGAGGAAGCCTTCTAACCGGACGCCCGGCACCTGGCCGATCTGCACACAACCTTCACATTCTGTGCGGAGAAGGTCCACGACCGCTGCTTAGAGTCGATCCCATGAGACGGATCCTGGTGGTCGACGACGAACCCACCCCGGACCTGGCGATTGCCGCTCGGCTGCGGCCGGGCCTGGACCTGGTGGCTGTGGTGCGCGCATCCGGGTGATGATTCCCCAACAGGAAGGCGAACGATGACGACGACACCGTCGAGCACGCCCGTCGGCCCCGTGCACGGGCCGCTGCTGCCTCAACCGGGGGAGCCGGGATGGACGCTGTGGCCGCGCCGGATCTGGCCGGTGAACCCGCTGGCCGGCGCGCCGGCCGCGGTGGTGCTGGCTGCGGTGGTGGCCGGGGTGGCCGGCACGCTGATCTGGCGGATCTCGGTCGCCAGCATCGGGTACCCGATCGTCGGGGTGTTGGTCTTCGCCGCGGTCTACGGCACGTCCCGGCGCGCTCCCCGTGGTGCCGAGCCCATCGGCATCGCAGTGACGTTGGCATTGCTCACGGTGCCGGCGGTGCTGGCCGCAGGCTGGGTGAGCGTGGTCTGTGTGATGGCCGCCTGGGTCGTCGGATGGTGCACCTTTGTCGGTGGGTCCAGTTGGGCCGCGGTGCTGTTGGGGCCGTGGCTGCCGTGGGTCCTGGGCGTCCGGGTGGGCGGCTGGGTGCAGCGCGGGGGTCGCCAGATCGAACTGTCCGGTGGGCGCACCGACCTACGTCGGGTCGTGATCGTCGCGGGAGCCACCGTCGGGCTCCTGGCGGTGTTCGGCCTGTTGTTCGCCGACGCCGACGTCGCCTTCGCGCATCTGCTTCGCGGGGTAGCTCCGCGCCTCGATGGTGATGAAATCATCATGCGCAGCGTTGTTTTCGCAATAGTCGCCATGTTCGTGCTGTCCGGCGCCTATCTGCTTCGGTTTCCGCCCCGACTCGACGCATTACGGGTGCGCCGGGCGTGGTCGGTGGCCCGTTGGGAATGGGCGGTGCCGTTGGCCGCCCTGGACGTGCTGTTCGCGGCGTTCCTGGCGGTACAGGCCAGTGTGCTCTTCGGGGGCCATCGCCACGTCCTCGAGACCGCCGGATTGACCTACGCCGACTATGCACGGCAAGGCTTTTGGCAACTGCTGATGGTCTCGGCGCTGACGCTGCTGGTGATCGCAGCCACCCTGACGGTCGCCCAACGCGCCACGGTGGCGGACCGGCGACTGATCCGACTGCTGATCGGCACCCTGTGCGCCCTGTCGGTGGTGATCGTGATCTCCGCGGCGCACCGGATGTGGCTCTATCAGCAGGCCTACGGGTTCACCGATCTTCGGTTGATGGTCATCACGGTTGAATTCTGGCTCGGCGCAGTGTTTCTGCTTATTCTCGGCGCCGGGATACCGATGTCGGGGCGGTGGCTGCCGCGGTCGGTGATGATCGCCGGGGCGCTGGCGCTACTCGGGTTGGCGATGATCAACCCGGACCGTTTCATCGCCGAGCACAACATCAAGCGTTATCAGCAGAACGGTCGGCTCGACACCGTCTACCTCGGGCAGCTCTCCGCCGACGCGCTGCCCGCTCTCGACGCCCTCGACGCGCCGCTGCGTGACTGCCTGCGCGGCAAAATCGGCGCGGTCGCCCCGCAACCGTGGTATCAGTACAACATCGCCCGCGCCCGGGCCGCGGCCGAAGCCATCCCCGCCACGGACGCGACGGACTGCGCGGCGCCCACCGAGCACATCACCCGCTGATCGGGGTCTGCCCGGTTCGCCGGGGTCCGGTCCGCCGGGGGCCAGTACTCCAGGGTGGTTTCAGTCCTCCAGGGTGTAGCCCATCGGCATCAGCACGCTCTTGTGCTGCGTGAAGTGCTCCACGCCTTCGGGTCCGTTCTCCCGGCCGATCCCGGAGTTCTTGTAGCCGCCGAACGGCGAACCCGGGTCGAACGCATACCAGTTGATGCCGTAGGTGCCGGTGCGGATCTGCTGGGAGATCTCGATGCCGCGGGGCACGTCGGAGGTCCACACGCTGCCGGCCAGGCCGTAGTCGGAGTCGTTGGCGATCCGGATCGCCTCGGCCTCGTCCTGGTAGGGGATCACGCAGAGCACCGGACCGAAGATCTCCTCCTGGGCGATGGTCATCGTGTTGTCCACGTCGGCGAAGACGGTGGGCTGCACGAAATAGCCGGTGTCGAGTCCCTCGGGGCGCTTGCCCCCGCAGACCAGTCGCGCCCCCTCGTCGATCCCCTTCTGGATGTAGCCCTCCACGCGGGTGCGCTGCTTCTCGTTGATCAGCGGTCCCACCTGGGCGGCCGGGTCGTCGGGCAGCCCCACCGGCAGCGCCGCAACGAATGTGGTCACCGCGTCGACGACCTCGTCGTAGCGGGACCGCGGCGCCAGGATCCGGGTTTGGTTGACACACCCCTGCCCGGCGTTCATCACCCCGGAGAACACCAGCATCGGCACGGCGGTGGCCAGGTCGACGTCTTCGAGGATGATCGCCGCGGACTTGCCGCCCAACTCCAGGGTGCACGGCTTGAGCAGGTCGGCGGCGCGTCGGCCGACCTCACGGCCGACCGCGGAGGAACCGGTGAACGTGAAGATGTCGACATCGGGGTTGGCGGTGAGCGCCTGGCCGGTCTCGATGCCGCCGGGCACCACCGACAGCACCCCTTCGGGCAGCCCGGCGTCGGCGAAGACCTCGGCCAGCGCGTTGGCGCTCAGCGGGGTCTCCGCCGCGGGCTTGAGCACCACGGTGCAGCCGGCCAGCAGCGCCGGGCCGAGCTTGTTGACCGCCAAGAACAGCGGCACGTTCCAGGCGACGATCGCCCCGACCACCCCGATCGGCTCCCGGGTCACCAGGGTCTGCCCGTAGGAGCCGGTGCGGGTCTCGCGCCAGGTGACGTCGTCGGCGGCGCCGGCGAAGTAGGTCAACGACCCCAACGAACCCAGCCACTGCATGGTCTCGACGATGGTGGGGGGCTGACCGGTCTCGTCGGCGAGCAGCTTGGTGAACAGCTCCTTGCGTTCCTGCATTAACTCGACGGCCTTGCCGATGACCGCGGCCCGCTCGGCCGGCAGGGTCGACGGCCACGGACCGTTGTCGAAGGCGTCGCGGGCGGCGGCCACCGCGGCGTCGACGTCGGCGGGAGCGGCCAACGGCACCTTGCCGACGTACTGCCCGGTCGCCGGGGAGTGCACCTCGATCACCGCGTCGGTGCTCGGCGCCGTCCACGTGCCGCCGATGAACAGTGTGTCGTACTCGGTCGCCGTGCTCACCGTGCCATCACCCATGCCTTACCGCTCCTCATGTCGCTCACCGCGCTCGGCGGTGACCGGGTCAACGTTGTTGTGGCTGTCACACTACTCAGCCGGACGTCAGATTAGAACCTGTTTCAGTCAGTCGGTCGAGCCGGGGCGCAGCACCAGCACCAGGTTGCTCACCGTGAACTCCCGGAGCCCCGGCACCGAGGTCAGCCACCAGGCCCATCGCGGGTGGTAGCGCGGGAATGCGGCCACCAGCGCCCCGGTGTGCGCCGCCCAGTCCAGCCCGGCGGCGGCGGAGACCGCGAACAGTGACGACCCGTAGTTGTTCTTCGGGGGGTGGCCGTGGCGGCGGGTGTAGCGGGCCGCCGCCCGCGCCCCACCGAGATAGTGGGTCAGGCCCATTTCGTGGCCGCCGAAGGGCCCCAGCCACACCGTGTAGGACAACACGACCAGCCCCCCCGGGCGGGTCACCCGCAGCATCTCGGCGCCGAGCTGCCAGGGCCGCGGCACGTGTTCGGCCACGTTCGACGACAGACAGATGTCCACCGAATCGTCGGCGAACGGCAGCGCCATCCCCGAGGCCCGCACGAACGCCGCGGTCCCGCCGGGTCGCGGCCCCGGGCCGGCGGCGTGCATCTCGGCAGGATCGGGCTCGACGCCCACATACCGCACCCCGGCGGCGGTGAACGCGGTCGCGAAGTACCCGGGTCCGCCGCCCACGTCGAGCAGGGTGGCGCCGGTCGGGGGCGCGCCCCGCAGCCCGGTCCACAGGTCGGTGACCAGCGCGACGGTGTCGGCGGCCAGCGCGCCGTAGAACCGGTCCGGGTCGGACTGCTCGTGGCGGAACTCGGCGAGCAGGCGCACCGCGCGGGCCAGGGTGGCACGCCGGCGCAGGCGGGCGGTGAACGCGGGACCGGCCATCGCGGCCCACCCTACGGTGCTCTCCGCACCCGTTAGGCTGTGAGCTGATGTTCACCGCGTTGCGCCGCAGATCGGGGCCACCGCCGTCGGCGGTCGCCTCGGTGCTGCTGTTGTGCTGGCGCGACACCGGTCACCCGCAAGGCGGGGGCAGCGAGGCCTACCTGCAGCGCATCGGTGCGGAACTCGCCGCCGACGGGGTGGCGGTCACGCTGCGGACCGCCCGCTACCCGGGGGTGCGGCGCCACGACGTCGTCGACGGGGTCGCCATCGACCGCGCCGGCGGGCGCTACACGGTGTATCTGCGGGCGTTGGCAGCGCTGGCCGGTGCGCGCATCGGGATCGGCCCGCTGGCCCGGGTGCGTCCCGACGTGGTGATCGACACCCAAAACGGGCTGCCGTTCATGGCCCGGCTGCTCTACGGCCGCCGGGTCGCGGTGCTGGTGCATCACTGCCACCGCGCCCAGTGGCCGGTGGCCGGCGCGGTGATGGGACGGGTCGGCTGGTTCGTCGAATCGCGGCTCTCCCCGCGGTTGCACCGGCGCAACCAGTACGTCACGGTGTCGCTGCCGTCGGCCCGCGACCTCGTCGACCTCGGCGTCGGCCACGACCGGATCGCGGTGGTGCGCAACGGCCTCGACGAAGCTCCCGAATCCAGCCTCACCGGCGGCCGGTCGACGACCCCGCGCATCGTGGTGTTGTCGCGGCTGGTGCCGCACAAGCAGATCGAGGACGCACTCGACGCGCTCGCCGCGCTGCGCCGGGATCTTCCCGAGGTGCACCTCGACGTCATCGGCGACGGGTGGTGGCGCGACCGGCTCACCGAGCACGCCACCAGGATCGGGATCGCCGAGGCGGTCACCTTCCACGGTCACGTCGACGACGACACCAAACATCAACTGCTGCAGCGGGCCTGGGTGCAGGCCCTGCCGTCCCGCAAAGAGGGGTGGGGGCTGGCGGTCATCGAGGCGGCCCAGCACGCGGTGCCCACGGTCGGCTACCGGTCGGCCGGGGGACTGTGCGACTCGATCGTCGACGGGGTGACCGGGCTGCTCGTCGACGACCGCGCGGGGTTGGTGGATGCCTTGATGCGGCTGCTGACCGACCGAGTGCTGTGCGCCGAACTCGGGGAGAAAGCCCAGGCTCGAAGCACTGAATTCTCGTGGCGTCAAAGCGCAGACTCGATGCGCAGTGTGCTCGAGGCGGTCCGCACCGGGGAGATCATCAGCGGGTTGGTCTGAGCGGTCCGGGCCGACGGTCAGTCCGGCGGGCGCAGCACGCTGGGGCCGTACCAGTGGCAGAGCAGCAGGGCGATCTCCACGTCGAGGCGGTCCTCGTCGATCGGTCGTCCGCGGCGTTCCACAGCCCGGCGCACGCGGTATTTCATGGTGTTGACGTGGTAGTGCAGTTTCTCGCCGGCCGCTTTGAAGCTCGACCCGGTGCCCAGGAACACCCGCAGTGTCCCGCGCAGCCGCTCGTCGCCCTCGGTGGCGCAGGCGAGCGGCCCGAGGACCTCGTTGACCCAGGCCCGCGCGGCGTCGAGGTCGGCGCCGAGAAGCGCCGCCGCGGACAGTCCGTCGTCGTCGGCGGCGCTGACCCGCTGCGGCGCAGCGGATCCGGTTGCCACCCGATGTGCCGCCAGTGCCTGCTGATGGGAGCGGCGGAACCCGTCGAGGCCCGGCAACGGTGCGCCGATCGCCATCCAGATGTGCTCGCCGGCGGCCTCTGCGTGCGCCCGGACGCGGCCCATCACCTCCGCGGCGTCGGATTGCGGTACCGGCAGCCACACCCACACCGTCGCGTCGTCGACGGCGATGACGAGCGGCTCCGCCCGCAACGGCGACATCTCGGCGAGGTCGCCGAGGAACCGGTGCAGGGCCGCTGACCGGTCCGCCTCGCCTGGCGTCGCAGACCACACCACCGCCGCCAAATGACACCGCTGCAGCGGATAACGGATCGCCAGGGTCATCGCGTCGATGTCCTGACCGGCAATGTCACCCCCGTCGAGCAGGTCACGCACCAACGCGGCGCGCCGGGCGTTGCGGTTCTCCAGCCACCGCTCCCGCTCCTCCTGGTAGGCGGTGACCACGTGCTGTGACATCTGATCGATGTAGCCGAACGAGATCATCGACATCTGTTCGACGACCCGCAGGGCGAGCTCGGGATCGAGGCGGGCAGCGCGGATCTCGTCGAGGACCAGGTTCAGCGCCACCGCGTGCGCGACGCGGTAGCCGCGCACCAGTTCGTTGACCGCCACGTCGCGCTGGGCGAGTCGCCGGGCGTGCTCCAACGCGATCGTCGGCGCCTTCACCTCCGCAACGGGGATGTTGTGGCGGATCGCCGCGAAACAGGTCTCGACGTTGGCGAGCACCACCTCGCGCAGCAGTTGCGCCAGCGGAGCGTCCCCGGCCAGATCCGGCGACTCGCGACTGACCAGATCCTGGATCGCCCGGGTGGCCTCGGACAGGCGCTGATCCAGTCGCCCGGACACCGCCGCCGTGGCGTCGACCACCGCCGCGTCGGCGGTCGACGGCGGACGGGTCATCCGCCACACCGTAGTCCGTCACCGCCGGATATGTCCCCGGAAGACAGCGACGGGCGCCGAGTTGATCTCGTGATGACGTAGATGCGGTCCGCACGCCTGCCTAGGGTTTCTTCCAAAGCCGGCCCGGATCCGTCGATGAGGCGGTCCGGGGCGGTGCGCCGGCAGACCGCGGTGCCCACCGTTTCGGCCGTTCGGAGAGAACATGATTGACTGGGAGGAGCTGACCGGCCAGTCCCACCTGGTGGTCGACTTGGTCAGCATTCCGATCTTCAGCGCCATCGCCGGGTTGATCACCAACTGGACCGGGGTCCTGATGCTGTTCGCCCCGGTGCATTTCACCGGGTTTCACCTGCGCGGCCTGCAGCCGGTGTTCCGGTTCCTGCCCCGCAAGGCCCAGATCCTGCCGATCTTCGCTCCCGGCGGTGTGCTCGGCTTCCAGGGGTTCATCCCGTGCCGCGCAGAGAAGATGGCCAGCCTCATCGTGGACAAGTCGATCCTGCGGATCGGCGGGATCGCCGACTTCTACCAGGAACTCGAGCCGGAGGTCCTGGCCGAGCAGTTGGCCGACGCCGCACGGCCCAGCGTCCGCCGTCTGGCCACCGACGTGCTGGAGAACCAGCACAGCCTGCTGTGGCAGGTGCTGCCGTCACCGCTGAAGCAGGGGGTGCTGGCGACGATCGAACGGCGGCTTCCGCAGATCTCCCAGCGCGCCTTCGCCACGATCGGCGACCACATCGACGAACTGCTCGACGTCAAGTTGATGACGGTCAATTACCTGCGGCGCAACCCCGGTGTGCTCTGCGACATCTTCAAGGGCTTCGGCGGCCCGGAGCTGCGGTTCATGGTGCGGATCGGCGCCCTGGGCTTCGTGTTCGGATTCCCGCTGGCGCTGTATCTGAACTTCGTGCGCGACCAGCAGCCGCCGGTGCTGTCAGCGGTCCCGTCGTGGCTGATCGTGTTGGCCGGTGCGGCGATGATCGGGGTCGTGGTCAACATCTTGGCCGTCAAGATCGTGTTCGAACCCGGCACGCCGCAACCTCGTTACCGGTATCTGTGGCGGCAGGGCCTGCTGCCCAAACGGCAACACGAGGCCGCCGAACAGTTCGCCACGATGCTGTCGACCGAGGTGCTCACCACCACCAACTTCACCCACGAACTCCTCCACGGCACCCGTGCCGACAAGACCGCGGCGTTCATCGAGGACGTGGTGGCCGAGGAGATCACCGCGATCCTGACCCCGGTGGTCAGCACCATGGCCGACACGCTGGGGCTGGTCGACCGCGACGCCCTGCAGCGCAGCGCCGGCCAACAGTTCATCGACTTCGCCCCGGAAGTGTTCTGCACCCCCGAGTTCAACGACGAGAAGGCCACCAAGATCCGCCGGTTCGCCACCACCAAGTTCCGGGAACTGCCCCCGGCTGATTTCGGCGAGATGCTCTACACCGCGATCGAGCAGGACGCGTGGCTGCTGTACGTGCACGGCGGGCTGCTCGGCATGGTCGTCGGCGCGGTGCACCTGCTGCTGTTCGGGTGGTGATCACCGCCGGCGCCGGCCGCGGATCCTGTCCTGTCGGCCGTCGGTGTCCCAACCGCCGGCGTCGTAGCCGTCGGTGTCGAAACACACGTCGACGAACTGCCGTCCGAACGCGGTGAGCCCCACGCTGCGGTAGATCGTCAGCGACTTCGTGGTCTCGGTGGCCTCCAACGCGCGGGGCTGCACCTCCAGCAGCGCGTATTTACGGTAGTCGGCCACCGGTTCGGGGGAGAGGTCGATCAGGCCGAGTCGGCCCAGATTCGCGAAGTAGTGCTGATCGCGGTCGGGCCACCGGCATCCGGCCATCGGTGCGACCATGCTGACACCGTCGACCAACAGTTCCGACCCGATCTGAAACAACGTCTTGGTCCGCACGTCGAGCATCGGTTGCACACCGGCGACGGCGAGGAACCGCAGAATTCGCGCCTCGTCGGGGACCAGTTCGTCGAGGATTCGGGCGAACGCCGGGTGCAGGTCGCGGCGCTGACAGTCGGGACGGTAGGAGATTGCGATCAGCGCGGTGCCGCGGCGCCGCAGCGCCTGGGCACTGTCGCGCGCGTCGCTGCCGCGCAACGTCGTGACGACCTGGTCGACGATGTCGCCCACCGCGGCCCCTCCGGGCACCTCGGAGGCCAGGGCCGCCGCCGACTGCAGCCCGGCGCTGGGCAGCGCGGCCGCGTCGACCACGGTGCCGACGATGTCGGTGAGCGCGGTGAATGCGTCGACGGTCGAGCCGGGCCGCGCGGCCCTAGACGACGATGGGGCGGCCGCGGCCCCGCCCAGCTGGTCGAGGACGCCGGAGAGATTGCGGGCGGCCCGGTTGCCGTCGTCGACGATCCGGGCGAGCGCGGCGGCGGTGTCACGCAGATGGGCAAGCAGGTCCGGGTCGCCGGCGGGCTCAGGTGACCGATGTGCGGTCGGCCGGTCCCTGTCCTGGCCATCCATGGGGCCCTCGCTTGCGTGGTGGGTGTGCACCGAAGCATACGGCCCCACCGACGGCACGAGTGCTGGTCAGTGGGGCCGGTGCTCGGCGCCGCACGATCGGACTATTTGGCGGCGACCTTCTTGGCCTTCTTCTGGTTCTCGACCTTGGCCAGCTTCTCGATCTGCTCGTTGAGGCTCTTGGCCCGGGCCCGCAGCGCCTCGACGCTGGAATCCTTGGTGTCCTTGGTGATGTCGGTGAGGTCGGTCTCCAGGGTCTCCGCGTTGTCGAGCACCTCGTCGACGAAGTCCTTGGTGCTGTCGAGCAGCTTCGACACGAGGTTGAAAACGCTGGGGTTTGCCATGATGTGCTCCTTTACCGTGGGCGGTTGCCCGTGATTTCTTCTGACACCCCAAACGGTAGGAAACCGCGGGCAGGCGGGGCTTGTCCGCGGCGGCCATGAACTTTCGGCGCCTTCGTCGTCGGCGGACAGCGGTTCCCCGCACTACAGCACTTGTCCGGCACCCTCGGTCGTCGAGGGCGCACCGCGGCGGCGTGCGGTGAGCGCCACCGCGGCCGCGCCGGCGCCCACCGCCAACCACAGCAGGTGCGCGCCGATCACGATCCGGCGGGCACCGGCGGAGGCACCGGGCGCCTGGCCGCCGACCCGGTATGCCGCCAGGTCGGCATCCCCGTACTGCAGCGGCAGCTGCTGCAGGGTCGCCGCCACATCCGGGTCGACGTGGGCGCCGCCGTCGTCGATGACCACCCAGCCGACCCCGGCGGCGGCCAGAGCGGCCGGGTCGGCGCCGTCGAGCAGCACCTGCTGCACCGCGTGGTTGTGGACACCCTCGCCGGGCACCACCCGCCCGGAGATCACCAGGTCGCCGGGGGCCAGCACCTCGGCGCGCACCCAGCGGGGCAGCGGGTCGAGCACCGGGGCGGGCCCGGCCCACCCGAACCGGCGCATCGAACCGGCCGGCAGCACCGCCACCGGGCGGGGATCGGCGTTGACGGCCGCGGCCACCGCCGCCCACCCCGGCGGGTAGTGCACCGCGCGCACCGCCCCGCACACGCCCCACGCCAGATCCGGCAGCACCGCCAGCAGCGCCGCGCAGCACACCGCCGCGGCCAGCGCCGGGCGCAGCCAGCGGGCCAGCACCGGCACCGCCGCGGCCGCGGCCAGTGTGTAGGCGGGCAGCGCCAACGCCACCCATTTCTGCCCGTCGCGCAGCACCCCCAGCCCGGGGGCGGCGTCGATGGCGGCCGTCAGCACCGCCTGGCCCGCCCCGGTGGCCGCCGCCGCGGGCGCGGCGACCGCCACCGCGGCCACCACCAGCAGCCACCGCGCCGCCGGGTGGCGCGCCACCGTCGGGATCCCGGCGGCCACCACCGCCAGCAGCACCGCGGTGGCCAGCACCGCCACCGCGGTGGTCCGTGAGGTCGGTACCGCCTCGCCGTTCCAGATACCGCCGAGGCCGGCCACCGCGCCGAGGGTGCCCAGCCCCGGTTCGGCGCGCGCGGCGAAGGCCGCCACCCCGGGCGCGGCCGAGCCCACCGGCGCCAACGGCTCCGGGTTGACCACCACCGCCGCCAGCCACGGCCCGGCCGCCGCCAACGCGGCGCCGAGGCCGGCGCACAGCGTCGGCCAGCGCGGCCCCGGTGGGCCGGCGCCGACGGCGATCACCACCGCCACCAGCGCCGCCAGGATCACGCCGGTCGGCGTCAGCCCCGCGACAACCACCCAGAACATCAGCGCAGCCAACGTCGTCGCGCCCGCGGTCGGGTCGGTGCGCGCCCGCACCGCCGCCGCGGCCACCCATCCCAGCGCGCCGTAGCCGACCAGCAGGCTCCAATGCCCCTGCAGCAGCCGCTCGGCGACGTAGGGATTCCAGATCGCCACCGTCACCGCCACACACTGGCCCCCCAGACCGGTCTGCGGCAGCACCTGGTGCACGAGACGGGCCGCTCCGGCGCCGGCCAGCCACACCCCCGCGACCAGCAGCGCGGTGACCACCACGCCGCCGTCGAGCACCCGGGAGGCCACCGCCACCAGAAAATCCTGCGGCACCGCACGCGGGGCGGCCGGACCCAACCCGAGGGCGGCGTCGGTCAGATAGGAGCGCGGGGTGGCCACCGCGTCGCGCAGCAACAGATATCCCGGCCGCCACAGCGGGCCGGTCACCAGCAGCGTCAGAGCCAGGGCGTACCCCGGGGCGGCCAGGGCCGCGACGCGGTGGCCCGCGGCTCGATGCGGGCTCACCCGCACCTAGCTGCGGGCCGGGGGATCACCCGGGTCGCGCGGCGCATCGCGGCGCTGCGACGGCAGTTTCTCGGTCTGCGCCTCCGCAGCCGGCATCGGCTCGTCACCCTTGGCTTTGCGGTGCCGCAGGTTCTCGAACAGACCCTCGAAGAAGCCCTGCTCGGAGGTGTCGGCGCCGGGGTCGAGCAGCGCGGTCTCGGTGCGCACCCCGAACGTCGCCAACAACACCCCGCCGACCAGGGCTACCAGGCCCGCGGCGGCCAGGGTGATCGGCAGGATCCGCGACCACAGCGCCAGGAAGTCCCGCTCGTCGCGGGCGGCGCGGACCTGCTCCTCGATGGTCTGCTCGGTGGAGGTGACCGTGTAGTCGGCCAGCGTGGCCTCCGGCTTCAGCGGGTCCCGCGCATAGTAGTGGTTGGCGTGCTCGGTCGATTTGACGATCGTGCCCGACACCGGATCCACCCACAGGGTGCGCTGCGCCGCGTAGTAGCGGGTCATGGTGATCGGTTCGTCGGGGTCCTCGGCCTCCACGCCCCACTGGCGCGCCGAGGTGGTGACCTCACCGTCCTCGTTGTCGCTGTAGAGCGACGGGTACTTCAGCGGCTTCACCAGCTTGTCGTCGGAGTTGTAGCCGACGTTCTGGGTGAAGCGGTAGGTGGTCAGCCCGTTGACGTCGTCCTCGGACTCGAAGTTGGCGTCGAACGCCTCCTGCGCGATCGGGTCGAAGTACTGGTAGGTGATCTTCTCGGTGTGGAACGGGAACCGGTAGGACAGCCCCTCGTGGGCCAGCGGCAGCGGTTTGGGCGGGTTGTCGTCCTCGATGCTGCGCGGCTGCTGCACGGTGCCACCCGGGTGGGCGTCGTCGGAGACCGCCTCGGCGGTGGTCCGGTTGAGCGTGACGGTGTCGACGATCGCCAACAGCAGCCCGGTGTCCTTCTGCCGGTCGGTGCGACGCACCGTGCTGCCCGCCTGCAGGGTGACCACGTCGGCGTTGGCGGGGGACTCCACGCTGATCTGCTGCTGCTGGGCCAGCGGCACATCGGCGTCGATCGCGAAGGTCTCCTTCGCCAGCGAGGCGGGATCCAGGGCGGTACCGGTGCCCTCACTGACCAGGGTGGTGTCCAGGTTCAGCGGGATTTTGGTGATCTGGCCGACGGTGTAGGTCGGCAGCAGTAGGGCGGCGATCAGCAGCGCGGCGCCCAACCCCAGCGCACCGTACACCGAGATACGCAACATGACTGCTCGGTTCACGTTGCCGTGCCCTCCTTACCGACCGCATCCAACCTGTGGGTACCCCCCGCTGACGGGAAAGCAGCCAGGCAAACCGTTTCGACCCTAACAGCAGAATTTAAGCCCTGTCGCAGTACCGGGGCCACATCCACCCGCCGGGGCCCACCGTGCTCACCGCTCGCGGCGGGCGGCAGGCAGACTGTCGGTCATGGCCGAGACCACCCCGGTCGGCGGGACCCGCAGTTTCCTGCCGCACGTCGAGGGCATGCGCGCCTGCGCCGCGATGGGGGTGGTCATCACCCACGTGGCGTTTCAGACCGGGCATTCCACCGGGGTCGGCGGCCGGCTGTGGGGACGGTTCGACCTGGCGGTGGCGGTGTTCTTCGCGCTCAGCGGCTTTCTGCTGTGGCGCGGCCACGCGGCCGCGGCCCGCGGGCTGCGGCACCGTCCGGCCACCGCCCACTACCTGCGGTCCCGGGTGGTGCGCATCATGCCGGCCTATCTGGTGGCGGTGGTGGTGATCTTGCTGCTGTTGCCGGATGCCGCCGGTGCCGACGCCACCGTCTGGTGGGCGAACCTGACGTTGACCCAGGTGTATGTGCCGTTGACGCTGACCGCCGGGCTCACCCAGATGTGGAGCCTGTCGGTGGAGGTCACCTTCTACCTGGTGCTGCCGCTGCTGGCGTGGGCGGTGCGGCAACTGCCGGTGCGCGGCCGTATCCCGGCGGTCCTGGCGATGTCGGCGGGCAGCCTCGCCTGGGGGTATCTGCCTATCCACGCCGCGGAGGGGCTCAACCCGCTGAACTGGCCACCGGCCTACGGCAGCTGGTTCGGCGCGGGCATGCTGCTGGCGGAGCTGACCGTCAGCCGGCCCGGCTGGGTGCACCGGCTGGCGCGGCGGCGCGTGGTGATGGGTCTGATCGCGGTGACGGCGTTTTTGCTGTCGGCCTCGCCGATCGCCGGACCGGAGGGCATGACCCCGGCCACCGTCGAACAGTTCGTGATCCGCACGGCCCTCGGCGCGATCCTGGCGGCAGCGTTGCTGGCGCCGCTGGTCCTCGACCGTCCGGACACCTCCCACCGGATCCTGGGCAGTGAGCTGATGGTGACGTTGGGGCGCTGGTCCTACGGGCTGTTCATCTGGCATCTGGCGGCGTTGGCGATGGCCTTCCCGATGATCGGCAAGTTCGCGTTCGCCGGTGACATGCCGGTGGTGCTGGCGTTGACGCTGCTGTTCGGGTTCGCGATGGCCGCGGTGAGTTTCGCGCTGATCGAGGAACCCTGCCGGTTGGCGTTGCGCAACTGGGAGTTCCGCCGCACCCACCGGGTGGCCCCGCTGGCCAGCGCGATCAGCGACGACCCGGCCCCCATCCCGGGTGCCGAGACCGATCCGCCGGCCGCGGCGGTGCCGACATCAACGACAGGGAGTTCGCCATGACCGGAGCCGACCGCGCTGTCATCGTCGCCGGGGTGCGCACCCCGTTCCGGCGGGCGTTCACCGACTTCACCCGGATGGACAGCATCGCGCTGGGCGCCGCCGCGGTCGCCGGTCTGCTGGAACGCACCGGGGTCGGCGCCGCCGAGATCGAGGCGATGGTGTGGGGCGGGGTGATCCTGCCGTCGACGGCACCGAACCTCGCCCGCGAGATCGCGCTGGATCTTCGTCTCGGCGCCGGCTGCGAGGGCTACACGGTCACCCGGGCGTGCGCGTCGGGTCTGCAGGCGATCACCGCGGCGGCGGCCACCATCGAGCGCGGCGAATACGACGTGATGATCGCCGGCGGCAGCGACTCGACCTCCAACGCGCAGATCGCGTTGCCGCAGAAGGTGGTGCACGCGGCCGCCCCGGTCGCGCTGGGCCGGCCGTCGTGGCGCGACTACCTGTCGGTGGTGGCCCAGCTGGCGCCGTTCACCGACATCCTGCCGCGGCAACCCAAGATCGCCGAACGCACCACCGGTGAGGTGATGGGCGAGTCGGCGGAGAAGATGGCCCGCATCCACGGCATCACCCGCGCCGCGCAGGACGAGTTCGCCGTGCGGTCCCATCACCGGGCGGGCGCCGCGATCCGCGCCGGACGCTTCGACGACGAGATCGTCGCGGTGACCACGCCGGAGGGCACCCGCGTGGACACCGACGGGCTGGTGCGCGCCGACACCAGCGTCGAGCAGCTGGCCCGGCTGCGTCCGGTATTCGCCCCGGCCTCCGAGGGCGGCACCGTCACCGCCGGCAACGCCAGCCCACTGACCGACGGTGCCGCCGCGGTGCTGCTGATGAGTGAATCCAAGGCCCGCGCGCTGGGCCTGACGCCGCTGGCGGCGTTCCGGTCGTGGAGCTATGTCAGCGTCGACCCCACCGATCAGGTGCTGATCGGCCCGGCCGTCTCGATGCCGCGGGCGCTGGCCAAGGCCTCGATGAGCCTCGCCGACGCCGACCGCGTCGACATCCATGAGGCGTTTGCCGCCCAGACCCTGTCGGTGCTGGCCGCGCTGGGCAGCCCCCGGTGGGCCCGCGACCGCCTCGACCGCGACGAACCGGTCGGCGACGTCGACCCGGAGCGGCTCAACGTCCACGGCGGCTCGGTGGCGCTGGGACATCCGTTCGGCGCCACCGGCGCGCGCATGGTCGCCACGATGGCCAACGAACTGGCCCGCACCGACGCCGAGACCGTGCTGCTGGGGATCTGCGCGGCCGGCGGCCACGGCGCGTCGGCGGTGCTGGAACGGGTCTGAGCCGATGAGCAACACCGAAACCGACCCCGCCGAGGTGCATTGCGCTCCGGCGGCCTGCCCGCGCGACGAGGCCGGTCGCCCGCTGGTCGAGGTGCTCACCTCGCGCGCCGTGCCGCTGGGCGGTCCACGGGCGATGACCGTGCGCCGCACCCTGCCGCAGCGGAACCGCTCGCTGATCGGGGCGTGGTGCTTCGCCGACCATTACGGGCCCGACGACGTCTCGGTCACCGGCGGGATGGATGTGGCCCCCCATCCGCACACCGGCCTGCAGACGGTGAGCTGGCTGTTCGACGGTGAGATCGAACACCGCGACAGCGCCGGAGTGCACGCCCATGTCCGCCCCGGCGAGGTGAACCTGATGACCGGCGGGCACGGCATATGCCACTCGGAGGTCTCC
Organism: Mycolicibacillus koreensis; assembly: GCF_002104795.1. Taxonomy (GTDB): domain Bacteria; phylum Actinomycetota; class Actinomycetes; order Mycobacteriales; family Mycobacteriaceae; genus Mycobacterium; species Mycobacterium koreense. The sequence continues at coordinate 20,584 of NZ_NCXO01000014.1, forward strand.
ACCCCGGACACCACCGTGCTGCACGGCGCGCAACTGTGGGTGGCGCTGCCCGACGCCGCGCGCGACGCCCCCCGCGACTTCCAGCACTATGCCCCCGACCCGGTCGACCTCGACGGCGGCAGTGCACGGGTGTTTCTGGGCACGCTGGCCGGGGCGAGCTCACCGGTGTCGACGTTCACCCCGCTGATCGGCGCCGAACTGCGGGTGGATCCCGGGGCGCGGCTGCGGTTGACGGTGGCCGACGACTTCGAGCACGGCCTGCTGGTCGACCGGGGTGTGCTGCAGTGGGAGACGACCGCGGTGGCGCGCGGCGAGCTGGGCTATCGCGGTGCCGGCCCGGGCGAGCTGACCGTGACCAACCCGACCGACCGGCCGGCCCGGGCCCTGCTGCTCGGCGGGCCGCCGTTCGGCGAGCAGATCGTCATGTGGTGGAACTTCGTCGGCCGCAGCCACGAGGAGATCGTCGCCTACCGCGCCGCCTGGCAGCAGCAGGGCGAGCGCTTCGGCGCGGTGGCGGGCTACCGCGGGCCGCGCCCGCGGCTACCGGCGCCGCCGCTGCCGAACGGGCGACTCAAACCGCGCGGCAACCCGCCGCCGCGATAGACCCAGGGCTACCGGTCACACCACTACCGCAACATCCCGCCCCGCAACACCGCCGCACAGTGAGCCAGATCACGTTACGGTGGGGTAGGAGGTGGCTCATGACACGCACTCACTACGGCTCGCTGAGCGCGGGCGGACTGAACTGGGCGAGCATGCCGCTGAAGCTGTTCGCCGGCGGCAACGCCAAATTCTGGAACCCGGCCGACATCGACTTCTCCCGGGACCGGGCCGACTGGGAGGCGCTGACCGAACCGCAGCGCGACATCGCCACCCGGCTGTGTGCGCAGTTCATCGCCGGCGAGGAGGCGGTCACCAGCGACATCCAGCCGTTCATGGCCGCGATGCGCGCCGAGGGCCGACTCGGCGACGAGATGTATCTGACCCAGTTCGCGTTCGAGGAAGCCAAACACGTGCAGGTGTTCCGGCTGTGGCTGGACGCGGTCGGGGTCACCGAGGACCTGCACGGCTACCTCGAGGAGCTGCCCGCCTACCGGCGGATCTTCAACGAGGAGCTGCCCGAGGCGCTCGGCGCGTTGCTCACCGATCCGTCCCCGGCCGCGCAGGTGCGGGCCTCGGCGACCTACAACCACGTCGTCGAGGGCACGCTGGCACTCACCGGCTACTACGCCTGGCAGAAGATCTGCACCGAGCGCGGCATCCTGCCGGGCATGCAGGAGCTGGTGCGCCGCATCGGCGACGACGAACGCCGCCACATGGCGTGGGGCACCTTCACCTGCCGGCGCCACGTCGCCGCCGACGACGCCAACTGGACGGTGTTCGAGAACCGGATGAACGAGCTCATCCCGCTGGCCCTGCAGGTCACCGAGGCCGCGTTCGCGATCTACGGCGACGACATCCCGTTCGGGCTGTCGGTGGAGGAGTTCACCACCTACGCCGGCGACAAGGGGATGCGCCGGTTCGGCACGATCTCCAGCGCGCGGGGCCGCCCGTTGGAGGAGATCGACCTGGACTACTCCCCGCTGCACCTGGAGGACACCTTCGCCGACGAGGATCGCCGGGAGCTGGCCGCCCTCAGTTGAACCGGAGGTGGCTCACCCCACCCAGACGGTTTTGGCGTTGCAGAACTCCCGGATGCCGTTGCCGGAGAGTTCCCGGCCGTAGCCGGAGCGTTTGATGCCGCCGAACGGCAACTCCGGGTAGGACACGGTCATCCCGTTGATGAACACCTGCCCGGCGTCGATGCCGTCGATGAACTGCCGCTGCTCGGCCTCGTCGGCGGTCCAGGCGTTGGAGCCCAGCCCGAACGGGGTGGCGTTGGCGATCGCGATGGCCTCCTCGATGCCGTCGACCCGGTAGAGCCCGGCGACCGGGCCGAACACCTCCTCGGTGTACAGCGCCATGTCCGCGGTGATGTCGGTGACCACCGTCGGCGGGTAGAACCAGCCCGGGCGGTCCGGACGCTGCCCCCCGCAGGCGATCCGGGCGCCGGCGGCCACCGCGTCGTCGACCTGTCCGGCGACCTCGTCGCGGCCGGATTCGGTGGCCAGCGGACCCACATCGGTGTCCGGGTCGGTGGGGTCGCCGACGGTCAACGCCTGCATCCCGGCCACGAACTTCGCGGCGAACGCGTCGTAGACGTCGGTGTGGACGATGAACCGTTTCGCCGCGATGCAGGACTGGCCGTTGTTCTGCACCCGGGCGGTCACGGCGGTGCGCGCCGCGGCGTCCAGATCCGCCGAGGGCATCACGATGAACGGGTCGGAGCCGCCGAGTTCGAGCACGGTCGGCTTGATCTCGTCGCCGGCGACCGCGGCCACCGCCCGGCCCGCCGGCTCGCTGCCGGTCAGGGTCGCCGCGGCAACCCGCGGGTCACGCAGGATCCCCTCCACCGCGCCCGCGCCGATCAGCAGCGTCTGGAAACATCCGTCCGGGAAGCCGCCCCGAGAGATCACATCCGCGAGATACAGCGCCGTCTGCGGCACGTTGGAGGCGTGTTTGAGGATGCCGACGTTGCCGGCCATCAACGCCGGCGCGGCGAACCGGACGGCCTGCCACAGTGGGAAGTTCCACGGCATCACCGCCAGCACCACCCCCAGCGGCTGGTACCGGATGAACGCTGTTGACGCGCCCACGGCGGCGGCATCGGCGGGCACGTCGGCCAGCAGCGCCTCGGTGTTGTCGGCGTAGAACCGGAATCCCTTGGCGCATTTGAGTGCCTCGGCCTTGGCGGAGGCCAGTGTCTTGCCCATCTCCAGGGTCATCATCGCCGCGACCTCGTCGGCTTCCGCTTCGATCAGGTCTGCGGTGGCGTGCGCCCACGCGGCACGCTCGGTGAAACTGGTTGTGCGGTAGGCACGGAAACGCTCATGCGCGCGCTCAATCGTCGCTTCGATCTCGGCGTCCGTCGCCGGGGTGAACGTTTTGACCGTCTCGCCGGTGGCGGGATTGATCGTGGCTATCGACGCTGCGGACACAGCGACCTCCTACTCGGGTGCGGTAAACGGGGAACGGCCCTCACCGCGCAGCGTAACCGGTGCCACATACGGACTGATCAGTGTCCTGTGCCACCAGGCGTGGTCGCGACGCAGTTCGGCCGCTGTGGTGAAGCGATACCGGTACAGCTGGGCGCGCACGTACCGGGGCGGGGTGTGCGGAAACGGGTTGTGGCGCAGCAGCCGCAACGTCGCCGGATCATTGGTCAAAAGGCGCGTCAGAAACGGTTCGAACCAGCCCTGCGCGTAGGACGGCGAGAGCGCGGCGAACCACATCAGCCAGTCCAGCCTCAGGTGATACGGGGCCCATTGCCGCGGGAGCCGACCCGGCGCACCGGGCTTGCCTTTGAACTCGTATTCGTGCCACACGGTGTGCTCGGTGAGGGTGGCCTCCGCGGTGCCCTCGACGATCACCTCGTCGCGGGTGCGGCCCACGCTGCCGAACGCCCCGTAGCTGTTGACCAGCCGCAGCGAGTTGAACGAGGCGTTCATCCGCTGACGCGGCGAGACCATGTTGGCCACCGGCCAGATGCTGAGCACCGCCACCACCGCGGTGGCCGCCACCACCGCGGCCACGAACCACGGCGGCCCCGGGTCGGCCGAGGCCACCGGTCCGGCGGGGCCCGGCCAGACCAGCACCGAGCCGGCGAGCACGATCGTCAACCAGTTCAGCCACGCGAAGTTGCCGGAGGCCACCAGCCACAGCTGGGTGAGGATCATGATCGTCGCCGCGATCGCGGCCACCGGCTGCGGGGCGAACAGGCCGAACGGCACCACCAGCTGGGTGAAGTGGTTGCCCGCCACCTCCACCCGGTGCAGCGGGGCCGGCAGGTGGTGGAAGAACCAGCTGGCCGGTCCCGGCATCGGCTGGGTCTCGTGGTGGTAGTCCAGGCAGGTCAGGTCGCGCCAGCAGCGGTCGCCGCGCAGTTTGATCAGACCCGCCCCGAACTCGACGCGGAACAACAGCCAGCGGGCCAGCCACAGCACCAACAGCGGCGGGGCGACCCGGTCGTTGCCTAAAAATATCGCCAGGAACCCGGCCTCGCACAGCAGCGACTCCCACCCGAAGGCGTACCACTGCTGCCCGACGTTGACGATCGACAGATAGGCCACCCACAGCAGCAGCCAGGCGACCATCGTCGCCCACAGCGGCACCACCGACGTCGCGCCGGCGACGATGGCGGTGGCCAGCGCCGCTCCGGCCCAGGCGACCGCCGCGAAGAACCGGTCGGAGTAGTGCCAGTAGAAAATGCTCGGTGCCTGCCGAAACGTTCGGGTGGCCAGATAGCGCGGGATCGGCAGCATGCCGTGTGCGCCGAGCAGCGCCCGAAACTGCTGGGCGGCGGTGAGGAACGCGATCAGGTAGACCGCGGCGATGCCGCGTTCCAGCACCAGCCGGCCCAGCTGGTACTCCGGCGCGCCGAACCAGTCCATGCCCCGCGGCTCCTCCGATAGGGCCCCTCCTGCTGTCTCCAGATTAGGGGTGGGCGCGCGGTCGCGTCACGGTCTGTCACGGTCGCCGCCCGGCCACGGCAGGACCGTGGCGGTCACCGCCGCCACCGACACCAGCGCCGCCAGCTGCACCCCCGGGGAGTGGCCGATGTAGCCGTCCACCGAGCGCCACGGGTAGCGGGCCAGCGCCGCGGCGGCCAGCCCCAGGCCCGCTGCGGAGAGCCCGACCAGCACGGCAGCGCCGCGGCGCAGCCGCCGCAGCGCCAACACGGCGGCGAACACGGCGGTGCCCGCCGGCCCGGCGAGCAGGGTGCCGGCGCTCAGCGCGGCCACCGTCGCTGCCAGCGGACCCGGCGCCCAACTGCGGGTGGGGGGCGACGAGCGGTCACCGCGGGTGCGCCGGCCCACCAGGGCGAGCAGCGCCAGCAGCGGCAGCAACGCCAGACCCCCGAACAGCCCCAGCCGGTACCCGGCGTTGGACGGGAAGGTCAACGTGACCGGTCCGGACGTGCCGGCGGGCAGCACCCAGCCCTGCTGCCAGCCGTTGACGGTCACCGCGGTGAGGCGATTCCCGTCGCCGGTGTGGGCCTGCCAGCCCGGGTTGACGCTCTCGGGCACCACCAGCACCCGGGTGACCTCGGCGCCGGGCACCGTGATCTCGCGGTGATCGGCGCGCCACACCCCGGTGCGCGCCGGGGTGGCCGGCGGCGCCGGCGGGTCGGGGTGCGGGCCGGTGAGCCGGACCCCGTCGACGACGAACGCCGAGCCGGGGCTGACCAGCAGTTCCTGGTGGCCCAACGGCAGGGCGATCGGGGTGTCGTCGCAGGGGTGCGCGGCGACCGGGCCGCCGTCGAGAAGGGCTCCGACGGTGGTGTCGATCGTGGTGTGCACGAACCGCCCGGCCACACCGATCACCGGCCCGTGCGCGCAGTCGAGGGTGACCGGCCGCGACCGGTTGGCGACCGGGTCGGCCGCGGCCACCGGGTCCCCGCCGGGCCCCAGCACGGTGACCTCGGCCAGCCCGGGCGGTTTGAGCTGATCGAAGCCGAGCGCGGTGCGGTCGATGACCGACTCCCAGTCCAGCAGGCTGACGGTGACGGTGTCGGTGACCCGCGGGTGCAGCGGCAGGGTCGTCGGCCCGCCGCGGCCGGCGACGGTGCGCACCTGCGGGCCGTCACCGAGGTCGACGGCCAGCACGCTCGGGTCGGTGGGGACCTCCGAGCGGCTCGGGGTGACCGTCAGCCCGGTCACCCGGGTGGCGGCCGGCAGCCGCAGCGTCAACGTCGGCGGGCTCTTGTGCTGCACCACGCGCTGCGGGGCACTCCAGGCGGTGTCGGGGTCGCCGTCGGTGGCGGCGTAGGACGAGCCGAGCACGTCGATCAGGTCGGAGTCGCCGAAACCACGGGTGGCCCCCGGCGCGGCGAGCAGGTCGGCCAACTGCGGGCTCTGCCGGGGCCGCAGCCACACCGTCGGGCGCACCGCGATGGGGCGCACCACGGTCAGGGTGCGGCTGAACACCTCTTCTTCCTCCGGGGGCAGGCTCATCGACGCGGCGCAGCGCACCCCGTCGGGGCCGGCGGCGCAGCCCGGCCGACCGGCGAGTTCGGCACCCAGATCCCACGCGGTCACCGTCGATCCCGGTGGCGGGCCCGGCACCGCCAGGGTGTGGCGCAACTCCACCGGGTGGGCGAACCCGGAGGCGTCGTAGGCGGTGACCGCCAGATCGGTGATGCCGAACTGAACCCCGGGCGAACCGTCGTCGGTGCCGGTCGCGGTGAGCCGCACCCACGGGGTCTCCCCGTAGGGCAGCGCGGTGCTCAGCGGACGGCCCGCCTCGTCGAACTTCAGTGTCGTGGTGCCGTTGGGGGTTTCGACCTGGATGCGGCGCACCTGCGCACCGACCGCGGTGGCGCTCGGTGTCACGGTGATGCTGCCGCTGGTGACCGGGTGGTCGAAGTCGATCTGCAGCCATTGGCCGATCGCCGCCTGCAGCGAGTTGGAGACCCACGCGGTGGCCGAGTCGCCGTCGATCGCCGCGGCCGGGGAGGTGGCCGGGCTGACGTTGGGCAGCGCGGTGGCGTCGCCGGCCGAACTCGACGCGGTGAGCCGGCCGCCGGTCCACGCGCTGACCGTCAGCGGTGCCCCGGGCACCGGGTAGTCGGGCACCCGGTTGTGGGTGTGGCGCGGGTCGTCGAGGCTGCGCGCCGCCGACGAGTGGTGATCCACCCGGCCGTAGTCGGTTTCGCGGGCTACCGGGGTGTCGGTGACGGTGACGGTCGGGGCGGGCAGCCCGGCGCGGCGGGCGTCGGCGGTGAGCAGCGCCGGGCCCAGCGGCGGGTCCCCCAGCAGGCGCTGACGCTCGTCGAGGCGGGCCAGCACCTCCGGTCCGCCGTCGATGCGCGGCAGTGCGGCGGCATCGGCCAGGTAGGGCGCGGCCGGGTTGGTGGCGGTGTCCACCCGGTAGATCTGCACCGGCGGATAGGTGGGGCGCAGGCCGGAGTCGATGACGAATCCGTTGAGGGTGCCGGGCCCGACCGGGTCGCCGAACTCGGCGACCTTGCTCAGCCCCGGGGAGCCCTCGATCGCCTGGTGCACCAGGATCGGGCGCGCCGAGCGTGACGTGTCGGGATCCAGGTCGTTGCGGACCACCAGGTAGGCGATGCCCTGGCGGACCAGGGTGTCGGCCAGCCCCGCCGAGGGCCGGCCACCGGCCAGCATCCGCTGCACCGAGTCGAACGCTCGGATGGCCTGCGGGGGGGTCAGCGGAATGGAGTCGCGCACCCCCCACGGGCTGTCGCCGAGCACCTGCAGCGGCTCATCGTGGGTGGATCCCCACACCTGGGTAGCGAACGGGGCGCCCGGCACCACCAGCACCCGCCCCGGGGTGGGGGTGCCGGTGTTGTGGGTGGTCAACCAGTCGGCGGCCTGCTGCCAGTAGTCCGGGATCGCCCGGAACGTGCCCGGCGGGGTGAGCCGGCCGGTCCACGCCAGCGACGTGGCCGTCAGCAGCGCGCAGAGCACCACGATGCCGACCGCCACCCGCTTGTCGCGCTCCGGGTGGGCGAACGCGGTGCGCCACTGGGAGCGGGGGGCGCTGCCGGGCAGCGGGATCCGGCCCAGCAGCGCGGCCAGCCCCAGTGCCAGCGGGATCCGGATCACCGACTCCAGCTTGTGCACGTTGCGCAGCGGCGCCCCGGCCGCGTCGAGGAACTCCTGCACCGGGTGCGCCAGCGGGGAGCCCAGCCCCCCGGCGTAGCCCAGCCCCAGCAGCACCACCCCGACCAGCAGCATCGTCACCAGCCGGCCCGCCGCGGGGTGACGGTCCGCGGCCCGCCCGGTCGCCAGCAGCGCCAGCCCGGCCAGTCCGGCGGCGGCGACCAGCCCGGTCGCCAGGACGTAGAGCGGGCCGGTCACCAGGACGGTGCCGGCGGTGGCGTCGGGGGCGACGAACGGGGTCCACCCGGCGGTGCCGCGCAGCATCTCGGTCAGCGACGTCCACTGGGTGGTCACCCCGGACGATTCGATGAAATCGAGAAACGGGGGGCTGATCCGGCCCAACGCCAGCAGCGCGGTGAGCCACCACAGGCTGGCCAGGGCCGCGGCCAGCGCGGCCCACCCGGTGAACCGCCACCAGCGCCGATCCGGGCGGTGGGCGGCCCACCAGATCACCGCCGGAAGGCATCCGGCCAGGGTGGCCACCGCGTTGACCGCACCCATCAGCGCCATCGCCAGCCCCGCCTGGCCGGCCAGCATGCGCAGCGGCCGCGGCGGCGGATCGTCGCGCAGCGCCACGATCACCGGCAGCAGCACCCACGGCGCCAGCATCATCGGCAGGGTCTCCGAGGAGATCGACCCCACGGTGGTCAACACCCGCGGCGACAACGCGAACGCCGCGGCGGCCAGCACCCGCGAGGTGGGGCTGCCGATCCGCAGCGCCTCGGCCACCCGCAGCAGCCCCCAGAACCCGACGGTGAGCAGCAGCGCCCACCACAGCCGCTGGGTGACCCAGCCGGGCAGCCCGATCAGATCTCCGGCGAGGAAGAACGTGCCGTGCGGGAACAGATAGCCGTAGGCCTGGTTCTGGGCCTGCCCGAACGGCAGGTCACTGCTCCACAGGTTGGTGGCGCGGGCTAAAAACCGCAGCGGATTGGCGGTCAGGTCCAGTTTGGTGTCCGGCGAGATCTCGCCGGGTGCCTGCAGGAACGTGCCGACCAGCGCGACGGCGCCGACCAGCCAGAGCCACCGGCGCGACACCGGGTCACGCACTGCGGTGGACGGGGCGGGTGTGCGCAGCTCAGCTGCGGTCGCCGTACTCAACCCGGTTGAGCAGCGACGACTGCGGGTCACCGCCGGCGATCTGCGGTTTGGTGTCCTGCTGCACCATCAAGGTGATCCCGAAGATCGCGGCCGCACCGAGCAGCAGGCCGACGACCACGCTGGCCGCGGCGGGCACCACAAACCGCTGCATTGATCAGGCTCCTACACATCGACCGGTCGGGGTGAACCCCGTTCGCCAAAGTAGCACGGGGTTCGGCGGAAACGAGGGAGGTGTCGGGGTCCCCGCCGCTGCCGGGGCGGCCATGACACCATGGACCGATGATCCGACGATCCCGCCTCGCGCGTGTCCTGGTCACGCTCGCGACGCTCTCCGCGTTGTTGTTGGCCTGCTCGCACTCCGGGGAGCACCCCGCCTCCGCGCAGCCGAACACACCGGAGGCCCCGGCGGCCCCACCGGCCGCGCCGCAGGATTCGGCCCCCGCGGTCTGCGGTGACGTGACCCAGCTGCCGCGCCGCGACAAGCTGGCGCAGCTGCTGATGGTGGGGGTGCGCGACGCCGCCGACGCCCGCGCGGTGGTCACCGATCACCACGTCGGCGGGATCTTCGTCGGCAGCTGGACCGACCTGTCGATGCTCAACGACGGCTCGCTCACCGACATCACCGGCGCGGCGGGCCCGTGGGCGCTGGCGGTCAGCGTCGACGAGGAGGGCGGCCGGGTGTCGCGACTGTCGTCGCTGATCGGATCGTCGCCGTCGGCGCGGGTGCTGGCCCAGACCAAAACCCCCGACGAGGTGTACGGCATCGCCCGGGACCGCGGCCAGAAGATGCGCAACCTGGGGATCACGGTGGACTTCGCCCCGGACGTCGACCTCAGCGACGCCGCCGACGACACCGTGATCGGCGACCGGTCGTTCGGCACCGACCCGGCCACGGTCGCCGAGTTCGCCGGGGCGTACGCGCGCGGGCTGCACGATGCCGGGGTGACCCCGGTGTTCAAACACTTCCCCGGCCACGGTCACGCCTCCGGGGACTCCCACACCGGCGGGGTGAGCACCCCGCCGCTGGAGCAGCTCAAAGCCGACGACCTGGTGCCCTATCAGAGCCTGGTCACCCAGCCGGGCGCGGCGGTGATGATCGGCCACATGCAGGTGCCCGGGTTGACCGGCGACGATCCGGCCAGCCTCAGTCCCGCGGCGGTGAACCTGCTGCGCAGCGGCGGCTACGGCGGCCCCGGCTTCGGCGGGGTGATCTACACCGACGACCTGTCGTCGATGGCGGCGATCAGTTCCCGCTTCGGCGTCGGCGAGGCCGTGCTGCGCGCCCTGCAGGCCGGTGTCGACGTGGCCCTGTGGGTCACCACCGACGAGGTCCCGGCGGTGCTCGACCACCTCGAGCAGGCGATGGATGAGGGCACACTGTCGATGCAGGCCGTCGACGCCGCGGCCGGCCGTGTCGTGGCGGCGAAGGGACCGGGGCCGGCCTGCACGGGCTGAGCAGGGCCCACCCGGGGCGAGAATCCCCGGTGGGCATCCCGGGTGAGCACGGGCCGGTACGGGAAGGGGCAGCATGGCGCGAACCAAACGGCTGCCCCGCGCCGTCCGGGAGCAGCAGATGCTCGACGCCGCGGTGGAGATGTTCTCCATCAACGGCTACCACGAGACCTCGATGGACGTCATCGCGGCGAAGGCCGAGATCTCCAAGCCGATGCTCTACCTCTATTACGGGTCCAAAGAGGAACTCTTCGGCGCCTGCCTGGATCGGGAACTGCACCGGTTCATCGACGCGGTGCGCGCCGACATCGACCTCGAGCAGGGCGCCCACGATTTGCTGGCCAACACCATCGACACGTTCCTGCACTACATCGACGCCAACCGGGCCTCGTGGATCGTGCTCTACACCCAGGCCACCAGCTCCCAGACCTTCGCCCACACCGTCCGTGAGGGCCGCGACCGCATCATCGAACTGGTGACCCGGCTGCTGCAGGCGGGCACGCGGCATCCCGAACCCGACGACGACTTCGAGATGATGGCGGTGGCGCTGGTCGGTGCCGGCGAGGCGGTGGCGACCCGGGTGAGCACCGGCGACGCCGAGGTCAAGGAGGCGTCGGCGCTGCTGACGCAGCTGTTCTGGCGCGGGCTGAAGGGCACCCCGCCGGAGCGCGACGGCGCGCCCACCTGACCGGCTACCCGCACGGCGCGCGGGCCGGGCTAGCCGGCGGACATCGGGCGCGGCATCGTGAACGCGCGGGGGCCGGTGCGCACCACACCGTCGCCGATCCCGCGGCCGGCGGCCCCGGCTCCCGACAGCGGCACCCCGCCGACGGTGTCGGCGGGCGCCTTCGCGGCGCCGGCCAGCCCGGATGCCGCGTTTCCGCCGGACAGCGCGCCCAGCGTGGCGTTGGTGGTGGGCGTCGAGCCGGCCCAGCTCGCCGGCACGGACAGCCCACCGAGGCGGGTGGCGCTGGTCAGGCTGGCCGTGATCGGGGCGCTGGTGGCGGGGGTGGCCCCCATCGCGGCGCTCAACCCGGGGCCGGCGGTGAACGCCGCCGTCGCCGGGGCCAGCATCATCCCGTTGGCGCCGCTGATCGCCGAGGAGCTGAGCGCGCCGGTGTTGCCGAACGTCCGCAGAAAGCCGGCGCCGGAGGCGACGGTGCCCATCGCGAAGAACGGCCCGCGCAGCGACTCGCTGAGCAGCTTCGCGCTGTCCGCGCCGGTGCCGGTGAGGTCGACCGGGGAGTTCACCGCGGTGGTGTCGGCCGTGTTGAGGAGCGCGGCCGTCTGGTGCGCCGCCCCGGCCGGATTGGTGGTCTGCCGGGCCGGGGTGGGGTGCGGCAGGGCGCTGGACTGTTCGGTGGCGGCGGCGTAGCCGTACATCGCCGCCGCGCACTGGGCCCACATCTCCAGGTAGAGGGTTTCGGTGGCCATGATCGCGGCGGTGTTCTGGCCCAGCACGTTGGTGGCGATCAACGAGGCCTGCAGGCTGCGGTTGGCGGCGATCACCGGCGGCGGGGTGGTGGCCGCGCGGGCGGTCTCATAGGCCAGCGCCTGCGCGGTGGCGTGGGCGCCGGTCTGTTCGGCGCTGCCGGCGGTGGTGGTCAGCCACCGGATGTGGGAGGCCGCGGCCGCCGCCATCTGTTGGCCGGCCACCCCGTGCCAGGTGTTGGCCAGCCCGGCGATCTGCGCCTGGTATTTCGCCGCCGCCGTGCCCAGTTCGTTGGCCAGCGTCTGCCAGGCGGTGGCGGCAGCCCACATCGGCCCCGAACCCGGCCCGGCGTAGAGCCGGGTGGCGTTGATCTCGGGGGGCAGGGCGCCGAAGTCGACGAGCATGACCGGTGTCGCCGTGCCCTACCCGGACCGGTCCCGTCGCGGCCGGTCGCCCGCCGAGGGGCGCACGACTGCGCGCACGCAGAGATCACGCCGTCGCCCAGCCATATGACGTGAATAGTCGCTGAACCTTCACAGAACCTGGATGCCAGCTAGAAACCACCTGTTCACCTGGCGGTTTGTCGGGTGGGCAGGTCAGCCCGCCGATAGCGGCCGGGGCATCACGAACGCGCGCGGCCCCACCCGCAGCACCCCGTCGCCGGGGCCGCGGGAGGCCGCCGCGGCCCCCGACAGCGGCACCCCGCCGAGCATGTTGCCGGCCGCGCCCACCTGGGGGCGGACGCCGACGGTCGGGGTGGTCGGCCCCGTCGCGGCGGCGGCAGTGGCGTTCGCGGTGGCCCAACCGGACGGCACCGTGAGCCCGCCGATGCGGGTGGCGCCGGCCAGGTGGGCGGTGACCGGTCGTGCTGCGGGCAGCGACGGCGCGCCGGGCGTGGCGGCCCGCAGCACCGAGGCCGCCGTGCCCGGGGGCACCACGGCGGTGCCCGCGCCGGTGATCGCCGGTGACCCCAGCGCCCCGGTGCCGGGTGCGAGGGTCTTGATGAAGCCCGCGCCCGACGAGATGGCGCCCGCCCCGTAGTACAGCGGCTGCAACGTGTCGCTGAGGCCGGTGGCGAGCTGATGCGGCGCGTCGGCCAGCGACGAGGGCGACACGGCGTTCACCAGTTCGCCGACCGGGGTGGCGGCGGCGCCGGTGGCCGGTTGCGGCGTGGGGTGGTCCGGCAGGGCGCTGGACTGTTCGGTGGCGGTGGCATAGCCGTACATCGCCGCGGCGCACTGGGCCCACATCGCGAGGTACTGCGCCTCGGTGCTCATGATGGCGCCGGTGTTCTGGCCGAGCACGTTGGTGGCGATCAGCGTGGCCTGCAGGCTGCGGTTGGCCGCGATCACCGGTGGCGGTGTGGTGGCCGCGCGGGCGGTCTCGTAGGCCAGTGCCTGCGCGGTGGCCGCCGCGCCGGCCTGCGCGGCCTGCGCGGCGGTGGTGGCGAGCCACTGGATGTGGCGGGCGGCCGCCACGGCCATCCGGTGACCGGCCGCGCCCTGCCACGCGGCCGCCAGACCGGTGATCTGCTGTTCGCAGCTCGCCGCCGCCGCGCTCAGCTCAGCGGCCAACCGTTGCCAGGCGGCGGCGGCCGCCTGCATCGGTGCTGAGCCCGGCCCGGCGTAGAGCCGGGTGGCGTTGATCTCGGGGGCGAGCGCACCGAAGTCGATGACCATCACCGCACCGCCCGTCTAGCCGGCGGTGCGGGACGCGGTCGACCCACCGTGGTCGACGCGGTGGGGTGCTGTCTCTGCCATCTCGGTGCTCCACGACATGGGCGGTCCTCATCTCGACGTCACACACAGCACCCGCTCTGCCGTAGAGACTCGCTGCCCTTATCGAGAATGAAAACCGAGGATGCTGCGGACAACCTGGAAGGCGACTTCCAAGCACCTGGTGGCAGGCACGAACACCCACGAAACACCCACAAAACACCCACAAAACACCAGGGTGTGGGCGCGGGGACGGGCGCGGTGTGTGGCGAGGGCCACCACCGGCGTGCCGTCCCCGGCGGTTGCCCCCGGTCAGACCGCCGACAGCGTCGCGGTCAGGTGCGGGTAGCCCTTGGTGAGGTTGCGCAGGGCCAACGCCCAGCCGTCGGCGGTCCGATCGGTGTAGAGGCCCACCGTCGCCGGCAGCAGCACCGGTTTGCCGAAGCGCACCGAGTAGCGGACCGCCTCGGGCAGCTCGGACTCGATGTTGGCCAGCACCGCCGCCGCCGAATACATGCCGTGGGCGATCACGGTGGGGAACCCGAACAGCTTCGCACCCAGTTTGCTGGTGTGGATCGGGTTGTGGTCCCCGCCCACCTCGGCGTAGCGGCGGATCTGGCGGGGGGTGATCCGCAGCAGCGCGGTCGCCGGCGGCAGTTTGGCCTGCTTGGCCGGCGGCGGCTTCGGTTCGTCGGAGAGGCTGGTGCGCTGTTGATGCAGAAACGTCGTCACCTGATGCCAGGCCAGGTCGTTGCCGACGTGCACGTCGGTGACGATGTCGACCAGCAACCCCTTGCGGTGCTCGCGCAAATTGGTCGCATGCACGGCGAGGTCGACGGTGTCGCTCACCGCGATCGGCCGGTAGGAGGTGATGTGGTTCTCGGTGTGCACCGACCCCATCGCGGCGAACGGGAAGTCGAACTCGGTCACCAGCGCCATCACCGTCGGGAAGCTCAGCGCGAACGGGTAGGTCAGCGGCACCGTGTCACCGAACCGCAGCCCGGTGACGTTGGCGTAAGCCGCCACGGTGGCCGGGTCCAGCCGCAGGTCCTTCACCCGCAGCGTGCGCTCGGGCAGCGTGTCGGGACGTGGCACCATCGGCAGCGCCCCGACCGCGGCGCGCAGCATGTTGGTCAATCCGCTGGGTTGTTCGGTCATCTCAGGCACCCAGCATCGCTTGGCCGCAGACCCGCACCGTGTTGCCGGTGACCGCGCTGGACGCGGGGCTGGCGAAGTAGGCGATCAACTCGGCGACGTCGACCGGTTCACCACCCTGGAACAGCGAGTTGAGCCGGCGACCCACCTCGCGGGTGGCCAGCGGGATCGCGGCGGTCATCTCGGTCTCGATGAAGCCCGGGGCGACGGCGTTGATCGTGATGTTCTTCTTCGCCAGCTTCGGCGCCAGCGCCTCGGTCAGCCCGATCATCCCGGCCTTGGTCGCCGCGTAGTTGGTCTGGCCGCGGTTGCCGGCGATCCCGGCCATCGACGACAGCCCGATGACCCGGCCGCCGTCGTTCAGCGCCCCGGCGTCGACCAGGCCCTCGGTGAGCCGCTGCGGGGCCAGCAGGTTCACCGCCACGACCGCGTCCCAGCGGGCGTCGTCCATGTTGGCCAGCAGCTTGTCGCGGGTGATCCCGGCATTGTTGACCAGAACGTCGGCCGTGCCGCCGTTGTGGTCGCCGTAGTGCTCGCGCAGATGCGCGGTGATCGTGTCCACCGCGTCGCCGGCGGTGACGTCGAGGGTCAGCGCCGTGCCGCCCACCTTCGCCGCGGTGCGCGCCAGGGCCTCGGCGGCCGGCTCCACGTCGATGGCCACCACCTTGGCGCCGTCGCGGGCGAACACCTCGGCGATCACCGCGCCGATGCCGCGGGCGGCGCCGGTGACGATCGCGACCTTGCCCTCCAGTGGGCGATCCCAATCGGCGGGGGCGCTGGCCTCACCGGCGCCGACGTAGAACACCTGACCGTCGACGTAGGCCGACTTGGCCGACAGGATGAACCGCAGCGTGGACTCCGCGCCGCTGATGCCGGCCTTGGCCTTCGGTGACAGGTACACCAGCGACACCGTCGCGCCGCGGCGCAGCTCCTTGCCCAGCGAACGGGTGAAACCCTCCAGGGCGCGCTGGGCGATGTGCTCGTCGACGTCGCTGATCTCGGCGGGGGTGGTGCCGACGACCACCACCCGGCCCGACGGGCCGAGGTTGCGCAGCAGCGGGGTGAAGAACTCGTGCAGACCTTTGAGCCCGGCCGGGGTGGTGATGGCGGTGGCGTCGTAGACCAACCCGCCGAACGAGTCGGCCCACCGGCCACCGAGATTGGCCGCCACCAGGTCGTAGTCGTCGGCGAGCGCAATCCGCAGCGGCTCCACGACCCGGCCGGACCCGCCGATCAGCAGCGAGCCCGCCAGCGGGCGCTCCCCGGGCCGGTACCGGCGCAGCGTCTCCGGTTGCGGTACGCCGAGTTGCTTGGCCAGAAACGAGCCGGGACCGGAGTTGACGATCTGCGACAACAGATCGGAGGGGAGCTTGGGCGCCACTGGACTGCCTTCCGTTGCGGACGAACCGGGTATCGACTACGAACTTACTCCAGAGTAAGAACAGTGGGTAGTATGGCCTGACGGTCGGTCATCTCACAACCGGACCATCCTGCCCCTTTCCAGCGACCTTTCGGAGACACCGTGGCTTCTGCAAACGCATCTGACGCATCTGATTCCGCCAACACCGCACGTCGGCGCGTCGCCGTCCTCGGCGGCAACCGCATCCCATTCGCCCGGTCCGACGGCGCCTACGCCGAGGCCTCCAACCAGGACATGTTCACCGCCGTGCTCAACGGCCTGGCCGACCGGTTCAACCTGGCCGGTGAGCGGCTCGACGCGGTCGTCGGCGGGGCGGTGCTCAAACACAGCCGCGACTTCAACCTGATGCGCGAGTCGGTGCTGGGCTCGACCCTGTCGTCCTACACCCCCGCCTTCGACATCCAGCAGGCCTGCGGCACCGGGTTGCAGGCCG
The DNA here is from genome assembly GCF_002104795.1 of Mycolicibacillus koreensis. Classification (GTDB taxonomy): domain Bacteria; phylum Actinomycetota; class Actinomycetes; order Mycobacteriales; family Mycobacteriaceae; genus Mycobacterium; species Mycobacterium koreense. Next base: position 37,016 of record NZ_NCXO01000014.1, read on the forward strand.
CGATCTGCGCCGCCGACGGCATCGCGGCCGGGCGCTACGAGGTGGCCGCCGCCGGCGGGGTGGACACCACCTCGGATGCGCCGCTGGAGGTCGGCAACGAGCTGCGCCGCACGCTGCTGGCGCTGCGCCGGGCCAAGACCAACCTGGCGCGGCTCAAGCTGGTGGCCAAGCTGCCCGCCACCCTCGGGGTGGAGATCCCGGCCAACCAGGAGGTGCGCACCGGGCTGTCGATGGGGGAGCACCAGGCGATCACCACCAAGCAGATGGGGATCACCCGCGTCGACCAGGACGAACTGGCTGCCGCCAGCCACCGCAACATGGCGGCCGCCTACGACCGCGGTTTCTTCGACGACCTGGTCAGCCCGTTTTTGGGCCTGTACCGCGACAACAACCTGCGCGCCGACTCCAGCGCGGAGAAGCTGGCGAAGCTGCGCCCGGTGTTCGGGGTGAAATCCGGTGACGCCACCATGACCGCCGGCAACTCCACCCCGCTCACCGACGGCGCGTCGGTGGCGCTGCTGGCCAGCGAGGACTGGGCCAAGGCCCACAAGCTGACCCCGCTGGCCTACTTCGTCGACGCCGAGACCGCCGCGGTGGACTACGTCAACGGCGTCGACGGGCTGCTGATGGCCCCCACCTACGCGGTGCCGCGGCTGTTGGCGCGCAACGGTCTGGCGTTGCAGGACTTCGACTTCTACGAGATCCACGAGGCGTTCGCCTCGACGGTGCTCTGCCACCTGCAGGCCTGGGAATCCGAGCAGTACTGCACCGAGCGGCTCGGTCTGGATGCGGCGTTGGGTGCCATCGACCGGTCCAAACTCAACGTCAACGGCTCGTCGCTGGCCGCCGGGCACCCGTTCGCGGCCACCGGCGGGCGCATCCTCGCCCAGACGGCCAAACAGCTCGCCGAGGCCAAGGCGGCCAGGAAGGGCTCGGCCAAAAAGGGTGCGGCCAAGAACACCCCGATCCGCGCGCTGATCTCGATCTGTGCGGCCGGCGGCCAGGGCGTCGCCGCGATCTTGGAGGCCTGAGCGGCGCGGACACGGTTTCTGTAACGAGTCCGGGGGGTACACCGATACACCGGATGCTCCGTGTTGTTCACCAAACCCCGACCCGGTGGCAGCACGGAGCGTCAATTCTGTGTCGCGCAGAGTGGACCGCCACCGGACGGAGGGGATTCGGTGGCGGTCCATCTCATTTCCGGGGCTTTTTCCGGGGCTGGTCGGCACGGGTAGACCGGCGCGGGTGGACGGGCGTAACCTCAACAGCACGACGGGTTCGGGAGTGGTAGTTCCGAAGGGTCGGCATCACCGGGGTTTAAGCCGGCCGCGCGTGATCAAAGAGACGCCCCCACCCTCCCGAACCCGCCCTCATCGCCCGACCGCCTCCTAAGGTGGCGGTCATGCAGATCAGTGTTTTCGCCGGGGTCAGTGCCGGTGAGTCGGCGATCGACGCCACCGTCGAACACCTCGCCCAGTTGCAGGCGGACGGATTCCGGCGGGTGTGGCTGCCGCAACTGCCCCACGAACCCGATGTGCTCACGGTCCTGGCGGTGGTGCTGCGGGAGGTCGACGGGCTGCAGGTGGGTACCGGGGTCATCCCGATCCAAAACCAGCACCCGATGCTGCTGGCGCAGCGGGCGTTGACGCTGAGCCTGATCGGGCAGGGCCGGTTCCGCCTCGGCCTGGGCATGACCCATCAGGCGGTCACCGAGGGCATGTGGGGCATCCCGTGGGACCGTCCGGTGCGCCGGCTGCGCGAATACCTCGACGGCCTGCAGCCGCTGCTGGCCGGCCAGCACGTCGAGGCGGTCGGGCAGACCGTCACCACCCGCGGCGCGGTGCAGGTGCCCGGCGCCGCGGCCCCGGAACTGTTCGTCGCCGCACTCGGTCCGCAGCTGCTGCGGCTGGCCGGCGCCCGCACCGACGGCACCATCACCTGGATGACCGGTCCGACAACCCTCGCCGACCACATCGGCCCGACCCTGCGGGCCGCCGCCGCCGACGTCGGCCGCCCGGCCGGGGCGGTGCGGGTGGTGGCCTGCCTGCCGGTGAGCGTCAGCGACGATGTCGATGCGGCCCGCGCCCGCGCCGCCGAGCAGTTCGCCGTCTACGGGCATCTGCCGTCTTACCGGGCGATGCTGGAGCGGGAGGGATACACCGGCCCCGCCGATGTGGCGATCATCGGTGACGAGGCAAGCGTTGCCGACCGGATCCTCGACCTCGCCGCGGGCGGGGTCGATGAATTCGTCGGGGTGGTCTTCGACGGTGATCCCGAGGGTCGCGCCCGGACCCGGGCGTTGCTGCGCCGGCTCGACGGCTGAGCCGCGGGGCGTTCACACCGGGCTGCCCCGGCCCCGCGTCCGGGCCACCTGCACCGCCCGATCCCACAGCAGGCGTGCGGCGGCCGTCAGCGGCGCGGGTTTGAGCACGTCTTTCGCCAGCAACGCACCCGCGGCCGCCCGGGTCGTCGCCGAGGCCTTGCTGATGTGCCCGGAGTCGAACGGCGGCTGCGGGTCGTACTCGATCACCAGCTGGATCGCTTCGGCCCGGCCCGGCGAGGCGAGCCGTCCGGCCAGCCACAACCCCAGGTCGATGCCGGCGGACACCCCGGCGGCGGTGGCCAGGGCGCCGTCGTGCACGATGCGTTCGTCGCCGACCGCGCTGACCCCCCACGCGGTGAGGGCCGCCAGCGCCGACCAGTGCGACGTGGCCCGTTTCCCGGTCAGCAGACCGGCCGCCGCCAGGACCACCGAACCGGTGCACACCGAGGTGGTCCAACGGGCGCCCGGCTGGACCCGACGCAGCCAGTCCAGCAGCGCGGCATCGCGGGCGGCGGCCATCGACCCGGGGCCGCCCGGCACCAGCACCACATCCGGGCTGCCGGTCTCGGCCAGCGTGTGGGTGGCCCCGATCATCAGCACACCGGAGTCCGCGGTGACCGGGCCGGTCTCGTGCGCCACGAACCGCACCTCGGCGCCGGGCACCATGCGCAGCACCTCGTAGGGGCCGATGGCGTCCAGGGCGGTGAACGACGGGTAGAGCACGATCGCGATCTGCATGGCGGGTCCTTCCGGGTCAGGCGAACGTCTTGCGGTAGTGGTCGGGGGAGACCCCGAGCCGGCGGATGAAGGTGCGCCGCAGCGTCTCCGCGGTGCCGAAGCCGCACCGTGCGGCGATCGCTGTGACGGTGTCATCGGTCTGCTCCAGTTGCCGGCGGGCGGCTTCCACGCGGATCCGCTCGACGTAGGCCCCCGGGGGCATGCCGACCTCGGCGGTGAACCTCCGGGTGAAATGCCGCGGGCTCATCGCCGCGCGGGATGCCAGGTCGGGGATCCGGTGCGCGCCACCGGGCTGCGCCTCGATCGACTCCTGCACCGCGCGCAGCGGGGCGACCCGCGCTCGGGGCACCCAGACCGGGGCTGCGAACTGGGTCTGGCCGCCGGGGCGGCGCAAGTAGAGAACCAGCCAGCGGGCGACCGTCTGTGCGACCTCGGTGCCGTGGTCGTCCTCGACCAGCGCGAGGGCCAGGTCGATGCCGGCGGTCACCCCGGCCGCGGTCCACACCGACCGGGTGCTGCGCACGAAGATCGGCTCGGCATCGACGGTGACCGAGGGGAATTCGCGGGCGAGCTGGTCGGCGAACGCCCAGTGGGTGGTGGCGCGGCAGCCGTCCAGCAGGCCGGCCTGCGCGGCGAGGAATGCGCCGGTGCAGACGCTGACCACGCGGCGCGCGCGGGGCGCGGCATCGCGGAGCCAGGCGATGAGTTGCCGGTCGCGGCGGGCCGCGCTCACCCCGCCGCCGCCGGGCACCACCAGGGTGTCCACCGGGGTGCTGTGGTCCGGTAGCGGGATTGCCGCCAACTCCAGGCCGCTGGTCGCGGCGACCGGCCGGCCCTCGACGCTGGTCACCGCGACCCGGTAGCCGCCCGCGTCGCCGGCGGCCAGCGAGGCCGAGGCGAACACCTCCGCCGGGCCGACAACATCGAGCGCCTGAACACCCGGATAACCGAGGATCGCGATGGTGCGGACCGCATCTGCCACATCTGTCAGTTTTGCCGACCGCCGGTATGGCGTCTACGCCCCAGATCCCACCTTTTAGGACAGATTCGGGGGGTGCGGCGGGCGGCCCGGCGGGACACGTGACTGAGATCGACTCCCCAGCGGACATACACCCGCGCAGGGAAGCCTGTCTGTCCGCTGGGGAGTCGATCTCAGCAGTGACGGCGTTCCGGGGGCGTGGTCCAGGGGTCGTCAGGGGGCGTATCGCCCGACCGGCCGCCGTGGTGAGGCCGGAAACGTGAGGTGGCCCCGGGGTTTCCCCCGGGGCCACCTCACGGTCTGCGGCAGCCGATCAGAAGGCCGCCTCGTCGAGTTCCATGATGTCGTTGTCGAGGGTCTCGATGACCGTACGGGTGGACGACAGCAACGGCAGGAAGTTCTTGGCGAAGAACGACGCCACGCCGACCTTGCCCTCGTAGAACGCCTTGTCGTCGCCGCTGGCCCCGGCATCGAGCGCCTCCAGCGCCACCGCGGCCTGCTTGAGCAGCAGCCAGCCGATGACCAGGTCACCGACGGCCATCAGGAACCGCACCGATCCCAGACCCACCTTGTAGACGGAGGACACTTCCTCCTGGGCGGCCATCAGGTACCCGGTGAGCGCAGCGGCCATGCCCTGCACGTCCTCCAGGGCGGTGCCGAGCAGTTCCCGCTCGGTCTTGAGCCGCCCGTTGCCCGACTCGCTCTTGACGAACGACTCGATCTGGCCGGCCACGTGGCCCAGCGCCACACCCTTGTCCCGGATGATCTTCCGGAAGAAGAAGTCCTGGGCCTGGATCGCGGTGGTGCCCTCATACAGCGAGTCGATCTTGGCGTCGCGGATGTACTGCTCGATCGGGTAGTCCTGCAGGAAGCCGGACCCGCCGAGGGTCTGCAGGCTCTCGGTGAGCTTGGCGTAGGCCTGCTCGGAGCCCACGCCCTTGACGATCGGCAGCATCAGGTCGTTGACCTTGACCGCGAGGTCGGCGTCGACATCGTGCACGGTCTTGGCCACGGCCGCGTCCTGGTAGGTCGCGGTGAACACGTAGAGCGCACGCAACCCCTCGGCGTAGGCCTTCTGGGTCATCAGCGACCGCCGGACGTCCGGGTGGTGGGTGATGGTGACCCGCGGGGCGGTCTTGTCGGTCATCTGGGTCAGGTCCGCGCCCTGCACCCGCTCCTTGGCGTAGTCCAACGCGTTGAGGTAACCGGTGGACAGCGTCGCGATGGCCTTGGTGCCGACCATCATGCGGGCCTGCTCGATGACGTCGAACATCTGCGCAATGCCGCTGTGGACCTCGCCGACCAGCCAGCCCTTGGCGGGTACCCCGTGCTGACCGAAGGTCAACTCGCAGGTCGTGGAGACCTTCAGGCCCATCTTGTGCTCGATGTTGGTGACGAACACCCCGTTGCGCTCACCGAGCTCGCCGGTTTCGAAGTCGAACAGGATCTTCGGCACGAAGAACAGCGACAGCCCCTTGGTGCCCGGACCGGCGCCCTCGGGGCGGGCCAGCACCAGGTGGAAGATGTTCTCGAACAGGTCATCGGAGTCCGCCGAGGTGATGAACCGCTTCACCCCGTCGATGTGCCAGGAGCCGTCGTCCTGCTGGACCGCCTTGGTGCGCCCGGCGCCGACATCGGAACCGGCGTCGGGCTCGGTGAGCACCATGGTCGAGCCCCAGCCGCGCTCGGCGGCGGTGATCGCCCACTGCTTCTGCTCCTCGGTGCCCAGGTGGTAGAGGATGTTGGCGAACCCGGCCCCACCGGCGTACATCCACACCGCGGGGTTGGCGCCCAGGATGTGCTCGTGCAGCGACCACATCAGCGACTTGGGCATCGGCAGCCCGCCGAGCGCCTCGTCGAGCCCCGCCTTGTCCCAGCCGGCCTCGATGGTGGCGCGCACCGAGTTCTTGAACGCCTCGGGCAGGGTCACGCTGTGGGTCTCGGGGTCGAAGACCGGCGGGTTGCGGTCACCCTCGACGAACGAGTCGGCGATCGGCCCCTCGGCCAGCCGGCTCATCTCGGTGAGCATCTCCTTGGCGGTGTCGACGTCGAGGTCGCTGTACTCCCCCTCGCCGAGCGCCCGGTCCACACCGAAGACCTCGAACAGGTTGAACACCTGGTCACGAACATTGCTCTTATAGTGGCTCACGAATCTCCTCCTCGATGAGAACGCCACTGTGGTTGGGTACTTCGGATTAAGTTACCCACCAGTAACAGCGCCTAAGGTAACCCCTCGATAACCGCTGTGCAAGCCGATGGACGCAAATGTGAGCAAAATTTTGCCCACTAATTAACCAACCGGTTGGCTGCGCCGGGGATAGTCGGTGTGACCTGCGTCGATGGTCGCTGTGGCGTGGACTGCCCGGGGACTGCCCGGGGACGACTCGTGGACTGCTCGTGGATGACTCGTGGACGGCTCGCTCGTTGCGAACCGGGGGGCCGGCCGGGCCCGGCGCCGGGGGGCGGCCGGGTAGGCTGGGCGCCGGTATGGGAGTTGTGTGCGCGCTGTTGATCGCTGTGGAAGAAGTCTGGTGAGTCCCCCCGAAAAGTTGAGCCCGGAGGCGCTGCGCGAGGCGTTCGGGCATTTCCCGTCCGGGGTCATCGCCATCGCCGCCGAGGTCGACGGCACCCGGGTCGGGCTGGCCGCGAGCACATTCGTCCCGGTCTCGCTGGACCCGCCGCTGGTGTCGTTCTGTGTGCAGAACTCGTCGTCGACGTGGCCGCGGCTCAAGGACCGCCCCAGCCTGGGGATCAGCGTCCTCGGCGAGGCGCACGACGCCGCCGCCCGCACGCTGGCCGCCAAAACCGGCGATCGGTTCGCCGGGCTGGAGACCGAGTCGTCGCCGTCCGGGGCGGTGTTCATCAAGGGCACCTGCGTCTGGCTGGAGAGCGGGATCGAACAGCTCGTGCCCGCCGGCGATCACACGGTGGTCATCCTGCGGGTCGCCGACATCACCGTCCACGACGACGCGGCCGCGCCGATCGTGTTCCACCGCAGCACTTTCCGGCGGCTGGGGGTTTAGCCGGCTCAACCCACCGGTGGCCGGCCCCGCAGCGCCGCGCTAGCGGCGGAACAGTTTGTTGCCCAGCCAGACGATCGGGTCGTAGCGGTGCCCGGCGACGCGTTCCTTCATCGGGATGATCGCGTTGTCGGTGATCTTGATGCCCTCCGGGCAGACCTCGGTGCAGCATTTGGTGATGTTGCACAGTCCCAGTCCGGCCTGGTCCTGGGCCAGGTCGCGGCGGTCACCCTCATCGAGGGGATGCATCTCCAACTCGGCGATCCGGATGAAAAACCGCGGCCCGGCGTAGTTCTTCTTGTTGCCCTCGTGGTCGCGGATGACGTGGCAGACGTCCTGGCACAAGAAACACTCGATGCATTTGCGGAACTCCTGGGAGCGTTCCACATCGCGCTGGTCCATTCGGTACTCGCCGGGCTTGAGGTCCTTCGGCGGGGTGAACGACGGGATCTCGCGGGCCTTCTCGTAGTTGTAGGAGACGTCGGTGACCAGATCGCGGATGACCGGGAAGGTGCGCATCGGGGTGACGGTCACGGTCTCATCCGGGTCGAAGCTGGACATGCGGGTCATGCAGGTCAGCTTCGGCCGGCCGTTGATCTCCGCCGAGCACGACCCGCATTTGCCGGCCTTGCAGTTCCACCGCACCGCCAGGTCGGGAGCCTGGGTGGCCTGCAGTCGGTGGATGACGTCGAGCACCACCTCGCCCTCGTTGGCCTCAACGGTGAAATCCTGGAGTTCGCCGCCGTTCTCGTCGCCGCGCCACACCCGCATGTGTGCTTCATAGGTCATGGGCACTGCCCCTTCCCGCCTCGTGGTCGCCTGTGCTGCATCGCCCGTCGTGCATCGCCTGGTGTGGCATCTATGCCCGGCGTCCCGGATGCTCCGCCAACTCTTCGTCGGTGAAGTACTTCTCCAACTCGTCGATCTCGAACAGCTCCAGCAGGTCCTCGCGCACCGCGGGCTGCAACTCCGGGGTGACGCTGATGTGCGGCACCACCGGGTCGTCGTTGTCGCTGCGGCAGACCAGCAGGGTGCGACGCCACTGTGGGTCCATCGCCGGGTGGTCGTCGCGGGTGTGCCCGCCGCGGCTCTCGGTGCGCTCCAGCGCAGCCTGGGCGACGCACTCGCTGACCAGCAGCATGTTGCGCAAGTCGATCGCCAGGTGCCAGCCCGGGTTGAACTGGCGGTGGCCCTCGACGGCGACGTTGGCGAACCGAGCTTTGAGTTCCTCGAGTTTGCCCATCGCGCGGCGCATCTCGTCGGCGTTGCGGATGATGCCGACCAACTCGTTCATCGACTCCTGCAACTCGGTGTGCAGCGTGTAGGGGTTCTCCGGCGCCGCGTCGGAGCCCGCCGGCGGTCCGTTGAACGGGGCCACCGCCACCGCGGCCGCGGCCTGCACCGCCTCCGGGTCGACGGCCGGACGTTCGGTCAGCTTCTCGACGTAGTCGGCCGCTCCCAGCCCCGCGCGGCGGCCGAACACCAGCAGGTCGGACAGTGAGTTGCCGCCCAGCCGGTTGGAGCCGTGCATGCCCCCGGAGCACTCCCCGGCGGCGAACAGGCCTGCGGTGGTGGCCGCCCCGGTGTCCGGGTCGACCTCGATGCCGCCCATCACGTAGTGGCAGGTCGGTCCGACCTCCATCGGGTCCTTGGTGATGTCGACCTCGGCGAGCTCCATGAACTGGTGATACATCGACGGCAGCCGACGTTTGATGGTCTCGGTGGGAAGCCGGGAGGCGATGTCGAGGTACACCCCGCCGTGCGGGGAGCCGCGCCCGGCCTTGACCTCGGCGTTGATCGCGCGGGCCACCTCGTCACGGGGCAGCAGGTCCGGCGTGCGCCGCGCCGAGTCGTTGTCCTTGAGCCACTGGTCGGCCTCGTCCTCGCTCTCGGCGTACTGGCCTTTGAACACCGGGGGGATGTAGTCGAACATGAACCGGGAGCCCTCGGAGTTCTTGAGCACCCCACCGTCGCCGCGCACCCCCTCGGTGACCAGGATGCCCTTGACGCTCGGCGGCCACACCATGCCGGTCGGGTGGAACTGGATGAACTCCATGTTGATCAGCGACGCCCCGGCGCGCAGCGCTAGTGCGTGGCCATCGCCGGTGTACTCCCAGGAGTTCGAGGTGACCTTGAACGATTTGCCGATCCCGCCGGTGGCCAACACCACCGCGGGCGCTTCGAACACGACGAACCGGCCGGTCTCGCGCCAGTAACCGAACGCCCCGGCGATGCGGTCGCCGTCTTTGAGCAACTCGGTGACGGTGCACTCCATGAACACCTTGATGCGGGCTTCGTAGTCGCCGAACTCCGCTTTGTCCTGCTGCTGCAGCGAAACGATCTTCTGCTGCATCGTGCGGATCAACTCCAGGCCGGTGCGGTCACCGACGTGGGCCAGCCGCGGGTAGGTGTGCCCGCCGAAGTTGCGCTGGCTGATCCGCCCATCGGGGGTGCGGTCGAACAGCGCGCCGTAGGTCTCCAGCTCCCACACCCGGTCGGGGGCCTCTTTGGCGTGCAGCTCGGCCATCCGCCAGTTGTTGAGGAACTTCCCGCCGCGCATGGTGTCGCCGAAGTGGACCTGCCAGTTGTCCTTGTCGTTGACGTTGCCCATCGAGGCCGCGCAGCCGCCCTCGGCCATCACCGTGTGCGCCTTGCCGAACAGCGATTTGCAGACCACCGCCACCCTCAGGCCGCGTTCACGTGCCTCGATGACCGCGCGCAACCCTGCGCCGCCGGCACCGATCACGACCACGTCGTAGGAGTGCCGTTCGACCTCAACCATGAAACCTCGCTCGTCGTTTAGTCGTCACCGGAAGGGAAAGGGGATCGGATCGTGGCGGCTCAGCCGATGAACCGTAGATCGCTGATCGTTCCGCTGGACACCATCCAGATGTAGAAATCGGTGAACGCCAGGGTTCCCAGGGTGATCCAGGCGAACGTCATGTGCCGCTCGTTGAACCAGGAGATCTTCGTCCACAGCCAGTAGCGCACCGGATGTTTGGAGAAATGCTTCAGCCGTCCGCCCATCACGTGCCGGCAGGAGTGGCAGCCGCCGGTGTAGGCCCACAGCAGCGTCACGTTGGCGACCAGGATCACGTTGCCCAACCCGAACCCGAACCCGGTCGGGGAGTGGAACGCCACGATCGCGTCGTAGGTGTTGAGCAGCAGGATCGCCGACGCCAGGTAGAAGAAATAGCGATGGCCGTTCTGCACGATCAGCGGGAACCGCGTCTCCCCGGTGTAGCGGCCGCGCGGTTCGGGCACCGCGCACCCGGTCGGGGACTGCCACACCGACCGGTAGTAGGCCTTGCGGTAGTAGTAGCAGGTCAACCGGAACAGCAGCAGAATCGGCAACACCAGCATCCCCATCGGGATCCACGGCGGGAAGGCGCCGAACCACACCCCCAGGTGGCTGGCCCCCTCGACGCATTTCGAGCTGATGCACGGCGAGTAGAACGGGGTCAGGTAGTGGTAGTCGGCCACCCAGTAGTCACGGCCCCAGAACGCCCGGACGGTGGCGTAGACGATGAACGCGGCCAGGCCCAGGTTGACCATCAACGGCTGCAGCCACCACCGGTCGGTCCGCAGGGTGCGCGCGTCGATGTCGGCGCGGCGGGAGGAGAAGACGCCGGTGGTGGGACGGTTTACGGCGGGTGCGCTCATAAATGGTGATCCTCTTCACGTGGGCTTCTCGGAGGATACTCAAATCACATCCGCCCCGTGGCGTTTGAGCGCCGATCAGCGCGAGGATCACTGCGCGGGGATCAGAACCGGGAGCCGCCGACCCCTTCGTCGTCGACGTCGCGCCAGAACTCGTAGTCGTACTCGGTGTCGGGGATGATCACCTTCTGTTCCGCGGAGACCGGATTGGACCAGCGGCTCAGGTCCAGCGCGTCGGCGTCGGCGTCGAGTAACTCCACGTCGGCGACGATCCGGTCGACGTCGGCGATGATGCGCTGCAGGCCCGGAACATCGGCGTAGCGACCCCGGATCGCCGCCAGGCAGCGCTGCAGCCCACCGACGAGGTCGTACAGTTCGAGGAATTCGGTTGGGCGAGACAACGGAAGCTCCTTGCAGCCGGGTGACCGAGAGTGTCACAGATCACAGTACGGCACCGAGGTTACCGATGCGAGAGAATCCGGTGGGGCGTGATGCCCCACCGGATTCCGGTGTCGCGATCGTTGGGGGAAGGGTTTCTTACTTGGTGATCGCGATCCGCTCGGCCTCGGCTTCGGTGTAGGCCCCCGCCACACGGATGGTCAGCACCCCGGCGTCATAGGACGCCGAGATCGCGTCGCCGGTGACGTGCTCGGGCAGGCGGAACGACCGGCGGAAGGCCCCGTAGCGCACCTCGCGCAGGCTGCCGGCCCCGGTGTCCCCGGTGTCGCCAGTGTGCTCGGTGTGCTCGTCGCGACGCTCGCCGCGGATCACCAGCTCGCCGTGGTCCACCTCGACGGTGACGTCGTTGTCGACGTCGACGCCGGGCAGCTCCAGGCGCACCACCGCGTCCTCGCCGTCGCGGCGGGTCTCGGCGGCCGGGTGGAACGCCGCGGCCTGCGGCAGGGGCTTGAACCAGCCTTCGGGGAAGGTCGGCCCGAAGAAGTCGGTCACGAAACGGTCCACATCCCAGGCGGGACGCGACCACAGGGTCAGGGTGCTCATCGCTGTCTCCTCATTGTTGATCTGATCCGGATCGTTGTTCTCGTCCGATCGGTGCTCGGCCGGGAAATCCGCCCGTCACCCCGTTCAACCTGAGTCGACCACGCTTAAGTTCCACTGGGCGTTCGCCCACCGCGAACGGGGCCGTCGCCCAATCACCCAACCCGGCCACGAGGCAGGGCCGGCAGCGGTAACCTCGGCATAGCCCTCTCCCGACGACGGATCGAAGTCGCAGATGAACAAGTTTTCGTTGACCGCGATGGCCCGCGACCAGTTGGAACGGGCACGGACCGAAGCCAGTGGACGCCGGGCCGCCACGGTGTTCGGCGGCCACGATCACACGCTGCGCCAGACCGTCATCGCCCTGGTCAAGGGGCGCACCCTCGATGACCACCAGACCCTCGACGACGCGACCTTGCAGGTGCTCACCGGCCGGGTGCGGCTCAGCGCGGGCCGCGACGAGTGGATCGGCTGGGTCGGTGACCTGTTGGTGATCCCCGACGCCGTGCACGCCCTGGAAGCGCTGGAGGATTCGGCGATCCTGCTGACGGTCGCCAAAAAAACGGAGTAGGCGGATGCCGGGGCCGGCGCAGGTGCGCCGCCGCGACGGCCGATTGGTCGCCTTCGACCCGGTGCGCATCGAGGCCGCGGTGGCCGCCGCGGCCGCCGAGGCCGGCCACCGGGATCCGACGCTGCCCGCCCGGGTGGCCGAGAAGGTCGTAGCCGACCTCGGGGCGTCGCGGCGTCCACCCACCGTCGAGGAGATCGGCGACCGGGTGGAGCGGCAGTTGACCGCCCTCGGCGCCCCCGCGGTCGCGCGCGCCTACATCGTCTACCGGCAGCGCCGCACCGAGGAACGCTCGGCCAAGGAGCTCGTCGGGGTGCGCGACGACCTGAAACTGAGCCTGGCGGCGGTCACCGTGCTCGCCGAACGCTATCTCCTGCGCGACGCGGCCGGCCGACCGGCCGAATCCACCGGGGAGATGATGGACCGGGTCGCCACCGTGGTCGCCGCCGCGGAGGACGGTTATCGCCGCGGCGCGTCGACGCGGTGGGCCGAGCGGTTCGCCGCGACGTTGCGCAGCCGCGAGTTCCTGCCGAACTCACCGACGTTGATGAACGCCGGCACCACCGTGGGGTTGTTGTCGGGCTGTGTCGTACTGCCCCTGCCGGATTCGTTGCGGGCGATCTTCACAACGCTCGGTCAGACCGCCGAGGTGCACCGCGCCGGAGGCGGCACCGGATTCTCGTTCAGCGCGCTGCGGCCGGCCGGGGACCCGGTCACCGGCACCGGGGGACGCGCCAGCGGTCCGGTGTCGTTCCTGCGGCTGTTCGATGCCGCCGCAGGGGTGGTCGGGATGGGCGGTCGGCGCCGCGGGGCCTGCATGGCGGTGCTCGATGTCTCCCATCCCGACATCTACGAATTCCTCAGCGCCAAAACCGCCCTCGACGGCGAACTGGCCCAGTTCAACCTCTCGGTGGGGGTCAGTGACGCGTTCCTGCGAGCCGTGCACCGTGGTGGACGCCACCGCCTGATCAACCCGCGCACCGGGCGGACCGTGGCCACCGTGGCGGCCGCCGACCTGTTCACCGCGATCTGCGAGGCCGCCCATGCCGGCGGGGATCCGGGGCTGCTGTTCCTCGACACGATCAACCGCGCCAACCCGGTTCCGGGCCTTGGTCGCATCACGGCGACCAATCCGTGCGGCGAGGTGCCGCTGTTGCCGTACGAGTCCTGCAACCTCGGGTCGATCAACCTGGCGCGCATGGTCGATGGCGGCCGGATCGACTGGGAGCGGCTGGCTGCCACCGCGGCGCTCGGCGTGCGGTTCCTCGACGACGTGATCGACGTCAGCGACTACCCGGTGCCCGAACTGGCCACGGCCGCCCGGGCGACCCGCAAGATCGGCCTGGGCATGATGGGGCTGGCCGAACTCTTCGCCGGGTTGGGCATCGCCTACGACAGCCAGCGGGCGGTGCGCCTGGCCGGCCGTCTCGCCGCCCACATCGACACCGCCGCTCACGCCGAGTCCGTGCGCCTGGCCGCAGAGCGCGGCGCCTTCCCGGAATTCGCGCAGAGCCGCTACGCCGACGGTCCGCCGCGCCGGCACGCCCAGGTCACCTCGGTCGCCCCCACCGGAACCATCTCGCTGATCGCCGGCACCACCGCCGGCATCGAGCCGATGTTCGCCATCGCCTACGCGCGCAACGTCATGGGCCGTCGCCTGGTGGAGCTCAACGCGCAGTTCGAACGGCTCGCCCGCGCCGGGGGTTTCTACACCGAGGCGCTGATCACCGAGATCGCCCGCCGCGGCGGGGTCCGTGGGTGCACCGCGGTTCCCGAAGCGGTGCGCACCGCCTACCCCACCGCCGCCGAGATCGCCCCGCAATGGCACCTGCGCATGCAGGCCGCGGTGCAGCGCCACGTCGACGCCGCGGTGTCCAAGACGATCAACCTGCCGGCGGAGGCGACCGTCGCCGACGTGCAGGAGATCTATCTGGCGGCATGGAAAGCGAAAGTCAAAGGAATCACCGTCTACCGCTACGGCAGCCGTCGCGGGCAGGTGCTGACCTTCGCCGACCCTGCGGTGTTGCCGCAGGCCGACGTGGCCTACAGCGGCGGCTGCATCCACCGCGCCTGCGAATTCTGAAACCGGCGCCGCCGAGCACCTAGACTGCGGGCAGGCCGCCGACGAGCGGCGGCGAATGCGGAAGGACAGCGGAATGGCGGCCAGGGCACGGGATATCGTCGTCGGGTTCGACGGCTCCGGTTCAGCGCAGGCGGCGCTGCGCTGGGCGATCCGCACCGCCATGCTGCACCACCGGGCGCTGACGGTCGTCTACGTCGTGGCCGTCCCCGAGATCGAAGCGCAGGCCGTCGCCTGGGAGGTCGACGCCGGACCGGCCTCGCTGCGGGTCCCCTATGAGCAGCATGCCCGGCGCATCATCGGCGAGGCCCTCGACATCGTCGACGACGAGGTGGGTTCGCGGCGCCGTCCCGATGTCGACACCGACATCATCTGGGCACAGCCGGTGCCGACCCTGGTCGCGATGTCGCGTGACAGCGGGATGGTGGTGGTCGGCTCCCGCGGCCAGGGATCGCTGCGTCGCGCCGTGATGGGCTCGGTCAGCGCCGGACTGGTGCAGCACGCGCGTTGCCCGGTGGCGGTGATCCACGGCATGCCGTTGTCGCCGGAACAGGCCGCCGAGGCCGCCCGGCGCCCGGTGCTGGTCGGCATCGACGGCTCCCGCGCATCGGAGTTGGCCACCGAAGTCGCTTTCGCCGAGGCGGCGGCCCGCGAGGTCGACCTGATCGCGTTGCATGCCTGGCACGACGGCGATCTGATGGGCGTTCAGGGCCAGCAATGGTCAGACCTGGTCACCCGCGGCGAGGAGGTGCTCGCCGAGCGGCTGGCCGGCTACCGCGAGCAGTATCCGGACGTGACCGTGCAGCGCTTGGTGGTGTGGGGTCAGCCCGCGCGCCATCTGCTCGAGCACGCCGGGGCCGCGCAACTGGTGGTCGTCGGCAGCCACGGTCGCGGCGGTTTCACCGGGATGCTGCTCGGATCGGTCAGCCGGTCGGTCATGCACGCCGCCGAGGTCCCGGTGATCGTGGCGCGGCGATACTGACCCGGGGTGGAGCCGATGCGCGCAACGGGCGACCCGGGCCGGCCCATCCTTCCGGTCGCGATTCATGAAACCCATTCCGGTATCGTTGTTCTCGTCGGTGACCGGGCTTACAAGGCCAAAAAGCCGGTGGTCACCGATTTTCTGGACTTCTCCACCGTCGAGCGCCGTGAGCGGGTCTGTGCCCGCGAGGTGGAGCTCAACAGCCGGCTCGCCGCGGACACCTACCTGGGCATCGGTCACTTCGCCGACCCGCACGGCGCGGCCGAACCGGTGATCGTCATGCGGCGCTACCCCGACGCGGCCCGGCTGGCCACCGTGGTCGGTGAGGCCCACAGCGAGCGCGGTGCCGACGCGCTGCGCACGGTCGCCGATACGTTGGCCCGCTTCCACGACACCGCCGAGCGTGGTGGACACATCGATGAGCAGGGACGCCTCGAGGCGGTGCGCGGCCGGTGGAGCGCCAACATCACCGAGATGGCCACGCTGGCCGCCGGGGTGGTGCCCGCGGACACCGTGGCGGTCATCGAGCGGCTCGCGCTGCGCTATCTGGCGGGGCGTGCAGCACTGTTCGACCGGCGCATCGCCGAGGGGCGCATCGTCGACGGGCACGGTGATCTGTTGGCCGACGACATCTTCTGTCTGCCCGACGGTGTGCAGATCCTCGACTGCCTGGAATTCGACGACGCCCTGCGCCACGTCGACACCGTCGACGATGCCGCATTCCTGGCGATGGACCTCGAATTCCTCGGACGAACCGACCTCGGCGAGCTGTTCATCGACGAATACCGCCGGGCCAGCGGTGATTCCGCGCCAACATCGCTGGTCGACTTCTACATCGCCTATCGCGCCCTGGTGCGGGCCAAAACCGACTGCGTGCGGTTCGGGCAGGGCCACAGCGGATCACAGGGCAGCGCGCAGGAACATCTGCAGATCGCCACCGATCACCTGAGGTCGGCGACGGTGCGCCTCGCGGTGATCGGCGGCGGTCCGGGTACCGGAAAGACGACCGTCTCCCACCGGGTCGCCCAACAGGTTGGCGCCGAGGTGATCTCCACCGACCGGGTCCGCCACGAATTGCGCGAGCGCAACGTCATCACCGGCGACCCCGGCGCCCCGGATTCCGGTCTCTACGCCCCGCAGCACGTGGAGGCCGTCTACCGGGAGGTGTTCGCCCGGGCTCGCCGCCTTCTCGCCGAGGGGGAGTCGGTGATCCTCGACGGGACCTGGCGTGATCCCCAACGGCGTGCCCACGTCCGTGAGCTCGCCGCCGCACTGCACGCACCGATGCTGGAGATCATGTGCCGCACCGACGTCGACACCGCCGTGCGTCGGGTGACCGCGCGGCCCGCCGATCACGTCTCGGACGCCACCGGCGAGATCGCCCAGCACCTCGAGATGGACGCGCGCCGGTGGCCGCAGGCGCAGGTGCTCGACACCGCGGTGGCGCCGGCCGAGGCGGCCGAGGCGGTGGTGCGAAGCTGGCGGGCGCTGGCCGAGCAGGCGTGACCGTTCTCGTGGCCGCCCGTGCTCAGCGGTTGAAGTCGGGGAACACGTACCCCGAAGCCCAGCACGGGGTGCGGTCGTAGTAGCGGTAGATCCCCTCGAGGTAGTCCCGGTCGGTGATCCGGTCCGGAGCGTAGGCGGGGCCGTCGGCGAGCTGGTCACCGGTGACGTCGAGAAAGACGTCGGCGACCGTCGTGCCGATGATCCGGTCGACGGGCACCGCGCGGTGGCGCCGGCCGATCCCGGCCACCCCGCCGGAGCCGACCACCACGAACCGTGGCCGACGCTCCGGCTCGTCGACGAGTGCCGCGCTCACGGTGCCCAGCCGAACGTGACCGACGCCGAAGACCGTGCGCCGCCGCAGGTCGTCGGCCGCGTTCGGCAGGCCCGCCACCGCGCCGGTCAACCGGTACAGCGCGGCGCAGTCGGAGCCACTCATGCCTTCCACTGTAGGGATGGACCGGTCAGGCGGCCACCGCCGGCGACGCCCGCCGGAAATGCTCGGCGACGATGCGGGCGAGCATCGGTTGGGCGCCCAGCGGTGCGGTCACCACATCGGCGCCGCAACGACGCAGCCTGTCCTGGAAGAGTCCGTCGGCGAGCAGTCCGGAGACCACCACGACCCGCTCGGCACCGTCGCGGCGGGCCCGCACCACCGCGTCGGCCACCGTGGGCGACCCGGTCGCCGCACACGCCAGGGTGACGGCGCACCCGGTGGTCGCGGCCAACTGCCCGGCCAGATCGGCCAGGTCGGTGCGCGCCAGCGGATCCGCGCTGCCCGCGACGGCGAGGATCACCGCGTCGCCGCGCCGGCGCCGCGCGCTGCGGAGCTGCGCGGCGAGCAGGCCCACCAGTGCGGGGCTCGGCCCCAGCGCGGGGGTCACGGTGATCTCCGGGTGGCCGCTGGCGAGCAGTTGGGTGGGCAGATCGCGGCGCACGTGGAATCCCCGCGCCACGAACGCCGGTACCACCACCGCCGGTGCCGGATCGGCGCGCAGCACCTCGGCCGGCCCGGGACCGACCACGTCGACGAACGCCACCTGCACCCGCTGGCCCAGCAGGGCGGAAACACGCTCGGCCAGTTCGCCGATCATCGCGACCCCGCCGGGTTTACGGGTGCCGTGAGCCACCAGCACCCGGTTCACCCCGGTCGTGCGCGGCACGCTGCGTCCAGCCATGCCCCCGGTGTAGTCCGGGCCCGTTGCGGTGGCGTTACCGCACCATTGCCGCCCGGTTGCGCCGCGTTGCGGCGCCGCGATACTCCTCACACCAGCGCCGGAGCCGGCTCGGTGGGCTGCGCAACGTCGTGGGGCCGTGCGGGACGACCCGGCCGCACGTAACGCTGCCAGGTGATCAGCGCGGCCACCCCGTAGGCGAGCAGAAACAGCCAGTAGGCGACGGTCTCGGACCCCGTCACCGCATAGGACTGCCGCAGCGTCAGGTCGATGCCCGCCCCGCCGATCGCCCCGATGGCCGAGGCGAACCCGATCAGCGCGCCGGCGTGGGTGCTGGCCCACCGACGCCGCTCGGCATCGGCGAGCGGCAGGGCCCGGCTGCGGACATCGAACACCGACGGGATCATCTTGAACACCGACCCGTTGGCCAGCCCGGCGAGGATGAACAGCGCGACGAATCCCACGATGTAGCCGATCATCGTCATGGTGTGTGCGTCGCCGTGAGCATGGCCGGACCCGCGCAGATGGTCGTCATGGGTGCCGAGCGCCACCAGGACAGCCGCTGCGCCGCCCATGGCGACAAAAGCCCGCAGCGTCACTCGCGCACCGCCGATTCGGTCGGCGAGGCGTCCACCGGCCAACCGGGAAAGCGACCCGAGCAGCGGTCCCACGAACGCGATCTGAGCGGTGTGCAACGACGCCTCTGCCGGAGATTGACCGGCGGCGACGAAATTGACGTGCAGCACCTGGCTGAACGCGAACACCAACCCGATCCAGGAGCCGAACGCCGCGCTGTAGAGCACGGTGACCACCCAGGTGTCGGGCACGGCCAACACAGAACGGATGTGCCCGAGTTCGATGGTGTGGTCGAGGTTGTCCATGAACAGTGCCGCCGAGATCGCCACCACCGCCAACACCACCAGGTAGAACCCGCACACCCAGTACGGCTGGCGGTTGCCCGCGGTCGCCAACACCAGCAGCGCCACCACCTGGACACCGGCCACCCCCAGGTTGCCTAAACCGGCGTTGACCCCCAGTGCCACGCCCTTGAGTCGCTGCGGGTAGAAGGCGTTGACGTTGGCCAGCGACGCCGAGTAGTTGCCCCCGCCCAGACCGGTCAGTGCCGCGCAGAGCACATACGGCCACAACGGCAGCCCGGGGTGGGCGAGCAGCACCAGCGTGGCCACGGTCGGAACCAGCAGCACCACCGCGGAGAACACCGTCCAGGTGCGTCCCCCGAAGCGGGCCAGCCCCAGGGTGTAGGGGATCCGGGCGCATCCGCCGACGACGGTGGCCACCGCACCCAGAAGCAGCTTGTCGCCGGCGGACAGACCGTAGACCTCCGGGGGCATGAACAGCGCCATCACCGACCACAATGTCCAGATCGAGAACCCGGCGTGGTCGCCGGCGACGGTGCAGATCAGGTTGCGGCGTGCGATCGCCTTGTTTCCGGCCTCCCAGGCAACCGGATCCTCGGGATCCCAGTCGGTCAGACGCGGTCGGTGTGCCATGGACTCTCCCGTTGTTTTGACGATTACCGCAACGCTAGGGAATCCTTTTGTTACCAAGGTTAATTCGCGCTGTGAAACCGCAGCGAAGACGCTTTTTATCCGCTGCGTGAGCAAGATCACGCCCATGGGGATCGGGGTCGGTTACGGTAAGGGTGCGGCGAGTAGCGAGGTGGCCATGGTGAATCCGGAGACCATCGTCATCGTCGGCGCGGGAATCGCGGGGGTGCGTGCTGCGGAGGCGTTGCGCGACGCCGATTTCGATGGACGGGTCGTGCTGTTCGGCGACGAGGACGTCTTGCCCTACGATCGGATCCCGCTGTCGTTGGAATTCCTCGCTCCCAAGACGTCGCGGATCGCCCACGCCTACGGCGAGGCCGATCAGCGTCTGGGGTTGGCGGATTTCACTCTCCACGACCTTGATTGGTACCGGCACAACGATATTGAGTTACAGACGGGGACCCGCGTCACCGCGATCCATCCCGCCGCGCATACCGTGACCGCCGGTGGGGACATCGTCGGCTACGACAAACTTTTGTTGGCCACCGGATCTCGTTCCCGATCTCTCCCGAACATCGATATGGCGGGCCGCCGGGTGCACTCGCTGCGCAGCTACCGTGACGCGGTGCGCCTTGATGCCGCGCTGACCCCCGGCAGTTCGGTGGCGATCATCGGGGCGGGATGGATCGGGTTGGAGGTGGCCGCCGCGGCCCGTCATCGCGGATTGGACGTCACCGTGATCGGCCGGTCGCCACTTCCGCTGGCGCGCAGCATCGGCCCGGAACTCGGAGCGTTCTTCGCCGAGACCCACCGGGTCAACGGCGTGCAACTGCGCATGGGAGTCACGGTCACCGAGATCACCCCGACCGGGTTGCTCCTGTCCGACGGGACTGCGGTGGCCGCCGACACGCTGTTGGTGGCGGTGGGCGCCGATCCCGAGATTTCGCTGGCCCGCAGCGCCGGGCTGTCCGTCGGCGGCGGGGGAGTGCTCGTCGACGCCGGCATGCAGACCAGCGATCGTGACGTCTACGCCGTCGGTGATATCGCTGCCGCACGAAACCCGTTTTTGGGCACCAGGATCCGTGTGGAGCACTGGGCGACTGCCCGCAAGCAACCGAAGGTGGCTGTCGCCGGGATGTTGGGCAACCCCGGTGTCTACGACGAGTTGCCTTACTTCTTCACCGATCAGTTCGACCTGGGAATGGAGTATGTCGGCTACGCCCCGCACTACCGGCGGGTGGTGTTCCGGGGCGCGGTGGCCGACCGCGAGTTCGTCGCGTTCTGGCTCGATGAGCGCGATCGGGTGCTGGCCGGGATGAACGTCAACGTCCCCGGCGTCATCGACGACATCAAGACGCTGATCCGCCGGCGTCAACCGGTTGCGGTGGAGCGGTTGACCGATCCGCGCCGTCGGCTGACCGAGGCGCCGACCCGGTGAGCACGGCGGTGCGGCGCCGCCCGTAGCGCCACCACGCCGCCGCCAGGGCCACCAGATAGCACGGCAGAAGCACCGCGAACGCCAGCGCTTCCTGGCCGGTGTTCAGGTAGGAGTGCCGCAACATCAGGTTGACCGCCACCGCGCCGAATCCGCCTGCCGCGCCCGCCAGCCCGATCGACGCGCCCGCCATGGTGCGCGCCCACTGCTGGCGTTGCCCGCCATCGAGGGCGGCAACGGACGGAACGACGGCGCTGCGGGCCACGAACAGCGCGGTGATCAACTGGAACAGCGCACCGCTGGCCGCTCCGGTGAGCGTGAACAAAACCAGGAAACCGAGCGAATAGCCCACCACGGTGACGGTGTCGGCGGGGCCGGTGCCACCGGCGTCGCGAACCCCGAGCACGAGCAACGCGGCGGCGGCGAGCACCATCCCGGTGAAAGCGGCCACACTCACCCGGTGCCCGCCGATGCGGTCGGCCAGCGTGCCGGCGTAGATGCGTCCCAGCGACCCCAGCAGCGGACCGACAAACGCGATCTGGGCTACGGCCAGGGCTGTTTGCATCGCGGGCTCGCCGGGGACGTGCAGGTTCTCATAAAGCACCCTGCCGAACCCGAACGCGAAGCCGAGAAACGATCCGAACGCGCAGGCGTAGAGTCCGACGATCAGCCAGATGTCGCAGTCGGTGAGTACCGCACGGAAATGGCGGGCCCGCAACGGGTGGCGCAGGTCGTCCATGAACAGCCCGGCGATGATCCCGGCGACGGTCAACACCACCAGGTACACCGCCCACACCGTGGTCGGACGGTGGTTGCCCGCCGCCAGCAGCGCCAACCCGCCGACCTGCACCGCGGCCACGCCCAGGCTGCCCACCCCGGCACTGACCGCCAGAGCCCAGCCCTTGCAGCGCTGCGGATAGAAGCCGTTGATGTTGACCACCGAAGCCGAGTAGTTGCCGCCCCCGAGGCCGGTCAGCGCCGCGCAGACCAGGTAGGGCCACAGCGGCAGGCCCGGCGAGGCCAGCAGGGCGATGGTCATCGCGGTGGGGATCACCAGCACCACCGCGGAGAACGCGGTCCAACGCCGTCCACCGAACCGGGCAATTCCCAGCGTGTAGGGGATGCGCACCAGGGCTCCGGTGAGTGCGGCCAGCGCACCGAGCATCAGTTTGTCGGCGAGGGTCAACTTGTAGACCGAGGTGGGCATGAACAGCACCAGCACCGACCAGATCGCCCACACCGAGAACGCGACATGGTCGGCGACCATGCTGGCCAGCAGGTTGCGCCGGGCGACGCGGTGGTTGCCCGCCGCCCACGCCGCGGTGTCCTCGGGATCCCACCGGGCCAGGCCGGCGCGGGTCACCACAGGCTCACCGGGGCTCACCACACGTCGCCGTCGCGCCAATCGCAGGTCAGTTCCTCGGTGGGGTCCACCTCCACGGAGACCGGCAACACGAACACCGACCGGTCGTCGTCGGGGGTGGCGGTGATCCCGGTGGGCGTCAGCGCCGAGGTCCGCCCGCGCCACGGCACCCAGCCGCGCACCGTGTAGAGCCGCCGTCCCCGGTCGGAGGAGCTCAGCGCGCCGAGCGGGTAGGCGCCGCGGATCACCTGCTCGCACGCGTCGAGGACGGCGATGGCCAGGCCCTGGCCCCGCCAGTCCTCCCGCACCGCCACCGCCTCGACGTAGCCGCATCGCAGGGTGGTGCCGCGGTGCAGCAGCCGTCGGCTGACGACGGCGCCGTGCGCGATGATCGCGCCGTGGCGCCAGATCAGGGCGTGCATGCCGCCGAGCGCGTGATCCCAGTCGATGTCGGTGAACCCGTCGCCGTAGGCGTCGAGCACCATCTGGCGGGCGCTGCGGTGGGTGTCCTCGTCGAGGTCGGCGGTGTGGACGAGCCGGGCGGTGTGAACCTTGGGAAGCACGCTTCCCGGTCTACCAGGTGTGGCTCGCCCCGGCGACCGTTCCGGCCCCCGGCCCGGCGCCCGGGTGTGCCGCCGCGTCGGAGGCCGGCGGGATCCGGGGCCGCGACCAGTGCAGCCGCACATGCTGGCCGGGCCGGATCTGGGCGAGTTTGTCCAAGTCCTCGTCGACCACCACACCGGCCACCGGGTAGCTGCCGGTCAGCGGGTGGTCGGGGCCCAGAATGACCGGAAGGCCGTGCGGCGGGACCTGGATGGCGCCGCGGGTGGTGCCTTCGCTGGGCAGTTGCCGGTCCGGCCAGCGCAGCCGCAGCGGGCGGCCCTCCAGCCGCATCCCGACCCGGTCGCTGCGGTCGGTGACCATCCAGATCGAATGCACCAGCGCGTCCGGGTGCTCCAGCCAGTCGTCGCGCGGTCCGGGCACCACCCGCAGATCCAGCAGCTGTTCATCGATCGGGGCGACCGGGGCATGGTCGATTTCGGGGAACTCCTCGGAGTGCTCGCCGATCGGCAGGATGTCGCCGGCCCGCAGCGGGCGCGGACCGATCGCGGCCATCACGTCGTAGGAGCGCGACCCCAGCACCGGTTCGACGTCGATGCCGCCGCGCACCGCCAGATAGCTGCGCAGCCCCGAATACGGTGAGCCCAGCGAGATGATCTGGCCGTCCTCGACGGTGTGGATGCTGTTGGTGCCGAACGGAACACCGGCGACGGTTGGGTCGGTGTCGGCGCCGGTCACCGCGATCGTGACGTCCCCGCCACGCACCCGGGCGGTGAACCCGCCGAAGGCCACCTCGATGGTGGCGCACTCGACGGGGTTGGCGACCAGCCGGTTGGCCAGGGTGTGCGCCCCGAGATCAGCGGCCCCCGAGCGGGTGACCCCGAGATGGATCAGCCCGGCGCGGCCGAGATCCTCGACCAGCGCCAGCGGGCCGGTGCGCAGAACTTCCAAGGTTGGCATGGTGGTCTCCTCTGCAGCGTCTGTCAGACGGCCCGGAACTGGACCCACATCCCCGGGGTCAACAGTGCCGGGTTGGGTCGGCTGATGTCCCAGACCACGGTGTCGGTGTGGCCGATCAGCTGCCACCAGCCCGGCCCGGTGCGCGGGTAGATACCGCTGAACTCACCGGCGAGTGCCACCGCGCCGGCCGGCACCGATTCGCGGGTGTCGGCCCGCCGCGGAATGGCCAATCGCGTATCGCCTCCAGTGAGATAGGCGAAACCGGGTGTGGCACCACCGAATCCGACACGCCACGGTGCTGCGGTGTGTGCCGCGATGATCTGGGCGACACTCAGCCCGGTGTGCTCGGACACCACCGGCAGGTCGGGGCCGTCATAGACCACGTCGATGGTCACATCCGCTCCGTCGCCGGGCGGCGCGGTCTGGATGTCTTCGGGAACCACCCGCAGCTTGCGTAGTCGCTGGCGGGTGACGCCTTGCAGTGTGGGGTTCTCCAGTTTCACCAGGACGGTCCGTGACGCGGGCACCACGTCGTGCACGCCGGGCAGGGCCGCCTTGCGCACCGCCTCGGTCCACGCCAGCACTTCGGCGGTGCCGGCGAACTGCAGCAGCAGCGCCCGATCGCCGTAGTCGAGGATCGTGTCCGGCACCGTCAGATCCAATGCCACACTCATGGGAGCGACGGTATCGCCGAATCGTGGGGCCGGTTGGAGTTTTGGTGGCACTGCCAGAGCCGTCTTACCAACCGCTCAGGACGGCGTCGTTCAGCGCAGCCCGTCGGCGATCAGCGGCGGCAACTGATCGGCGACCAGCGGGTAGCTCAACGGGGACGCGAACGCGATGGCGCCGGCCTGCTCCGCGGTGGTGAACACCTGACGTGCGGTCAGCGCGGCGAGCTCCGGGTCGGCGCGCAGCGCGGCCACCTCGTCGTCGTTGGCGGTGGTCCAGATCAGCACGTCGGCGGCGCCGAGCACCGCCGGGATCCGGTCGCGGGGGATCACCGCACGCCCGTCGGTGCCGAACTCGGCGATGCTGTCGGCGACGGTGAAGCCCATGTCGGTGAGGAAGTCGGTCTGCCAGCCGCGCGGCACCGCGTGCACGTTGCCGCCGGGCAGCTGACCGTCGAGCAGCAGCACGCTGCGTCCGTCGAACTGGGGGAAACGCTCGGGGATCGCGCTGAACTGCGCCTCGATCCCGTCGATCAGCGACTGCATCCGGTCCCCGGCGAGCACCGCGCGACCGATGCTGCGGGCCTGGTCCTGCCACGGCTCGAAGAAGGCGTCGGGCCCGGTCTGCGGCACCGTCGGGGCGATCTCGGAAAGCCGCTGGTAGGTGTCGGCGTCGACGCCGGCGTTGGTCGCCACGATCAGATCGGGGTCGAGTTCGGCGATGCGGTCCACGTCGATGCCGTCATCGAGGTTCAACACCACCGGCTCGGCGTCGCCGAGTTGGGTTCGCGCCCACGGCCACACCGCGAACGGCTGGTCACCGAACCAGTAGGTCACCGCGATCGGCACCACCCCGAGCGCCAGCAGGTCGTCCTGGCCGGTGAACCCGGCGCTGACCACCCGGGTGGGCGCGGCCTCGATGGTCGTCTCGCCGAACAGGTGCGTGATCGTGACCGGTTTGCCGTCCTCGTCGGGTTCGGGGCGTGAGCACCCCGAGGCGGCTGCGGCGGTCAAAAGGCCCGCGGCGGTGAGCCCGAAGAACCCGCGGCGGCTCCAGTGTTGGTCCACGGGGGCAGACTAACAACCGAAGCCGCCACCGCCGGGGGTCTCGATCACCAGCACATCGCCGGCGCCGACCTCGACCGAGTCGCAGCCGGCCAGAGCACGCACGCTGCCGTCGGCCCGTTCGACGCGGTTGGCGCCGAGTGCCCCGGGCTCACCGCCGGCCATGCCGTAGGGGGCGACGCGGCGGTGCCCCGACAGGGTGCTCACCGTCATCGCCTCGGTGAACTCCAGCCGGCGAACCCCGCCGTCGCCGCCGCGCCAGCGCCCGTCGCCGCCGCTGCCGCGGCGAATGCTGAACTCGCGCACCCGCACCGGGTAGCGCCACTCGAGAACCTCCGGGTCGGTGAGCCGCGAATTGGTCATGTGGGTCTGCACCACCGCGGTCCCGTCGAAGCCGTCCCCGGCGCCTGAACCGGAGCCCAGCGTCTCGTAGTACTGGTGGTCGGCGTTGCCGAAGGTGACGTTGTTCATGGTGCCGGAGCCCTCGGCCTGCACCCGCAGTGCGCCCAGCAGCGCCCCGGTGATCGCCTGGGAGGTCTCCACGTTGCCGGCCACCACCGCCGCTGGTGGGTGCGGCGCGAGCATCGAGCCGGCCGGGATCACGATCTGCAGCGGCCGCAGGCAGCCGTCGTTGAGCGGGATGTCGCCGCCGACGAGGGTGCGGAACACGTAGAGCACCGCGGCGGTCACCACCGCCGACGGCGCGTTGAAGTTGGTGTCCAGTTGCGCGGCGGTCCCGGTGAAATCGATGCGTGCGCTGCGGGTGGCGCGGTCCACGCCGACCCGCACCGCGATGATCGCCCCGGAATCCATCTCGTAGCGGTACTCGCCGTCGTCGAGGCGGTCGATGACGCGGCGCACCGCCTCCTCGGCGTTGTCCTGCACGTGCCGCATGTAGGCCTGCACCACGTCGAGCCCGTAGTCGGCGATCATGGCGCGCACCTCCTCGACCCCCTTGTGGTTGGCGGCGATCTGCGCGCGCAGGTCCGCGAGGTTCACCTCGGGGCTGCGCGACGGGTGGGCCGCCTCGAGCAGCAGCCGGCGGGTCGGCTCCTCGCGGAACCGGCCGTCGGCGGTGAGCAGCCAGTTGTCGAACAGCACTCCCTCGTCGGTGATGGTGCGGCTGTCGGCGGGCATCGAGCCGGGGGTGATGCCGCCGATCTCGGCGTGGTGGCCGCGGGAGGCGACGTAGAACAGCACGGTCTGCGCCTCCGGGTCGTCGGCGAAGACCGGGGTGATCACGGTGATGTCGGGCAGGTGGGTGCCGCCGTGGTACGGGTCGTTGACCGCGTAGGACTCCCCGGGGCGCATGCCGGGCCGCCGCGCGATCACCTCCTTGACCGTGGTGCTCATCGAGCCCAGGTGCACCGGGATGTGCGGGGCGTTGGCCACCAGGTTGCCGTCGGGGTCGAACAGCGCGCAGGAGAAGTCCAGCCGTTCGCGGATGTTCACCGACTGTGCGGTGGCCTCCAGTCGGGTGCCCATCTGCTCGGCGATCGCCATGAACAGGTTGTTGAACACCTCCAGCATCACCGGGTCGACCCCGGTGGAGGCCCCCGTGGAGGCCCCCGTGGAGGCCCCGGCGCCCACCCGGTCGATGCGCAGATGCCCGGTCGGGGTCACCGTCGCCCGCCAGCCCGGGTCGATCACGGTGGTCGCGTTGGCCTCGGCGATGATCGCCGGGCCGCTGACCGCGGTGTCGGCGGCCAGCCCGCCCCGGTGCACCAGCGGCGCGCGCCGCCAGGCGCCGCCGCTGTAGAGCCGCACCGTGTCGGTGCCCGCGGGGGCGGTCTCGGCGGTGGTGGTGACCGCCGGCTGGCCGGTCGCCCCGATCGCCTCGACCGCGACCGCCCCGGCGATCAACGGACGGTCCAGCACAAACGAGTAGACGCCCCGGTGGGCGGTCTCGAACGCCGCCGTCATCGCCGCGGGGTCACCGAGGACCACCGGGATCACCGTGTCGGTGCCCGAGTAGCGCAGGTAGGCGCGGCGGATCACCGCGACACGGTCGGCGGGTGCCCCCTGGGCGGCCAGCTCGGCGCGCGCGGCGGCCTCCAGGGTGTCGGCGACGTCGGCCAGGCGGGGCACGGTGTCCGCGGAGAGCGGCACCTCGACGGCCTGCTCGCGCAGCACGGTCAGGTCGGCCAGACCGATGCCCAGCGCGGAGAGCACCCCGGCCAGCGGCGGCACCAGCACCGTGCGGATGCCCAACGCGTCGGCGACCGCGCAGGCGTGCTGGCCGCCCGCGCCGCCGAACGTGGTGAGCGCGTAGCGGGTGACGTCGTGGCCCTTCTGCACCGAGATGGTCTTCACCGAGTTGGCGATGTTGGCGACCGCGATCTGCAGAAATCCCTCGGCGACCTCCTCGGGGGCCGGGCGGGTCCCGGTCGCCGCTCCGATCTCGTCGGCCAGGTCGGTGAACCGCCGGCCCACCAGCGCCCCGTCGAGCGGCTGGTCGCCGCGCGCGCCGAACACCGCCGGGAAGTGGGCGGGCTGGATGCGGCCGAGCATCACGTTGGCGTCGGTGACCGTCAGCGGACCGCCGCCGCGGTAGCAGGCCGGTCCGGGCACCGCGCCGGCGGAGTCCGGCCCGACCCGGTAGCGGCTGCCGTCGAAGTGCAGCACCGAGCCGCCCCCGGCGGCCACCGTGGCGATGTCGAGCATCGGTGCGCGCAGCCGCACCCCGGCGACCTCCGCGGTGAACAGCCGCTCGTAGGCGCCGGCGTAGTGCGACACGTCGGTGGAGGTGCCGCCCATGTCGAAGCCGATGACGTGGTCGAACCCGGCGGCCGCCGACATCCGCGCCATCCCGACGATGCCGCCGGCCGGTCCGGACAGGATCGCGTCCTTGCCGCGGAAGTGGTCGGCCTCGGCCAGCCCGCCGTTGGACTGCATGAACATCAGCGGCACCCCGGCGAGTTCGTCGGCGACCTGGCGCACGTAGCGGCGCAGCACCGGCGAGAGGTAGGCGTCGACGACGGTGGTGTCCCCGCGCGGGATGAGTTTCATCAGCGGGTTGACTTCACTGGACAGCGACACCTGCGGGTAGCCGAGGCGCCGCGCCAGCGCCCCGATCTGCTGTTCGTGGGCGGGGTAGAGGTAGCTGTGCAGGCAGACCACCGCCACAGCCCGGAAACCGGCGTCGTGGGCGGCGCGCAACCGGTCCTCCAGTGCCCGCAGGTCGGGTGCGGTGAGCACGGCGCCGTCGGCGGAGATCCGCTCATCGACCTCGATGACCCGGTCGTAGAGCAACTCGGGCAGCACGATGTGGCGGTCGAAGATGCGCGGCCGGTTCTGGTAGGCGATGCGCAGGGCGTCGCCGAACCCGCGGGTGATCACCAGCACGGTGGGCTCGCCGGTGCGTTCCAGCAGCGCATTGGTGGCCACCGTGGTGCCCATCCGCACCGCCTCGATCTGCTCGGCCGGCAGCGGTGCGTCGGCGTCGATCCCCAGCAGCGCCCGGATCCCGGCGACCGCGGCGTCGCGGTAGCGCGCCGGGTCGTGGGAGAGCAGTTTGTGGGTGACCAGGGTGGCGTCGGGTCGGCGGGCGACGATGTCGGTGAAGGTGCCGCCGCGATCCACCCAGAACTGCCATTTTCCGCCAGCCATCGAGTCGATGGTAATTCGCTGACACAGTGCGAGCCGCGTCACATAAGGTGAGGTCATGCCGAATCTCATGGATCTGCCCGGCCAGGTTGTCTCCAAGCTGCAGGTGCTTGCCGACAGGGGCACCACCGAGCTGCACTACCTGCGCAAAATCATCGGCTCCGGTGCGGTGAAACTGGAGTCGCCGCAGATCCTGGCCGCCGCGGTCGCCGATGCCGTGCGCTGGGGCGAGCTGGGAATGATCCCCGCGCTCAACGCGCGCCGCACCCCGCACAAGACCGCCGTCATCGACGACGACGGCACGATGACGTTCAAGGAGCTCGACGACGCGGCCAACGCCTTGGCCAACGCGTTGCTGGCGATGGGGGTCCGCGGCGGCGACGGGGTGGCGATCCTGTGCCGCAACCACCGCTGGTTTCTGGTCGCCAACTACGGTGCGGCCCGCGTCGGCGCCCGGCTGATCATGCTCAACAGCGAGTTCTCCGGCCCGCAGATCAAGGACGTCTCCGAGCGTGAAGGCGCCAAGGTCATCATCTACGACGACGAGTACACCGCCGCGGTCGCCCAGTCCGACCCGCCGCTGGGCAAGCTGCGGGCGCTGGGCACCAATCCCGACACCGACGAGCCGTCGGGCAGCACCGACCAGACCCTGGCGGAGTTGATCAGCCACAGCAGCATCGCCCCGCCGCCGAAGGTGACCAAGCACGCCTCGATCATCATCTTGACCTCGGGCACCACCGGCACCCCGAAGGGCGCCAACCGGGGCACCCCGCCGACCCTGCAGCCGATCGGCGGGATCCTCTCGCATGTGCCGTTCAAGGCCGGTGAGGTGACCTCGCTGCCGTCGCCGATGTTCCACGCGCTGGGCTACCTGCACGGCACCCTGGCGATGTTCATGGGCTCGACGCTGGTGCTGCGGCGCCGTTTCAAACCGGCCACCGTCCTCGAGGATCTGGAGAAGCACAAGGTGACCGCGATGGTGGTCGTGCCGGTGATGCTCTCCCGGATCCTTGATCACCTGGAGAAGATGGATTCGCGCCCGGAACTGTCGGCGCTGCGGATCGTGTTCGTCTCCGGCTCGCAGCTCGGTGCGGAATTGGCCACCCGGGCGATGGAGGACCTCGGGCCGGTCATCTACAACATGTACGGCTCCACCGAGGTGGCGTTCGCCTCGATCGCCCGTCCGCAGGACCTGAAGATCAACCCGGCCACGGTCGGGCCGATCGTCAAGGGGGTGCGGGTGCGCATCCTCGACGAGAACGGCAACGAACTGCCGCAGGGGCAGACCGGGCGCATCTTCGTCGGCAACGCGTTCCCGTTCGGTGGGTACACCGGCGGTGGCGGCAAGCAGATCATCGACGGGTTGATGTCGTCCGGCGATGTCGGGCACATCGACGAGCACGGCCTGCTGTTTGTCTCCGGCCGTGACGACGAGATGATCGTCTCCGGCGGGGAGAACGTGTTCCCCGCCGAGGTGGAGGATCTGCTCAGCGGACACCCCGAGGTCGTCGAGGCGACCGCCCTCGGCGTCGACGACAAGGAGTGGGGAGCCCGGTTGCGGGCCTTCGTCGTGCGCAAGGAGGGCTCCACGGTCGACGAGGACGCGATCAAGCTCTACGTCAAGGAGCACCTGGCCCGCTACAAGGTGCCGCGTGAGGTCGTCTTCCTCGAGGAGTTGCCGCGCAACCCGACCGGCAAGATCCTCAAACGCGAACTGCGCGAGCTGTAAACGCCCGCACCGGACTGGTCGGCCGCGCCTGGCACCGCCCCCGCCCGCGGCCGTGTGCAGATTCGTCCGCGACACGCGGTGCGAGCCGTACTGATCCGCACACGCTGTACGCGGTCAGCCGTAGAACCCGGTGGCGCCGTCGAGTTGTTCGCGCAGAATGTCGATCTGTCCGCAGTGCCGGGCGGTCTCCTCGATCATGTGCACGTAGATCCAGCGCAGTGAGACCGGACCGAGCCGCCGGTGGGCCACCCGGTGATCCAGCGAGTAGTCGGCGGCGATCCGCCGGGAGTGTTCGCACTGGCGCTGGTATTCATCGACCAGGGTCGGCAGCGCCTCGCCGGCGGTGACCTCGAACTCCCACTGCCGGTCGTGGGGGCGGCGATTGTCGTCGGAGCTTCCGGTGAGCAGTTGATCGAACCAGCCGAACTCGGCCCACCGCAGATGCTTGATCAGACCGGAGACCGTGGTCGCCGAGGCCACCAGGTGACGGCGGGCGTCCGCGTCGGAGAGTCCGATCGTCTTGCGCACCACGATGTTTCGGTAGTTATCGAGAAACGATTCGAGTGTCTGGCGTTCATCGGAATCGGCGGCATCGGCGGCGGGTACCGCAGGCGGGTCGGTCATGGCACGAATCTACCTAGGGCGAAAAGGCCCGGTGTTGTAGTCGGCCCCGGCGGTGCGGTGGGCGCGTCGGTGGTGGAACTGGCCCGCGGCGCGCTCGGCTCGACTGAGATGTCCACTGGGACGTCGTTTTCAGCAGCGACCCGGTGGTTACGGATCGCGGGGCAGCCCCAGCAGCCGCTCGGCGATGATGTTGAGCTGCACCTCCGAGGTGCCGCCGTAGATCGTGGTGGCGCGGCTGAACAACAGGTAGTCGGTCCACTTGCCGGGCGCTTGCTCGGCGTCGCCGATCGCGGCGTCGACGCCGAAGGAAGCCACCCCGAACTCCGCGTAGCCCTGACCGGTGCGCATCGACAGCAGTTTCGACACCGCCGCCGAGGGCATCGCGTCGCCACCGGCGATGGTCAACAGCGTGGACCGCAGGTTGAGCAGCTTCGCGGCATGCCCCTCGGCGATCAGCTGGCCGGCTCGGTGCTGGGCGACCGCGTCGAATTGGCCCTCGCCGACGAAGTCGACGAACTGCTCCAGGCTCGCCAGGAACGGCAGCTCGGTGCTGCCGATCGACACGCGCTCGTTGGTGAGGGTGTTGCGGCTGACCTCCCAGCCGCGGTCGACCTCGCCGAGCACCATGTCGTCGGGGATGAACACGTCGTCGATGAACACGGTGTTGAACATCGCCCCGCCGGTCAGCTCGCGCAGTGGGGAGACCGTCACGCCCTCGCTTTTCATGTCCAGCAGGAAGTAGGTGATCCCGCTGTGCTTCGGCGCGTTGGGGTCGGTGCGGGCCAGCAGCGCACCCCAGGCGGAGAACTGCGCGGCCGACGTCCAGATCTTCTGGCCGGTGACCCGCCAGCCGCCGTCGACCTTGGTGGCCTTGGTGGTGAGGCTGGCCAGGTCCGAGCCCGCGCCCGGCTCGGAGAACAGCTGGCACCAGATCATCTCGCCGCGGAACGTCGGGGGGAGGAACTGCTGCTTTTGGGCGTCGGTGCCGTAGGCGACGATCGAGGGGATCAGCCAGGCGGCGATGCCCATCTGGGGACGCTTGACCTGGCCGGTGGCGAACTCCTGGGCGATGATGATCTGCTCGATCGGGGTGGCGTCGCGGCCCCACGGCGTGGGCAGGTGCGGCTGCACCCAGCCGCCCTCGGCGATCGCGGCGGTGCGCTCGTCGCGCGGGATCGCTTTGAGGGCGGCCACCTCGGCGCGGATCTCGCTGCGCAGTTCCTCGGTGTCGGGGTCCAGGTCGATGTCGACGGGCCGCATGCCGGTAGCGGTGGCGGTGTCGACCACCTGCTGCGGGTAACCGGCCCGCCGACCGAACGACGCGGCCAGCAGCAGGGTGCGCCGGTAGTAGACGTTGGTGTCGTGCTCCCAGGTGAAGCCGATCCCGCCGTGCACCTGGATGCAGTCCTGGGCGCAGCGCTGCGCGGCCGCCGGGGCCAGAGTGGCCGCCACCGCGGCGGCGAACTCGACGTGGGCGCTCTCCCAGCCCCCGTCGCCGGCCGCGCCGGCCTCGTCGAGGGCACGGGCGGCATCCCAGACCGCGGCGGTCGCGCGTTCGGTGTCGGCGATCATCTCCGCGCACTTGTGCTTGATGGCCTGGAACTGCCCGATCGGCCGGCCGAACTGCTCACGGATCTTGGCGTACGCCGCGGCGGTGTCGGTGGCCCACCGGGCCACCCCGACGGCCTCGGCGGCCAGCAGGGTGGTGATCAGGGCGTGGGCGCGGGCGCTGCTGAGGTTCGTCAGCGCGGCGTCGGCGCCGACCTCCACGGCGTTGGCCCGCACGTGGGCGATCGGGCGCAGCGGATCCACGCTGGGCACCGGTTCGATCTCCAGCTGGTCGGCGGGCAGCGCCACCCACTCCTCGCCGCTGTCGATCGCGACCGGCAACACCAGCAGCGACGCCTGCGCCGCCGCGGGCACCGACCGGGCCTCCCCGCGGATCACCAGGGTGTCCCCGGAGCGGGTCGCGGTCAGCGACGATTCCAGCGAGTAGGCGGCGATGGTGGCCCCCGACGCCAGGTCGCTCAGCGCCGGCGCCTCGGGGTCGTGGGCGGCGAGCAACGCGCTGGCGATCGCCGACGGCACGAACGGCCCCGGCACCGCCCCGTAGCCGAACTCGGCGAGCACGACGGTCAACTCCAGGGCGCCGAACCCTTGTCCCCCGGCGGACTCCGGCAGGTGCAGCCCCTGCAGCCCCTGTTCGGCGGCGGCCTTCCAGTACGGAGGCGGGTTCTCCAGCGGTGTCTCCAGCGCGGCGTGCAGCACGTCCGAGGGCGCCACCCGAGCCACGAAGGAGCGCACCGAATCGGCGAGGTCGTGATGCTCGGTGGTGATCGCGATCGGCATGGTGGGCTCTCCTTCGGGTGGGGGCGGGGTGAGGGGTCGGGGGGGTCGGTCGGACCCAATCTACTAACTGGTCGGTCGGTTGGCGAGACGCCGGGGTGCTCTCCGTACTATTTCGTAGGGTAATCGCCGGTGGGTGGCGAGCCGGACCCGCCGACCCCGTTCACCACGTGGGCCAGCGCGCGCCCGTCGGCCAGCCGACGGCAGTTGTCGATCGCGGTTGCCAGATAGCGCCGCATGGTGTCGGCGGTGTACCAGGTGACGTGCGGGGTGAGCACCACGTTCTCCAACGCCAACAGCGGGTTGTCCGCGCCGACCGGCTCGGTGGCGAACACGTCGAGTCCGGCCGCGGCCAACCGGCCGCTGCGCAACGCCTCGATGAGCGCACCTTCGTCGATGATCGGGCCGCGGGCGGTGTTGACCAGCACCGCCTCCGGACGCAGCAGCGCCAGCGCCTCGCGGTCCAGCAGATGGTGGGTCGCGTCGGTCAGTGGCACGTGCAGCGAGACGATGTCGCTGGCGGCGAGCAGCGTCGGCAGCGGCCGCCAGCCGGGATGCCGGTCGTCACCGGTGGAGGTGTGCAGCACCGTGGCGCCCATCGCGGCGACGATGGCCGCCACCTGTTTGGCGACGTTGCCGTAGCCGACGAGCCCGACGGTGCAGCCGCCGATGTCGCGCACGGTTTCTCCCAGGCTCGGGTCGGTGGGCCAGCCCCGCCCGGCGCGGGTGGCGCGATCCAGCGCCGGCAGACGGCGCAGCGCCGCCAGCATCAGCAGCACGGCCCCCTCGGCCACCGAGGCGGCGTTGGCCCCGGGCATGTTGGCCACCGCGATGCCGCGGTCGGTGGCGTCGGCCACCGCGATCGTGTTGACCCCGGAGCCGAGTTTTTGTACCAGCCTCAGCCGTTGGCCGGCCGCCAGGTCGGTGGCCGAGACCGGACGCAGCACATGCCAGAGAACCTCGGCGTGCGGCAGCTCGCGATAGAACGTCGCGTCGTCGTCTTCGGCGCAGAACCGCACGTCGAGCCAGTGCGCCTCGGCGGCGACGATCTCGCGCACCTTCGCTCCGGGCTCCAGGTGCGCCAGCACCCTCAGGGCCATCGCTGAGCGATCCATTTCGCGACGATGTCGGCCTGTTCGCTGCGCGCCCCCGGGGTGGTGAAGTAATGGTCGGTGTCGATCGAGTGGAAGGTGGTGTCGGCGCTGGCCAGCGCGTCGACGATGCGCCGCGCGTCGGACGGGAACACCCCGGTGTCGGCGTGGGCGTTGATCACCAGCGCCGGCACGTCGATGCGCGCCAGGTGGGGCTCGGCACGGGTCTGGGCGTGCCGCAGGCTCCACATGCTCAGCCAGTTGCGCAGGGTGCAGGCCGCGGCGATGCCGTAGGTGGAGCGGTTGGCCTTGGCGGGCACGCCCGCGTAACACATGTTGGGGGTGCGGCTGGTCGGCTCCAGCGTCGGGTCGACCATGCGGGGATCGGCCCAGGTGCGCATCACCGTGAACGGCCGATCGGAGAACCCGGCGGCGCGCACCCGTTTCCACTCCGCTTCGACCCAGTCGGTGATCGCGTGGTTGCGCGCCGTCTGCGCGGCCCGGTAGCGGGCGACGAACTCCGCGGGGTAGGGCGGTCCGTGGCGACCGTTGAACAGGTCCAGTTCGGCGTCGGTGGCGACCGGGTCGTTCTCGTCGACGACGGCGCCGTCCATCCAGGCGGTGAGCACCTCGGGGCGGCCCGGGTGCGCGGCGGTGGCCACATAGCCGTCGGCTGCCGGCAGGTCCTCGACCCCGGTGGCCGGGCGCATCCCGGCCAGCGGGGTGACGTTCGGCTCGACCGCTTGCGATTGGTAGGCGGCCATCAGCGATCCGCCACCGGAATTGCCCAGCAGCACCACCGTGTTCACCCCGGCGGTCTCGCGCAGCCAGCGCACGCCGGTGCCGATGTCGACGAGCGCGTGGTCGAGCAGAAAGCTGCTCTCGAACCCGCGGAAGCGGGTGTTCCAACCGAGGAAGCCGATGCCGCGGGTGGCCATGTAGTCGGCGAGGTAGTGCTCGGAGAAGTCGATTTGGTAGTGGGTGGCGATCATCGCCACCGTCGGTTTGGTCCCGACCGGGCGGTAGTAGAGCCCCTGACAGGGGTGCCCACCGGCTCCGGCGCGCCGCGCCGTGCTCGACGGCAGGCCGATGAACTCGCGCACCACGCCGGGGGTGCAGCCGGTGGCGGTCACGGTCGGGCTCCTTCGGGGCAGTAGATGGCCCGGTAGACGATGTGGGCCAACGTGGCGATGCAGGCCTCGTCATCGGGGCCGCCGCCGGGGCCGTTGCTCCCTCGGGGACCCCCGAGTTGGATGAAACAGAACTGGTTGAACATCGCGACCAGGGCCTCGGCCAGCAAGCGCGGATCGTCGCCGCGGCAGTAGCCGTCGCGTTGGGCGCGGCGCACCGTCTCGGTGAAGTAGGCGATCGGGATGGCACAGATCTCGGCCCAGTAGTCCGCGAAGTCCTCGTTGACCATCGCCAACTGCCAGATACCGATCATCTCGGCGGTGCGGTGGCGGTAGGTGTGCCAATGCGCCGCGGCGGCGTGGTGGGCCCGGTCCCAGTTGGACAGCCCGGAGCGGTTGATGGGGGCTGCCCGGCCCGCGGCCTCGTCGCGGAACCGCTCCGCCCATTGGCGCAGCATGTCCTCTTTGGAGTCGTAGTAGTTGTAGAACGACGCCGCCGACCGGCCCGACGCGGCGGCGATGTCGGCGATCGTGGTCGCCAGCACGCCCTGGCGGGCGATGAGGGTGCGGGCGGCCGCGTCGATCGCCGCCCGGGTCTGTCGACCCCGCTCGGTGGGCAGCGACGCAACCGGGTCGACGGCCTGATCGGTGGCCAAGCTCGGTACCTCCTGTCGGCCCCGTGTGGGCGAAGCCCTGGTAACAACCTGAACCTGATGTTAGATTCAGATTCACTGTAATGCCAGGCTGACCAGGGGGTCCGGCGATGATCAAGCCGTCCAACATCAACCACGAGTTCGCCTTCAGCGGCATCAGCCACGTCGCGCTGGTCTGCTCGGACATGGCGCGCACCGTCGACTTCTACAGCAACACCTTGGGGATGCCGCTGGTCAAGGCGTTGGATCTCCCCAACGGCATGGGACAGCATTTCTTCTTCGACGCCGGCAACGGCGACTGTGTGGCGTTCTTCTGGTTCACCGAGGCCCCCGACCGGGTTCCGGGCATCTCCTCGCCGGAGGCGATCCCGGGCATCGGGGAGATCGTCAGCGCCGTCAGCACGATGAACCATCTGGCGCTGCATGTGCCGCCGGACAAGTTCGACGAGTATCGGGAGAAGCTCAAGGCCAAAGGAATTCGGGTCGGGCCGGTCCTCAACCACGACGACTCGGCGACACAGGTCAGTCCGCACGTGCACCCGGGGGTGTACGTGCGGTCGTTCTACTTCCTGGATCCCGACGGGATCACGATCGAATTCGCCTGCTGGACCAAGGAGTTCAGTGACGTTGACACCCAGGTGGTCCCCAAGACCGCCGCCGACCGGCAGACCCCCTCGGTGGCGTGAACGTCCGACCCGTCGATGGCGTGATCGCCGGGGCGGCCAGTTTGCTCGGTTTCGCCGGGGCGGTCTGGTACGGGTTTTCCACGGTGGTGCTCGGCGCCGTGCTGGTCTGGTCGACACTGCTCGACGGCTGGCGCCGCCCCTGGGGCGGGCCTGATGCCCCGGAATCGCTGGGGCCGCTGGTGCTGCTCGTGGTCGGCACCGTCGTGCAGGCGGCGCTGGCGGTGGCGCTGATCCGCGGCGGGACGTTGCTGGGCCGCGGTCGCGACACCGGCCGGCGCATCCTCGTCGCCGCCGGCGCGGCGGGACTGGCCCTCGCGCTCGTCTGGCAGGGGATCAACGTCGACGCCACCGGGCTCTCCGACCCGGTCAATCTGGCCACCCTGCCGGTGCCGTTCCTGGCGATCCTGCTGGTTCTGGTGCTCATCCCGCCGACGCGGCGGTGGTGCGACCCCGCCGCCTGGCGGTAGGGCGCCCGGCAACGACTGCGGGTCCTGCGGGTCCTAAGGCGCCCCGCGGTAGAGCTTGGGGCTGCCGAGTTCGTTGAGAAGCGCGGTCAGGTAGTCGACCAGCTCGCCGGGGGAGAGTCGCACCGTCCCGTTGAGCCAGGCGCTGATGGTCTGCGCGACCCCGCCGACGACGAAATGCGCAGCGGCGCGGATGTGGTCGTTCTCCGGCATGCCGAGCACCGCCACCGCGTGCTGGCCGGAGAGCAGGGCCAGCAGTGCACCGGACTCCACTCGTTTGCGCACCACGACCGCGTTGGCCAGGTGGGCGCCGAACAGCAGCCGACCGATCCGCGCGTCCCCGGCGATGGTGCGCACCACGTTGTCGATGCCGGCCCGGGTCTGCTCCTCGCGGTCCGCGGCGTCCACCGCGGCCTGGGTCGTCGTCGCCAGATCCCCGATCACCTGGTCGAACACGGTCCCGACGAACTCGTCTTTGTCGGTGAAGCTCTCGTAGAAGTAGCGAGCGGCGACCTGGGCGCGCGCGCAGACCCGGCGCACGGTGAGCTCACCCAACTCCGCGGGCTCGGCACCGAGCAGGTCCAGCCCGGCGGCCAGCAGCTGGCTCCGGCGCGCCGCGACCCGGTCGGCGGCCTGCACCCCGCGGTACGGGCGCGCCGGGGAGGACTCGGGAGGCGACACCGCCCCATCATCTCTTGACTCGGCGGCCGCTCGGTACGAGTATTCTGGAAACAGTGGTTCTCACAATTTGATGGGCGGTGAGTCCGATGTCGGGTACTCAGAGCGCGGTGGTGGAACGTCCGGTCGGGGACGGCCCCGATCCGACCCGGCCGCAGGCCCCGCCCAACCCGAATCCGGACATGACCGACGGGCTGTTCGGGCTGTCGCTGATGGCCGGCTCGGCCAACGTGATCATGCAGCTCGCCCGGCCCGGGGTGGGCTACGGCGTGGTGGAGAGCACCGTCGACGGCGGGCGTGCCGACCTGCATCCGTTCAAGCGGGCGCGCACCACCATCGGTTATCTGGCGGTGGTCGCCCTGGGCACCGACGCGGAGAAGACGGCGTTCAAGAAGGCCATCGACACCGCGCACCGGCAGGTGCGGTCGACATCGCAGAGCCCGGTCAAATACAACGCCTTCGATCCGGAACTGCAGCTGTGGGTTGCCGCCTGCCTCTACAAGGGCTCGGTGGATCTGTATCGCATGTTCTACGGCGAGATGGACGACGACGAAGCCGAGCGCGCCTACCAGGAGGCCAGGATCTTCGGCACGGCCCTGCAGGTGCGTCCCGAGATGTGGCCGGCCGACCGGGCCGCCTTCGACAAATACTGGCAGGAGCAGCTGGAGACCAACATCCACATCGATGACACCGTGCGCGACTATCTGTATCGCATCGCCGCGGTGCGCATGCGCGGTGTGACGCTTCCGGGGCCGTTCCACAAGCTCGTCGAGGAGCCGATGCTGTTCATCACCACCGGTTTCTTGCCGCAGCGGTTCCGTGACGAGATGCACCTGTCGTGGTCGCCGGCGAAGCAGAAACAGTTCGACGCGCTGATCGCGCTGCTGCGGGTCGTCAACCGCCTCACCCCGCCGCCGGTGCGCCGGTTCCCGTTCAACGCCTTGATGTGGGACATGCGCTGGCGGATGCGCACGGGCCGCCCGCTGGTCTAACGCGGGTCAAACCGGGGGTGAGTCACGGCCACGGCCGCCGACACCCCGAGCGCACCGGCGGCCAGGCCGAAGATCAGGTGGCCGACGATCTTCGCGGTGAGTCCGGCCGCACCGGCGAGGCCCAGCGGCACGGCCACCGCGACCAGATGGATCGGCGCGGCCGCCACCGCCAACAGCCAGGGCCGACGACGCACCGCCGTGGTACCCGCGAGCAGCGCAAGCGCGCTGGCCGCCACGACGTACCGGCCGCCCTCCCACGACGCGCCGTGCGCGACGAGTCCGCCGATCGTGGCGGTCACGCCCACCGCGATCACCGTGGCCCGCACCCGACTGGTGGCGGCGACCACGACCAGCAGTGTCAGCCAGATCAGGCCTCGATGCCCGGGCAACCCGATCGGGAGTCGCACGTCGGCGGTGGCGGCGATCAGTGCGCCCGCCACGACCGGGACGGCGATCTCGCGGATCGCCCAGCGCGCCCAGGCCGGCCCCGATCGTGTCGACAGGGTGGGGAATGCCGCAACCATCGACGCAACCATCGGCACAGAATACCGTGTATGCGGATTATTGCCGATTGATTATCCGCACATGCGTTCCTTAAGCTGCGAAGGTGGCTGCTGCGGTCGGGGCGTTATCGGTCGGGGCGTTATCCGGTGTCGATGTGCTGATCGGGATCGATGACACCGACGACTTGGTCAGCCCGGGAACCGGTCGACGAGCCCGGCAACTGTTGCAGGTGTTGGCGAAGGCCGGTCTGGGCACACCGGCCGGCGCGACCCGCCACCAGTTGCTCGTTGACGACCGCATCCCGTACACCTCGCACAATTCCAGCGCGTGCCTCGCCTGGCGCAGCCCCGGTGGCGACCCGGAGGCGGTGCTGGGCGCCGTAATCGACGCGGCCGCAGAGTTTTTGGAAAACGTCTGTCCGCCGGACGCCGACCCCGGTCTGGTGGTTGCCGTACCGGGGCGGCTCGGAGCCGAAGCCGCCGCGCTCACCGAGTTCGGCCGGCGCGCCCAGCAGGAGGTGCTGGCAACGGCGGCGGCCCGCCGCCTCGCGGAGGAAGTCGGCGTGCACCTGTCCGGGCACGGGGGCACCGAGGACGGCGTGCTGGGGGCGCTGGCCGCCGTCGGATTGCATCTGAGCGGCGGCGACGGGTTCTTCCTCGACCTGCCCGGACTGGAAACGTTGCCCGCGCAGGCCGACATCGCCACCGTGCGGTCCCTGACGCCCATCGACGTCGCGCGCGACAACTCCCACAGCAGCCCCACCGCCGGCGAGCCGATCGAGTTGGGCGACTGGGTCCGACCGGTACTGCTCAACAATCAGGCGGTCCTGCTGCTGGAGAAACCGACGGTCGATCACCGGGGGCGACGACGGTGGCGCACCGCAGCCCGGTCGGTGGTGAAGACATATTGACGGGCACCGAAAAGGGCACCGATGGAAGGTGAGGAATCGGCGTGACCATGGGAACCACAACGAGAACGCGGCCGTTGCATCCCGCCGGATGCGGTGCGGCCGACGGGAAAGGGGTGCGGCGATGACACTGTGGGTTTCGCCCGAGGGGTTGGCCGGCACGAGCGCAGCGGTGGAGGCCATCGCCGCACAATTGGCGGCACTGCACGCCGCCACCGCACCGGCGATCTCGGTCGTGGCCCCACCGGCCGGTGACCCGGTGTCGGTCCAGGCTGCGACCGACCTCAGCGTTCAGGGCGTCCAACACGCCGCCGTCGGCTCCTATGCGGCCGGGGTGTTGGGCCGGGCCGGCGTCGGGGCCGCCGAAGCGGGCGCGGACTACGCCGGTGGTGACTTGCTCGCTGCAGCCACCTACCCCCGTTAGGCGCGTCGCGATGGTGGTACCTCTGATCTGGCTGGCGTCGCCGCCGGAGGTTCATTCGGCATTGTTGAGCAGCGGGCCCGGTCCGGGGCCGCTGCTCGCGGCCGCCGGTGCGTGGACGCAGCTCAGCGTGGGATACGAGGCGGCGGCCGCCGAACTGGCCACCGCACTCAGTGGCGCGCAGGCCGTCTGGTCGGGAGAGACCGCTGAGACCTATGCGAGCGCGCACCTGCCGTACCTCGACTGGTTGCGACTGGCCGGCGATCTCAGTGCGCGCTCCGCCGCCCGGCACGAGATCATCGCCGGCGCTTACGTCTCGGCCCTGGCGGCCATGCCGACGCTGGCCGAGCTGGCCGCCAACCACACCGTGCACGCGGCGTTGCTGGCAACGAACTTCTTCGGGATCAACACGATCCCGATCGCGGTGAACGAAGCCGACTACGCCCGGATGTGGGTGCAGGCGGCGACCACGATGCAGGGCTATCAGGCCACCACCGAGAGCGCGAAAGCCCTCGGCCACACCAGCGGCGGCACCGTCAGCCCCGCCGGGCTCGCCCGCGCGGCTGCCGCCGGATCCGGTCAGGGAGCCGGATCCGGTCAGGGCTCGGGGGCCGGCTCGGGTGCCGGCCAGGGCTCGGGTGCCGGGGCCGGCAGCGGCAGCGGTGGCGGCAACGGCGGCGGGGGAGGT
>NZ_NCXO01000015.1 GCF_002104795.1 Mycolicibacillus koreensis
CCGAGTTTGCCCTACAGTGGGCCACGACCCACCAACCGAAAGTCGCATAACGACTGGACCACCAAACGGGTCCCCCTTACAAGGCCCGTAGCCACAGGGCCGACAGGTGCGCCGCCTGCCCGCGGAACACAGCGTCTGGGGTCTCTCTTGGCCTCCCTTGAACCTGCGGAGCTCAGTCGGTACCGAAGTGCCGGAGGAGGCTTCCCGGCGTGCCGGAAGCCAGCGACCGACACACTCCAGCGCGCGCTCTCCGCCGGTGTCCTCCGTGTGTCCTCGACTGCGGGAACCCTTAGCACGAGCAAACCCCCTCCCCCGGCTTCGTGGCCGGTGAGAGGGGGTCTGCGCCCTGTGGAGCTAAGGGGAATCGAACCCCTGACCTACTCGATGCGAACGAGTCGCGCTACCAACTGCGCCATAGCCCCGTGACCGGTAGCAGATTACCAGCCGCCACCGGCGGACCCGAAAACCGCTGGGCTACTGTCCCGCGGCGCGCGGCAGATCCGCGGCCCAGTCGTGCTCGCGTGCGAACTCGGTGTACTCCAGGTGTTCGAAGATCGGGTCCTCATCATCGATCTCGAGCACCGCCGCACCGGGCTGGCGCAGCCGCGACGGCACGATGTCGTATTCGCGGTCGGCGGTGTTCTCCACACCGAGGCGGGCACGTGCCATCCGCTGGGCGCGCCGACGCCGCAACTGCTCCTCGATGCGGGTCTGCCGGCGCAGATACGTCAGGTAGAGCACGGTGACCGCGCCGGTGACCACGCACAGCCACCACGCCCCGGGAGCGACGGTCAGCGCCGCCACCGCCGAGACCAGCAGCAGCGCCGCCATCACGCCGATCATGCGCTTGCGGAACCGGTACTTGCGGGCACTGACCGCCGCGGCGGTCCGGGCGTCGCGCTGGTAGCGGCGGGCTGCCGCCCGCTCGGACGGCGTGGTGGGCTCGCGCCGAGCCGCCCCGGCGGCCCCGCCGACATCACCACTCCCGTCGCCGTAGCCGTCCTCGCCGTAGGCCTCGTAGGCATCCTCGTCGTCGATGCCGTCCTCGTCGACGTCCTCGGTCTCGAACACATCGTCGGCGCGCGCGGCCGGTGCCTCGGTGGGCTCCGCATCGGGTTCGGGGCTCTCGACGGTCTCGGTGACCGGGCCCGGCCCGGCGTTGACCGCCTCGGCGGCCTCGCGCACCTGCCCGTGGGGCTGGGCGGCCAATTGTTCGGTGTCGGCCTCGGCGCTGCTCTCGATGCTGCTCTCGGCCCTGTTCTCGGCGGGGTCCTCGACGACGTCGACGTCGAGGTAGTCCGGTTCGGCGGCAACCGGGGCGGCGACCGTCATCGCGGTGCCCGCGGTGGCCGCGTCGAGATCGGCGTCGATCGGCTCCTCGTCGTCGAGGGCTTCCTCGGCCGGCTGCCAGTGGGGGTCGCTGCGGTGCCCGCTGGCCGGGCCGCCGCGCTTGAGCAGACGGGCACTCGCACCGCTGGTGAGCACCCGGGTCGCCAACGCCACGTCGCTGGTACGCCGGACCGCGTCGCGCTTGCTGATCAGCATCGGCACCAGCACGAACAGCCAGAGCACGACGAGGGAGATCCACAGCAACGACTGGGGGATGCTTGGCATGGTGACCTGCTCCTTTCCCCGCCTAGGCTATGCCGGTCGGTGACAGCGTCCGGACA
This sequence comes from Mycolicibacillus koreensis, assembly GCF_002104795.1. GTDB lineage: Bacteria > Actinomycetota > Actinomycetes > Mycobacteriales > Mycobacteriaceae > Mycobacterium > Mycobacterium koreense. Next base: position 1,671 of record NZ_NCXO01000015.1, read on the forward strand.
GGCGCGCCGAGACAAATTACACTTCTGTCATTAAACAGTTAAGCATCATCTATCACAGGTTTCACTTCTGTAACAGGGCGTGTTGGGGTCAGGCCCACTGGGCGCGGCCGGCGGCGACCAGCGTGGCCGTCACCGACCCGGCCACCTCTTCGACGGTCATCCCCAACAGCAGGTGATCGCGCCAGGCCCCGTCGACGTCGAGGTAGCGCCGCAGCACCCCCTCCTCGCGGAAGCCGACCTTGGCCAGGACCGCGCGGCTGGCGGTGTTCTCCGGGCGCACCGTGGCCTCCACCCGGTGCAGACCGACCGGGCCGAAGCAGTGGTCCAACCCGAGCGCCAACGCCGCGGTGGCCACCCCGGCGCCGGTGACCGCCGTGGACACCCAGTAGCCGATCCACGCCGAGCGCAGCGCCCCGCGGGTGACGTTGCCGATGGTCAACTGGCCGCAGAAGCGCCCGTCGACCTCGATGACGTAGGGCAGCATCCGGCCGGCGCGCGCCTCGGCGCGCAGCCCCGAACACAGCGGCGGCCACGCCGCGACCGCGTGGCGGGTCGCCCACTCCGGCCCGGCACTGGGTTCCCAGGGTTCGAGGTGATCGCGTTCGGCCAGCCGGATGCGGCTCCACACCACCCCGTCACGCATCCGCACCGGCCGCAGCCGCACCACCCCGGCGGTCACCCGCAGCGGCCCCACCGGGTCGGGCCAGCCCGGATGCAGCGCCCCGGAACGAAGGAAATTCACCCGCGCTGTGCCAGGAACGCCACGTCGACGGACTCGCCGGTGCGGATCTGGTCCACCTCGTCGGGCACCACCACCAGGCAGTTCGCCTCGGCGAGGGTAGCCAGCAGGTGCGAGGACTCCCCGGGCGTGCCGCCGAGGGCTTGCACCAGGTATTCGTCGGTGTCCTTGTCCCGCATCAGCTGGCCGCGCAGATAGCCGGTGCGTCCGGCCACCGAGGTGATCGGGGACAGGGCGCGGGCCCGCACCATCCGCCGCATCGGCTGCCGTTTGCCCAGCGACAGCCGGATCAGCGGCCGGATCATCACCTCGAAGACCACCAGCGCGCTGACCGGGTTGGCGGGCAGCAGAAACGTCGGCACCCGTTCGTCGCCGAGTTGACCGAAGCCCTGCACCGACCCGGGGTGCATGGCGATGCGGCTGACCTCCATCTCCCCGAGTTCGCCCAGCACGGCGCGCACCGATTCGGCGGCCGCCCCACCGACCGCCCCGGCGATCACCACGATCTCCGAGCGGGCCAACTGGCCCTCGATGACCTCGCGCAGCTTCTGCGGATCGGAGTCGACGATGCCGACCCGGGTCACCTCGGCGCCGGCGTCCCGCCCGGCGGCGGCCAGCGCGTAGGAGTTGACGTCGTAGACCTGCCCGTTGCCGGGGGTGCGGGCGACGTCGACGAGCTCGCCGCCCACCGACATCACCGACAGCCGCGGGCGCGGATGCACCAGCACCCGCTCACGGCCCACCGCGGCGAGCAGCCCCACCTGGGCGGCACCGATGATGGTTCCCGCACGCACCGCCACGTCCCCGGGCTGGACGTCGTCGCCGGTGCGCCGCACATAGGCGCCCGAGCGCACCCCGCGCAGCACCTGCACGCGGGTGTCGCCGCCGTCGGTCCAGCGCAGCGGCAGCACCGCATCGGCCAGGGTCGGCATCGGCGCCCCGGTCTGCACGCGGGCGGCCTGACGCGGCTGCAACCGGCTGGGGGTGCGGGCACCGGCCTCGATGAACCCCATCACCGGCAGGCTCACCGGCCCGCCGGCGGAATCCGCCTCCTCGGGGTCACCGCCGATGCTGCCCACCCCGAGCACGTCGACGCTGCGCACCGCGTACCCGTCGATCGCGGCCTGGTCGAAGCCGGGCATCGGCGCCTCGGTCACCACCTCCTCGGCACACATCAGCCCCTGTGCCTCCGCGATGGCCACGTGGATCGGCCGGGGGGCCACCGCTGCGGCAGCTACCCGTGACTGCTGCTCCTCCACCGAACGCACAATGCGCCTTTCTCCCAATCGGACCGAGCCCTACCGCTCGGCCAGCCCCAGTCGGGTCACCAACCAAGCCCGCAGATCCGGACCGTAGTCGTCGCGGGCCAACGCAAAGTCAACCGCAGCCTTAAGGTAGCCGCCGGGATTTCCCAGGTCGTGTCGAGAGCCGCGGTGCACCACGACGTGCACCGGATGCCCCTCGGCGATCAGCAGCGCGATCGCATCGGTGAGCTGCACCTCCCCGCCGGCACCGCGGCTGGTGCGCCGCAGGGCGTCGAAGATCGCCCGGTCCAGCACGTAGCGCCCGGCCGCGGCCAGCAGCGACGGGGCGTCGGCGGCGGCCGGTTTCTCGACCATGCCGTTGACCCGCAGGACATCGGGATCCTCGCCGTCGGCCAGCGCCGCGACGTCGAACACGCCGTAGGCGCTGACCTCCTCGCGGTCCACCTCGATCGCGCAGAGCACCGAGCCGCCGTAGCGGGCGCGCACCGCCGACATGGTCTCCAGCACCCCGGTCGGCAGCACCAGGTCGTCGGGGAGCAGCACCGCCACCGCGTCCTCGTCGGGCGCCAGGGTCGCCTCCACGCAGCCGATCGCGTGGCCCAGCCCCAGCGGCTCGGCCTGCACCACCGACTCCACCTTGATCAGCCCCGGGGCACGGCGCACCTTGGCGAGCATCGCCTTCTTGCCGCGCGCCTCCAGGGTGCCCTCGAGCACCAGGTCCTCGACGAAGTGCGCCACGACGCCGTCTTTGCCCTCGGAGGTGACGATCACCAGTCGCTCGGCGCCGGCTTCGGCGGCCTCGGCGGCCACCAGTTCGATGCCGGGCGTGTCGACGACGGGCAGCAGCTCCTTGGGCACGGTCTTGGTGGCGGGCAGGAACCGGGTGCCCAGGCCGGCCGCGGGCACGATGGCGGTACGCGGGACCGGTCCGCGGGTGGACGGTCGCGGCTGCGGAGGCGGGTCGGACGACATTGTTCACACGATAACGGCAGCACCGCGATGCCCCCGGCGCGGCGGTGGGAAACTAAAGGTCATGGCCGATTCGCCGAAGGTCGCGCTGCGCCGACGACTGCTCGCCGCCCGCAGCGCGGTACCCGCCGACCGCCGCGCCGCCGAGGCCGACGCCCTGCAGGCCCATCTGGCGGCACTGCCGATCGCGGGCACCACGGTCTGCGCCTACGTTCCGGTGGGCACCGAGCCGGGCACCCCGGACATGCTCACCGCGCTACGGCGCCGCGGGTTGCGGGTGCTGCTGCCCGCGGTGGCCGACGGACCGCCGGCACCGCTGCACTGGGGTGAATACCACCCCGACACGCTGGTCACCGGACGCTTCGGGCTGGCGGAGCCGCCGCCGCCGTGGCTTGCCGCCGAGGCCGTCGGGGATGCCGCGGTGGTGCTGGTGCCGGCGCTGGCCGTCGCCACCACCGGTGCCCGGCTCGGTCGCGGCGGCGGCTTCTACGACCGGTCGCTGCCGCTGGCCGACGCCGGCGCGGCCCTGGTGGCCGTGGTGCGCGACGACGAGGTGCTGGCGGCACTGCCCGCCGATCCCCACGACGTGGCGATGACCCATGCGCTGACCCCGGGGCGGGGTCTGGTGCGTCTCACCCGGGAGGCATCGGGAATCACCCCGTCCGATTAGCGGTTTTAGCACTTAAAACGATAGAGTGCCAATGCGCACTCGCATCACATCACGGAGGTTCTCGTGCCGACCTACAGCTACCAGTGCACCGACTGCGGCGACCGGTTCGACGTGGTGCAGGCGTTCACCGACGACACATTGACCACCTGCACCAAATGCTCGGGCCGGTTGCGCAAGCTGTTCGGGTCGGTCGGGGTGGTTTTCAAAGGCAGCGGTTTCTACCGCACCGACAGCCGGGCCGGAGCGAAGTCCAGTGCACTGGCCGCTTCGGGCAACGGCGAGAAATCCGGCGGCAACGGTGAGTCCTCCAACGGCTCGAGCGCCAAATCCGACTCCTCCGCCGGCTCGAACACCACCGCGTCCTCGGGATCCTCGGGATCCTCGTCCTCGGCATCATCGTCGGCGTCGGCCGGCTGACCGTCCCGACGGCCGGACCGTCCGGCGAGGCTATCCACAACCACCCACCGTGGTGAGCACGCCGACGGGCCCGGCGGGTCTAGCGTGCCGACATGGCCGAATCGCTCAACCCCACCGTGTGGAGCCGGTTGGCGGTCATGGTGCGACCGGACTGGTCGCGCACGATGCGGGCCCGACGGATCACCGCCGCGGCGTTGGTGATGCTCGCCGGCGGCGCCGCACTGCGTCCCGAACCCGGCGAACCCCGCATCACGGTGGTGGTCGCAGGCCACGACCTACGCCCCGGCGTCACGTTGAGCCCTGACGACGTCAACATCGAAAACTGGCCGAGCACAAGGGTTCCCGACGGCGCACAGACCGATCCGGACGTGGTCTTTGGCGCGATGCTCGCCGGACCGGCCCGCCGCGGGGAGATCCTCACAGATGTGCGGCTGGTGGGTTCGCGCCTGGCGGTGGCGACCGCGGGTCCGCAGGCGCGCATGGTGGCCATCCACCCGGCCGACCCCGCGGTCCTCACCCTGGTGCGCCCCGGCGACGTCATCGACATCCTGGCCGCCACCGATTCGCAGACCACGCCGACCCTGCTCGCCGGTGACGCAGTGGTGGTCTCGGTGTCGACCGCACCGAGCGGCCGGGAGCGCGACGACGACCGGGTGATGCTGGTGGCGTTGCCGGCCCCCGCCGCGACGACGGTGGCCGCCGCCGCGCTGGCCGGCCCCGTCGCGCTCACCGTGCACTGACCGCGCCCCGACCCGGCGGGGCCCAGACCGCGGCCGGCTAAACGGTGGTCTGCAGGCTGCCGCAGTGCTTGCACTTGCGGGCAAGCTCGGGCAGGTCGTCGGAGAGGCATTCCGGGCAGGCCTTGGTGGGCGGCTCCGGCTCTTCCTCGCCGAAAACGGTGATGCCGCGGCGGGCCTGAACGGCCCGGTAGGGCACCACGATGGCGAAGTACACCACGATCATGAACACGATGAAGTAGACGATCCCGGAGATCAACGCCCCGAAGTCCATGAATGTGGCCTCGTTGCCCTCTTCGCCGAGCTGCACACCCAGCCCGAACGCGCTGTCGGGCTGCGCCGCGGCGACCAACGGGTTGATCACGCTGTCGGTGAATGACTCGACCAGTTTCGAGAACGCCAGCGCGACCACCAAACCGATGGCCACCGTGATGACGTCATCGCGCATCAGAAAATTTTTGAAGCCCTTGATCACGACAGCGGTCCCTTTCGTCCACACGGGTCAGACGGGCACCCCCGTCTCGCCGCATTTTATGCGGATGGCACTACCGCTGCGGATCTTTCGCAGAACTGACGGTATTCAACGGTGGTGCGGTGGCACGTTATCACGCAGCCACCGCTCGCGATCCTCGGCTTCCCGCTGGGCGTCGGGATCACGTTCATCGGCGGATTCGGGCGGGAAGTCGCCGCCGAAGACCGGATCCCCGGTGCCGCCCACCGCTATTCAGAGCTCCAGACTGGAGAGCTGATCGATGATCGTCGCCGCCAACGGGATCAGCGTGGCCATCCCGTCGCGCACCGCGTACCGCGACGACGCCAGGTTGACCACCAGTGTGCTGCCGGAGATCCCGGCCAGCCCCCGCGAGAGACTCGCGTCGGTGATCCCGGCTGCCAGCGCCGAGGCGCGCAACACCTCGGCAATGCCGAGCAGCTCGCGGTCGAGGATGTCGCGGGTGGCTTCCGGCGTGACATCACGCGGGGTCACCCCGGTGCCTCCCACCGAGATCACCAGATCCACTCCCCCGATCACCGCGGTGTTCAACGCGCTACGGATCTCGACCTCGTCGGCCTCGACGGCGATCACCCCGTCGACGAGGAATCCCCCCTCGGTGAGCAGCTCGGTCACCAACGGGCCATTCGAGTCGACGTCGCCGTGCGCGGTGCGGTCATCGACGACGATGACCAGCGCCCTGCCGATCCGTTCCGCTGCCTGTTCCATGGTTGTCACCGTATATCCGCCTGCCCTCCGCGTCGCGGCTACTCCGCTCAATCGTCTGCCTCCCCCAACGTCACCTGCACCGTTTTACTCTCCCCCGACGCATCCCGGTACGTCAGGGTGATGGTGTCGCCGGGCGCCTTGGAGCGCACCGCGGCGATCAGTCCGTTGGCGCTGCCGATCGGACGATCGTCGCAGCGGGTGATCACCACGTCGTTGGGCAGTCCGGCGTGTGCGGCCGCGCCGTCCTCGACGACCTCGACGACCTTCGCCCCGTGCAGGCTGCTGTCGGCGGCCAGCATCACCCCCAGCGACGCGTGCGAGGCCTTACCGGAGGCGATCAACTCGTCGGCGATCCGTTTGGCCTGGTCGATGGGGATGGCGAAACCCAGCCCGATCGAGCCGCTCTGCGCGTCGGCGCTGTCGCCGCCCAAGGTGGCGATCGCGGAGTTGATCCCCACCAATTCGCCGTTCATGTTCACCAGTGCCCCACCGGAGTTTCCGGGGTTGATCGCGGCGTCGGTCTGGATGGCGTCGAGCACCGTGCTCTGGTTGCGGGCGTCACCGGCGCTGGATACCGGCCGGTTCAGCGCGGAGACGATCCCGCTGGTGACGGTGCCCTGCAGTCCCAGCGGCGAGCCGACGGCCACGACCTGCTGGCCGACCCGCAGGTTGGTCGACGAGCCGATCGTGATCGGGGTGAACCCGGTGCTCGCCCCCTTGATGCGCACCACGGCGATGTCGCTGGCCGGGTCGGTGCCGACCACGGTGAACTCGGCGGTGTTCCCGTCGGCGAAGGTGACCATCGTCTCCGGGGCGGTGCGTCCGTCACCGGAGCTGTTCGCGGCCGCGACGACCACATGGCTGTTGGTCAGCACCAACCCGTCGTCGGAGTAGATGATCCCGGAGCCCTCCTCGAACTGCCTGCCCAGAAACGTCTCCAGGGTGACCACGCTGGGCACCACCTTGGCGGCCACCTGCTCCACCGAGCCCAGCGGCGGGGCCTCGGCGGCCGGCCGCGCCGGGGTGGAGTCGAGCACGCTGTTCGGCGGCGCCCCGGGCCCGGACACCGCGGGGTCCTCATGTGCCAGGGTGGCCACCCCGCCGCCGATGCCGGCCGAGACGATGGCGATGGCCGCGGCGCCGGCGGTCAGTGCGGCGGTACGGCCCGAGCGTCGCCGCCGGGGGCGTTCCGGCGGGGGCGGGTAGCCGCCGAGGTGCTGGGGATGACCCCACCCGGGATGCATCGGGTGCGGGCCGGTGCGCGTCGGGTGGGGGCCGGTGTGCGTCGGGGGAGCGGTCGGATTCGGCGCGTGATAGCCGGCCTGGCGAGGCGGTGGCTGGAACCGGGGATCAGTGGTCATGGTGCTCCGTTGTTCATTGTCGGGGCGTGAGCGGCCCGAACCGACACGTCGTGCGCTCACCGCTGCTCCGGCGGCGAGTGCGCAGGGACAACGTGCGGATTATCGGTGGAGTTCCCGGCCGGTGGGTCTGCCGCGGCGGAATCCGTCGCCGGTTTCCCCGGAAAGCGCACGTGAAACGTGGTTCCGGGCGGGTCGGCGCCGGCGGTGGTGTCGTCGATGGTGATGGTGCCGCCGTGTTTGAGCACCACCTGTTTGACGATCGCCAGCCCGAGGCCGGACCCGGGCATCGAGCGGGCCGCCGTGGCCCGGTAGAAGCGCTCGAAGACCAGATCGCGCTCCGATTCGGGGATTCCCGGGCCGTTGTCGGCGACCAGAAGCTCCGCGGCGCCCGGTTCGACCTCGGCCAACCGCACGGTGACCCGCCCCTGCGGCGGGCTCCATTTCGCGGCGTTGTCCATGAGGTTCAACACCGCACGCGACAGCGCGGCCGCGTCTCCGTCTACCACCCACCCGGTCACGTCGACGTCGAAGTCGATGTCGTTGCGGCGGCGGCGAACCCGATCGAGACCGCGGCCGATCACCTCGGACAGGTCGACCTCCTCGCGTTGACCGCCGCCGGCGTCCTCCCGGCTGAGGTCGATCAGGTCGCCGACCAGGGTCGACAATTCCTCGATCTGCGCGACCGCGTCATGGCGCAGATCCGCGATCTCGCTGTCAGGCAGTCGCGGCGCACCCGGTTGCATTGCAGCCATGAGCAATTCCACATTCGTGCGCAACGATGTCAGTGGTGTTCGCAGCTCGTGTCCGGCGTCGGCGACCAAACGTGCTTGCCGGTCCCGAGATTCGGCCAGCGCACGCAGCATCGTATTGAATGCCGTGGTGAGTCTGGATAATTCGTCGTCGCCGGTGACCGGGATCGGACGCAGATCATCGGTGCGGGCGACCCGTTCTGCGGCTTCGGTCAGACGCGCAACGGGACGCAGCGCGGTGCGCATCACCAGCCAGCCGGCCACCGCCGCGACCGCAACCCCCAACGCACCCACCGCCAGCAGCACCCAGCGCAGCCGGTGGATCACCGTGTCGGTGGGCACCAGACTCTGGGCCAGCACCAGGGTGCTGCCGTCGAGGCGGCGGACCGCGAAGATCCGCTGATCGTCGAGGGTGTTCCACGACCACAACGACTCCCCGCGCAGCACCGCCTGTTCCGGGGCGCCGACCGGCACCGGCAGCGGACCGCCGGCCGGGTAGCGCGTGCCGCCGGGCAGCACCAGCATCACGTCCATGTCGGAGTAGGTGGTGCCCTCGATGGCACGCTCCGGGTCGGTTTCCAGCACACCGCTGGAGCTCAGCACCCGCGCCTGATCCTCCAGCTGGTGGTCGATGTCGGCATACAGCGCCGCGGAGATCACGTGGTAGACGGCGAAGGCGACGACCACCACCACCAGTTCGACGGTGACCATGGCCAGCACCATCACCCGCGACCGCAGCGACACCGTCGAGGCGGCATGGCGACGCGGACGATGGCCCGACATCAGTTGGGCGACTCCCGAAGCACGTAACCGACCCCGCGCACGGTGTGGATCAGCCGGGATTCCCCCTCGGCCTCGGTCTTGCGCCGCAGGTACCCCACGTAGACCTCCAGCGCGTTGCCGGAGGCGGCGAAGTCATAGCCCCACACCTCCTCGAGGATGCGGGTGCGGGTCAACACCACCCGCGGGTTCGCCAGGAACAACTCGAGCAGGGCGAACTCGGTACGGGTCAGGCTGATCGGCCGGCCGTTGCGGGTCACCTCCCGCGTCACCGGATCCAAGGTGAGATCCCCGAACGTCAGGGTGACCGGTTCGGCGATGTCCTCGGCGATGGTGCGCCGCAGCAGCGAGCGCAGCCGGGCCAGCAGTTCTTCCAACGCGAACGGTTTGGGCAGGTAGTCGTCGGCACCGGCGTCGAGCCCGGCGACCCGCTCGGAGACCGAGTCACGGGCGGTCAGCACCAGGATCGGCAGGCCGTCGCCGGTGCTGCGCAGCTGCCGGCAGACTTCCAGCCCGTCCAGCCGGGGCATCATCACGTCGAGGATCATGCCGTCGGGCCGGTCGGCGGCGATCGCCTCCAGCGCCTCCACACCGTCGGTCGCCAGGCTCACCGCGTACCCGTTGAACGACAACGACCTGCGCAGCGATTCCCGTACGGCGCGATCATCGTCAACGACAAGTATCCGCAAGGCCACCGCTGTCATCCCATCGTCCGAGGTGCTGGTTAGGACCGTACCGTGCCGGTGGCCGGCACGCGGTCAACGACGGTCGGTGACCCTCGGCGATCGTTGCGCGACCGTCAGCGACGGTCCAGATCGATCAGGCCCAGCCGGGCCGCCTTGAGCAGCCGCCGCGGCACCTTGTGCTGCTGGCCGGCGACGTTGACGGTGACCAGGCCTTGGGCCTCGGCCTTCCACTGCGCGCGGCGATGCCGGGTGTTCGCGCGCGACATTCTGCGCTTGGGCACAGCCATGGTCGAGCTCTCCTATCGGGGTGTGCCGGGCAGACGACCGCGGCAAACGACTGCTCTCAGGGTAACGGGTCAGGCCCACCGGCTCCAAAACCCCCGGGGCAGGCCGGGCGGGCACCCCCGCGCGTGCGCTTGACGCGGTACCGCCAGTCCGGGCTAACCTACCGGTTGGTTGAGGGAGGGTGTGTATGACGGCTGCGGTGCGAATCGGGAACTGTTCGGGGTTCTACGGCGACCGGCTGGCGGCGATGCGCGAGATGCTGACCGGCGGCGAGCTGGATTATCTGACCGGTGACTACCTGGCCGAGTTGACCATGCTGATCCTGGGCCGCGACCGGATGAAGAACCCCGAGCGCGGCTACGCCAAGACCTTCCTGCGCCAGCTCGAGGAGTGCCTGGGGCTGGCCCAGGAGCGCGGGGTGAAGATCGTCGCCAACGCCGGCGGGCTCAACCCGGCCGGACTGGCGGGCGCGGTGCGCGAGCTCGCCGCACGCCTCGGCGTCGCGGTCACCGTCGGCCACGTGGAGGGCGACGACCTGCTCGACCGCGCCGACGAGCTGGGCCTGGGCTCGCCGCTGACCGCCAACGCCTACCTGGGCGCCTGGGGGATCGTGGACTGCCTCAACCGGGGCGCCGACGTGGTCATCACCGGCCGGGTCACCGATGCGTCGGTGATCGTCGGGCCGGCGGCGGCGCACTTCGGGTGGGCGCGCACCGACTACGACCGGCTGGCCGGGGCCGTGGTGGCCGGCCATGTCATCGAGTGCGGCACCCAGGCCACCGGCGGCAACTACGCGTTCTTCACCGAGATCCCCGCCGAGCAGGCGCTGCACCCGGGCTTCCCGATCGCCGAGATCGCCGCCGACGGTTCGGCGGTGATCACCAAACACGCCGACACCGGCGGGCTGGTCAGCGTCGACACCGTCACCGCCCAGTTGCTCTACGAGGTGACCGGCGCCCGCTACGCCAACCCCGACGCCACCGCCCGCCTCGACAGCATCGCGCTGACCGGCGACGGCCCCGACCGGGTGCGGATCTCCGGGGTGCGCGGCGAGGCCCCGCCGCCGACCCTGAAGGTCTCGCTGAACAGCATCGGCGGGTTCCGCAACCAGATGACGTTCGTGCTCACCGGGCTCGACATCGAGGCCAAGGCCGCCCTGGTGCGCCGCCAGCTCGAGGACGCGCTGACCGTCGCCCCGGCCGAGTTGGACTGGACGCTGGCCCGCACCGACCACGCCGACGCCGACACCGAGGAGACCGCCAGCGCCCTGCTGCGCTGCGTGGTGCGCGACCCCGACCCGCAGACGGTGGGGCGGCGATTCTCCGGCGCCGCGGTGGAGCTGGGCCTGGCCAGCTATCCGGGGTTCACCCTCACCGCGCCGCCCGGCGACGGCCAGGTCTACGGCGTGTACCGCCCCGGCTACGTCGACGCCGCACAGGTGCCCCACGTCGCGGTGCACGCCGACGGCACCCGCACCGCCATCCCCGCCGCCACCGACACCCTGGTGCTCGCCGGCGCCGAAGAACCGGCGCTGCCGCCGGCACCGCCGTCGGGGGCCACCCGCCGGGTTCCGCTGGGCCGTATCGCCGGGGCCCGCAGCGGCGACAAGGGCGGGTCGGCCAACGTCGGGGTGTGGGTGCGCACCGAAGCGCAGTGGCGCTGGCTGGCGCACACGCTGACCGTCGACATGCTGCGCACCCTGCTGCCCGAGACCGCGGAGCTGCCGGTCACCCGCCACCTGCTGCCGAACCTGCGCGCGATCAACTTCGTCATCGAGGACATCCTCGGGCTGGGGGTGGCCTACCAGGCCCGCTTCGACCCGCAGGCCAAGGGCTTGGGCGAATGGCTGCGCAGCCGCCACATCGACATTCCGGAGGACCTGCTGCCATGACCGTCTGGACCACGCCCGAGCGCCTGGCGCTGCGCCGCACCGTGCGCACGTTCGTCGACCGCGAGATCACCCCGAACATCGACGAGTGGGAGCGCACCGGGGAACTGCCCCGGCAGTTGCACCGTCGCGCCGGGGAGGCCGGCCTGCTCGGCGCCGGTTTCCCGGAGGAGGTCGGCGGCGGTGGCGGCGACGGCGTCGACGCGGCCATCATCTGCGAGGAGATGCACGAGGCCGGTGCGCCCGGCGGGGTGTTCGCATCCCTGTTCACCTGCGGGATCGCCGTGCCCCACATGATCGCCTCGGGCGATCAGCGCCTCATCGACGAGTTCGTCCGCCCCACCCTGCGCGGGGAGCGCATCGGGTCGCTGGCGATCACCGAACCCGGCGGCGGCTCCGACGTCGGGCATCTGCGCACGACCGCCGTCGCCGACGGCGACCACTACGTGGTCAACGGCGCCAAGACCTACATCACCTCCGGGGTCCGGGCCGACTACGTCGTCACCGCGGTGCGCACCGGCGGCGCCGAGTTGCCCGGCGCCTCCGGGGTCTCGCTGCTGGTGGTCGAGAAGGACGGCCTGGGCACCAGCCCCGGGATGGCGGTCACCCGCAAACTGGAGAAGATGGGCTGGCGCTCCTCGGACACCGCCGAGTTGTCCTACACCGATGCGCGGGTGCCCCGAGCCAACCTGGTGGGCGTGGAGAACAGCGGGTTCCTCCAGATCGCCCAGGCGTTCGTCGCCGAGCGGATCGGGCTGGCCGCCCAGGCCTACTCCAGCGCCCAACGCTGCCTGGATCTCACCGTCGCCTGGTGCCGCGACCGCGAGACGTTCGGCCGGCCGCTGATCTCCCGACAGGCGGTGCAGAACACCCTCGCCGAGATGGCGCGGCGCATCGACGTGGCCCGCGTCTACACCCACCATGTGGTGGAACGTCAGCTGGCCGGGGAGACCAACCTGATCGCCGAAGTGTGTTTCGCCAAGAACACCGCGGTCGAGGCCGGCGAGTGGGTGGCCCACCAGGCGGTACAGCTGTTCGGCGGTATGGGCTACATGGCCGAATGCGAGGTCGAACGCCAGTACCGTGACATGCGGATCATCGGAATCGGCGGCGGAACCACCGAGATCCTGACCTCGCTGGCCGCCAAAACGCTCGGGTTCCAAAGTTAGTCGGTTCCAAAGCTAGTCAAGGAGAGACAACCATGACGGTGTTGCGGTCGACCCTGGATCCCGCCTCCCCCGCCTTCGCCGAGGCGTCCTCGGCGCTCGGCGAGAAACTCGACGCCCTCGACGCGGAGCTGGCCAAGGCTCTCGCCGGGGGCGGGGAGAAATACGTCGACCGTCACCACGCGCGCGGCAAGCTCACCCCGCGCGAACGCATCGAGTTGCTCGTCGACCCCGATTCACCGTTTCTGGAGCTGTGCCCGCTGGCGGCGTGGGGCAGCGACTTCAAGGTCGGCGCGAGCCTGGTGGTCGGCATCGGCGTGGTCAGCGGGGTGGAATGCCTGATCGTCGCCAACGACCCGACCGTCAAGGGCGGCACCAGCAATCCGTGGACGCTGCGGAAAATCCTGCGAGCCAACCGGATCGCGTTCGAAAACCGCCTCCCGGTGATCTCTCTGGTGGAGTCCGGCGGGGCCGATCTTCCCACCCAGAAGGAGATCTTCATCCCCGGCGGGCAGATGTTCCGCGACCTCACCCAGCTGTCGGCGGCGGGCATCCCCACCATCGCGCTGGTGTTCGGCAACTCCACCGCGGGCGGCGCCTACGTGCCGGGCATGTCCGATCACGTCGTGATGATCAAGGAACGTTCCAAGGTGTTCTTGGCCGGTCCCCCGCTGGTGAAGATGGCCACCGGCGAGGAGTCCGATGACGAGTCGCTGGGCGGTGCTGAGATGCACGCCCGCACATCCGGCTTGGCGGATTACTTCGCATTGGACGAGCCCGACGCCATCCGGATCGGCCGGCGCATCGTGGCCCGGCTGAACTGGGCCAAGAAGGGACCCCGCCCCCACCCGGTCACCGAGCCGTTGTTCGACCCCGAGGAGCTGATCGGGGTGGTGCCGGCGGATCTGCGGATCCCGTTCGACCCGCGGGAGGTGATCGCCCGCATCGTCGACGGCTCCGAGTTCGACGAGTTCAAGCCGCTGTACGGCTCGTCGCTGGTGACGGGCTGGGCGCGGCTGCACGGCTACCCGGTCGGCATTCTGGCTAACGCACGCGGGGTGCTGTTTTCCGAGGAGGCCCAGAAGGCCACGCAGTTCATTCAGCTGGCCAACCGCTCCGACACGCCATTGCTGTTCCTGCACAACACCACCGGGTACATGGTCGGTCGCCAGTACGAAGAGGGCGGCATGATCAAGCACGGCTCGATGATGATCAACGCGGTGTCGAATTCGACGGTGCCGCACATCTCGGTGGTGATCGGCGCCTCGTACGGCGCGGGCAACTACGGGATGTGCGGGCGTGCCTACGAACCGAGGTTCATGTTCGCGTGGCCGTCGGCGAAATCCGCGGTGATGGGCGGAACGCAACTGGCCGGGGTGCTCTCGATCGTGAGTCGGGCCGCCGCGGCCGCCCGCGGTCAGGACTTCGATGAGGAGGCCGACGCGGCGCTGCGCGCGGCCGTGGAGGCCCAGATCGAGGCGGAGTCGTTGCCGATGTTCCTCTCCGGAAGGCTCTACGACGACGGGGTGATCGATCCGCGCGACACCCGCACCGTGTTGGGAATCTGTTTGTCGGCCATCGCCAATGGCCCGGTGGAGGGGACGTCGAACTTCGGCGTCTTCCGGATGTGAGGACGACGCGATGATCACTTCGGTTCTGGTCGCCAACCGCGGGGAGATCGCCCGCCGGGTCTTCGCCACCTGTCGACGGCTCGGCCTGTCCACCGTGGCCGTCTACACCGACCCCGACGCGCACGCCCCGCATGTCGCCGAGGCCGACGCCCGGGTGCGGTTGCCGTCGGCGAACAGCTACCTGTCGATCCCCGACATCATCGCCGCGGCGCGTTCCGCCGGCGCTGATGCGATTCACCCCGGCTACGGGTTCTTGTCGGAGAACCCCGATTTCGCCGCTGCCGTCATCGACGCCGGGTTGATCTGGGTCGGCCCCCCGGTCGCGGCGGTGCAGGCGATGGGCTCGAAGATCGAGGCCAAGAAGATGATGGCCGCGGCCGGCGTTCCGGTGCTCGACGAACTCGACCCGGCCACGGTGAGCGCCGATCAGCTGCCGGTTCTGGTCAAAGCTTCCGCCGGCGGCGGCGGGCGCGGGATGCGGGTGGTCGGTGACCTCGCCGCGCTCCCCGACGAGGTGGACGCCGCCCGCCGCGAGGCCGGCTCGGCTTTCGGGGACCCGACGGTGTTCTGCGAGCGGTACCTGCCCACCGGCCACCACGTCGAGGTGCAAGTCCTCGCCGACGCCCACGGCACGGTGTGGGCGGTCGGTGAACGGGAGTGCTCCATTCAGCGCCGCCACCAGAAGATCATCGAGGAGGCGCCCTCGCCGCTGGTCGAGCGGATCGCGGGGATGCGCGCCAGACTGTTCGAGGCCGCCCGGCTGGCGGCCGCCGCGATCGGCTACACCGGGGCCGGCACGGTGGAGTTCCTCGCCGACGACAACGGCGAGTTCTACTTCCTGGAGATGAACACCCGGCTGCAGGTCGAGCACCCGGTCACCGAGGAGACCACCGGGCTGGATCTGGTGGCATGGCAACTCGCCGTCGCCGAGGGGGCGGCGCTGCCCGCCGAGCCACCGGCGGCCACCGGACACGCGATCGAGGTGCGCATCTACGCCGAGGATCCCGCCCAGGATTGGCAACCGCAGGCCGGGGCGGTGCACACCTTCGACGTGCCCGGCGTCGCAGCCGAATTCACCCGTGTCGGGCGCGACGGCGGGGTTCGGCTCGACTCGGGTGTGTGCGCGGGCTCGACGGTGTCGATCCACTACGACCCGATGCTGGCGAAGGTGATCAGCTACGCCCCGACCCGCACCCAGGCGGCGCGGCTGCTGGCCGACACCCTCGCCCGCGCCCGCCTGCACGGGGTGCGCACCAACCGGGATCTGCTGGTGCGGGTGCTGCGCCATCCGGCATTCCTCGACGGCGCCACCGACACCGCGTTCTTCACCACCCACGACCTGGCCGCACTGGCCGCCCCGTTGGCCGACGACGACGCGGTGCGCGCCGCCGCGGTCGCGGCCGCGCTGGCCGAAGCCGCACGCAACAGAGCCGACGCCACGGCGCTGGCCGGTCTGCCCAGCGGCTGGCGCAACGTGGTCTCCGCCGACCAGGTCAAGACGTTCCGCGACGACACCGACCGCGAACACCGGGTCGCCTACCGTCACACCCGCACCACGGTGCTGCTTGCCGACGACCCCGGCTACGCGGTGGACTCGGCGAGCCCCACCGCGGTGGTGCTCACCGACCCGGCCGGGGTGGCGCGCACCTTCTGCGTCGCCCGCCCGACCGATCGGGACGTCTTCGTCGACTCCCCGCACGGCGCGGTGCATTTGACCACGGTGACACCGCTGCCCGAACCCGGCAGCGAGGTCGAGCCGGGCTCATTGGTGGCGCCGATGCCGGGCACCGTGATCCGGGTCGGGGCGGCCGTCGGTGACACCGTCGCCGCCGGACAGCCGCTGATCTGGCTCGAGGCGATGAAGATGGAACACACGATCAGCGCCCCCACCGACGGGACGCTGGAGGAACTGCACGTAGAACCCGGAACCCAGGTCGACGTCGGGACCGTCCTGGCCCGTCTGACGACCTCCCCCACCCCGACCCCCACCGACGAAGGAGACCCCCAGTGACCGACACCAGTTTCATCGAGAGCGACGAGCGCCGCGCCCTGCGGGAGGCGGTCGCCGCGATGGCCGCCAACTACGGCCAGGAGTACTACCTGGCGAAGGCGCGGGCCGGCCAGCACACCGACGAGTTGTGGGCCGAGGCCGGCAAACTCGGGTTCCTCGGGGTCAACCTGCCCGAGGAGTACGGCGGCGGCGGCGCCGGGATGTACGAGCTGTCACTGGTGATGGAGGAGATGTCGGCGAACGGCTGTGGGCTGCTGATGATGGTGGTCTCCCCGGCGATCAACGGCACCATCATCTCCAAGTTCGGCACCGACGAGCAGAAGCAGCGCTGGATCCCCGGCATCGCCGACGGGACGCTGACGATGGCGTTCGCGATCACCGAGCCCGACGCCGGATCCAACTCGCACCGCATCACCACCACCGCCCGCCGTGACGGCGGTGACTGGATCCTCAAGGGCCAGAAGACGTTCATCTCCGGGGTCGACCAGGCGCAGGCGGTGCTGGTGGTCGGGCGCACCGAGGAAGCCAAAACCGGCAACCTGCGCCCAGCCCTGTTTGTGGTGCCCACCGACGCGCCGGGGTTCAGCTACACCCCGATCGAGATGGAGCTGGTCAGCCCCGAACGGCAGTTCCAGGTGTTCCTCGACGATGTGCGGCTGCCCGCCGACGCCCTGGTCGGCTCGGAGGACGCCGCGATCGCGCAGCTGTTCGCCGGACTGAACCCGGAGCGCATCATGGGTGCGGCCAGCGCGGTGGGCATGGGGCGGCTGGCCATCGACCGGGCCGTCGACTACGTCAAGACCCGTCAGGTGTGGAAAACCCCGATCGGGTCGCATCAGGGCATCGCGCACCCGCTGGCGGCCAACCACGTCGAGATCGAGCTGGCGAAGCTGATGATGCAGAAGGCCGCCACGCTCTACGACAGCGGCGACGACGTCGGTGCCGCCGAGGCCGCCAACATGGCCAAGTACGCCGCCGGGGAGGCCTCGACCCGCGCGGTCGACCAGGCGGTGCAGTCCCTCGGCGGCAACGGTCTGACCAAGGAGTACGGGATCGCCGCGGCGATCACCAGCTCGCGGCTGGCCCGCATCGCCCCGGTCAGCCGGGAGATGATCCTCAACTTCGTCGCGCAGACCTCGCTGGGCCTGCCCAGGTCCTACTGATGGACACCCCGGTCGACTACACCGTCGCCGACGGGGTGGCGCGGCTGACCCTGAACTCGCCGCGCAACCGCAACGCGCTGTCCCCGGCACTCATCGATGGGCTGCACCGCGGTCTGCGCGACGCCGCCGCCGACGACGCGGTGCGGGTGGTGGTGCTCGGCCACACCGGCAACACGTTCTGCGCCGGGGCGGACCTGTCGCAGGCCACCGGCGGGGACCCGTTCGACCTGGCCGTCGAGCGGGCCCGTGAACTCGCCGCGACACTGCGGGCCATCGTCGCATCGCCGCTGCCGGTGATCGCCGCGATCGACGGGCACGTGCGGGCCGGCGGGATGGGGCTGGTCGGGGCCTGCGACATCGCGGTGGCCGGGCCGGCCAGCACCTTCGCGCTCACCGAGGCCCGCATCGGGGTGGCCCCGGCGATCATCTCGCTGACCCTGCTGCCGAAGCTGTCGGCCCGCGCCGCCGGCCGCTACTACCTGAGCGGGGAGACCTTCGGCGCCGCCGAGGCCGCCCGCATCGGGCTGATCACCGAGGCGATCGACGGGGCCGACGGGGCCGACGCGGCCGACGGGTCCGACGGGGTCGCCGCCGCGATCGACGCGCTCACCGGCCAGCTGCTGCGGGCCTCACCGCAGGGGTTGGCCGCCTCCAAGGCGTTGACCACCGCGGCGGTGCTGGCCGGGTTCGACCGGGACGGCGAGCGGCTGGCCACCGAGTCCGCCCGGCTGTTCGTCTCGGCCGAAGCCCAGGAGGGCATGCTCGCCTTCCTGCAGAAACGCCCACCGCGGTGGGCGCCGGATCCGGGGGCTTGACGGGCGTTCCGTCCGGCGCGCGACCTGGTTGCGCCGTCCCGGCTTGCTCTTGTGACGGTTCGTCGTAGGCTCTTAGGCCATGAGCACGCCAGGTCAGCCCTCATCGCGCGCCGCCGACACCGACCGGTTCCACATCGCGCAGCTGCTCGGCGAGGCCGCCGAGCAGGGCCAGCTCGCCCCGGAGGACTACCGCGACCGGCTGTCGAAGGCCTACGCCGCACAGACCCAGGACGATCTGGAACGCATCAGCGCCGACCTGCCGTGCGCGTTCGGCAGCCACCGCCCGGCGGGCGAGTCCAAGCCGGCGCCGTCGACGCTGCTGCTGGCGATCTTCAGCGGCTTCCAGCGGCGCGGCCGGTGGAACGTCCCGAAACGGCTGACCACGTTCACCCTCTGGGGCGGCGGGGTGGTCGATCTGCGGTACGCGGACTTCACCTGCGCCGACGTCGAGATCAACGCGTACTCGATCATGGGCGGGCAGACGATCCTGCTGCCGCCGGAGGTGAACGTCGAAATCAAGGGCCACGGCGTGATGGGCGGGTTCGACCACGAGGTCAACCGCACCGGCACCCCGGGAGCGCCGACGGTGACGATCCGGGGGTTCTCGCTGTGGGGTGGGGTCGGGATCAAACGCCGCCAACGCAGCCGCGGGGACTGAGCCTGCAGGGACTGCAGCCGTCAGCGCCGGTGCCGCCGGGCGTTGAGGTAGTCGCCGACCACCGCCGCACCGAGCCCGTCGAGATCGGGATCGATGACCCGCCCGCCGACCCGCCGGGCGATCTGGTCGATGAACTGCGCCAGTCCCGGGTCATCCCCGAGACGGAAGATCGTCACCTGCGCGCCGAGACGGGCGATGTCGCCGAAGCCGCGCACGGTCAGCCCGACGGTGCGCGGGTGCGGCGGGTAGTCGAAATACACCTCCACCCCGTCGCCGAAATCCTCCAGGTGCGCGGTCGGCTCCCCGTCGGTGACGATCAGCACCACCGGTTGGGCCCCGGGGTGGCGCCGCAGATGCCGAGCGGCCAGCGCCAGCGCGTGGTGCAGGTTGGTGCCCTGCTCGTAGATGCCCTCCAGCCCCATCAGTTCCTCGGCGGTGACCGTGCGGGCATGGCGGCCGAACGCGATGATCTGCAGCGCATCGGAGCGGAATCGGGTGCTGACCAGATGGTGCAGCGCCAGCGCGGTGCGTTTCATCGGCACCCACCGGTTCTCCATCACCATCGAGAAGGAGGTGTCGACCAGCAGCGCGACCGCCGCCTGGGTGCGGGTCTCGGTCTCGGAAATCTCCACATCGTCGACGGTGATCGACACCGCCGCCCCCGCCGTTCGCGGCCCGGCGCCGGCTTGGCGCAGCACCGCGTTGGTCAGGGTGCGCGCCACGTTCCACGGTTCGGTGTCGCCGAACTGCCAGGGCCGGGTCGCGCCGGTCAACTCACCGGCCGCGCCGGCGCGGCGGTGGTCGCGTTGTCCGCGGCGGGCCGAAAGCCGGTCGGCGACGTCGCGTAGCGCGGTCTGGCCGAGCCGGCGCATCGCCTTGGGCGAGAGCCGCCACTGCCCGTCGGGGCCGCGCCGGAAGAACCCCTCCCCCAGCAGGGCGCGTTCCAGCTCGGCCAGGGCCCGGGCGTCGACGACGGCGTCGTCGCCGAGTTGGCGGGCCAGCGCCTCGAGGTCGACATCGTCCATGCTCGCACCGGGGTAGCTCTGGGAGAGCTGCTCGATGAGCTGCTCGAGTTCGCCGACGTCGGCCAACGCCTGCACCGCCTGCCCCATGCCCAGCGGGTTGTCCCCGGAGAACCGTTCGCTGCCGGTCCAGTCCTCCCCCGGTCGGGCGGCCTGCAGGTGGCTGTCGAGGCGGGTCAGCGCCTGCTGCAGCGCCGGGGAGCCGAACGCCTGCATGGCCAGCGCGTCGAGTTCGGCCCGCTGCTCGGGGCTGAGGCTGTTGCGGAAACGCTGGGCCGCCGCGGCACGCCGGGCCAGCGAGTCGAGCAACTCCTCGACGTTGGCGGGGTTCTCCGGGAAGAACTCGCCGTGGCGTTCCATGAACCGCTCGAAGTCCTCGGCGGTGTCCTCACCGCGGGCGTGGGAGTCCAGCAGCGCGTTGAGGTCGTCGAGCATGTCGGTGACGCGCTGACGGTCGGCGTCGGTGGCCCCTTCGAGCGCCTGCTTCATCCCGGCGAAGCGCTGGTCGAGCATCTCGCGGCCGAGCAGGTCCTTGATCTTCTCGTAGGACTCCCGCGCCTGCGCCGAGCGCCACTGGTAGTCGGCGAGCTCGTGGACCGCCTTGGCCGGCGAAGCGGAGAGCGCGCCCAGTTGCATCTCGGCGAAGCGGGCGTCGTCGTCGAGTGCGCGGGCCAGCGCCTTGCGCTCGGCCAGCACCGCGTCGTCGAGCAGCTTCTTGATGTCGGCCAGGGTCCCGTCGAGGTTGTTGTTGCGCAACAATTCCCGCCGGCGCCGGTGCGCCTCGGCGGCCAGTTTGTCCGCGCCGGGCTGCGCGGCGTTGCCGCGGCGCAGCAGTTCGGCCAGCGCCCGACGCGGTGAGGCGCCGGCCATGACGTCCTCACCGATCTGTTCGAGGGCATCGCGCAGATCCAGCGGCGGCGCCAGCGGATCGGGCCCGCCGGTGTAGGCCGAGTATCGCGACGAATGCCGATCAGCCATAGACGGTTTCGCCCTCACCGGAGTGTTTGTCGAGGCGTTTGGCCAGATACAGCGCCTCCAACGCCAGTTCCACCGCGGCGGCGCGCTGTCCGGCGGACTCGGCGCCGACCCGCGCGGCGATGTCGTCAAGCACCGGCAGCTCGGGCAGCGCGGACAGCACCGCCTTGGCCGACACCCGTTCTCCGGTGGTCACCACCGAACCGGCCTCGACCGCGGTGACCAGGGCGCCGACGTCGATACCGCCGAGGACCGCGGCGGCGGTGTCGGCGACGGCCCGGCGCAACAGGTGCTCCAGCACCGCCTGTTCGCGGCCCTCCTCCCCGGACTCGAATTCCAGTTTGCCGCGCAGCACGTCGACGACGGCGCCCAGATCCACCACCCGCGCCACCGGATCGGACTCGCCGAGCACGGCCGCGCGGTGGCGTGCGGCGGCGGCGACGGTCTCGGCCGCGGCGATGGAGAACCGCGCCGACACCCCGGAGCGCTGGTCGACCGAGCGGGACTCCCGCAGGCTGCGGGTGAACCGGGCGATCACCGCCAGCAGGTAGTCGGGGACCTCGGCACTCAAGTGGGCCTCTTGGGCGATGACACCGACCTCGGCGTCGAGCTCCAGGGGGTAGTGGGTGCGGATCTCGGCGCCGAACCGGTCCTTGAGCGGGGTGATGATGCGACCCCGGTTGGTGTAGTCCTCCGGGTTGGCGCTGGCCACCACGAGCACGTCCAGCGGCAGCCGCAGTGTGTAGCCGCGCACCTGGATGTCGCGTTCCTCCATCACGTTGAGCATCGCCACCTGGATGCGCTCGGCGAGGTCGGGCAGTTCGTTGACCGCGACGATGCCGCGGTGGGCGCGCGGGATCAGCCCGTAGGCGATGGTCTCGGGGTCGCCGAGGCTGCGCCCCTCGGCCACCTTGATCGGGTCGATGTCGCCGACGAGGTCGGCGACCGACGTGTCGGGGGTGGCCAGCTTCTCGGTGTAGCGCTCGCTGCGGTGGCGCCACACCACCGGCAGCTCGTCGCCGAGTTCCTCGGCGCGACGGATCGATTCCGGTGTGACCGGCGTGTAGGGGTGTTCGTCGAGTTCGGCGTCGGCGATCACCGGGGTCCATTCGTCGAGCAGCCCGATCAGCGCCCGCAGCAACCGGGTCTTGCCCTGGCCGCGCTCCCCGAGCAGCACGAAGTCGTGTCCGGCGATCAGCGCACGCTCGAGTTGCGGCAGCACGGTGTCGTCGAACCCGAGGATGCCCGGCCAGATCCCGTCGGTGCCGGCTCCGTCGGCGAGAGCGGCGAGCAGGTTCTCGGCGATCTCCTGTTTGACGCTGCGTTGACGATGGCCGGCGGCGCGCAGCTCACCGACCGTGGTGCGGGGTTGAAAATCAGGTGCGGCCACCACTCCAACCTACGTGGGAGCGGCCGGACCCGTCGACGATCAGTGCGCGAAGTGCCGCGTTCCGGTCAGGTACAGGCTGATTCCGGCCGCGCCGGCCGCCGCGACGACCTCCTCGTCGCGCACCGACCCGCCGGGCTGCACGATCGCGGTCACCCCGGCAGCGGTCAGCGTCTCCAACCCGTCGGGGAACGGGAAGAAGGCGTCGGAGGCGGCGACCGCCCCGCGCACCCGCTCGCCACCGCGCTCGACGGCCAGGCGCGCCGCGTCGACCCGGTTGACCTGACCCATCCCCACCCCGACGGTGGCGCCGTCGGCGGCGATGACGATCGCGTTGGACTTCACCGACCGGCAGGCCCGCCAGGCGAACGCCAGATCGGCCAGAACCGCCTCCTCGGCACGCGCTCCGGTGGCCAACGTCCAGGAGGCCGGGTCGTCGCCGGGGGCGTCGAGGTTGTCGCGCTGCTGCATGAGCAGCCCGCCGCTGATCGGGCGCACCTCGATGCCCGAACGCAGCGGCTCGGAGACCACCAGGATCCGGATGTTCTTCTTCGCCGAGAGCACCTCCACCGCGCCGGGGGCGTAGGCCGGCGCGACGATCACCTCGGTGAAGATCGTGGCGACGTATTCGGCCATCTCGACGCTGACCTCGCTGTTGGTGGCGATCACCCCGCCGAACGCACTCAGGGGGTCGCAGGCGTGCGCCTTGCGGTGGGCGTCGGCCACCGAGATCGCGGATACCGCGATGCCGCACGGGTTGGCGTGCTTGATGATCGCCACGGCTGTCTGCTCGTGGTCGAACGCGGCACGCCACGCCGCGTCGGCGTCGGTGTAGTTGTTGTACGACATCTCCTTGCCGTGCAACTGGTCTGCCTGGGCCAGCCCCGGCCACGCTCCGGCGTCGCAGTACAGCGCGGCCTTCTGGTGGGGGTTCTCGCCGTAGCGCAGCACCGCGGAACGGTGCCACGTCGACGCAGTCCACTCGGGTAGCGGTTGACGCGGCTGTTCGGGGGCGAGACAGGTTTCCATCCAGGACGCCACAGCGATGTCGTATTCGGCGGTGTGTCGGAATGCCAACGACGCCAGACGTTTCCGCTCTGCGAGGGTGAAACCGCCGGTGTTGACCGCGGCGAGCACCCCGTCGTAACCGAGCGGGGAGACCACGACCGCGACGCTGGGGTGGTTCTTGGCGGCGGCCCGCACCATCGACGGTCCGCCGATGTCGATCTGCTCGACACATTCGTCGATGTCGGCCCCGGAATCCACGGTTTCGCTGAACGGGTAGAGGTTGACCACCACCAACTCGAACGCGGCGATCCCCAGATCGCGCAACGCGGTGACGTGTTCGGGTTTACGCAGATCGGCGAGGAGGCCGGCGTGCACCTTCGGGTGCAGGGTCTTCACCCTACCGTCGAGGACCTCGGGGAATCCGGTGACCTCTTCGACCGCGGTGACGGGGATACCTTTGTCGGCAATGGTTTTCGCAGTTGAGCCGGTTGACACGATCTCCACGCCGGCGGCGTGCAGTCCCTGGGCGAGGTCCACGAGACCGGTTTTGTCGTAGACACTGATCAGCGCTCGGCGGATCGGCCGTCGCGACGAGTCCGTCGGCTCATTCTCTGCAGCACGGGTGTCCACGCTCATCCTAGGATCGCCTTTCGTCCGGTCCAGTTCACACCGCCGGTCGCCAATGCGGCGACGACCTCCACCAGGAGTCGCCGCTCGGTGACTTTGATGCGTTCGTGCAGGGTGTCCTCATCGTCGTCATCGAACACGGTAACGGCCTGCTGGGCCAGGATCGGCCCGGTGTCGGTGCCGGCGTCGACGAGGTGCACCGTGCAGCCGGTGACCTTGACGCCGTGGCTGAGCGCATCAGCGACCGCATGGGCGCCGGGGAACGCCGGCAGCAGCGCGGGGTGGGTGTTGACGGTGCGGCCCAGATATTCGGAGAGAAACCGCGCCCCAAGTATTTTCATGAATCCGGCCGAGACGATCAGGTCGGGGTCGTGGGCCCCGACGGCGTCGGTGATCGCCGCATCCCAAGCATCCCGGCTGGGGTGGTCGGCCACGGGTATGCAAAACGTCGGCACGCCGGCCTGCTCGGCGATCTCGACCGCCCGGCACTCACGGTCCACACCGACGGCGACCACCCGGGCCGGGTAGTCACCGACCGCGGCGTCGAGCAGTGCTTGCAGCAACGATCCGGTTCCCGACGCCAGGACCACCAGTCGCGCCGGTGCGGTCGGAGGCACACGGATCGGCTGCTGCACGAGGGTGAGCCTAGTCGGCGGCGACGCCGCGGTGGCGGCCGGACACCGCGATCGGCTCACGAACCGGTCGGCGGCGGGTCGTCGTCGGTGAACATCTGGTCTTCGAGGTCGGCGAGCGGGGCCGGCGGCGGGCGCTGCGGCTCGGGCGCCTCGGTGTCGGCGGGCGCCGGCGGCTCCGGCGGGATGTCGGCGACCGGCTCGACCGGTGGCCCGTCGGGGGTATCGGGGACGTCGGGGGCCACCGGGTGGGGGGTCTGCGTGGTGGTGTCGGCGCGGGACGCAGGCTTGGCGGCCCGCCGGGGCAGGGTGACCCCACCGGCGACGACCACGGTTGTCGCGCCGATCAGGGTGAACCAGACGAACACCGCGGGGCCGAACGACGCCTGGTCGACGCCGACGTCGCCGAAGTTGCCCAGTCGCCCGCCCGCGGCGTATCCGAGTGCGGCCATGGCCAGCGCGGCCAACAGCGCGGCGACCAGCACCTGTGCGGCCGCCTGCAGCACCGGCAGGGCGCGGCGGGCACACTGTTGCCCCAGCGCCACACCCGACGATGCCCCGACGATCAACAGCGCCACCCAGACCGGCCCCAGCGGCGGCGGCGGGGCGGCGGCCAGGATCGGCACCGCGGGCATGTCGCCACCGAAGACGGTGAACGAACTGAATGTCGCGAACCCGAGGTGGGCGCTGGAGCCCACCGCGACGGCCGCAGTCCCGATGATCACGTTCGGGATGTACAGCACCGCCAGGGCGGTGAGGCTGAGCTGACCGAACGGGGAGCCGGTGATGGCGTAGAGCTCGTGCATCGTCGACCAGTGCACGACCAGGGACGCGGCGGTGACCGCCCCGGACAGACCGAACAACGCGAGCACGCCGGCGGTGGCCCCGCGAATCGATCCGGCCAGCCACCCCGGCAGCCGGGTCAGCGCCAGCAGTCGTGGGCCCACCTGCGAGCCGATTCCCAGTGCGGCCCCGAGCGCGTGGACGGCCACCACCCCGGTGAACGCCGACAACGCATTGGGGGTCTGCAGTTCGGTGATCACCGACGCGGCGTCGTGGATGACCGCCAGCGCGATCGCGGCGATGAGCACCGGCCCACCCACCGCCGAGGCGGCGATCCAGCGGATGACCAGCCACGATGACTGCGCTGAGGCGGCGTGGGCGGTGGTGCGCGCCACGGCCCACACCATCAGCATCGTCGGCAGCAGCGGCAGCACCCCCAGTTGGGCGCCGCCGACGGTGACCGGGACCAGGTGCACCGCCAGCCACATGCTCGCGGTGGCTCCCAGCGCCCCGGTCATGTCGCTGTTGGCGATCACCAATTGCAGCAACGTGACGGCCGCGATGATCAGCAGCGCGACCAGGGACGGCCCGAACGCCACCCGCAGCAGATCGCGCGCTTCGCGCGCCCCGACCGTGGGGCCGGGGGGCACCGCGGTCATCGGGCGCACACGGTGGTCAATGGGCGCTCTCGCGCCCGGCTACGACGGCGTCGGCCCGGCCGACCCGGCGTTGTCGGCGCTGCCGGCGCTGCCGGATTCCGACCCCGCCGACCCCGCGCCCGACGAACCGCTGTAGCCGGGGAAGCCGGTCGGCGGGGTCGATGCTGCGTGGTTCTGGGCATGTTGCGGGTTCGCGGAGTACCCGCCCGGCTGCGACTGATACGGCGAGTGCACCACGGTCTGCTGGTCGGCGCCGGGTGCCTGGGCGGACTGACCCGGCTGCCCCGGCTGCTGGGCCGGCTGGCCCGGCTGGCCCGGCTGACTGTAGTAGCCGGCGGGGGCCGACTGCGGCGCGTACTGCCCGTACGGCGAGTACTGCGGGTAGCTGGGCTTGGGCGCCGGCGCGGAGATGATGCCGGTCTCCAACAGCAGCGCGGCGACCGCAGCAAACGCCTGCAGAACCACCAGGACCAGGGCCAGCCACAGGCCCCAGCCGACCTTGGCGCTATCGAACTGGGAGGTGAACGCGTTGGAGACGACCCACAGCATCGACGTCACCGCGAGCACGGCGACCACCGGCGTGAAACTCCGTGCCCCCTTGCCGTCGGCGTCCTTCGCCGGCACCAGGCCCACCGCGGCGAGCAATCCGGCGATCACCGCCAGCGCGGTGTCGAAATCCAGTCCGGAACGATCCATGGACCCGGAGTAGGCGCTCTCGATGACCATTCGGGGGGCGAAACCGCTCAGGAACACCAGCAGGCCCAGCACGGCCACGACCGCACCCAAGATCAGCGGCAGCTTGTTGTCCCGGGCGTCGGGAGCGCCGAACGCCGACGCCGACGATGCGCTCGGGGCGCCGTAGGAGCCCGGGGACTGCGCAGGGGGATATCCGGGGGTGCCGGGCGGGTAAGTCATGGGCTTCTCCTGTGGTTCGCGTACTTCACGACGCCGCTGCCCGCGACGCGATTCGGCCTTCCACGCTAGCGCACCGCCGGATCCGTCAAACACAGCAAGTCCGGTGTTAACGGAATCGACACAGCATCGTGAGCTTGCCAGCGCGACTGGAACACGTTCTAATCCTGGGTATGGATTACGGGCTTGTGTTGTTCACCAGTGACCGCGGCATCACCCCCACGGCGGCCGCGAAACTCGCCGATGAGCACGGTTTCCGGACGTTCTACGTCCCCGAACACACCCACATCCCGATCAAACGGCAAGCCGCACACCCCACCACTGGTGATGCGTCGCTGCCCGATGACCGCTACATGCGCACCCTGGACCCGTGGGTGAGCCTGGCCACCGCTGCGGCGGTCACCTCGCGGGTGCGGTTGTCGACGGCGGTGGCGCTGCCGGTCGAACATGACCCGATCACACTGGCCAAGAGCATCGCCACCCTCGACCATCTCTCCGGTGGCCGGGTCAGCCTGGGGGTGGGGTTCGGTTGGAACACCGACGAGTTGGCCGATCACGGGGTGCCCCCGGGTCGACGACGCACCATGCTGCGCGAATATCTCGAGGCCATGCGGGCGCTGTGGACCGAGGAGGAGGCCTCCTACGACGGCGAGTTCGTCAACTTCGGACCGTCCTGGGCGTGGCCGAAACCGGTGCAGACGCATGT
Source organism: Mycolicibacillus koreensis (assembly GCF_002104795.1). GTDB lineage: Bacteria > Actinomycetota > Actinomycetes > Mycobacteriales > Mycobacteriaceae > Mycobacterium > Mycobacterium koreense. Next base: position 29,591 of record NZ_NCXO01000015.1, read on the forward strand.
TCCGGTGCTGGTGGGCGCCGCCGGCACCGAAAAGAACTTCAAGTGGATCACCCGCAGCGCCGACGGCTGGATCACCACTCCCCGTGACTTCGACATCGACGAACCGGTGAAGCTGCTGCAGGACACCTGGGCGGCCGGGGGACGCAGCGGTGCCCCGCAGATCGTCGCGTTGGATTTCAAGCCGGTGCCCGAGAAGCTGGCGCGCTGGCGCGAACTCGGCGTCACCGAGGTGCTCTACGGGCTGCCCGACCGCAGCGAGGACGAGGTCGCCGGCTACGTGGAGCGCCTCGCCGGCAAACTCGCCGACATCTGAGCCGGCTCCCGCGGCGCGGGGACCGGCACGGTCAGCGCAGTGAGCAGCGGTTGCCGTAGTCCAGCGCGCGCACCGTGATCTCGGCGCCCAGCGGCTCCCCGTCGGAGAGCAACGCCACCAGGTCGTCGTCCTCACTGGTGGCCAAAAAGCGGGTGCCGTCCGCGAGGCGACCGATGATGATCCCGGTGCGGGTCGGCCAGTCGTAGCGCACGCTGTAGGTCTCGATGGTCGCGCGGCCCTCGGCGGTCTCGGTGACCGGCACCCGCGCCACGGCGTCGAGTTCTGCCTGCAGCTGGCGGCTGTCGTCGCCGCGCCAGCCGGTCGGGGTGGTCGCGTACACGCCGACGGAGTATTTGCTCATCATGCCGCCGTTCGCGCCGACCAGGCTGAATCGGCCGGGGCGGCGGCGTGCCGCGGTCACCGCCTCGGCGATCGCGTGCATCGAGTAGTTGTTGCCGGCCCCACCGAAGAACGGCAGGCCGCCGGTGAGGGTCAACCCACGCGGGTCCTCGGCGCTCAGCGCGAACGCGTCGCAGATGTTGAACACCGGGATCGGGAAGCAGCTGTACAGGTCGAGTGCGGCGACGTCGTCGAGTCCGATGCCGGCCACCGCCAGCGCTTCGGTGACCGCGGCGACCGCGGCCGGGCTGCGCCCCAGATCGGGGCGCTCCAGCAGCGGCTGCTCGCGCAGATCGGCGTGGCCGTGCAAATAGACCCAGTTGCTTTCCGGGACGCCGAGGCGTCGGGCGGCGGCCACCGAGGCCACCACCACCGCTGCGCCCTGGTTGACCTGGTCGCGGGCCACCAGCAGCCGCGGGTAGGGGTCACAGATCATGCGGTTTCCGGTGCTGATCGTCACCAGGTCGTCGACGCTGCGCTGCACCGGGGACGCCGACAGCGGGTTGCCCGCGGCGACCGCGGTGAACGGGGCGAACAACTCCCCCATCGCCTGCAGATACTGCGCCGGCGTCAGGCCCAGCCGCGCGCGACGGGCGTTCTCCAACAGGCCGTACTGCACCGGGGCGCCGGTGAGCCCGTGGCTGATCGTGTAGCGGTCGACGAACTCCTCGAGCCCGAATCCGCGGTCCTCGAGTTGCCCCTCGACGGTCTCGTGGAAATCCGGCGCACCGGCGGGCGGGACCCCGTCGGCGCCGGGGGCGAAGTGGCGGGCGGTCGAAGTGGCGTCGGATCCGCACAGCACCACCACGTCGGCGGTGTCGGCGGCGATCGCCGCGGCGAATTCGGTGAGCAACGCCTGCGGGCCCTGCCCGCCCACCTTGTCCAGGACGGCGCGGGCCGGATCGGCACCGATGCGGGCGGCCACCGAGCGCGGGAAATTGTTCGACTTGCCCAGCGGCGCAGGCGCGTTGGGCACCGAGATCTCGAACTGGCGGGTCGCGACGATCGTATCGACCGCCGCGGCCAGCGACGTCGGGTCGGCACCGCTGTCGGCGAGGGCGTGCCGCGCCGCCTCGGCGGCCAACTCGACCGGCGAGAGGGCGCGGTAGTCGGCGTCGTCGATACGTTCGGTCACCTGACCGACACCGATCACCACCGGTGTGCGCGGATCAATCACCCTGCGACTCTCCCTCTCCGGCCAGCCGCGCCCAGGCACAGAAGTCCCGCCCCGGCGAGCCGGGATTCCTGCGTCTGGGCGCGTTCTGGTGCGGTCTTCGCGGTCCCTGCGTCAGAGGAGCTCTGGGGGGTCAGAGGCTCTGGGGTGTCAGAGGCTCTGGAGGATCTCGCGGGCCAGGGCGGCGGTCTCCGAGGGGGTCTTGCCGACCTTGACCCCGGCGGCCTCCAGCGCGTCCTTCTTGGCCGCGGCGGTGCCCGACGAACCGGACACGATCGCCCCGGCGTGGCCCATCGTCTTGCCCTCCGGCGCGGTGAACCCGGCCACGTAGCCGACGACCGGTTTGGTCACGTTGGCCTTGATGTAGTCGGCGGCCCGCTCCTCGGCGTCCCCGCCGATCTCACCGATCATCACGATCACCTTGGTGTCGGGGTCGGCCTCGAACGCCGCGATCGCGTCGATGTGGGTGGTGCCGATGACCGGGTCGCCACCGATACCGATCGCGGTGGAGAAGCCGAAGTCCCGCAGCTCATACATCATCTGGTAGGTCAAGGTCCCCGACTTCGACACCAGCCCGACCGGGCCTGAGCCGGTGATGTTGGCGGGAGTGATCCCCACCAGGCACTCGCCGGGGGTGATGATGCCCGGACAGTTCGGCCCGATGATGCGGGTCTTCTCACCCTTGTCGGTGTTGTAGGCCCACGCATAGGCGCTGTCCTGCACCGGGATGCCCTCGGTGATCACCACCAGCAGCGGCACCTCGGCGTCGATCGCCTCGATCATCGCGTCCTTGGAGAACTTCGGCGGCACGAAAGCGATCGAGACGTCGGCGCCGGTGGCTTCCATCGCCTCGGCGACGTGGGCGAACACCGGCAGTTCGATCTCGTTGCCACCGGCGTCCTTGTGCGTGACAGTGGTTCCGGCCTTGCGGGCGTTGACCCCGCCGACGATCTGGGTGCCGGCGGCCAGCATCCGCGCGGTGTGCTTGGTGGCCTCGGCACCGGTGATGCCCTGAACGATGACCTTGCTAGCGGAGTTGACGAAGATCGACATCGACTACGCGTCCTTTCCGGAGTTGGCCAGCTCAGCGGCCTTGTCGGCGGCTTCGTCCATGGTGGGGACCACCGTGACCAGGGGGTGATTGGCTTCGGCGAGGATCCGTCGGCCTTCCTCGACGTTGTTGCCGTCGAGGCGGACGACCAGCGGCTTGGTCGCGGCGTCGCCGAGAATGCCCAGCGCCGAGACGATGCCGTTGGCCACGGCGTCGCAGGCGGTGATCCCGCCGAACACGTTGACGAACACGCTTTTGACCTGTTCGTCACCGAGGATGACGTCGAGACCGGCGGCCATGACCTCCGCGGAGGCGCCGCCGCCGATGTCGAGGAAGTTGGCCGGCTTCACCCCGCCGTGGCGCTCCCCGGCGTAGGCGGTGACGTCCAGCGTCGACATGACCAGACCGGCGCCGTTGCCGATGATGCCGACCTGCCCGTCGAGTTTGACGTAGTTGAGGTCGTTCTCCTTGGCTTTGAGCTCCAGCGGGTCGGTGGCGTCGCGGTCTTCGAACTCGGCGTGGCCGGGCTGGCGGAAGTCGGCGTTGGCGTCGAGGGTGACCTTGCCGTCCAGCGCCAGGATCTGGTCGTCAGGCGTGCGCACCAGCGGGTTGACCTCCACCAGCGTGGCGTCCTCGGCGACGAACACCTCCCAGAGCTTCTGGATCGTCACCGCGGCCGCGTCGAGCACCTCGGCGGGCAGGTGCCCCTGCTCGGCGATCGAGCGGGCGAACGCCAGGTCGACGCCGTTGACCGCGTCGACGGGCACCTTGGCCAGCCGGTCCGGTTTGGTTGCGGCGACCTCTTCGATCTCCATGCCGCCCTCCACCGAGCACATCGCCAGGTAGGTGCGGTTGGCGCGGTCGAGCAGGAACGAGATGTAGTACTCCTCGGCGATGTCACTGGCCTCGGCGACCAGCAGCTTCTTGACGATGTGGCCCTTGATGTCCAGGCCGAGGATGTTCTGGGCGTGGGTGTAGGCGTCGTCGGGGGTGGCAGCGAATTTGACCCCGCCGGCTTTGCCGCGGCCGCCGGTTTTGACCTGAGCTTTCACCATGACCGGCTTGCCGATCTCCTCGGCGATCGCTTTCGCGTCATCGGCGCTGTCGGTCACCCGTCCCAGGGTGGTGGGCACGTTGTGCTTGGCGAACAGTTCCTTCGCCTGATACTCGAAAAGATCCATGGCCTCACTCTGTTGCTGGCTGTCTGCTGGCGGACTTGTCCGCGACGGGTTCGGCGACCACGCCCGGGGGAACTGTATCGACCCCGCCCGGCGCCGCTGTCGTCGCCTCCCCGTCCTGTGGCGCATCTCACGACGGAAAACGCCGTGATCAAGACCACATTCGACGCTGTTTTCCCTGCTGGACTTGCCACCGAACGCCGATTCTGGCTACTCTCTGCGAGGTCTGTCCGAGATAACGGTACGGTTACGAAACCCAGAAACCCAAGGGAATTTCCACGTGACGCAGAATCGCAGCGAGCCCTCTGTTGTTTCACGGACCTCGCGGCGGCTGCGCGACCGGTTCGGTGCGCGACCGGCCGACGACGTGACCGACATCATCCCGATCGACGAACTCCTGGAAGGCTTCGCCGCGCTCGCGGCCGCCGACGCCGCCGGTGAACTCCCCGACTTCGACGCCGAGAGCACAGGGATCGGCGAGACCGCCGAGAGCACCGAGACCGCCGAGACCGCCGTCTCTGACGCCGACGACGACGGATGGCTGCTCGACGCCCCGGAACTCGACGACCTGCACAGCCACGACGACCTGATCGCCACCGAGTTGCTGCCGTGCGCCGACGACGCCGCCACCGACGTCATCCCCGCCTGCAGCGGTCCGGTACGCCGACGCGGCAGCCACCGGCGCGGCAGCACCGCCGCCTCCTCCCGCGGTCGGGTGTTGATCGGAGCGATGGCGGTCGGCGCGGTCGCTGCGGCCGCCCACACCACGTTCGACCGGTCCGAGGCCAACGACGCCCAGCCGGTGCTCGTCGCTGAGCAGGCGCCGCTGCAACACGCCACCGACAGCGCAGCGCCGCGCGGCATGCAGGTCATCTCGGTGAAGCCGGCCGCGACGTTCGCGGTGCACGACGAGGAGTTCGCCAAGGGCGTCGCGTACGCACAGGAGCGCGCCGAGCGGGAGGCGCGGCTGCAACGGCCGCTGTTCGTCGCCCCGACCACCGGCATTTTCACCTCGAACTTCGGGTACCGCTGGGGGTCGCTGCACGCCGGTATCGACATCGCCAACTCGATCGGCACTCCGATCGTGGCCGCCTCCGACGGCGTGGTCATCGAGGCCGGACCGGCCGCCGGGTACGGCGCCCTGGTCAAGCTGCGGCACAGCGACGGCACCGTGACCCTCTACGGCCACGTCAACACCTGGACGGTCGACGTGGGCGACCGCGTGATGGCCGGCGATCAGATCGCCACCATGGGCAACCGCGGCTTCTCCACCGGCCCGCACTGCCACTTCGAGGTGCTGCTCAACGGCACCAGCCGGGTCGACCCGCTGCCGTGGCTGGCCCAGCGCGGCATCAACATCGGTAACTACACCGGCTGATCGGATCGGCTGCCCAGCCGATCGGGGCCGGCGGCGCCACGGCGGGGCTCCACTGGAATCCGGCGGGATCTGGCACTAGCGTCATAACGATGGAATCTCGAGAACGGTCGGCCAGCAGCCGTACCACGCTGCTGGCCGGATGGTTGAGCATTCTGGCGGGCGCCTTCCTCATTGTCAGCAGCGCGGTGCTGCTCGCCTTTCATCTGGTGTGGCTGCTGCTGCCGGTCTCGGTGAACCAATCCGCCGGCCCGCTGCCGGTGGGCGCCCTGGTGACCGTGGGAGTGGCCGGGGTGGCCGGGCTCCTGTTGATCGGCGGGGTGATGCTCCTGCGCGGCCAACCCCTGGGACGGTGGCTCGTCGTGGGCACCAGTGCCGCTGCGGTGGTACTGAGCGTGGTCGGCTTGATTCACGGCCCGCTGTCGGCCTCCGAAGTGGGCTGGTTGCTGGTGCCGGCGACGATCGCCGCACTCGCGTTGGTCCCCCCGGTGCACCGCGACGAGCGCGGACCGGTCGGCATGTCGGGATCTGCGGCCGCCCATCACAGCTGACCCTGCTAGCGTTTCCCTATGCATCCCTGGCAGCCCGGAGCACAGCCCGGCCCGGAACAGTCCGGCACACCCCAAGCTCCCGGGACTCCCGGGGCTCTCGGGGCTCCCGGGAATCCAACGCCTCAGTATCCGGGCGCCCAACAGCCGCCCTACCCGCCGCCGGGGCAGTACGCCCCGTACCCGCAGTACTCCCAGCACCCCCAGTACTCCCAGTACCCCCAGTACCCGCAGCAGGGGTTCGGGGGTCCGGCACCGAGTGGCGGAACCGCGATCGGGGCCGCGGTTTTGAGTTTTCTCGGGGCCCTCGCCAACATCCTGGGTGCGCTGGGCAATTTCTCGGTGGCGTCGATGCCGCAGTTCCACGGTCAGAACACCGGGCTGTTCGTGGTGATGGGGGTCGTGGCGTTGGCGATCGCCGCAGCGCTGGCGGTCGGCGGGATCATGTTGCTGCGGCGCAATCCTGTCGGCCGCATGATCATCGCGATCGCCTGTGGCGTGGTCATCGTGCTCGCACTGGTCGGCTACCTGATGGCCCAGGCGCTGTTGAACCAGGCGGGGCTGTCGGCGTCGGCGACGATGCCGTCCCTTCTGGGGCGGACCATCGGCAGCATCGTGTTCCCGGTGGTGACGATGGCGCTGGCGCTGGTGCCCTCCACCAAGAACTGGTGCCTGGCGGGCCGGCAAACCTCCGGTTGGTGACCGGCCCGTCGGTCACAGTTTGGTCAGCGGCGCATGGTTGTGCATGAGTTTGACGCGCCCGGCGCTCCCGAAGTCGATAAGCGACATCGCCGACTCGCCGACCCCGGAGACCTCTTCGACACGGCCCAGCCCGTATTTGTCGTGTGAGACCCGGTCGCCGGCCGCCAGCACCAGCGGCGGGCGCCGCGTCGCCGACCGTACCGGCGCGGGACGCCCGCCGCGGTCGATGCCACTGACCGGGGCGCTGAACGACGGTGTCGTGTCGGTGCGGCGCCAGTCGATGAGGTGCGCGGGGATCTCTTGGAGGAACCGCGATTCGGGGTTCATGTTCGGCTGCCCCCATGCCGAGCGGATCTTGGCCCGGCTGACGTAGAGACGCTGCCGAGCCCGGGTGATCCCCACGTAGGCCAACCGCCGTTCCTCGCTGAGTTCGGTCGGGTCGCCCAGCGCCCGCATGTGCGGGAACATCCCGTCCTCCCAGCCGGTCACGAACACCACCGGGAACTCCAGTCCCTTGGCGGTGTGCAACGTCATCAGGGTGACCACGCCGGCGCCGTGCTCGGGGATGTCATCGGTGTCGCTGACCAGAGACACCCGCTCCAAAAACTCCCCCAGTACGCTGAGCTCGCCGGTCTCGGCGTCCTCACCGGCCTCGCCGTCCCGGGGTTCATCTGGCTGCAGGGCCTCGCGGTTCTCCCAGTCGGTACTGAATTCGTGTGCGACGCTGACGAGTTCGTTGACGTTGTCCAGTCGGGCAAGGTCTTGCGGGTCGGTGGACGCCTCGAGTTCGCGGCGATAGCCGGTCCGCTCGAGCACCGCGTCCACCACATCGCCGGGCCCGGCATCGATCTCGGCGCGCAACTGCTGCATCAACTCCAGAAACCCGCTGATCGCCTTCACCGACCGGGTGTTGAGCATCGGGACCTGCCCCCCGGCCGCCGCTGCCAACGCCTCGGCGAACCCCACCCGGTTGTTCTCCGCGTACACCGACACACACGCCTGGGCACGGTCGCCGATTCCGCGGCGCGGTGTGTTGAGGATGCGCCGCAGACTGACCGTGTCAGCCGGATTGTCCAGCACCCGCAGGTAAGCCACCAGGTCGCGGATCTCTTTGCGCTCGTAGAAGCGCACACCACCGACCACCTTGTAGGGGATGCCGGTTCGGATGAACACCTCCTCGACGGCGCGGGAGGAGTTGTTGGTGCGGTAGAACACCGCGATGTCGTTGTAGGTGATCTCGCCGGCGTCGATCAGGGTGTCGATCTCGGTGGCGACGAACCGGGCCTCGTCGTGTTCGTTGTCGGCGACGTAGCCGACGATGAGTTCACCGTCGCCGGCGTCGGTCCACAGCCGTTTCTCCCGCCGTCCGGCGTTGCGGGCGATCACCGAGTTCGCCGCCGACAGGATGGTCTGGGTGGAGCGGTAATTCTGTTCCAGCAGAATCGTTGTCGCGTCCGGGTAGTCGCGCTCGAAATCTTCGATGTTGCGGATCGTGGCCCCGCGGAACGCATAGATCGACTGGTCGGCGTCACCGACGACGCAGAGCTCTGCCGGAGGCGCTGCGTCGGCGTCGGTGTCACGGGTGCCACCGTGGCCGGCGAGTTCACGCACCAGCATGTATTGGGCGTGGTTGGTGTCCTGGTACTCGTCGACCAGGATGTGGCGGAATCGCCGGCGGTAGTGCTGGGCCACCGGCGGGAACGCCTGCAACAGCCCGACGGTCTCCCCGATCAGGTCATCGAAGTCCAGCGCGTTGGCCGCACGCAGTCGGCGCTGGTATTCGCCGTAGACGCTGGCCGCGGTGCGGGAGAGCTCATCGGCGTCCTCGTCGAGGTTGCGCAGCGCCTGGTCGGGGTCGACGAGTTCGTTTTTCAGGTTGGAGATCGCGGTGGCCAGCAGTCGCGGTGAGTACCGTTTGACGTCGAGGCCCATGTCGCGCGCGATCATCAACAGCAGCCGACGGGAATCGTCGGCGTCGTAGATGGAGAAATTGGAGTTCAACCCCGGGATCAGCGCAGCCTGGCTGCGCAGAATCCGCACACAGGTGGAGTGGAAGGTCGCCACCCACATCGCCGTGGCCCGCGGTCCGACCAGTTGCGCCACCCGTTCACGCATCTCGGCGGCGGCCTTGTTGGTGAACGTGATCGCCAGGACCTCGCCGACCCCGACGCCGCGGGCGGCCAACAGGTAGGCGATCCGGCGGGTCAGCACCGCGGTCTTGCCCGATCCCGCCCCGGCGACGATCAGCAGCGGTGTGCCCTCGTGGAGCACCGCGCGGCGCTGCTGCGGGTTGAGATCGGCCAACAAAGCGGCCACCTCCCCGGACACTTCGGCGGCGGCCTCCTCGTTGACGTGCACACTCACCTTGCGCCGCTCCTCCTTCTGCCCCGGCCGGTCGCTGCAGCTCCAACCTACCGCCGCCGGCGGACAGGTTTTGCGCTGGCACGGCTCCGGGTGGCACACTCGATTCGTGCTCGACACGCAGCTTCGATTCTTTCCCGGGTACCGCCCGCCGGTGCCTATCGCGTAGCTGTTTTCCGACGAGCCCCGCGGTCCGCACCGAGATCCGGGGTTCACCTGTTGCGTGAGGCCGGAGTACCGATGAGACCAGAACCCACCAACAGTCAGCGTACGGAGTCACCCGCCATGGCCACTGAGACGTCCACTGAGAAACGCCCGTCGTCCCACCCGACCACCGACATCGATGACCTGCGCGGCGAGATCGACCGCCTCGATGCCGAGATCCTGGCCGCGGTGAAGCGACGCACCGAGGTCTCCCAGGCGATCGGCCGGGCCCGGATGGCCTCCGGGGGCACCCGGCTGGTGCACAGCCGGGAGATGAAAGTGATCGAGCGTTACAGCGAACTCGGGCCCGACGGCAAGGACCTGGCGATGCTGTTGCTGCGGATGGGGCGCGGCCGGCTCGGTCACTGAGCGCGGCGCGCCGCGATCAGATCGGCATCCGGTAGCCGTAATACTCGTGGTCTTCGTTGTAGCCGCCCATGCCGAGGCCGAGCCGCTCGAAACTCTCGACGAATTCGATGGCCTGCACCCACTTGACCATTTTGAATCCGAGTTCGTGCTCGTTACGCAACCGCAGCGGCGCACCGTGCGCCACCGCGAGCGGGGCGTCGTTCATCTCGTAGGCCAGCAGCGTGGTGGGCTCGCGCATGTGCTCGATCTTGTGACAGTCGTAGTAGCGGCCCTCGGTCGACGGTCCCGAGCCCTCGGCGAACGAGTAGAACACCACCCAGTGCGCATTCGGCAGCGGGCGCACCTCATCGAGAATGTCGGCCATGGCCACCCCGCCCCACTTGGCCACTCCTGACCAGCCCTGGATGCAGTAGTGCCCGGTCACCTGCTCGTGTTTGGGTAGTGCGCGCAACTGGTCGTAGCTGAACGTTCTCGGGTTCTCCACCAGCCCGGTCACCACCAGCTCGTAGTCCGCCCAGTTACCGGCCTGTAGGCGCCGGTAACGCGGTGAATCGGGCAGCGTGCCGTTGGGCCACAGATAGGAGGAGATGTCACTCTCGGAGTAGGTGGCGTTCGGGTGCGGCCGCTCCATCAGCGCCTTCGCCCAGCCGACCACCGCGACACCGACCCGGCGCACCACCGCCGGGTACCGCAGCGTCAACGGCGAGGCGGCCAGCCAGGCGACGCCGATCACCACCATCGCCACGACGTAGACGATCAGGGGGCCGTAGGACTCGGTGTCGGTGCCCAGCACGATGTGGTTGAGGTTGCCGACCAGCCCGGTGGTGAACACCATCACCGTGTGGATGACGATGAACACCACCATCCACACCAGCACCCCGAAGTGCACACTGCGGGCCACCTGGCGGTTCAGCGGTCCGCGGGCGAACCCGAATCGCGCGGCCACCCCCGGCGCCTGCAGCAACCCGGTGGCGAACGCCAGTGGCGCGGCGATGAACACGGTGGTGAAGTAGGCGATCATCTGCAGACCGTTGTAGTTGGTGAACCCGGCGTTGACCGGGAAATCCAGTGAGGCGTACTGCACCGCGGTCGACGCCGCGTTGGGCAGCACCTCCCAGGATTGCGGCACGATGCGCCGCCATTGGCCGGTGGTGAACAACAACACGTAGAACACCAGCCCGTTGGTCAGCCAGAACAGGTCGAACACGAAGTGCCACCACCGAGCCAAACCGACGGTGTGGCGGATCCCGGGGATTCCCAGCCAGGTCGGCAGGGCCACCGAATCGTCCTTGGCGGTCCACAGCCGGTCCGGCCGGCTTTTGTCCATCCGGTCGGCGGGCACGGCCGCGCGCATCCGCAGCCAGGCACTGCCCGGTCGGCACCCCGAGTTCAGATACAGCCGCGGGTGGTCGGCCAGGATCTGCAGACCGGCACGCATGAGGAACATCATGAACACGATGTTGAACAGGTGCTGCCAGCGCAGCCAGGCGGGAAACCCGGAGTGCAGCGGTGTCGCGAAACTGTCGGCGGTACCCGGATAGGTGGCGATGAAGTCCTGCATCCAGCCGTAGCGGCGCAGCTGCTGCGCGAGCGCGACCGCCACCACAAGCCCCACGACGGTCAGCGGCAGCAGCCACAGCGTGCTCACCCAACGTCGCCCGACACGCACGCTGGGCACCCGAGCCATCTCCTGCTCGATACCCCCGGCCCAGTCCCCCGGCACAACGCGGCGTTGCCACAGCCCACGCCGGGAGTTGTGATCCAGCAACGATTCCAGATCTTCGGGGGTGGGCGGGGACGCCCCGGAGCGCGCGACGGGATCGACGGCCATAACCGACCATATCGCCACCGGGCGACGCCGTGGGGCTTCCAATACCGGTCTGGCGGCGCTGGTGGGCGCTCTGGCGGCACCGGCGGACGCAATGCCTGCGCTGCTGAGCGCAACCGGTCGGCTCGGAATAATCGCCGCGCACCGGTGTGTTACTCCGGCCAGTCGGGCGTGCAGGCTCGGCACACCGCACTGAAGGAGACTTGCGATGACCACCTACACACCCGAGACGATCCTCGGCGACATCGTGACCGCCGACCCCTCCCGTACCCGCATCATGGACCGGTTCGGCATCGACTACTGCTGTCACGGTCAGCGGCCGGTCAGCGAGGCGTGCGCGGAAGCCAAGATCGACGTCGAGGAGTTGCTGGCCGCGTTGAACACCGAATCGCCCGGGACCAGGGAGAGTTGGGCCGACCTCGGTGACACCGCCCTGATCGAGCACGTCGTCGACACCCATCACCGCTTCCTGTGGGAGGAGTTCCCGCGGATGCAGGTGCTGGTGGACAAGGTCGCCCGGGTGCACGGGCCCAATCACGGTGAGCTGGCCCAGGTTCGCGATGTGTTCACCAAACTCCGCAACGGCATCGAGCCGCATCTGCGGGAGGAGGAGGAAGAGCTGTTCCCGGCGATCACCGCCCGCGACGGCGCCGCGGACGGCCCGCTGCCCGAGGGATTGCGCAGCGCCCTCAAGGAGAACATGGTCGAACACGACGGGGCCGGTGAACTGCTCGCCGAACTGCGCCGGCTCACCGACGACTACACGGTGCCCGCCGACGCCTGCGGTTCCTACATGGCGATGCTGGCCGGGCTCGAGGAGATCGAATCCGATCTGCACATGCACGTCCACAAGGAGAACAACGTTCTCTACCCGCGGGTGCTCGCCGGCGGGTGAGCCGGCCCGGGCCGCGTTAGAGTCGAAGGATGGCCTCGGATATCTCCGCGAGCTCCGCGTGGAGTGCGCTGACTCAACACCATGAACAGATCCGCAGCACCCATCTTCGCGAGCTGTTCGACGCCGACCCCGACCGCGGACGCACCTTCGCCGTCGGGGTCGGCGATCTCTACATCGACTACAGCAAACACCGGATCACCGCCGAGACGGTGCGGCTGCTCTGCGATCTGGCCCGCACCGCGGAACTCGAACGTCATCGTGACGCGATGTTCTACGGGGACCACATCAACACCTCCGAAGACCGTGCGGTGCTGCACACCGCGCTGCGTCTGCCGCGCGAGGCGACGCTGACCGTCGACGGCCAGGACGTGGTCGCCGACGTGCACGCGGTGCTCGCCGCGATGGGCGAGTTCACCGACCGGGTGCGCAGCGGAGCCTGGACCGGGGCGACCGGCAAGCCGATCCGCTGCGTGGTCAATATCGGCATCGGCGGATCGGACCTGGGGCCCGCGATGGTGTATCGGGCGCTGCGCCACTACGCCGACGCCGGGATCTCGGCCCGCTTCGTCTCCAACATCGACCCCGCCGACCTGGTGGCCACCCTGGCCGATCTGGATCCGGCGACGACGTTGTTCATCGTTGCCTCCAAGACGTTCTCCACTCTGGAGACGTTGACCAACGCAGCCGCCGCCCGACGTTGGCTCACCGACGCACTCGGCGACGCGGCGGTCGCACAGCATTTCGTCGCCGTGTCCACCAACGAACGGCTGGTCTCCGAGTTCGGCATCGACCCGACCAACATGTTCGGGTTCTGGGACTGGGTCGGCGGACGGTATTCGGTGGATTCGGCGATCGGCCTGTCGGTGATGGCGGTGATCGGCCGGGAACGCTTCGCCGAGTTCCTCGCCGGTTTCCACACGGTCGATGAGCATTTCCGCACCGCACCTCTGGAGGAGAACGCACCGGCCCTGCTCGGCCTGCTCGGCGTGTGGTACACGAATTTCTTTGGCGCCCAGTCCCGTGCGGTGTTGCCGTACGCCAATGACCTGGCGCGGTTTCCCGCCTATCTGCAACAGCTGACGATGGAGTCCAACGGTAAATCTGTGCGCACCGACGGCACCGCCGTCAGCGTCGACAGCGGTGAAATCTATTGGGGAGAGCCGGGAACCAACGGTCAACACGCCTTCTACCAGTTGCTGCACCAGGGCACCCGGCTGGTTCCGGCTGACTTCATCGGTTTCGCCGAACCGCTCGACGACCTGCCCACCGCCGACGGCGACGGCAGCATGCACGATTTGTTGATGAGTAATTTCTTCGCCCAAACCCAGGTGCTCGCGTTCGGCAAGACCGCCCAGGAGATCGCCGCCGAGGGGACCCCGGACGCGGTCGTCCCCCACAAGGTGATGCCCGGGAACCGGCCGAGCACGTCGATTCTGGCAACCCGGTTGACCCCGTCGGTGCTCGGCCAACTGATCGCACTCTATGAGCACCAGGTGTTCACCGAAGGGGTGGTGTGGGGTATCGACTCGTTCGACCAGTGGGGTGTTGAGTTGGGCAAAACCCAAGCCAAGGCGCTGGTTCCGGTGCTCACCGAGGACGCCGCGCCCCCTGCCCTCTCCGACAGTTCCACCGACGCCCTGGTGCGTCGCTACCGCTCCGAGCGGGGACGGTCGGCTTAGCCGCTATCCGGTGGGAGCCAGTTCATGCGGGCAGTAGGTGTTCGCGGCGATCGCGGCGAACTCCGCAGCGCCGTCGGTACTGATTCCGGGATTGTTGACCTTCAGGTCGTGCAGGATCTCCAGGCCCGGTTCACCGCTGTCGGCCAATCCGCACATGGTGTGGGCCGCTGAGACCGCCTGCGCCGGATCCGGAAAGGTGATTCCCGCCGCGCGCAGAGCATCGATGAAACCGTCGTCCTGGGAGCCGGGGGTGCCGTCGGTTCCCGGCTCCGCACCCGCGGGTGCGGCGAGACCGATCACCGCTGCGACGCCCAACGCGCCCAGCAGACCGGCCGCCAACCGGGTGCGCAGACCAGCACCGTTGTTGCACACCATCACATCGCACCTTCCTGATTCGGTGTCTTCGTTCCCGACGTGACATGCACCGCGTGCAGTCCCGCCTTGGTGGATAGTTTCGCGAGCAGATCGTCGAGGCCGTCTTGCTCAACATGCCAGTGCTGCACCGAATCCCGGCGCTGCTTGAGCTGGCTGATCACCTCATCGAGTTGAACCGGCGACTTACCGTCCTTGCCGGCGCGCACCCGCAGACCGACCGCACCGCCGATCCGCGGCGCCGACGAGCCCACCGCGCCGCCGGTGAGGCTGCCCAGGGCGGCCGGGTTCACCCAACCGCCGGGCGCGTCGGCGGCGGGAACCGCCGCCAGACCCGAGCCACCGGCCTCGGCGGCCACCAGCCGGATCGCCGGCGTCGCCGAGGCCCAACTGGGCGGCACCGACAGCCCACCCACCGCGGGTGCCCGCCCCAGTCCGGCGGTCGCCGGGCTCACGGCGGCAGGGCTCGCCTGGCGCATCAACCCGCCGGAGTGCACCGCGGCGGTCTCCCCGAGCCCGGCCCCCAGCCCCGACTTCGGCAGCGGCAGAAGCCCGACGGCGGGGTGGGAGGCCACCTTGAACTCGACCATGCCGAAGTTGGTGGCGCTCATCGCCACGTTGGCGACCGTCCCGATCCGCGAGGACGAGGACAGCTCCCCGAAGATCGACTGCCACGCCGAGGCCAGCGACGACAGCGGGTTGTCCGGTGCGGCGGCGAGCGCGGTGGGCACCGCCGAGCGCGCGGCGGAGACCGGCCCGGTCAGCGTCGCGGCCGCCGAGCCGGGCGCACCGTTGCCGGTTCGCGACGGCTCGCTGAACGGGGTCAGCCGGGTCGCCGACGCCGCGGCGGCGGAATAGTTGGTCATCGCGGCGACGTCCTGGGCCCACATCGCCTCGTAGGCCGCTTCGGTCGCCGCGATCGCCACCATGTTCTGGCCGAGGACGTTAGTGGCCACCAGGCTCGCCAACTCGGCGCGGTTGGCCGCGATCACCGGCGGGGGCACCACCGCCGCGAACGCCGCCTCGTACGCGGTGGCGGCCGCGGTGGCCTGGGCCGCGGTCTGGGCGGCCAGCGCGGCGGTGGTCGTCATCCAGTGGATGTACGGCGTGACCGCGGTGGCCATGCTCACCGACGACGGCCCCAGCCACGGCCCGCCGACCAGCGCGGCGACCTGGGACTGAAACGCCGTCGCCGATGCGGCCAACTGGGTCCCCACCCGCTCCCAGGCGGTGGCGGCCGCCAGCAGCGGCCCGGCGCCGGGGCCGGTGTACATCTGGGTGGAGATGACCTCGGGGGTCATCGCTGCGAAGCTCATGCGGCGTCCACGCCCTAACCCATCGCGGTCATGTTGGTCGCCTCGGCTTCGCTGTAGGCCCCGGCGTTGCCGCTCAGGGTCGCCACCAGCATCTGGTGGACGGCGGCCGCCTGCGCGGCGACCGACTGGTAGAGCTGGCCCTGCAGGCCGAACTGCGCGGCCGCCAGCATCGAGACGTCATCGGCGGCCGGCGGGGCGACCGCGGTGGTGGGCGCGGCGGCCGCGGCGCTCTCGGCGCCCATCGCGGCCCCCAGGCCGCGCAGGGCCTCGGCGGTGGCCGCCAGGGCCTCCGGTTCGGTGTTCAGAAAAGACATCGGTCCTCCCAAGATGTGGTGCGGAATGGGTCTCGGCGCCGCGTCGATGCGGCCCCCACGGCGACAGCGGTGATCACGACGGCCCGCCCAGCCCGTCGAGGCCCTCGGTACCGGCCGGGATCACGATGATGGTCGCGCTGGTGGCCGTGTCGTCGTCGGCGGCGGCGGCACCGCCGACAGCGCGGGCGGTGCCGGTCGCCGCGATCGGTCGGGTCCCGGCGTTGCCCATCGCGGAGCCGGCCAGGCTGGACATCGCCATGTTGCCGAACAGCCGGGCCTCACCGGTGGCCGCCGGCCCGGCGCCGGTCAACGAACTGACCGCCGCGAGCGTGCGCACCGACGGGGCGGCAGTGGCCCAGCTGGGCGGCACCGCCAGCCCGCTGACCAGCCGGGCGTTGCCCAGCCCCGCGGTCACGGGGGCGCTCGGTGCCACCCCGGCGGTGGGCGCTGGGGTGGTGGCCGAGATGTAGCCCCCGGCCAGCGGACCGAGCACCCCGCCGGGGTGGGGGTGGCCGCTGAGCAGGCCCGAAACGCCCGCCCCGTTCTGGGACAACCCCAGGACCTGCATCGCGGCCAGCCATCCGACACCGGCGATGGCACCGACCCCGATCGGCGAGAACGCACCGGTCAATGTCGAGATCAGACCGCTGGGCGCGCTCGCGGCCGCCGGCGCCGCCAGCGTGGCCGGCGCCGCGGCGGGCACGACCAACTGCTGCAGCGCCGCCGGTACCACCGTGCTCAGCTGCGCCAACTGGGTGGGCAGGCCGGCACCGTGCGCACCGGCGCCCGCCGCGTCGGCGGCCATCGTCTGCGAGGTCGGCGGCGGCTCACTGAACGGGGTCACCGCGGTCGCCGCGGCGGCCGCGGCGGCGTAGCCGACCATGGCCGCGACATCCTGGGCCCACATCTGCACGTAATGCGCCTCGGTGGCCGCGATGGCGGCGGTGTTCTGGCCGAGGATATTCGTCGCGACCAGCGACATCAGCAGGCTGCGGTTGGCGGCGATCACCGGCGGCGGCACCGTCGCGGTGAACGCCGCCTCGTAGGCGACGATCGCCGCCCGCAACTGAGCGGCTGTCTCCTCAGCCTGCGCGGCGGTGGTGTGCACCCAGCTCAGATAGGGCGCGACCGCGGCGCTCATCGCCGTCGCCGACGGCCCCTGCCAACTCGTCTCGGTCAGCCCCGCCACGGCGGCCTGCGCCGAGACGCCGACAGTGTGCAGTTCGGCGGCCAGGGCGTCCCAGGCCGCGGCGGCGGCGGTCATGGGGCCCGCGCCCGGGCCGGTGTACATCCGGCCGGAGTTGATTTCCGGGGGGTAGAGAGCGAAGTTCATGTCGTTCAACCTCTGGCTGCGGCGACGTCGCGCGGCTTGGGCGGCTGGGGCGCTTGGGCGGTGATGCCCGGCTGTGCGCTGGCGCCACGGTGAGCCGACGTCCGGTGGTCAGGGCGTTGTCCGGGGGTTCCCGGCGGCTGCGCTTTCGGTTAGGAGCCGCGCTTGCGCCAGGGTCGGTGCAGCCGACGGTCCAGAAATTCGGTGGCGGCCGAGAAGAACATCGACCGATGCGTCACCAGGGTGTCGCCGGGTGTGTCCAGCCATCGCACGATGTCACCTCCCAGCCCCAGGATGCTGTGCACCTCGCGGGCGACAGCGACCACGGAACGGTTAGGCTAACGCCGCTGACTGGGAATGCCGACCGTGCCAGCTTGACGTTTCCTGTCAAGTTCCTGTCAGTGGGGGGCGGTGCGGGGCCACCGGGTCAGGCGAACGGTGGGTCAGGCGAACGGCTTGGTCAGCCGGGGCGGCAGCACCCGGAGCAGCCGGACCAGCGGCGCCCACGGCCAGGTGGGCACGACCGCCCGTCCGCGTTCCCGTTCGATCGCGGCCACCATCGCGGCGACGCCGGTGTCGTTGTCGACCATCAGCAGCGTCGAGTTCGACTTGGCCGTCATCTCCGATTCGATGTAACCGGGCTCGATCACGGTGACGGCGATCGGACCACTGGGGTACTCCGCGCGCAGCGACTCCCCCAGCGAGGACACCCCGGCCTTGCTGGCGGCGTAGGCGGCCTTCACACCCGGCACGCCCTTGTTGGCCAGCACCGAGGAGATCAGCACCAGATGCCCGGAGCCGGCCTTTTTGAACATCTCCAGGGCGGTTTCGATCTGGATGAGCGCCGCGACCAGGTTGGTCTCCAGCGTGGCCTTGTTGGCCCACGGCTTGCCGTCGCCGAGGGTCCACCCTTTGCCGATGCCCGCGTTGACCACGACCCGGTCGATGCCCCCGAGTTCGTCGGCGAGCGCGGCGAACACCTTCGGCACCTGCTCGTGGTCGTTGACGTCGAGTTCGGCGACCGCCACCCGGATCCCGGGGTGGCTCTCGGTCAGCTCCGCCTTGAGCTCGTCGAGGCGGTCGAGGCGCCGCGCGCAGAGCGCAAGGTCGCGCCCCTTGGCCGCGAAGGCACGGGCCATACCGGCCCCCAGCCCCGAACTGGCACCGGTGATGAGGATTCGTCGACGCGTCACGCCGACAGGATAGCCCGACTCGACAACCGTCAAAAACCCGCCCGAGGGCGGTCGGTCATTTCAGCAGCCGCGACATCCGGCGGTCGGCGAGCACCCGCCCACCGGTCTGACAGGTGGCACAGTATTGGAACGATCGGTCGGCGTAGGCCACTTCCCGCACGGTGTCGCCGCAGACCGGGCACGGCAGCCCGGTGCGGCCGTGGACCCGCAGTCCGGAACGTTTCTCCCCCTTGAGGGTCGCGGCCTGCTGCCCGACCGACCGGGCCACCGCGTCGGTGAGCACCCCGGTCATCGCGGCGTGCAGAGCCTCGATGCTCCCGGCGGTCAGGGTGTTGGCGATCGCGAACGGGGAGAGCTTCGCGGTGTGCAGGATCTCGTCGCTGTAGGCGTTGCCGATCCCGGCGAGCACCCGCTGGTCGGTCAGGGTGGTCTTGAGCCGTCCGCTGTGGGCGCCGAGCACCGTCGCCAGATGGTCGGCGCTCACGGCGAGGGCGTCGGGGCCGAGGCCGGCGATGCCCGGCACCCGCTCGGGGTGGGCGACCACCCACACCGCCAGCCGCTTCTGGGTGCCGGCCTCGGTGAGATCGAACCCGGGCGCCGAGGACGGCGGCCCCAGATGGACCCGCAGCGCGATCGGACCCTTGCCCGGGCGCGGCGGCGCCGCCGCCAACCGGTCCGACCAGCGCAGCCAGCCCGCCCGCGCCAAATGAGCGATCAGATAGCCGTCCTCGACCTGCAGTCCGAGGAACTTGCCCCACCGCCGTGCGGCCAGCACCGCGCGGCCGGCCAGTGCCTGCGGGGCGGGATCGACGGTCTTGAGCGCGGAGAAGGCGACCACGTCGACGCGACCGACGGTGCGGCCGACCGCGTGGTGGCGCAGGAACTCGGCGAGGGCCTCGACCTCGGGCAACTCAGGCACAACATCCAGTCTGCCGGTCTCTGCTCACCCGGTATCCCCAGGCGCCGACCAGGACGGCCGCCGACCCCAGCAGCGCGCCGCCGACCACGTCGGTCAACCAGTGCACCCCCAGGTACAGCCGGCTGACCGCGATCGCGACGGTGGCCACCCCGATGACCGCGGTCAGCGCCGCGCCCACCGCCCGGCCGGCGTGACCGCCGACGACGACGGCGGCGAGGATCCCCATCAACGCGAGGCCGTAGGTGACGTGCCCGGACGGGAACGCCGGGCCGGTCTTGGCCACCAGATGCACCGCCGCCGGCGGCCGGGCCGCACCGACGAGATATTTCACGCCGAGACCGACCACTCCGGCACCGCCGCAGGTGGCGACGATAATCACCGCGACACGCACCGAGCGCCGCCACCACCCCAGCAGCGCGGCCGCCGTCAGGGCTGCGGTCGCCACCGCCAGGCGGCTGCTGACCTGCGACACCACCAGCATCGGCGGGGTCAGCCAGTCCCGACGCTGCGCGACGAACCAGTCCAGCACCCGGTGATCGATGCCGGTGCCGGCGCCGGCCCGATCGGCGAGCACCGCGACCACCGCCAGCGCGATCAACAGCGCGGTAGTGGCCGCGGCGGTGCGGGCGCCGCGGCGGCCCGATGTGGTGGTGATTTGCGCTCCGATCACCCGGCTGCGCGACCGACGTCCCGCACCACCAGCGACAACACCCAGCCGACCAGCGACAGCACGATCGCCGCCCAGATCGCCGTCGGCCAGAATTGCGTGATGCGCAGCCCCCAGTGGGTGGTGTGCTCGGTGATCCAGGCGGTGAGCATCAGCATCGCCGCGTTGATGACGATGTGGATCAGGCCCAGGGTCAGTATGTACAGCGGGATCGACAGGATCTGCACCACGGGTTTGACGAAGGCGTTGACCAACCCGAAGATCACCGCGACGACGAAGATGATCCCCACCCGTTCGACGGTGGTCTGCCCGCCGACGAAGTCCACCCCGCCGACCACCAGTGTCACCACCCACAACGCCAGTCCGGTCAGCGCGGCACGCAGCAGAAACGGCCCCATGGCCGCGATCATGCCACGGGCCGGTCCGGCGCGGGGCGCAACAGGTCCGGCGCGGGGCGCAGCAGGTAGGTGTCCATGATCCAGCCGTGACGGGCCCGGGCGGCCGCGCGGGTGGCGACGATCTTCTCCGCCACCGCGTCGACGGTGCCCGCCACCAGCACCTCGTCGTCGCTACCGAGATAGGCGCCCCACCAGATCCGGGTCTGCGGCGGGCATGCGGTGAACGCGCAGTCACCGTCGAGCATCACCACCGTGGTCCCGGTCAGTGCCTGTGGGTGCAGTTGCCGGCCGGTGGTGATCAGCACCGGGCGTCCGACGTCGTTGAGCGGGATGCGGTGTGCGGCGGTCAACGCCTGGATCGCGGTGATGCCCGGGATCACGTCGTAGCGCAGGGCGACCCGGTCGGCGACGGCGTCGAGGATGCGCAGCGTGCTGTCGTAGAGGGCGGGATCGCCCCAGGCCAGGACCGCGCCGATGCCGTCGGGAGGCAGTTCGGTGGTGATCGCCTCGGCCCACACCGCGGCCCGGGCGTCATGCCACTCGGCCACGGTCGTCCGGTAGTCGACGTCGGGAGCGGTGGCGGCGCGCACCGGGTCGGGCAGGGTCACGAACCGGTAGTCCGGATCGTCGATGAAGCGGTCGCAGATCCGCCGGCGCACCGCCACCAGGTCGGCGGTGCGCTCGCCCTTGTCCATCGCGAAGAACACGTCGGTGTCGTTGAGTGCTCGGATCGCCGCGACGGTGAGCTGATCGGGGTCGCCCACCCCGATGCCGATGACGTGGAGGGTGCGCACACCGGCAGCGTAGCCAAGGCCCCCTGCCCAGCCACCTATACCTTCCGGTATCCGGTACCGTAGGTATTGACTTATTCGGTTGTTGATCCTTAAATGTCGACTGACGCCACGGCAGCGAAGGGATTCCCGCCATGTCCACGACCGCTACGTCCACCACGCAGAAAACCGCCGCACGCACCCGCGACGAGGTCGCCGAACGCCTGCTGAAAGGCTCGGTGCGCAAGTCCTACGCCCCGGTGGTCGACATCGACTGGGACGCCCCGTTGGAGGACGGGAAGTTCTTTCTGCCGCCACGGATGTGCTCGCTGTACGGCACCCCGATGTGGGAGGCGATGAGCCGCGAGCAGCAGATCGAGATGTCGCGCCAGGAGCTGGTGAACCTGCTGTCGGCCGGGATCTGGTTTGAGAACATCCTCAACCAGGCGCTGCTGCGCGACATGATGCACCAGAACCCCACCGCCGCGGCCACCCACTACAAGCTGACCGAACTGGGCGACGAGACCCGCCACATGCTGATGTTCGGCAAGGCCATCGACCGGATCGGGGGTGTGCCGGTGCGCCCGCGGCTGCACCAGCGGATCGTCATCAACACACTTCCGCTGCTGTTCCGCGGCAGCGTGCTGTGGGGGGCGGCCCTCGTCGGCGAGGAGATCTTCGACGCGCTGCAACGCCAGATCCTCGACGATCCGGACCTGCAGCCGATCGTGGCCAGGCTGATGCGTATCCACGTCACCGAAGAGGCCCGTCACATCCAGTTCGCCCGCGACGGTCTGCGCAAGCAGGTCCCGGCGATGCCGCGGTACCGCCGGGCCTACCTGGCGAACCTGCAGGGTGTCGGCGGGCCGTTCTACCGTTACCTGTTCACGATGCCGCTGGTGTACCGCCGCGTCGGACTCGACGGCCGGGCCGCCCGCCGCCAAGCCCGGGCCAACCCGCACTTCCGGGCCGCCTGCCGCTCGGCGTTCGCACCGCTGGCGGCGTTCTTCGAGGAGGTCGGGTTGATGGGTCGACTGGCGCGGCGCAGCTGGCGTCGGGCCGGGTTCCTGTGAGCACCACGGCGGCTCCCGGGCCCGCCGGCACCCCCGACACCATGGTCAGCGCCATGCCGCCGGTGGCCACCGTCACCGTCGTCGGCGACCCGGATCGCCTGCACGGCCTGATCACCGTCGACCACGTCGCCCCCGCCGGCGCGCACACACGCTTCGACAGCGCCACCGACACGTGGACGGTCGGCACCGACGGCGACGACACGGCGGCCTCGCACCGCACCCGGCTGGTGATCGACACCACCCCCGCCGGTGAGGACCTCGTCGCCGTCCACGGCATCCCCAACTATTTCCGGGTGCCGGGTCCGCACACCCGTCGACAGGCCGCCTATGTGGCACGGCTGGTCGCCGCGGTGCGCGCCGGCGGCGCCGAGCGCATCGAGGCGCGCTCGCGGGTGCGGGTGCACCGACGCCTGCCCACCCGCGGGGTGTCGCGCTTCTACGTCAGCGGTGCCTCCGACAGCGACGAGGACCTCTACGACGGTCCCGCGGTGGTGACCCACGACGGCACCGAGCAGACCAGCCGGATCCGGCTGACGGGGCATTTCGATCCGATCGACGGTCAGTACCACTGGCAGGGCATGCTCTACGGAGAACTCACCGGCCCCAAGGTGACCGGCTCACAGGTGGCGATCCGTATCGGCGCCCACCGCGCCGACGCCCGGGTCACCGAGCGCACACCGTGGGGAACGCTGTCGGTGGTCGGCGTCGCCGGGTATCCGCCGTTCCCGCTCGACGACGTCGAGGTCACGCTCCCGCCTCGGTTGGGTTAACAACAACCCAACTCCGACGCCCGGTGTGAGCGACGTCATCGTCGGTGCTCACCGCGGTCTCCCCCGACCCGACCCTCGCCACCTGCGCATATCACGACGCGAGGTGACAGGTGGGCGAAAAACACCACGGTGTAAGCAAGCTCACCGCCTCGGGCACCGCCACCGGGAAACCTCTGCGCCGACAATAGCGTTGTACGCATGGGTTTTCGGTGAGCTGTCGAGAAGGCACGGCACCGGACCCACAGACACGACGAGTATTCGGGATAGCCGGAGGAGGTGCGCCATGGATACCAGGACTTGCTTACGGGCCAGCCGCGAGACCGATCTTCGCGACTACAAGCGCGCGGTTCGCCAACTGCGCCTCGCCGCGGCCGGTCACGGTCAGAGCGAAGAGCACCTGCGCCGCATCCGCGCCGCCACACGCTGCTGATGTCAGCGGCGGGCGCGGGTGCGCGTGGCGAGCCACTCTGCCTGCAGTCTCATCAGTCGCATCAGATCCAAAGTCGGCGTGGCATCGTCGAGTTCGCGGTAGCGCCGGTGAATGTTGGCCACGATCCGTTCGGCGTCAAGCCAGTCCGCGAACCCACCCAGATCGATCCGGTCGGCGGTTTCGGTGAACGACCACCCCCGCCGATGCCCCTCATCGGCACAGGCAACGACGAACCGTAGGTAATCACCGACCGCCGCGATCGCTTCCGGTCCGCAGACCGGCCCGTGGCCCGGAACGATCGTCTGCGCCGACAACCCGATCATGGTGTCGCACGCGGCAATCCAGTTGTCGATCGGCCCCGCCCACACGATCGGGGTGCAGCCGACAAACAGCAGATCGCCGGCGAACAGCACCCCGGCGTCGGGGACGTGGACCACCGAATCCGCGGCGGTGTGCGCCGGACCGAGGTTGAGCACGGTGACCGTGCGCCCACCGATCTCGATGTCGAACCGATCATCGAAGGTGGTGTCGGCGTTGCGCACCGTGATACCGCTGAAATCGAAGTGTTCGAATCGATCTCGCGCATATCGGGTGGCGACCGGACCCAGATCGGCCACCTGGGTCCTCGCCAGCATCGCCGGTTCGGGTCCGTTGTCGATCTCCGCGGCGGTGGCCGACGCGGCGACGATGCGCACCGCGCCGTCGAGGAGTTGGGTGCCGTTGACGTGATCACCGTTGGCGTGAGTCAACACCGCGTGGCTGATCGGCGCGTGTCGGGTGATCGCCCCCATGGCGTCCAACATCTCTCGAGTCAACGGCAGGTCGAACAACGTATCGACCAACAGCGACTCCCCGTCACCTGCTACCAACCCGGCGTTACTCCACCCGAATCCGCCGTCGGGCAGGGTCCAAGCCCATACCCGATCGCCCACCGTGTGCAGACCGCGGCGGTAAGGCACCTGTGCCGGTGCAGGATTCGGCCGCTGCGACGGCGCGTCGTCGGGGCGTGGCCGCACCGCGAGCCGCTGCGGCGGCGGAGTCGCCCGCACCCGCTGCCGGGTCTGCCCCAGTCCCTGCACCCGCAACGTCACCACGTCGCCGTCGCGCAGCCACCCCGGGAAGGCCTGGGGGTCGTCCGGATCCAGATGTTCCAGCAAGGTGCAGGTCGGCACCGTGCCCGAGCCGATCACGTCGCCGGGCACCAGGGTGACACCGCGGGAAAGGTAGGAGATGACTTCTGCGAACGTCCAATCCATCGATCCGGTCGACCCCGAACCGATCTCGACGTCGTTGACCGCGGCGCTCACCGCCAGTGCCAGCTTGCCGTCGGTGCGGTAGTCGCCGAGCTCGTCGGGGGTGACCAGATAGGGCCCCAGGGTCACTCCGCTGTCTTTTCCTTTGCCCTGGCCGATGCCGAGTTGACCCTCCAATTGCTGCAGGTCGCGCGCCGACCAGTCATTGAAGATGGTGTAGCCGATGATCGCCTCCTCGGCCTGCTCGACGCTGAGATCGGAGCCGGTGACGCCGATGACCGCCGCGATCTCCAATTCGAAGTCCTGCCAGGCGCTTCCCGGGGCCATCGGCGCGTCGTCGAAGGGCCCCAGCACGGTCGTGGGGCAGGCGAAGTAGAACGCCGGCACCCGGTACCAGGTGTCGGCGAGGTCGCGTCCCCGACCGAGCGCGGCCTGACAGTTCCGCATGTGCTCGAGGAAGCACAGCGTGTCGCGGATCGACGGCGGACGCGGCAGCGGAGCCCGCAGCGCGGCACCGTTCAATGGCGTGATCGCCGCCGGGGAACGCAGCGCCTCCTGCCCGGCCGCCCGGAGCCCGTCGGCACCGCGCCCCACCAGTTCCAGCAACGTCACCCCCGGCGTGACCGCGTGGATCTGCCCGTCGTGCACCACACCGGTGCGCTCCAGGCCGCCGTCGGTGTAGGTCACCCACTTCATCGCGCCTCCCTGTCTCGTGTCACCACTCCGCGACCACCTGCCCGGGGCTCTTGTCGGGCCGCAGGCCCCGCCAGCTTGAATGGCGCAGCCGCCCGTCGGCGGTGCGCTCGGCAAATCGCACCTCGCCGACCAACTCCGGGCGAACGAACGTCACCCCGCGGCTGTCGCGGGTGCTGAGCCGGTCGGCGAACGGCGAGACGTCGGTGCGCAGCGGCGTGAGCGCCTTCGCCAACTCGGCCAGGGCACGCTCGGTGAATCCGGTGCCGACCTTGCCGACGAACACCAAACCTGTGGCCCCCGCATCTGCCGGCACCCCCATCAGCAGCGAGCCGATCCCGCCGGGGCGCTCACCGTGGCGCCACCCGCCGATGACGACCTCCTGGGTGCGCCACAGCTTGTCCTTGACCCACAGCGACGACCGCCGCCCGGGCTGATAGGTGCCCGACCAGCGTTTGGCGACGACCCCTTCCCAGCCGCGTTCACGGGCCGCCCCGAGTGCCGCGGCGCCGTCGCCGGGAAGCAGCGCCGGCACCGTCATCGCGGTGCCCGCGGCCAGCGTCTCCAACAGTTGGCGCCGATCGCGGTACCGCGCCCGCAGCAGTGAACGCCCGTCGAGGTGCAGCAGATCGAACGCCCAGAACTCGACGGCCTGCTCTGGTCCGCGGTTCTGCAGTGCGCCGAAACTCGGCACCCCACGCCGGTCGGTCACCACGACTTCGCCGTCGAGGACGACCCGGTGGCCGCCCACCTCGTCGGCCAGGTGCTGCAACTGCGGATACTCCGCGGTCACGTCACGTCCGCTGCGGGAACGCAACCGCACCGTGTCGGCGTCGGCGTACACCATCATCCGGTAGCCGTCCCACTTGCCGTCGAACGCCCAGCGGTCGCGCCGCAGCCCCTCGACCGACCCGGCGGCGGCCAGCATCGGCTCGAGATCAGTGAACGCGACCAGGCGTTGATCTTTCATGCGATGCGCCAGCCACTGGTCGCCGTCGGTGCGGATCAGCGCGTAGCGGCCGGTGACGCGGGTGCCGTGCAGGACCACGATGATCTCGTCGTCGGTGAATTTCTCGGTGTCGTAGCGTCCGGTGTCCCAGATGCTGACTGTGCCGGCCCCGTACTCGCCGGCGGGGATCGTTCCCTGGAACCGCGCGTACTCCAGCGGATGATCCTCGGTGCGCACCGCCAGGTGGTTGACCCCGGGATCGTCGGGAAGGTTCTTCGGGACCGCCCAGCTCAACAGCACACCGTCGCGCTCGAAACGGACGTCGTAGTGCAGTCGGCGGGCGTGATGCTCCTGGATGACGAACACGTCGTTGCCACCGGTGGTTGGGGCGCTCGCCGGTATCGGCTCGGAGGTCTTGGCGGCGTTACGTTTCCGCCGGTAGGTCTGCAGGCGGTCGGCGCCGCGGTGGGCGGTGACGGGGTCCAGTTCAGCCAGCAGGTCACCGTCGCGCGCCACCCGGTGCAGCACTTCGTCGTAGCGCAGTTGAGCCAGATCCGGCTCGTCGAGTTCCTCCCAGCGGCGCGGCGCGGCGACGGTGGGATGGTCCCGGCCACGCAGCGAGTACGGGGCGATGGTGGTCTTGGCGGCGTTGTTCTGGCTCCAGTCGACGAACACTTTTTCGGTCCGTGCGGCCTTGGCCATGGTCGCGGTGACCAGATCGGGCAGGTCGCGCTGCAATTGCTCGGCGATGTGGCGGGCCAGCGTCGAGGCCCCGGCGGAACTGACCGGACGCTGCAGCGGGGTGTAGAGGTGCACCCCCTTGCTGCCACTGGTCACCGGGTAGGCATCTAAGTCGATCTCGGCGAGCAACGCGCGGATGGCCCGCGCCACCTGCGTGATCTGCGCCATCGGCACTCCCTCGCCGGGGTCGAGGTCGAACACCAGCCGGGTCGCCGGTCCGGGATGTTCATCGACGAAACGCCATTGCGGCACATGGATCTCCAACGCGGCCTGCTGGGCGATCCACGCGACGGCGTCGATGTCGTCGATGATCGGGTAGCTGGTGGTTCCCGACTTGTGGGCGACTGAGCCGCGGTGCAGCCACTCCGGGGCGGAGGCGGCCAGATGTTTCTCGAAAAATGCGGGCGCGGTGACCCCGTCGGGCCAGCGCTTGCGGGTGGCGGGCCGACCGGCGGTGTGCGGCACGAGCACCGGAGCGATCTCGGTGTAATAGGCGAAGACGTCGCCTTTGGTGGTCCCGGTCGCCGGATACAACACCTTCTCGGCGTTGGTCAGGGTGACCGGCGAACGCGTCATGCTGCCAACGTACGTCGCCTGTCGTCCGCGCGGGCGCCGGTCGGCGGTACTGTCGGGCACATGGTGGCGGCGCTGGTGATCGGGGAGTCTCTGATCGACCGCGTCTACCGCGACGGTGAGCTTCTCGGGGAGGCGGTCGGCGGCAGTCCGCTCAACGTCGCCATCGGATTGAGCCGCTTGGGTCACGGCGTGGACTTCCTGACCCGTCTCGGCGATGACGCGGCCGGTCGGCGCATCATCGACCATCTTCAATCCTCCGGTGTGCGACTGGTGGTCGGCAGCGTCGGGGCGGCGCGCACGGCCAGCGCCCGGGCCGATCTCGGCACCGGCGGCGCCGTCGACTACCGCTTCGATCTGAGCTGGGAGTTGACCGGCACACCGGAGGTGCCGCCGCCGCAGGTGGTGCACACCGGTTCGATCGCCGCGGTCCGCGATCCGGGCTGCCTGGCGGTGGCCGCGCTGGTCGACACCTATCGACTGTCGGCCACGGTGAGCCTGGATCCGAATGTGCGCCCGGAATTCATCGCCGACGCCGGATCGGCTCGAGAGCGCCTCATCCGACTGGTGGAGCGCGCCGACCTGGTCAAGGTGAGCACCGAGGACCTGCGCTGGATCGCACCGGATCGTGCACCCGACGACGTCGCCGCGTCCTGGCTGGCGCGTGGGCCGGCGGCGGTGGTCCTCACCGACGGCGCACGCGGCGCCGTCGGGTTCTGCGCAGCGGGGCGCGCCACGGTGAGCGCACCGCCGGTACCGGTGCTCGACACCGTCGGGGCCGGGGATGCGTTCACCGTCGGGTTCCTCGACGCGCTGGCGGCCGCCGGGTTGCTCGGCGGGGACCGGCGGGCGGCGCTGCGGCGTATCGGCCTCGCCACCTTGGCCGCGGCATTGCGCGGCGGGGCACGCTGTGCGGCGGTGACCGTGGGGCGCCGAGGCGCCGATCTGCCCGACCGCCGCGCTCTGGCCGGCGCGCCGGAACCGGAGTAGAGCGGGCCCGGCGCGGGCATACTGGCCGTATGCGGGCCATCTGGAAGGGATCGATCGCGTTCGGGTTGGTGAACGTGCCGGTCAAGCTCTACGCGGCGACCGAGGACCACGACATCAAATTTCACCAGGTCCACGCCAAGGACCACGGCCGGATTCGCTACCAGCGGGTGTGCGACGTCTGCGGTGAGGCGGTCGAATACCGCGACATCGCCCGCGCCTACGAATCCGACGACGGGGCGATGGTGGTCATCACCGACGATGACCTGGCCACGATGCCCGAGGAAGCCGACCGCGAGATCGCCGTCGCCGAGTTCATCTCGGCCGAGGATCTCGATCCGTTGCTCTATGACCGCAGCTATTTCTTGGAACCTGACGCGAAATCGACGAAATCGTATGTGCTGCTGGCGCAGACACTCGCCGGTAGCGACCGGGTGGCGATCGTGCATTTCGCTTTGCGCAACAAGACCCGCCTGGCGGCGTTGCGGGTGAAGGACTTCTCCAAGAGGTCGGTGATGGTGTTGCACACGCTGCGCTGGCCCGATGAGATCCGCGATCCGGATTTCCCGGTGCTCGACAAGAAGGTCGAGATCAAACCGGCCGAACTGAAAATGGCCGGCCAGCTGGTCGAGTCGATGGCCGACGAGTTCCATCCCGAGCACTACCGTGACGACTATCAGGAGCAGTTGCGCGAGTTGATCGCCGCGAAACTGCAGGGCGGCGAAGCGTTTACCGCCACCGAGCGTCCCACCGAACTGGACGAGAGCGAGGACGTCTCCGATCTGCTCGCCAAGCTGGAGGCCAGCGTGAAATCCCGCTCCGGTAAATCCACGGCCTCCACGACATCGAAAACCACCAGGTCCCCGGCCAAGCCGCGGGCCAAGTCTGCAGCTAAGACTCCAGCTAAGTCCCCGACTAAGTCCTGACTAAGTCCTGACGATGCGCCGGCACGGTTGTTAGGTTGGCCCGATGATTCTGGATAGTTTCCGCCTCGACGGTCAGGCGGCGGTGGTCACCGGGGCCGGACGCGGGCTGGGAGCGGCCATCGCGGTGGCCTTCGCCGAAGCCGGTGCCGACGTGGTGATCGCCGCGCGCACCCGCCACCAACTCGACTCGGTCGCCGACCAGATCCGCGGCGCGGGGCGCCGCGCTCACGTCGTCGCCGCGGATCTGGCCGACCCCGACGACGCCGGCGCACTCGCCGACCACGCCGTCGCACAGTTCGGCCGGCTCGACGTCGTGGTCAACAACGTCGGCGGCGCCATGCCCGCACCGCTGCTGTCGACGTCGACGGCCGCACTGGCGGACGCATTCGCGTTCAACGTGCTCACCGCGCACGCGCTGACCACCGCGGCGGTCCCGCTGATGCTGGCCCACAGCGGGGGCGGCGCGATCATCAACATCAGTTCCGCGGTGGGCCGACTGGCCGGGCGCGGTTTCGCGGCCTACGGCACCGCCAAGGCGGCGTTGGCCCACTACACCCGGCTGACCGCCCGCGACCTGTCCCCGCGCGTGCGGGTCAATGCGATCGCGCCGGGGGCGATCCTCACCTCCGCGCTGGACGCGGTGGCCGCCAACGACGACCTGCGTCACGCCCTGGAGCAGGCCACCCCGTTGCGCCGACTCGGCGAGCCGACCGACGTCGCCGCGGCCGCGGTGTATCTGGCCTCGGCGGCCGGCGGTTATCTCACCGGCACGGCGCTCGAGGTCGACGGCGGGCTGGTGGCACCGAACATGGAGTTGCCGGTCCCCGACCTGTGAGCGCCACCGCGACGGTGGGCCGCCCACCGACCCCGCTGAACTTTCGCATACCCTAACTTTTTTGTTTGCACGGCGAGAGCGAAGGTGGGGTGCGGTGGCTCAGCAGACCGTCGCGCCGGTGCGACCCGGGTGGTATCTGCTCGGTCCGGCGTTCGTCGCCGCGATCGCCTACGTCGACCCGGGCAACGTCGCGGCCAATGTCAGCGCCGGAGCGCAGTTCGGGTTCCTGCTGCTGTGGGTGATCGTCGTGGCCAACGTGATGGCCGGACTGGTGCAGTATCTGTCGGCCAAACTCGGCTTGGTCACCGGTCGGACCCTGCCCGAAGCGGTCGCCGACCACAGCACCCGCGCCACCCGGATCGGCTACTGGCTGCAGGCCGAGCTGGTGGCGATGGCCACCGACCTGGCCGAAGTGGTCGGCGGCGCAATCGCCCTTCAGTTGCTGTTCGGTCTGCCGCTGCTGATCGGAGGCATCGTCACCGGAGCGGTGTCGCTGCTTCTGCTGGCGGTGCAGGACCGGCGCGGCCAGCGGACATTCGAGCTGGTCATCGGCGGTCTGCTGTTGATCATCGCGATCGGGTTCCTCTCCAGCCTGGTGGTCGAACCACCCCCGCCGGGCGAGCTCGCCGCCGGGCTGGTTCCCGCCTTCGACGGGGCCGAGAGCGTGCTGCTGGCCGCGGCGATCCTCGGTGCCACCGTCATGCCCCATGTGGTGTACCTGCACTCCGGGCTCAGCCGGGACCGCCACGGTCAGCCCGCCGCCGGCCCGCAACGACGTCGACTGCTGCGGATCACCCGATGGGACGTGGCCTTGGCGATGCTGGTGGCCGGCGCGGTCAACGCCGCGATGCTGATCGTGGCCGCAACCAACCTGGCCGGACGCAGCGACACCGAGTCGATCGAAGGCGCGCACGCCGCGGTGCGCGATGCGCTGGGCCCGACCGTCGCCCTGTTCTTCGCCATCGGCCTGCTCGCCTCCGGGCTCGCATCGACGTCGGTCGGCGCCTACGCCGGGGCGATGGTGATGCAGGGCCTGCTGCGCATCTCGGTGCCGCTGCTGACCCGCCGGCTCGTCACACTGATCCCCGCGCTGGTGGTCCTGGCGATCGGGGTCGACCCGAGCCGCGCCCTGGTGCTCAGCCAGGTCGTGCTCTCCTTCGGCATCCCGTTCGCGTTGATCCCGGTGATCCGGCTGACCAGCAACCCCGCCCTGATGGGCGCCGACGTCAACCACCGGCTGACCTCGACGTTCGGTTGGCTGGTCACCGCGGTGGTTACCCTGCTCAACGTCATGCTGATCTACCTGACCGTGTGGGGCTAGGGTGAGCGGCCCGCCGCACCGCTACTTCGCCTACGGGTCCAACCTGTGTGTGCACCAGATGGCCCGGCGCTGCCCCGGCGCGTGCGCCCCGCGCCCAGCGCTGCTGGCCGACCACGACTGGCTGATCAACCAGCGCGGGGTGGCCACCGTCGCACCACGACCGGGACGGGCCGTCCACGGGGTGCTGTGGCAGCTCACCGACACCGATCTGGCCGCGTTGGACCGCGCCGAGAGCGTGCCCGCGCACTACCGCCGCGAACGGCTACCGGTGCACACCGACGCCGGGATCGTCGAGGCGTGGGTGTATCTCGACCACCGGGTGAACCCCGGCCCGCCACGCCCGGGATATCTGGAGCGGATCCTCGACGGCGCCCGCCACCACGGGCTGCCACCCGACTGGGTCACGTTCCTGCACGGGTGGCACGCCGGCGCAGACGGCTAGCCCCGCCGGTCAGGACTGGTCGGCCAGGTGGTCGCGGATCTGTCCGTAGGCGTGGCCGAACAGCTCCACGTCGCGAGCGCTGAGCAGATCGAACAGGTTCGCGCGCACCGCCGCCACATGCCCGGGTGCCGCGGCGCGCACCTTCTGCAGCCCCGCATCGGTGAGCTCGGCATACGAGCCGCGCTTGTCCTCGGTGCACTCGGCGCGCTGCACCCAGCCCAACCCGACCAGGCGCGCGACCGCGCGGGTGATGCCGCTGCGGGTGGTCGCCACACTGTCGGCGAGTTCACTCATCCGCAGCCGTCGCTGGGGCGCCTCGGACAACAGTGCCAGCACTTCGAAATCCGACAGCGAGATCCCGGCGTCGGCGCTGAGCTGGCGGTCCAAGGCGCGCAGCAACAACCGGGTGCTTTCCAGGTAGCTGCGCCACATCGTCTGCTCCGGCTCGCTGAGCCACGGCCCGGCGCTCACCGCCGCTGCCCGCTGCGCGCCGCATCACACCACATAGTTGTCAACGATAGCAGTTTTGCTGCGGGGAGGCCTCGACACACGGAGCGATCGGTACGGAGATCTCCGTGAACGCCACTAGTTTCCCTTTCCGGCGACAACGGGCCGGACCGAGATACGTACCGATGAGCCGTGTTGATCGCAATCACTTTCCGCGGTGCCGCCCGCCCATCCACGAACTTGATTACGGTGAGCCGAACTTTCGATGATCGCCGACGCGGCCACCCCGTACGAGGAAGCCGTGCTGACCAACATCGCGTTCATGGAATCGGTGCACGCGAAGATCGACAGCTCGATCTTCTCCACCCTGTGCTCGACCAAGGAGATCGACGCGGCGTTCGACTGGTCGGAGGCAAATCCCTACCTGCAGCGCAAGGCGCAGATCATCGTCGACTACTACCGCAGCGACGATCCGCTCAAACGCAAAGCAGCGCGCCGCCGAGAAGTCCGACTGGGGTTTCTGAATCCGGGACCGAACACCCCGTTCCCGTGCGGTCCCGGCGTGCGGCCTCCGTTCGCTGGTGCCGCGGCGCGCACCGATTTCCGCCCGGCCCCGTCACGGTCCTCAACGACGGGTCGCGCCCCGTCGCCCCCGGTCAGCGGCGGTCCCGAAACCCCATCGCCGCGCACGCCTTACCCACATCGGGTGGCTAGGATGTGGCGCGTGGGCACCCCCGACACCGATCGACCGCGTTTAGCCGAGCGGCAGCGCATCCAGCGCGCCGAAATGATCCGCGCGGAGATCATCGACGCGGCGCTCAGTGAGTTCGCCGAGCGCGGTTACCAGGAAACAACGATTGCCCACATCGGCCGACGACTCGGTTCGGCCCCGTCGATGGTCTATAACTATTTCGCCAACAAGCGCGACATTCTCGAGCAGGCAATCGAGGAAAGCTTGACCCCGGTCATGTCAGCGCTCGTCGAAGCGACGACGCAACTGCCCACCACCGTTGACGAGTTTCGTGACAGGGCCAACCGGCTCGGCGATCTGATCGTCGACCTGATCGCGCAAGAGCCCAGGCTGCCGCGGATGTTGCTGGCCGTAGCCGCGTTGAACGACCCCGACATGCGCGAGCGCTGGCTCGGTGCGTTCGCGATGATCAAGTCGGCGGTCGAAAGGTTCCTCGACGAGGGGGCATCGGCCGGTTACCTGCGCCCGGGCATCGACATCGACGCCACCGCACGGGTGATCATCGCTATCCCGTTCGGGATGTACGCCAGCGACCCGTCGCTCGGTCCCGGTACCCAGCACGACCGCGCCTTGGCCCGAGCAGCGGTCGACCTCGTCGTCAGGGGCATCTACGGCGAGACGTCGCGGTAGGCCGGCTTTCCTTGCCCACCGACCCCTAGCTGCATGAATGTCCATTCAGATACATGATTGACAATTCATATCCGTGTTATCATGCTCAGTCACATGTCAACAACACCCGGCACCGCAGCGCCGATCGTCGACTCGCCGACAGGCCGTGATCGGGACCCGTTCTGGCCAACCCGGAATCCGGTCGGCTTCGCCCGCGATCTGGTATCGACGCGGCGTCGGGTCGACGCGCCGCGCCCCCCCGGTCCGCGCGGGCGACCGTTTGTCGGGATGTTGCCGGAGTTCTCAGCGGATCCGTTCGGCCTGCTGCAGCACCTAGCCACCCGCTACGGTGATGTGTATCGACTGCCGCTACCGCTGTATGACGTGGTGGTCGTCAATCACCCCGATCTGGTGAGCCAGATTATGAACTGCCGCGAGGCCGAATACAGCATGATCGGTCCGTTCGGTTGGATTCGCGGGGTGCTGGGCGCCTCGATCCCGATGATGGAAGGTTCCCCGTTTCGGCGGCGGCGCAAGCTGTTGATGCCGATGTTCAGTGTGCGCCACCTATCGAAGATCGCCGGCACCGTCGCCGCGGAGTTCGGCGCACGCATCGCGCAGTGGGACCGCTACGCCGAGTCCGGTCAGCAGGTCGACCTCCAAGACCTCATCGCGGGTCTGACGTTGCCGGCATTCATGCGAGCGATGTTCTCCGCCGAACTCACCGACGCCGAAATCCACCAGATCGATGTCGACACCCGTGCCCTGATGCGAACCGTCGCGGCGGGAATGTTTCTCAGCCCCGTCCCGCGCCTGCTCCCTGGAGGCGACAATCCCTTCCAGGCCTATGCGCGGCTGCGAAAGTGGGTCGGCCGGCGAATCGATGAGAGGATCGCCGATCCAGAAACCTATGACGACCTGCTGCAGGTGATCATCGACGCCCGCTATGAGGACGGACAGCCGATCAGTCGCCGCGATGCCATCATGGAGACGATCATCCTGATCGGTGGCGGCTATGAAACGGTCGTCGCCTCGATGTCGTGGACCCTGTCGCTCCTGCAGCACAACCCCGAGGCCTACCGGCGGCTCTTAGCCGAAATCGATCAACTCGACGGGCAAACCCCGACCTACGATGACCTGTCCCGGCTGCAGTGGGCCAAGGCCTGTTTTGACGAGGGACAACGCCTGCAGGGACATCCTTTCCACCCGCGATTCGCCATGATCGACGACACCATCGGCGGGTACCGCGTTCGCCGCGGGAACCTGATCGGCGTGTCCATGTACGCCCTGCAACGCGATCCGCGTTGGTGGAGCCCCGATCCCGACACCTACGACCCGAACCGCTTCTACGACAAAGAGATCGTCAACGCGAGACCCAACCTGGCGTTCATCCCGTTCGGCGCCGGACCGCACCGCTGCATCGGCTCGGCGATGGCCTACATGAACGCCCAATTCCTGCTCACTCAGATTCACCAGCGATTCCGCATCCACGTCCCGGCCGGCTGGACTCCGCAGCACGCCTCGACCTTCTCGTGCACCGTCGAGGACGGAGTCCCCGCCACGCTGACCAAGGTATCCGGCGAATAGCGGTGGCGTGAAAGGCCGATGGACAAACCGCCCCAGGTTCCGCCCGCCATCCGCACCGCCAAGACTCGACTCATAACACGCTGAGAGGAATCGACTATGAACCATATTGCTGCACTGGGCAATCCTTTTCTACAGCCTCCCTACGACGCGGTCGCTCGGTATCCGCTCGTACCGCTGATCGGTCTGGCGGCGGGGGCTGTCGTTGCATTGGCCGCCGGGGTGGTCTACACCGCGCGGACCCGAAGCCCGTTGTTCATCTGGTGCGCGGTCGCCGGTGCCCTGCTCTACCCGTTCTTCGTCGAGCCCCTGGGGGACTGGTTCGTCGCGGTGTGGTTTCCGACGAACCATCCGGTCGTCACCACGATGTTCGGCCGAGCCGTGCCGTGGCTGGCGGTGTTTTTCTACCTGGGTGGCATTCCGGTCGCCGCGGTGGCCGCCTACCACATCGTCAAGCGGGGCCTGCCGGCCAAGTACCTGCTGGGCCTGATCGGCGTGATCGCCATCCTTGAAGTGCCTGGTGAAATGGTCGCCTCGCATTTCGACTGGATGATCTACTACGGCAACCACGCGCTGATCGCCGGTGTGCCCATCTACTGCCTTGTCCAAAACGCCGGGATGTTCGCGGTGGTGGCGTGGGTGCTCGGCTGGCTGATGCCCCACGTTCACGGATGGCGTTGGGTCCTTGTCCCGTTGGCGGTTGCCGCGGTGCTACCGGTCTATGCCGTGCTGGGCACCTTCCCGTCCTACATCGCCATCGCCGCACACGCGGGCCCGGCGGTGAGCTGGACCGCCGGGATCGTGTCCACCGCGCTGAACGCCGCCATCGCCATCGCCTGCATCTACTCGCCCACGCTGCGGAAATACCGGGAGGCCGCGGCGGCCCAGTCCCCGCAGGCCCCCACCGATCGGCACGCCCGAGGCCCTGTCGTACCGACGCCGGATCCCGGTGCCGCCCGTCGATAACCGGCACCCATCAGGATCGAAGCGAGAGCGCGACGTTTATGGACGACGAAACCGACGCCGGGGCCTACGAGGTCGTCATCGACCAGGACATCTGCATGGCCGCCGGTTACTGCTACCGATCTCATCCGCAGCTGTTCAGCGAGGGGGAGTACGGAATCGCCGAATTGATCGGCGGTGTGCCCCCCGGCTCCACCGGGCCCGGACCGGTCGCACTGGATGCCGGCGAACAGTTGGCGAACGCTCAGGAAGCCAGCCGGGTGTGCCCGTCCGGCGCGATCACGGTGCTGCCCCGCTCCGGCTGAGCCGAACGTCGCCGCTTGCCGGCGGCGATTGCCGGCGGCGATGACCGCGGAGCGCCGGGGCAGCCAGACGGTCATGGTTGCAGCCCTTCCGGTCAGCGGTCCGGTTGGGTGTGTTGGGCGACGAGGTCGGCAACCAGTTCTCCGGTGCGTTGCAGTGGGACCTCGGATTTGGTGGCCAGTGACATGATCACCGCGCCTTCGATCGCCGCGATGGTGGTGGTGGCCAACTGCGCAGCGGTGTCGGCGGGGACGTTGGCCGCTTCGAGCCGGACCGCCAGCAGCTGTTCCCAGTCGGTGAACACCTCGCCGGCGATATCGGCAGCGGCGGGGGCGTCGGCTCGACCCAGTGCCGCGGCGACGATGGGGCACCCGGCGTCGAAGTCGCTGCCGGTCAAGGTCTCCCTCCACAGGGCGACGAACGCCTCGACCGCCGTGACCGGATCGGTTTCGGCGGCGAAGCCGCGGATCACCTCCGAGATGGCCTGACCGGCGGATTTGGCGGCGGCAGCGATCAGTTCCGCTTTCCCACCGGGGAAGTTGAGATAGACCGAGCGGCGGGCGATCCCGCTGTGCTTGAGCAGTTCGGCGATGCCGGTTCCGGCCACGCCGTTGCGCTGCAGCAACGCAATGGCGCTTGCGATGAGCCGATCCCGTGCCGCCACTGTCATCACCCTCCTCGGTCCCCGCGACCGGTTGCGATATACCGATCAGTCTACTATCGTCGCCGGCAAGTAGAACATTCGGTATACCACGGCTGGTGTTTCCGCCAGACCGTGGTGAGGGAGAAGGTGGACCATGTCGACTGCGGGATGGGACGCCATCGTGGTCGGTTCCGGTTTGGGCGGGCTGTCGGCGGCCGCACACCTGGCCGCGACCGGGCAGCGCACGTTGGTGCTGGAGCGCTACGACGTGATCGGCGGCAGCTCGCACGTGTTCCGGCGTCGCGGCCGCTGGGAAGCCGACTGCGGAGTGCACTACATCGGCGACTGCGGCCCCGGCGGACAGCTGCCGACGCTGTTTCACGGGCTCGGCCTCGATGACCGGATCCAGTGGTTGCCGCTGGACTCCGGTGGATTCGACACCATCGTCGGCCCAGATCTGCACTTGCGGGTGCCGTTCGGCTGGGACGCCTACCTGGAGAACCTGCTGGCGACGTTCCCCGGTGAGGAGCGCGCCCTGCGCCGGTTCGTGGCGATCATGCGCCGCATCGGACACGGCATTGACCGCTCGGTGACGCCGTCGTCGCGGGCGGCGATGCTGCGTTACGCCCGGGACTGCGGCCCGGCCGCTCCGTGGCTGGCGACGCCCTACATCGCCGTGCTGGCCGCGTGTGGGCTCACACCGCGCACCATCATGGCGCTGTCGGTGCAATGCGGCGCCTTGGCCGGCATACCGCAGACCATGAGCACGGTGGCGATGGCCGGATTTCTGCAGAACTTTGTCGGCGGCGGCGCCTACTACCCCCGCGGCGGGGGGCAGATGCTGGCTGCGGCGTTCGCCGACGTCGTGCGCAGCCACGGCGGAGCCATCCGCACCCGCGCCGAGGTGGACCGCATCCTCGTCGAGTCCGGCCGGGTGAGCGGGGTGCGGCTCACCGACGGTGAGCAGATCGCCAGCCCAGTGGTGGTCTCCGACGCCGACATCATTCGCACCTACCGGGACCTGGTCGGCTATGCGCACCTGCCGTGGTCGCTGGCCGCGCGGGCCAAACGCTGGAAGATGTCGTGGCCGTTGATCAACGCGGTCTTCGGCGTCGAGATCGACGTGGCCGACACACCGAACTCCAACTTCTATGCCATCCCGAGCTGGCAGGACGCCGGCTCCTTGCTGCAGTTGCACCGCATGACCTCGCAACTTCTGTTCCGCGCGGATCGCCGCGACCCGCTCGACTGGGCCAGCGACTTCGCTCGCCGCCAGCCCGGGTTCGTGCAATGCTCCACCCGCCGCGACCTGCAACACACCCGCAGCGCCCCGCCGGGGCACGCCACCATCGAGGTACAGACCATCGCCCCTGCTGACCTCCGGCTGTGGGGCGCCGACGGCGCCGATGTCGCCAGCGGCGACTACCGCCGCCGCCGGCGCTACCAGCAGGTCAAAGAGATCGTCACCGACGGGCTGCTGCAGCGCATCGAGCAGGTGTATCCGGGCGCGGCCGGCAAGGTGGTGTGGAGCGAGCTGGGAACCCCGGCCACCCAGGAGCGGTTCACCCACACCAGCGCCGGCAACGCCTTCGGGCTGCAATCCCGCCCATCCCAATACGGCCCGTTCCGCCCGGGCACCACCACGCCTATCGCGGGGTTGTTCCTGGCCGGCACCAGCACGGCGTGGGGCCCGGGCACCGAAGGCGCCATGCTGTCGGGACTGCATGCCGCCAGCGCGATCACCGGCCGCGATCTGCAATCCGAGATCCGGGCCGGGGCGGTGCTGACCGACCGGACGCGGCTGAGCGACTGGCCGGCCGACTTCGACCCGCTGGCCGCCTCCCGCGGCCTGGGCCGCTCCGCAACGACACCGCCCGCCCCGCGATGAGGGTGCGGAGATGACCCGCCGCCTCAGCACGGTCACCGACCTGGCGTTGCCAACGCTGACCGTCGAACAGCACGACCGCGTGGTGACCGCGCGTTACGCCAGTCCGCCGCTGAATTTCGCCACGACCGCCTTCCTCCGCGACCTGGACACCTTGACCGCCGCGGTCGATCGTGACCGCTCGGTCGGCGCGGTGGTGCTCTCCGGCGGCGTCGAGGGCCGGTTTTTGACCCACGCCGATCCGGGAGAACTCGGCGGCCTCACCGCCGTGCCGGTGCCCCCGCCACCACCAGCGGTGCTGCGGACGTTGTGGCGAGCCACCCGTACCGCGCTGCGGATTCCGGGCGCGCTGCGACTGCTCGAGTCCGTGGGCAGTCCGGTCACCGAGGTGGTGGCATGGGGCTACCGGTGGCGACGCACCATTTTGCGAATGAACCGCTCTGCTGCGGTGTATATCGCCGCGATCAACGGCCCGGCCACCGGCGGTGGGCACGAGATTGCACTCGCGTGCGACCTGCGGTTCGTCTCCGACGCCCCACACATCCCGCTCGGCCAGGTCGAGAGCCTGGCCGCACTGATCCCCGGCGGTGGCGGCACGCAGCGGCTGCCGAAGCTGATCGGTACCGCCAATGCGCTCGAGCACATGCTCGAAGGCACGCCCCTCACCGCGAAGCAGGCCTTTGACCTCGGGCTGGTCAACGCCGTCGTCGCCGACGCCGACCTCATGACACACGCCCAGGACACGGCCGCCCGACTGGCCCGTCGTGCACCCGTGGCGATCCGGGCCATCAAGCGGTTGACCTACTTCACCGCGAGCCGACCCCTGCCGGCCGGACTCGACAGCGAACTCGCCGCGTTCAGCGCCGCCGGGATGCAGCCGGCGATGAAAGCCGTCCTGCAAGCGTTCGCCAGTGACCTCGCACGGCTGCAGGACTCCCCGCTGTCCTCGGGGGCGCCGGACTGGATCGCCGGCACCCGGCACCGGCGAGGAACCCACCAATGACGCGTCCAGCACCACCGCCGTGCACCGGCGCGAAAGGCAAGGGCCGCAAGGGCCGCAAGGGCCTACGCCTGCCTGCGCGGACGCTTCTCAGCATGCTGGGATGCGGTGGCAAAGGGGGGGATCGACGCGCAAAGCGCGGTCACGTCGCGACCGGCCCGCATGACTGTGCGGTCGGGACGAATCACCGCGGCGGTCGCGCGGCCGCGCCGTAGCCACCGGGCCAGTTCTGTTCGGGGAGCGGCATATACGCTACGCGCACCCAGCTCCTCGACGACGGCCTGCTGGGCCGGTGTCAGCATCACGGTGGTCAGTAGTCCAAAACCGCCACCCAACTCCTCATCGAGTCGGTGTCCGGTGGGTAACAGCGGGTTGGGACAGAGCCGCCCGGCGATACGCCGGCTGGTCAGCGATCGTTGCACCAAGGGTGACGAATGCAGGCCGGGCGTCTCGGAATCGACGATCTTGGAACGTAGTCCCGGAATCAGATGCAGTCGTGGCACGATGACCCGGCGCATCGCGGCACCGGTATCGCCACCGGCAGTCATCGCGCGCCCGACGTTGAGCGCCAGGGCTATCATGTGCCGTGCGTGCGGTTTGCGTTCCTGTTGGTAGGTGTCCAAGACTGTTGCGGGCAGGTCGCCGTGATGGACGCCGGCGAGTTTCCAGGCGAGGTTCATCGCGTCGCGCAGCCCCGCACCCATGCCTTGCCCGATGAACGGCGGGGTCAGATGCGCGGCATCGCCGAGCAGGAAGATGTTGCCCGACCGCCAACACGTGGCGATCTGGGCCCGGAACGTGTATTCGGCGATCCGCAGCAGTTGCAGGTCAGCGTTATCGACGTCGCGCACCCATGGCGCTATCAATGGCTGTAAGGCACTCAGAGAAGCGAAATCGTCGACGGACTCTTCGGGCGAGAGCGCGAATTCCCACCGGTATCTGGTCTCACCGATGCGCATGTAGGTACCGGCTCGCTGCGGGTCGCAGACTTGATGGACACCATCCCACTGCCGCAGATCGCCGGTGGTGACGATATCTGCGACGAGCCACCGCTGAGCGAACCTGAGATTGCGCATCGTCGATCCGATTGCGCTGCGCACCAAGCTGTTCGCCCCATCGCAGCCGAGTACGTAGTCGGCGGTGATCGTCGATCCCCGACCGCTGGCCCGGTCGGACGCCGTGATCCGGATTTTGCCACCGGGGTCGACCGCGACATCATGCACCTCGGTGTCACCCCGGAATCGGGCATGCGGAAAACGGCTGAGGTTGCGGCGTAACAACGCCTCCAGGTCGGGTTGGTCAAACATATTGGCGGCCGGAAATCCGTTGCGGCCCGCCGTAGCCTCACGCGGAAACTCGGCCAGCACGTCGTGGTTTCTGTCCAACAGTCGCAGGCCCCGAGCCGGCCGGGAGATGGCGGCGAACTCCTCGCCCACGCCGATCCAGGACAGGGCCCGGTGGATCTCGTCGTCGAGGTGCACGGCGCGTGGCTGGGGGTATACCTGCTGCCAGCGGTCCAACACCACAGTGTCGACGCCGTACTGAGCCAACATGGTGGCCGCGGTGATGCCGGTCGGCCCTCCCCCGACAATCACGACCGGCACATGCTCGCCGCCCATGCTCACGGTGACCCGAAAGCGTCGCTCGGCAGGTAGGACGACGTGCCGATGTGTTCCACCCTGTCGCGCTCGGCACCGGCGCCCATCGGACGTACCGGCGGCCGCGCCGGGACGGCGCTCATGCGAACCGCACCGTCGTGCGCTGCGTGCCCAGATCGATGGCCCCGTCCTCGGTGGCGACGGATGCCTCGATGACATCGCCGTGCTGTAGGAATTTGGGGTTCTTGGCCTGGCGGGCGAAGAAGGCTCTCCATTTGATGGCCGGCGGCAGGAAGTTTCCGATGATCTCCACCGGCTTCGGTGGAGCGGTCAGCGCCGTGCCCGCCGGGGTGCCGGTGAGCACGAGGTCGCCGGCGCAAAGATCCTGGAACCGCGCCAGGGACTGCAGGGCCTGCAGGGGCCGGTAGAGCATGTCGCCCTCGACCAACGCATTCTGGCGTTGTTCACCGTTGACGCTCAACCGCAGCCGAAGCTCACCGAACCGCGCCAGTTCGTCGGCGTTCACCAACACCAGCGCCGGGCCCACCGGGGTGAACGTCGGATAGGACTTGGCTTCGTAGAACTGCGTCTGCGGGAGTTGAACGTCGCGGGCCGACACGTCGTTGGTGACCACTAGTGCGGCGATGTGGTCGGCCAGGTTGGCGTCGGTGATCGTGGTGCCCACCGGGATGTCGCGCCCGACGACCAACCCGATCTCGACCTCATAGTCCAGCAGTGCCACGTGCGCCGGGCGGACGACGACGCCGGTGGGGCCGGTGATCGAGGCCGAGGATTTCCGGAAGAATGTCAGGGGCACGGTTTTCGGGTCCATGCCGGCGTCTTTGACGTGGGATTCGAAGTTGGTCATCTGGGCCACCACCCGACACGGCGCGGTCACCGGGGAGATCAGCTGCAGATCGTCCACCGCGGTCGTGGCATCGCCGGCGGCGTCAATGGCGGCGCGGTCGGCGAGCAGTTGCGCGGTGGTCGATGCCGCGGTGTCGATGCGGGCGGCGCCCGCACCGGTGCGCACCCACCACGCCTCGGCGGTGCGGAGTATCGAGATCGTCATGAGGACACCATTTTCAGTAGGCCGATGAGACGGTTGATGTCGAATTCGTTGCGGCTGCGCAGCGCGGCCACAATGGAGCGCACTTGCTGGGGCGTCTGTTGGAGATCGGTGCCCAGGAAGTCTTTGCTCACCGGTGGCCCCCACTGCGCCAGGCCGGTGGCGGTGAACGGTGCCCAACCGGGTTCTACCGAGGAGTCGAACATGTCGCCGTCGGTGAAGTGCTCCACCAGGAAGCCGTCCGGGTCACGCCAGTAGTCGAATAACTGACTCCCCTGGATGTGGCGTCCGATTCCCCACGACCGGAAGTAACCCCGTTCACGCAGATACTCACCCCCGGCGGCCAACGCGTCCAGGTCGCTGACCTGGTAGGCGGAGTGGACGTACCGGTTGGCCGGGCCCAGCGCCAACGCCAGGGTGTGGTGATCGGTGGGGGTGGAACCGCGGTCGCAACGGATGAAGCTCATGGCCGGGCCGCGCTGGCGTTGGCCGGGAAAGAACAGAAAGTCGCTGACGATCATCCCGAGCGTCTCCAGGTACCAGTTCAGCGTCGCCAGGTAGGTGGTGGTTTGCAGCACCAGGTGTCCGAGGCGCTGGACCCGCGCCGGTGTGCGCAGCGGGCGCTGAGTGGCGTTGACCCGCGGGACGTCACGGCCGGTGTTGAGCACCTGGGGGGCCTGAGTCGGCAGCGCAGGCAGATCGTGCAGGCCGCCGACGACCTTGACGGCGTTCCCGGTGGGATCGGTCAACTCCACGACGACCCCGCCCAGCACCTCGGGCAGCGGGCGTACCGGGGCCCCGGTCTTGTCGGCCAACCGCACCACGTCGACCTCGTCGGCGGCACGGAACGCCACGCCGGCG
Organism: Mycolicibacillus koreensis; assembly: GCF_002104795.1. Classification (GTDB taxonomy): domain Bacteria; phylum Actinomycetota; class Actinomycetes; order Mycobacteriales; family Mycobacteriaceae; genus Mycobacterium; species Mycobacterium koreense. The sequence continues at coordinate 73,652 of NZ_NCXO01000015.1, forward strand.
AACCGGGTGCGGGTACCGCGACGCAGGCTGACACACGGCGCTCCGGCGTCGGTACCCCGCAGCCACAACTGCGCGGGGTCACTGACCGCCACACTGAACCCGAACGCTCGGGAGAACGCCTCGGCACGCACCAGGTCGGGTTTGTCGAATTCCAGCCAGGCAATGTCGGCAACCCGGATCAGCGGGTCACGTGACCGCCCGGGATGCTCCCCGCGCAGCGCACCGTGCTCGCTGTGCAGATCCTTGTGCCGGTCGGCCGTCGGCGTATCGGTCTCGGTCATCTCGTCATCCACCCCGCTCAAACTGACGAAATCGTCACATACGACCATACCTTCAGTCAAGCTTGTTCTGACGAATTCCTCATAACTGAGGCTATTGGTAAAGTCAGCGCCATGGACACGGCGCTACCCGACAGCTGTGACTCACCGGCCGAACCGGTCAGCCGGCTACAACGGCGCAAGATGCGCACCCGCGCCGCCCTGATCCAGGCGGCACAGGGATTCATCGCCCAAGGCCGGCTGAGCGTGCCCATTCTCGAGATCACCCAAGCTGCCGATGTCGGAATGGGCTCGTTCTACAACCACTTCGACAGCAAGGAAGCGCTGTTCGCAGCGGCGGTCACCGATGTCCTCGACGCCTGCGGCGCCCTGCTGGACGCCCATACCGCGACGATCGGCGACCCCGCCGAAGCCTTTGCCACCAGCTTCCGGCTGACCGGACGGCTCTTCCGGCAACGCCCGCAGGAAGCCCAGCTGCTTCTCGCCAACGGCAGTTCCCTGATTCTCTGCGACCACGGCCTGTCCCCCCGTGCGTTGCGTGACATCACCGCGGCGATCGACAGTGGCCGCTTCTCCATCACCGACCCGCAGCTGGGGCTCGCCATTGCCGGTGGGGCATTGTTCGGCCTGGGCACCCTGTTGCGTGAACAGCCCGATCGCGACGACGCCGCGGCGACCGACGAAATAGCCGAAAACGTCCTGCGCATCTTCGGGATGACGTCCCGGCAGGCGCGTGCGCTGTGTCAGCGCCCACTGCCGGATCTGTCGACACTGCAGCTCGCGCCCGCCGACCGGCCACCCCCGCCGACCTGAAGCCCGACCGTGCCTCCTGCCACCGCACACCCGACGCCCGCACGCATCCCGAGCGTTTTCACCGCCTATTCCTACTGACCCCACGGTCCGGGGCCGTGTGGAAAACCGTTTGCTACCTGGTCGGCATCGGTGCCCGCGGATCCCCCGAACGTCACCTCGGCGCATTCTCCGAACGCGCCGAGCGGCATGCTCGGAGCACCCACCGCCTCCCGAACAGGCTTCAGGCGGATGTGTGTCCGCGGGCCTGAGCGAGCTCACGCTCGACCCGGTCGGCAGTGTCGCGCCACTCGTCGGCGGAGGTGATCGCCGGCAGGGGCGGGTTGAAGCGGCGGTGCTCATTGGATGTGGCGTTGAACGCCAGGAACCGCAGCGGCGGCACGATGAGGCGACTCGCGAGCGACTGCACCTTCATGGTCCGCAACGACACCGAACTGGGCGCAATGGGTGACATCTGCAGCGACAGGAACACGATGTCCCAATCGGTGTCGATATGGGTGATCTTGAAATCCGGTGTCAGTGTGTACCGGTCGACTCCGATGAAATTCAGGCAACGGCCCGTTGGCGGAACGACGACGTCGGTGCCGGGAAGCTGCATCGGGCCGGTGAAGCGGCCGATGCCCCGCCATGGGATGACAACGCGCCACTGGTCTTCGAAGTAGTCGTAGTACGGCAGCGAGCGGTTCGTGCCGTCCTGGGCGTAGAAGGCGAGATCCGGAAATGCGGCGAAAGCGGCCGCGCAGTTGGCAAGCGTCTCCTCACGGTCGATGCGCTTGTTCTGGAAAGTCGAGCTGTCGATGAATCCGCAGCCGGGATCCATGCAGTCGCGGAGTTCGTCCACGCTCTGGTTGGCCCAGGCGTCGAACCACCGGCGCCCGAACTCGTAGATACCTTCCGCCGGAAGTCCACGGGCGATCGCCCCTTGTTCCTGCTGCTTGGCCTTGGCCCAGAACTCGGGCATCAATGGCGCATACTGGGCGTGCTCGGGCGACGGGCCGCGGTGGTGCAGAGTTTTCACGGATTACCCTTTCCTCACTCGGAGATTCGATCTAGCGATGTGCGATGCGGACAGGCAACCCGCGGGCCGGGCCTAGCGGATACACCCAGTTCGTGGTGGGGTCACCGACCTGGATGGTGTAGCGCTGCAGGGTCGCGGCCAGCGTGCCGGGAGCAATGATCAGAACCTGTGGATGAGTCTCGGCGAGGCGGCGTAGGAAAGGGCGCACCTTCCCGAGGATGATCTGA